>NZ_SBEF01000010.1 GCF_004011885.1 Serratia microhaemolytica | reverse complement strand
TCAACGCGTGTTTCGCTGCTTTCAGCGCGTTGCCAGCGACGTCGCCGACAACCGGGATCACGCCGATGGCCGCGGCGAGAAAATCGAGTGTGTCTTCCGCTTCGGCAAAGCCTTTAATATCACCGACTACCGGGACAAAATCGGCCAAGGTTGAGTTAATTATCACACAAAGTAGAATCCCGACCTGAACTTGGGCAAGGGGATTCTATCTACTTTAATAAATAGTCAAATTTATCCTCCCAATTGAATCGAATGTCTTGTTGCTTCGTTTGCTCGAAAATTTCAATGATCCTGTCAAAGTATTCATTGAGAAATTCTTTTGATTGTTCAGAGTTTAACCATATTATGATCACTGGTCTTTCAACGTCTGTGCTTAAGCGATCCCATAATGCATTAAGGTTTTTTCCATAATTCGAACCAAAACCCAACGATTCAGAAATCGCTTTGTGAAATTCTAGCTCAGTGTGTATATGTTCCCCATTTAAAATTACTTTATTCATCATTTACTTCCACTTACCTATTGAAGTCACACTTTCATAGTGATCTGTTGTGATGTAAAGTAAACCATCATTCGAATATAACAAACGAGTTCCTGGTTGATTACTTCTAGACATTTTACTATCTAGACCAATATCAGCTTCATACCAAATTCGATCTGGCATAGACGGTAATAAATTATCTGCATCCTTAAATATATCTCCGCCAATCTTTCCATTTTTCACACTATTATGTAGAGCCTTACCTGCCCTCCATCCTTTCTCTGTAGCCATTTCTTTTGTGAGGTAATGAGCTGGTAGCTTTCCAGTATTACGCAAACTTTCCACAACTTGATTTGCCGCCTCAGTGGTTTTCAGATCCAACTTCAAGCCAGCATAGGTTGCTGCATTATATGCCGAAACCTTCTCACTGGCCTGATTAACCAACTTCGACGCCCCAGCGACATCGCCTTTTTTCAACGCGTGTTTCGCTGCTTTCAGCGCTTTGCCAGCGGCGTCGCCGACGACCGGGATCACGCCGATGGCGGCAGCGAGAAAATCGAGTGTGTCTTCCGCTTCGGCAAAGCCCTTAATATCACCGACCACCGGGACAAAATCGGCCAAGGTTGAGAGTTGGCTGATTAACTCTTTCGAACTCGGGTCTTGGTAATCATTATGATAGGCACTGAGCGCTTCGCCACCCAACTGTTCGGCGATAGTGGCAAAGGTTTCTGGGTTTTGGTGATACAGCGCTCCGGCGGCCAGCAATCGCCCCACCGCTGCGCTGTTGAGTGTGCTCAGTGCCGGTGCAGTCTCGCTAGCGGCGGCTGCGCGTGCGGTAGCACTCGCGGCAGCCGCTTCCGGTGTGACGTTGGCAGCGGTTTCGACCGTTAATGGCTGGCCAGCAAACGCATTTTTTATCCACTGGCTGGCTTCGGCAAGCTGCTGTTCATCGTTGAGATCGAGCGCTTGGCTGGCGGTGATCTGGCCGTTGTGTGTGGCATAAATGTTGAAGTTTTTGCCGTGCAGGCTGATGTGACCATCGGCGTGCAGTTCCAGTGCCGATGCGCCACTCTCCAGCCGAATGCCGCGCGCCGAGGCCAGTTCCAGCACTTGCTGTACTGTGCGTTGTTGTTGGCCGTTGATTTCTGTGCGTTGATCGCCCTGAACCGTCAGGGTGTGGTTGCCGTGCGTGGTGAAGTGATAATGTTGGCCAATTTCAATTTGCTGATTTTGTTGCACCGTTTCGATGTGGTTAGCGCTGACTTCGGTGACGCGGTTGTTGAGCACTTGGGTGGTCATGTCGCGCTGGGCACGCAGGAATAGGCCTTCCCGGCCTTTGGCGTCTTCAAAACGCAGTTCGTTGTAGCCTTCGCCTTTGTGGGTTTTGCTGCGCAGCACCATCTGGGTTTTCGCCATCGGCAGTTTCAGCGCGGCGCGGTTGACCGCGTGATAGGTACGCCCAGTAACAATCGGTTGATCCTGGTCGCCATGCAGGAAGTCGACCACCACTTCCTGGCCGACGCGCGGGATGGCGATCATCCCCCAGCCTTGTCCTGCCCACGGTTGGCTGACGCGGATCCAGCATGAGCTGTGGTCGTCGCTGTTGCCGTAGCGATCCCAGCGGAACTGCACGCGGATGCGGCCATGTTCATCGCAGAAGATCTCTTCGTTGCCGGGGCCAACCACGTTGGCCAGATGTGGCCCGTCGATGACCGGTTTCGGCAGTGGCGTTGGCCGCCAGGTTTGGCTACGCGGGATAAACTGGAACTCGGTATTGAGGTGGGTGCCTTGCTCACCGGCCTCTTGCTGCAGCGCTTGCGGCTGTTGGCCGTGATGCTGGGTCGCCACCAGTTGCCAGGCACAGTTCAGGTCGGCGCGCGGGTGCTGGCTCAGCGTCAGGCGAATGCCGGGTTGCAGGCGGAAGTCGTTGCTGGTGCCGCGCCCCAAGCGAGCATCGTTGCGCAGTGCCTCCAGCCGGTAGCGGGTGAAATCTTCGCCGTGTTGCTGATCTTTGAAGCGACCAGGAAAATCAAACTGTTGGTAGCTGCGACGCTGAGCGATTTCACCGCTGGCCTGTTGGCTGAATGTCGCATCCCAGCGCGGGTTTTTGAAGGTGTAATCTTTCAGTTGCACCTCCGCCGGGCGCACTTGAGCGCTACAGATAAAGCGGTTGACGCACAACTCGTTGGCTTGTGCCGCGACGTTCGGGTTGTAGGGCAGGCTGGCTTTCTTTGGCACGATACCAACATCATCAGCAAACACCACCGTGTGGCGGCCTTGGTTAAATTCAAAGTAGTAGAAGATGCCCTCTTCGGCGGCCAGGCGCTGGATAAATTCAAGGTCGCTCTCTTGGTACTGCACACAGAATTCGCGTGCTGGGTGCGGGTGGCGCAGGCCAAAGGCATAGTCGACGATTTGCGCTTCACGCAGCAGTTTGCTGATGATCTGCTCGATCGTCTCAAGCTGGAAGATGCGTGAGTTACGGCACAGGCTCAAGCGCCACAGGCTGGGGCGTACTTCCATGCGGTAGCGGGTTTGCTGGAAGCCGCTGTCGCCCTGTTGAAAGCAGGTGACAATGCCGGAAACGGTGCGTTGCAGCACGCCGTCGCGCCAGACCGAGAGTTTGGCACCGCGATCGAGTACGGCATCAAAATCAACCGCCGGGTTGCTGCTGGCAAGGTTAAGTTCCAGTTCAAACAGCGAGGAGTAGTGTTCGTTAAGGGTGAAATCGACCACTGCGAAGGTGTCGGCCGGTTGGCCACCGGCGCTGAGGGTGAATTGCAATCCACTGGGTTGGGTACTCATGTTCACATTCCCTGTTCGAAGCAATAGGTTAAATAAGATTGTTCGATTAAAACAGTGATGGCGATAAATGGGAACTGTTTTTTTCGTGCTACGCACAACGTGTGGGTGCCAGTCGAAAAAATAGTGTGCAGTGATCTTGTGTGAGTGATGGAACTATAGCCTGACTTTATTCTCGCCTGCCGATTATTGGAAAGTAGATGCGGTGCTGATAATCAAAGTGCAGTAGAACATCGCTTAATCGAGCTAGATATTTTTTGTGCCTATTACCGGGTGGCTGACTGTTGCTGGTGATGAACTGTGTTAGCATGGCAGTCAATTGATTTTCCAAGTGAGAATGCAACATATTTTCTGTGGTTGCCGTAGTGTGGCAACAGTCAATCAGCGGGTGTGAAGGAGCAACTGTGAGCAATCAAGCAGAACAACTGCGCCAACAGTTAACACGGCGTATTTTAATCCTGGATGGTGCGATGGGCACGATGATCCAGAAACATCAATTGGCAGAGCAGGATTATCGAGGACAACGTTTTGCGGATTGGCCTACTGAGCTGAAGGGCAATAACGATTTGCTAGTATTGAGCAAACCCGAAGTGATCCGCGCTATTCACCTGGCCTACCTAGAGGCAGGTGCAGATATTATTGAAACCGACACCTTCAACGCGACCAGTATTGCGATGGCTGATTATCAGATGGAAACACTGTCTGATGAGATCAACTATCAGGCTGCACGCTTGGCGCGCGCCTGTGCCGATGAGTGGTCGGCGAAAACCCCGGACAAACCGCGTTTTGTCGCTGGGGTGTTGGGGCCAACCAACCGCACTGCTTCGATCTCCCCGGATGTTAATGACCCAGCGATGCGCAATGTTACCTTTGATCAATTGGTGGCAGCTTATCGCGACTCCACCCGTGCGCTGATAAAAGGTGGTGTTGATCTGATTATGATCGAGACTATCTTCGACACACTTAACGCGAAAGCAGCAGCATTTGCTGTGACCAGTGAGTTTGAGGCGCTGGGCGTAACACTGCCGATTATGATTTCAGGCACTATTACTGATGCCTCTGGGCGCACCTTGTCGGGGCAGACTACCGAAGCATTCTATAACTCACTGCGTCATGTTAACCCGATTGCATTTGGCCTCAACTGTGCGCTTGGGCCACAAGAGTTGCGGCAGTATGTCGCTGAGTTAGCAAGAATCAGTGAAAGTTATGTCAGTGCGCACCCTAATGCTGGTTTGCCGAATGCGTTTGGCGAGTATGATCTGGATGCCGCTCAGATGGCTGAACAGGTGGCTGAGTGGGCTAAGGCGGGTTTCCTCAATATTGTCGGTGGTTGTTGTGGCACTACGCCAGTACATATTGCTGCGATGGCGCAGGCGGTGGCTGGAATTGCCCCGCGCCAGTTGCCTGGTTTAGCGGTTGCCTGTCGTCTCTCTGGATTGGAACCGCTGACCATTGATGCCAATTCGTTGTTTGTGAATGTTGGTGAGCGAACCAACGTCACCGGGTCGGCGCGTTTTAAGAAGCTGATCAAGGAAGAGAAGTATCAACAGGCACTCGAGGTGGCGCGACAGCAGGTTGAGAATGGCGCACAGATCATCGATATCAATATGGATGAGGGGATGCTGGATGCTGAAGCGGCAATGGTCCGTTTTCTTAATCTGATCGCCTCCGAACCTGATATTGCGCGTGTGCCGGTGATGATTGATTCGTCAAAATGGAGTGTGATCGAACAGGGACTAAAATGTTTACAGGGTAAAGGGATCGTCAATTCAATTTCATTAAAAGAGGGCGAGCAGGCGTTTATCCATCAGGCCAAATTGGTGCGGCGTTATGGTGCTGCTGTGGTGGTGATGGCATTTGATGAGGTCGGGCAGGCGGATACACGGGCGCGCAAGTTTGACATCTGCCGCCGGGCATACCAGATCCTTACCGAGCAGGTTGGCTTCCCGCCTGAAGATATCATTTTTGATCCCAATATTTTTGCTGTTGCCACTGGGATTGAGGCGCATGACAATTATGCCGTTGATTTTATCAATGCCTGTTCAGACATAAAACAGCATCTACCGCACGCGATGATCTCTGGCGGTGTCTCTAACGTTTCGTTTTCGTTCCGTGGTAATGAGCCAGTGCGCGAGGCGATCCACGCAGTGTTCCTGTACCATGCGATCGCTAACGGCATGGATATGGGTATTGTCAACGCCGGGCAATTAGCGATTTATGATGATCTGAGTGTCGAATTGCGCACGGCGGTAGAGGATGTCGTTCTCAACCGCCGTCAGGATAGCACCGAACGGCTGTTGGCACTGGCAGAGAAGTATCGTGGCAGCAAAGAGAACGAAGTGACCCAGCTGGCTGAGTGGCGTAACTGGCCGGTCAACAAGCGGCTTGAGTATGCTCTGGTGAAAGGGATCACGGAATTTATTGAGCAGGATACTGAGCAGGCGCGTCAGCAGGTGCAACGGCCGATAGAGGTGATCGAAGGGCCGTTGATGGCGGGGATGAATGTCGTCGGGGATCTGTTTGGCGAAGGTAAAATGTTTTTGCCTCAGGTGGTCAAATCTGCCCGTGTGATGAAACAGGCGGTGGCTTATTTGGAGCCATTTATTGAAGCAAGCAAACAGCAGGGCAGCGCTGCCGGAAAGATCCTGCTGGCGACAGTAAAAGGGGATGTGCATGACATCGGCAAGAACATTGTTGGTGTGGTGTTGCAGTGTAACAACTATGAAATTATTGATCTTGGTGTGATGGTGCCCACTGACAAGATCTTAAAGACAGCGCGTGAACAGCAGGTGGACATTATCGGCTTATCGGGGCTGATCACGCCGTCACTGGAGGAGATGGTCAATGTTGCCAAAGAGATGGAACGTCAAGGCTTTAAGTTGCCATTATTGATTGGTGGTGCGACCACGTCGAAAGCGCATACAGCAGTGAAAATCGAGCAGCATTACAGTGGCCCAACGGTCTACGTGCAGAATGCTTCACGCAGTGTCGGGGTGGTTTCCGCACTGCTTTCTGATAGCCAGCGTGATGAATTTGTCAGCCGGATACGTAACGAGTATCAGGCGGTACGTTTGCAGCATGGGCGTAAAAAACCACGTACTCCACCAGTGAGCCTGCAACAGGCGCGCGCTAATGCGCTTGGCCTCGATTGGCAGCAGTATCAGCCGCCAGTACCAAACCAACTGGGTGTAGTCACACTGGAAGCAGACATTAACACGTTGCGTCACTATATCGACTGGACGCCATTCTTTATGACTTGGTCGCTTGCTGGTAAATATCCGCGTATTTTAACCGATGAAGTGGTAGGCGAAGAGGCGACGCGTCTCTATCACGACGCCAATCAGTTGCTGGATCAGTTAGCCGCGACAGCGAGTTTACGTCCACGGGCGGTATTTGGCCTGTTCCCGGCCAACAGCGTGGGGGATGATATTGAAATTTATCGTGATGAAAGCCGTCAGCACTGTTTAGCAATCAGCCACCATCTGCGCCAACAGACCGAAAAAACCGATTTTGCCAACTACTGTCTGGCTGATTTTGTCGCACCCAAACAGAGCGGTAAGGCTGATTATCTGGGGGCTTTTGCGGTGACTGGGGGGCTGGAGGAGGATCAACTGGCAGCGGCCTACGATGAAAACCATGATGATTACAATAAAATCATGGTGAAAGCGTTGGCAGATCGTTTGGCGGAGGCTTTTGCTGAGTACTTGCATCAACAGGTGCGTAAACACTATTGGGGCTTCGCGCCTGATGAAGTATTGGATAACCAGGCGTTGATCCGCGAAGAGTATCAAGGGATCCGTCCGGCACCCGGGTATGCTGCTTGTCCGGAACACAGTGAAAAGCAGGCCATCTGGCAACTGCTTGATGTTGAAACACATACCGGCATGAAGCTGACCGACTCTTTTGCTATGTGGCCGGGAGCTTCAGTTTCTGGTTGGTACTTTAGCCATCCACAAAGCCGCTATTTTGCAGTGGCACAGATCCAGCGCGATCAGGTGGCAGACTATGCCGAGCGTAAGGGCATCACGTTGAGTGAAGCTGAGCGCTGGTTAGCACCCAATTTAGCCTATGATGCTGAGTAGTTGTGGCGGCGTTAGCGGCCAGATGTTATCCACTGTCAAACGGTTTTTTAGCTAGGGGAGGTTTACTGTGTCTATCATTGAACTGTTGAAACTGCACCCGGTGATTGCCGCAGTGAAAGATCATGAAAGCCTACAGCTTGCTGTGCAGTCTGATTGCCAGATTATCTCGGTGCTATACGGCAATATCTGCAATATTGGGCGTATTGTCCAGCAGATAAAAGAAGCAGGTAAACACGCTTTTGTACACGTTGATCTGCTGGAAGGTAGCTCGAACAAAGAGATTGTGATTAATTTCTTGAAAATTGTTACTCAGGCTGATGGTATTATCAGCACCAAAGCAGCGATGGTAAAAGCGGCACGTCAGCATGGTTTTTATGCGATCCATCGTCTGTTCATTATGGATTCAATCTCTTTTCATAACATTGGTAAGCAGGTCGCTCAGTCGACACCTGACTGCATCGAGATCTTGCCGGGATGTATGCCGAAAGTTCTCGGTTGGGTTGCCGAAAAGGTCGCGCTGCCGATCATAGCCGGTGGTTTGGTTTGTGATCAGGATGATGCCCAGAGTGCGTTAACGGCGGGGGCTATTGCGGTAGCAACCACCAATCATGATGTCTGGCAGTTTAAATTATCGTGACAGTAAGATAGGTAATTTGGTATCGCAATGAAAATTGGTCTGTTTTATGGTTCAACCACCTGCTACACCGAAATAGTCGCAGAGAAAATCAGTCAGATTTTAGGCAGTGATCTGGTTGAACTGCACAATCTGCGCGAAGTTGCGCCACAACGGATCGAGCAATATCAAGTGTTAATCCTCGGCATTCCAACCTGGGATTTTGGTGAATTACAGGAAGATTGGCTAGCAATTTGGCCGCAGTTAGCGCGCCTTGATTGGCAAGGGAAGATTGTGGCGCTGTATGGCATGGGCGACCAGTTGGGGTATGGCGAATGGTTCTTGGATGCGTTGGGGATCTTGCACGACTATCTGGCCCCACTGGGGGCTCAGTTTGTCGGTTTCTGGCCGACAGCCGGGTTTGAGTTTATTGCTTCTAAGGCGTTGACGGCAGATGGTCAGCAGTTTGTTGGTTTGGCGCTGGATGAAGTGAACCAGTATCAATTAACTGATCAGCGTTTGCAGGATTGGTGTGAACAGATCTTGCTGGAGATAGATGCACACCTATAGCGATGATTGTGCACAGTGTCTCACTTGCAGGCTGTCGACTCGGCATTACTGACGCTCGAGAGTTGTGGCTGGGTACGTTAGCGCTTGGCAGCCCGTGTTAGGTGAACCGGTGCATTGTCCGGTTCACCTTGAGCGGTAATGGCAGTGATTACTCTGTTTTATCGTCACTTTTTTCGCCACTGCTGATGCTGTCGTTGCGTAGCAGTTGATTTAAGTGACGCCACTCTTCCTTGTGCAACGCATCGGAGGCCAGCCACAGCCGACAGCGGTGTTTACCGCCCACTTGTTGCAGAGAGAACAGAATGCCAAAACGCGAGATCCACGGCTTGCTGCGCATTGTCCACTCTTCATCGTGCCATTTAACGTACTGGTCGTTACACAGCCAGAATTCACCACGGCTGAAAGCGATCTTCTTTTGGCTAACGGTGCATTCAAAAACCAGTAACACCAGCAGCATTAACCAGAGTGGGCTGTATCCTTCTGGCCAGGGTAAGATCAGTACCAGCAAAATCAGCAGTCCGTGGATCATTAATGAAAAGAGTTGTGTATGCCAAGATACACGGACATCACAGCGCCACGGTGCCACGGTTTTTATTTCTCGTTTGGATAAGGGAGACCATTCTCTGCAGCTCAGGATCCTGCGGAGCACCATGATTCATTAACCAATTAAACAGGTCAGGATCGTCACACGCGAGTAACCGAATGAACAACGCTTTGTCCTGATCGTTCAGTGTGTCGTATTCATATTCGAAAAATGGCATGATCGAGAGATCAAGTTCGCGCATTCCACGGCGACAGGCCCAGTGAATGCGTGCTTTGTTATTGATATCCATGACGTTATAAAAACCTCTTGACGGATAAGTCCATGCGTTGGTGATTGACCTGATTCGGGCGATCACTTGCAGAAGGGGTATAGATTAACAATCTGGCAGACCGATTGGAAAGAGTATTGATCGCATTATCTAAACTCATTGGGTGAGTTTGATTGACGTTAAACAGAGAGCAGGGGCTGATATGGCACTCAACATTCCTTTTTCACCGCGCCCGGTAGTCAGCGCGACACAGTTACCATTGACACTGATCTCACTGGAAGATTGGGCACTGGTACAAGTTAATGGCGCAGATCAGGTCAAATATCTTCAGGGGCAACTGACGCTGGATGTGCCTCAATTAGCAACTGAACAGCACCAGCTATGTGGTCATTGTGATGCCAAAGGAAAGATGTTTAGCAACTTACGCCTGTTTCATCGAGCAGAAGGGTTGGCTTATCTATTGCGCCGTAGTGTGTTGGTAAGCCAGTTGGCTGAGCTAAAAAAGTATGCGGTATTTTCCAAGGTGACTATCGAGCCGCAAGAAGATGCAGTGCTGTTAGGGGTGGCAGGTGAACAGGCACGTGAGGCACTGGCACCGTTTTTTGTCCGGTTGCCGGATCAACAGCAACCGGTGTTGCAGCAAGAAGAGACAACACTGCTGCATTTCAGCTTGCCTGTGGAACGCTTTTTGTTGATCAGCAGTGAGCGGGTAGTAAGCCAACTGGTGACTCAACTCTCTGGACGGGCGCAATTTAATGCCAGTCGCCAATGGCTGGCACTGGAAATTGAAGCCGGTTATCCGGTGATTGATGCCGCCACCAGCGCGCAGTTATTGCCACAAGCAACCAATCTGCAAGCACTCGATGGTATTAGCTTTAATAAAGGTTGCTATATGGGGCAAGAGATGGTGGCGCGCGCCAAGTTTCGCGGGGCGAATAAGCGCGCGCTCTACTGGCTGGAAGGTGTCGCTGAGCAGCTTCCACAGCCGGGTGATGATTTGGAACTAAAGCTGGAGCAGAACTGGCGGCGCACTGGCACGGTATTGGCCACGATACGTTTGGCCGATGGGCGGATTTGGGTACAAGTGGTGATGAACAACGACTTAGCGGCAGACAGCCTATTGCGCGTGAGCCAAGATGACAGTAGCCAATTGCAGATGAGATCGTTGCCGTATGCGGTGGTTTGTTAATTCAGAACGTGATCAGTTTGCTAGTTACAGCGCTAAGTTGGCACAGTGGATAAACAGCGCTTGGCAGTTAACAGTCTCCAAACGGATGGGGATCTAACCGGGTGAGTTACCCTGCCAGGGCGGTTGGGTAAAAGATGCTGGCACCGGTTGCTGATGGTGAGTAGCAACCGGTGCCGGTCAGCCGAATTAACTAGCTGTAGTCGCTGATCGGTGCGCAGGCACAGAACAGATTGCGATCACCATAGACATCATCCAGCCGTTTGACACTCGGCCAATATTTGTTGTCACGGAGTTCGCGCACAGGGAAGGCGGCCAATTCGCGGCTATAGGGATGCTGCCACTGTTCAACCAGTTCAGCCTGGGTGTGTGGAGCATTGACCAGCGGGTTATCCTGTAATGGCCATTCACCCGCTTCGACACGTGCTATTTCAGCCCGAATGGCAAGCATCGCAGCGATAAAACGATCAAGCTCTACTTTGCTTTCTGATTCAGTCGGTTCAATCATCAAAGTGCCAGCGACCGGGAATGACATGGTGGGTGCATGGAAGCCATAGTCAATCAAGCGTTTGGCGATATCCATCTCGCTGATGCCGCTCTGCTCTTTTAATGGTCGGATATCGAGAATGCACTCATGAGCGACACGATGATCACGCCCAGTGTAGAGCACAGGATAGGCATCTTTCAGTCGACAGGCGATGTAGTTTGCATTCAGGATCGCCACTTGGCTGGCCTGCTTAAGCCCCTCAGCACCCATCATGCGGATATACATCCAACTGATCGGTAAGATTGACGCGCTGCCAAATGGCGCCGCAGAAACCGCCCCCTGTTGAGTCAGTACCCCTTCGATATTGACCACGCAGTGGCCAGGGACAAACGGTGCCAAATGTGCTTTGACACCAATCGGCCCCATACCAGGCCCACCACCGCCGTGTGGAATGCAGAAGGTTTTGTGTAGATTGAGGTGCGAGACATCGGCGCCAATATAACCAGGTGTTGTGATGCCAACTTGCGCATTCATGTTGGCGCCATCAAGGTAAACTTGGCCGCCAAATTGATGAACAATTTCACAGGCACTACGGATGGTCTCTTCATAGACACCGTGGGTGGAAGGGTAGGTCACCATGATACAAGATAGCGCGTCTCCCGCCTGTTGCGCTTTGTGGTGCAGGTCATCGAGATCAATATTGCCTTCTTTATCACAGCCAACCACCACAATGCTCATGCCGGCCATTTGTGCTGAGGCCGGGTTAGTACCATGTGCCGAGCTGGGTATCAGGCAGATGTGGCGGTTGCCTTGACCACGGCTTTGGTGATAACGGCGGATCGCCAGTAAGCCGGCATATTCGCCTTGTGCGCCTGAGTTAGGCTGCATACACATCGCATCGTAGCCGGTGAGTTTTGCTAGCCAGTCAGCCAGTTGAGCAATCATCTGCTGGTAACCGGCGGCCTGCTCTGGTGGGCAGAACGGGTGCAGATCCGCGAACTCAGGCCAAGTGATTGGCAACATCTCTGCGGCAGCATTTAACTTCATGGTGCATGAACCGAGCGGGATCATCGCCTGATTTAATGCCAGATCTTTACGCACCAGTCGATGCATATAGCGCATCATCTCGGTTTCGCTGTGATAGCGATTAAATACTGGGTGGGTCAGGATCGGTGCTTTACGCCACATGTTGGCAGGAATTGAGCTGCTGTGCTGGCTTAGCGTGTTATCCAGTGCAGCAATATCGAGTGGCAGCGTTGTAGCGGTGTTGTGATCATCTGCCACTAACAGTGCAAACAAGGTTTGGATATCTTCACTGCGGGTGGTCTCATCCAGTGTGATGCCGACAGCATGTTGCAGATCACTACGCAGGTTGATCCCCTGCGCTGTTGCGCGCGCTAATGTGGCTGCTTTATCGTTGACCTCGACACAGAGCGTGTCGAACCAAGTTTGATGGCGTAGTTTCAGACCGGCTTGCTGTAGCGCAGTGGCGAGAATATCAGTCAGGCGGTGGATCCGCTGAGCAATGCGTCGTAACCCTTGCGGGCCGTGATAGACCGCATACAGGCCAGCAATGTTGGCCAACAGAACCTGTGAAGTACAGATATTCGAGTTGGCTTTTTCACGCCGAATGTGCTGTTCACGCGTCTGCATTGCCATGCGTAGCGCTGGGTTGCCTGCCGCATCGCGTGACAGGCCAATGATCCGGCCAGGCATTGAGCGTTTGAACTCATCACGACAGGCAAAAAAAGCCGCATGTGGGCCACCATAACCCATCGGCACGCCGAAACGTTGCGCAGAGCCAAATACCACATCTGCCCCGTACTGACCCGGAGCAGTGAGTAGCACCAATGCCATGATGTCGGCAGCCATACAGCTAATGATGTTGCGTTGTTTCAACTGCTGTAGCAGAGCGCTGTAGTCATGCAGTTCACCGCTGCTACCGGCCTGTTGCAGCAGTACACCAAACACCCCTTCGGTTTCTAACGCCTTAGCGGGTTTATCGATAATCAGCTCAAAGCCAAATGTTTCGGCGCGCGTGCGCACCACATCCAGTGTTTGCGGGTGTAGATCATCGGCGACAAAGAAACGGTTGGCCTGCTTTAATTTGCTGGCGCGTTTGGCCAGCGCCATTGCCTCGGCAGCAGCGGTGGCTTCATCCAGTAGTGAAGCGGAGGCTAAATCCAATCCGGTCAGATCAAGCGTGACAGTCTGGAAGTTGAGCAGTGCCTCAAGACGCCCTTGAGAGATCTCCGGTTGGTAAGGTGTGTAGGCAGTGTACCAACTGGGGTTTTCCAATAAGTTACGCAGAATAACCGGTGGTGTCAGTACCGGGCTATAGCCCATACCGATATAGGATTTATAGCGCTGGTTTTTGGCTGCAATCGCTTTGAGTTCTGCCAGTGCTTGATGTTCAGTGGTTGCTTCACCGGTTGCTGGGGGTGTCGGTAACTGGATATTGGCGGGAACAATTTGTTCGATCAGTGCATCTAGCGAAGTGGCAGCGACCGCGTCGAGCATCTGTTGCTGCTGCGCGGGTGAGGGGCCGATGTGGCGTTGAACGAATGTCTGCGGGTGTTCAAGTTGGCTGAGTGTCTGGTTCATTGCTACAAATTCCTGCATATGGGCGGGGATTGGATGGCACCATGCTCGACATTCTGCTCAGCATTGAGTTGATTGGCTAGGCTGTATTGCCGCTCGCGGATTTAGAACATGCTGCAGGGCGGCCATACTCTGCTCAGTGGCATTAGCGTGCTGCAGAATATGACCATGCGGAACATGGTGACAATGCTATTGGTCAATCGATGCGAGATACGCTTCTGCATCAATTAAGCGATCAAGTTCTGCCAAGTCAGAGGCTTTGATGCGGAACAGCCAGCCTTCTTGGTAGGGATCGCTGTTAACCAGTTCCGGCTCCCCTTCCAGCGTGTTATTGACGGCAATAATTTCGCCGCTGATCGGCGCATAAATATCAGAAGCGGCTTTCACAGACTCTGCCACTGCGCATTCATCACCGGCATTAACCTGTGTGCCGATCTCCGGTAAATCGACAAACACCATGTCACCGAGTAACTCCTGTGCATGTTCGGTGATGCCGACCAGATATTCGTCATTTCCGGCATCGAGAACCCATTCGTGGGAGGTGGTATATTTCAGTTCTGTTGGCACATTGCTCATGGAATAGTGACTCCTTCTGGTTTAATCGATCAATGACTTGCCGAAACGGACAAAATTGGGTTTGCTAACATTAACCAGCACTTCACGCTGGCGGATCTGGACGGTGGCTTGCTCGCCAATACCAGCAGGCACGCGTGCCAGTGCGATACTGCAACCGAGCGTCGGGGAGAATGAACCGCTGGTGATGATCCCCTGCTGTGGATCGCCCTTACTATCGATGAAGTGAACCGGCAGTTGGTTACGCAACACCCCTTTCTCTTTCATCACTAAGCCGACTAGCTGCTCAGTACCTTGTTTTCGCTGCTGTTCTAGCGGCTCACGACCAATAAACTGACGATCTTCTGGCTGCCAAGCGATCGTCCAGCCCATATTGGCCGCGAGTGGTGAAATGCTTTCATCCATTTCTTGACCGTACAGGTTCATACCCGCTTCTAAACGCAGCGTATCGCGGGCACCTAATCCAGCAGGTTTCACACCTGCGGCTAAAAGCTGTTGCCAGAATTCCGTGGCTAATTCCTGTGGCAGTGCAATTTCGTAACCCGCTTCACCGGTATAGCCGGTGGTAGCAATAAACAGCGCCTCGGTCTGCTGACCAAAAAAGGGTTTCATGCTGGCAACAGCGTGTTGCTGTGCCGGGCTAAGCAGGCTAGCAACACGCTGCTTGGCTTGTGGCCCTTGCACGGCAATCAGCGCCAGGTCATCACGCAGTTTCAATTCAACCTGATAGGCTGCCGCATGTTGAGCGATCCAGGCCAGATCTTTGTCTCGAGTGGCGGAGTTAACCACCAGACGGAAGTAGTTTTCGTCAAAGAAATAGACAATCAGATCGTCAATCACACCACCAGCGGTGTTCAACATCGCGCTGTAGAGGGCTTTGCCCGGTTGGGTGAGTTTATTAACGTCGTTAGCCAGTAGGTAACGTAGAAAGCGGCGAGTGGCGGCACCGTGCAGATCAACAATGGTCATATGGGAGACATCGAACATGCCAGCATCTTGGCGTACTGCATGGTGTTCGTCGATCTGGGAGCCATAATGCAGTGGCATCATCCAGCCATGAAAATCGACCATGCGTGCGCCACTGGCGAGATGCTGCTGATAGAGTATGGTTTGTTTTGTCATTGTTTCCTCTTGTCAACCATCAATTCGATGAAGAGAAGATATCTTATGCCGTTGCAGTGGTGGTATCAGGAACCAAGAACGGTATCGATTTAAACACAGCATATTCATCGCGCTGCTTAGATTGACGTTATCACTGAATGCCCTAGATCACCATAAATAAAAATATATCGATGGTGCTTGTTAGATCTTTATCACTCAATAGAGGATTGGATTGTTTTTGATTATTTTCCTTTTAATGAAGATTAAAGCTCTTTTTGTGTTTGATTATATGTTTTTTTATACTGTTTTTTTGCTTGTCGCCGCAATTTTTATTGTGGGGGTGATTTTTTATGGATTAGAAAAAGTAATGATTGGGGTTGTCTTGGATTAGATTTTTTCAAATAGAGTGCTATCAATGGAGATGGTTGGTTCGTATGATAACGGGTTGTTACTATTGTTCACTTTTTGGTTTGTCAGCCACTTTTCAGTTTAAAATTTTTATTTTTCTGGATATATAGCAATGAATAGACGAAACTTTCTGACCACACTTGGGGTTTATTTACCCCTATCGTTGTCATTCGGTACTGGCGTGGCTTCTGCTGCGCAGGCTCAATGCCAAGCGCCAGATAACGAATTGGACTCTGCAACTTTTGCGCAGCCACAGCCACCGTATCTGCAACGCTATCAATATGATCAGCATCCGCAGAATTTTTTTGACCTTAGGATACCTGAAGGGGAAGGGCGTTATCCGTTGGCGATCCTGATACATGGTGGTTATTGGCGCAGCAAATATGATCTGCAATATCTTTCGCATTTAGCCGCAGCACTGACCAAAATGGGTATTGCTTCAGCCAATATTGAGTATCGGCGTGTTGGTGATGTGGGTGGGGGATATCCTGGCACTTTTCTTGACGTTGCCAATTGTATTGATCGCCTACCACAGATTATTCGTGACGCTAAACTGGAACAACGGATTGACCTGAATAATATTGTACTGATTGGTCATTCTGCGGGGGGGCACTTGGCTGCCTGGGCGGCCAGTAGAGCCAGTATTGACCGGCAGAGTGTACTTTTTTCTGAAAATGCTACACCGACGGCGGGTTTTATCTCATTGGCCGGGGTGCTGGATCTTGATTATGCCATTGCCCATCATCTGTCTGATAATGCAGCATTGGGGCTGTTAATTGGCCCAAGTGAAGTAGCAAATTATGCCCAGATGCCGCCCGATAAAATGGCCGAGTTCCGGCAGATTATCAGTAATACCTCACCGGCAGCGATGTTGCCTGTAAAAACCAAGGCTTATTTGGTTCATGGTATGATGGATGACAGTGTGCCGATGGATACTAATCGGTTTTACTATCAGGATGCGATAGAACATGAGATGGATGTTTATTATCAAATAATTGAATGTGCAGGACATTTTGATATTGTCGACCCTCAGTCGCCCCATTTTAGCGAGGTAGAAAAGGTAATTACACTGGCGTTTGCTGGTCATCGGTAACCGGAGAGTAAGGCAAAAAGTGGTTGAGTGTGCACTTAAGGTCAGCAAGGTGTGCTGGCCTAGTGCCGAAGAGGCTTATCTCAACCAATCAGGCAGATCATCAAGCCCCATCGCTTGGCGGATCAGTGGTGGTTTTGCCCCGGCAAGTGATCCGCCATGGTTAACCCAACGTCACGCAACAACTTTTTCACTGGATGGTCGCCGGCGAAGCGTTCACGCAGCGTGAGCCGTTCAGCTTTAGTCAGTATCCGCTTGATCAGTAAAACGGGTAGTCAAGTTATGTGCCACCGTTGCAGTTGGTATGAATACGTGACGTAAAGTAAACTTTTGTTGATTGTATGTTTATTTTTGTTTAACGTTATCGTGTGATGTTAGATAAAGAAGTGTTAACTTTCGTTAGCATTCGTTAATTTTCGAGCAACTATCTCAATGAAAGCTATTTTATGATTAAAGTAAATAAAAAAACAATCTTTGCCCTGGGTGAAGTTGCGACGCGCAACCAAATACAGCAACCAACCTCACCGTTTATCGGCATGGCTGGCGTTCGATACGCCATACGGTCGCTGTGGTTGATGAAGACGCTGATGATAATGGCGGGGGTGAGTACAGCTTATACCGTCTCGGCTGTAACACTGACTGCGGTGGTCGAAGGCGGGCGCAGCGGGATTGTTGGGGCAACGGCTCCCGTGACTTCTACTCTCAGCAAGGCATTGGGCGATGGCCGGCACGCAGGTCAATATGGTATGGCTGCAATCAGTACTTACAGTGTGAGTTGTCAGACTCGTTTGTCTAGTGATGTTAGTATTGAAGGCAGTGATGGCAAGCCATATGGCATTATTATGAAAAACGCTCTTGGGAATGATTCTGGGGCGAGGCTGTTGCCGGATGGCACTGCAACTTGGCAGCGCACCTTGGCTGATGGTAAGGTACTCAAGGGTTCAATCGTCTATACCGAGGGGCTATGGACCAACACTTGGAGTGATGGTACGACCACTCAATCGAGCGGAAGTTATGCCGATGGGACTAGCCCCTACTCCCCTACGAGTATTTTTTGTCCGAATATTCCCAACGTCAACTATGACCCCAACGCGATACGCAGATCTTCAGTCAATGTCCGTTTCAAGATCTATGCCGCTAGGCCGTTAATACCGGGTGATTATACGGTTGACCCCCTCTACCATGCTGATTTTTCTTATAGTTATGGAGGGGATATAACAGCACTACTGGTGGATCGTGTAACGGTCCGTGTTGCGAATTACTCCTGTGCCTTGAACATACCGACATCGGTCAATTTATCGATAGGTACTGGCGCTGGCGCTGGTAACGATACTGCTACGCTGAATTATCGTGTGCAGTGTAGTGATTGGGGTACTTCCGATATTTCTATAAGACCTTATGTTTCTGTGATGGCTGCTGGGGTTTCTAGCGGGTTAAGTAACACGCCGTCAAAACTGGGTGTTGCAGGAACTGATGGCCGGTTATGGATCATCGGGAACTGGTCGGGCACTGCGCCAGCGAGTTCAAGCTGTAGTGCAGGCTCAACCATGTATTTTGATGGCAGGGATGCCACTGCTTTATCCCGAGTAATGCCAGGGGGCAGCATAGATGTATCGGGTAAGGTCTCTTTCCGTCTGTGTGGCACCGGTGTGCCGGGTGACTATGCTGCGCAAGCGACGTTTTCGGTGGTACAGCGTTAGGTTGCAGCCTGCTTTGCTGTCTTAACGGGTTAATACCGTGATCAGTGTTGCTAAGCAACACTGACACTGCCCTCTCAATACTGCGCGCTCTTCAATGCCGCCCATTCTCGTAAGGCTCTTCCGCATCGATAATTAACCACATGAGGTCGATGATGTACCCGCGCGAACCTTGAGCTGGTTGACGTGAACAAGTTGTCTCCCTTTATCGGGTATGAACAGCGAGAGATGACAGATTCAGTCAGCAAGGTGTGCTGGCCTAGTGCCGAAGAGGCTTATCTCAACCAATCAGGCAGATCATCAAGCCCCATCACTTGGCGGATCAGTTACGGTTTTGCCCCGGTAAAGTGATCCGCCATAGTTAACCCAACATCACGCAACAACTTTTTCACTGGATGGTCGCCGGCGAAGCGTTCACGCAGCGTGAGCCGTTGAGCTTCAGGCAGTATCCGCTTGATCAGTAAAACGGGTAATCAAGTTATGTGCCACAGTTGCAGTTGGTATGAATAGACGACATAAAGTAAATTTTTGTTGATTATATTTTTGGTTTAATTTACTGTGTTTTTGTTTTTTAGATATAAAAAATGTTATTTTTTGTTATTTTTTGAACAATTATTTCAACAAAAGCTACTTTCATGATTAAAGTAAATAAAAAGATAATCTTTGCACCGGGACAAGTTGCGACGCGCAACCAAATGCAACAACCAACCTCACAGTTTATTGGCATGGCTGGCGTTCGATACGCCACACGGTCGCTGTGGTTGATGAAGGCGCTGATAATAATGGCGGGGGTGAGTACAGCTTATACCGTCTCGGCTGTAACACTGACTGCGGTGGTCGAAGGCGGGCGCAGCGGGATTGTTGGGGCAACGGGCTCTGTGACCTCTACTCTCAACAAGGCATTGATGGATGCCAGGTACTCAACAAGTTATGGTATATCTACAATCAGTACCACAACGGCGATTTGTGACGATATTACCAGTCGTGAGGTTAGTATTGAAGGCAGTGATGGCAAGCCATATGGCATTATTCTGAGAAACGATGTTGGGAATGATTCTGGGGCGAGGTTGTTGCCGGATGGCTCTGCAACTTGGCTGCGTACCTTGGCTGATGGTAAGAGACTCAACGGCTTGATCGTTTATACCGAGGGGCTATGGACCAACACTTGGAGTGATGGCATTACCACTCAATCGAGTAAAAGTAATGCCGATGGGACTAGTCCCTACGTTGACACCAGGATTTTTTGCCCGAATATTCCCAGCGTCACCTATGACCCCGACGCGATACGCACATCCTCAGTGAATGTCCGTTTCAAGATCTATGCCGCTAGGCCGTTAATGCCGGGTAATTATGCGGTTAGACCTCTCTACCATGCTGATTTGTCTAGCAGTGGTAGCGGGGATATGGCAGAACTGCTGGTGGATAGGGTAGATGTCCGTGTTGCGAATTACTCCTGTGCCCTGAACATACCGACATCGGTCGATTTATCGACAGGTGCTGGCACTAGTAACGATACTGCCACGCTGAATTATCGTGTGCAGTGCAGTGATCAGGGTGCCTCCAATGTTTCTATGACACCTTATGTTTCTGTGATGGCTGCAGGGGTTTCTAGCGGGTTAAGTAGCACGCCGTCAAAACTGGGTGTTGCAGGAACTGGCGGCCGGTTATGGATCATCGGGAACTGGTCGGGCACTGCGCCAGCGAGTTCAAGCTGTAGTGCAGGCTCAACTATGTATTTTGATGGCCGGGATGGTATTGCTTTATCCCGAGTAGTGTCAGGGGGTAGCATAGATGTACAGAACCAGGTCTCTTTCCGTCTGTGTGGCGCAACCGGTGTGCCGGGCGATTATACTGCGCAAGCGACGTTTTCGGTGGTACAGCGTTAGGTTACAGCCCACTTTGCTGTCTTAACTTTCTTGTCTTAACGGGTTAATACTGTGATCAGTGTTGTTGCTAAGCAACACTGACACTGCCCTCTCAATACTGCGCGCTCTTTAATGCCGCCCATTCTCGTAAGTCTCTTCCGCATCGATAATTAACCACATCGGCTCGATGATGTACCAGCGCGAACCTTGAGCTGCCCGACGTGAACAAGTTGTCTCCCTTTATCGGGTATGAACAGCGAGAGATGACAGATTTCGTCAGCGAAGTGTGCTGGCCTGGTGCCGAAGAGGCTTATCTCAACCAATCAGGCAGATCATCAAGCCCCATCGCTTGGCGGATCAGTTGTGGTTTTGCTCCCGGCAAGTGATCCGCCATGGTTAATCCAACATCACGCAACAGCTTTTTCACTGGATGGTCGCCGGCGAACAGTTCACGCAGTCCCTGCATCGTTGCCAACATTATTGCTGCACTCTTCTTGCGCTGGCGTTCATAACGGCGTAGGTAGAGGTGCTGGCCAATATCTTTGCCTTGTTGATGTAACCGCTTCAGTTCGGCGATCAGCAGTGCTGCATCCATCAAGCCCAAATTGACACCCTGACCTGCGAGTGGATGAATGGTGTGTGCTGCATCGCCCACTAGCACTAAGCGATGTGCGGCAAAATTGCGTGCATAGCGGCCGGTCAGTGGGAAGATTAAGCGTTCACTCTCCAATTGGCACAGCCCCAAACGCATATCGAAAGTGACAGCCAATTCGCGTGCAAACATTTCTGGATCAATTTGTTGTAAACGTTGCGCTTGTTGTGGCGCTACTGACCAGACAATTGAGCTAAGTTGTGCGTCACTCAGTGGCAGCAAGGCTAAGATCCCGTCAGCGTAAAAAACTTGACGTGCCGTCGCCTGATGAGCTGCATGGGTACGGATCGTCGCCACCAGAGCACTGTGGCGATAATCCCAGAAGGTGAGCGGAATGTCTGCTTGTTGACGCAGCCATGAGTTCGCACCGTCAGCCGCAACCAGAAGGCGTGCAGTCAGCATTTGACCATTTTCCAGTGTGACAAAAGCATCGTTTTCTCCCCAGGCCACTTGCTTCAGTTGTGCTGGCGAGATCAGTGTGATGTCATTCAGTTGTCGTGCTTTTTGGTACAGAGTTTGTTGGATCAGATCATTTTCAACAATGTGCCCCAATTGCTGATAGCCATACTCGCGGGCATCAAAATGAATTTTTCCAAAACTGTCACGTTCCCATACTTCGATTGCCTGATAAGCACTGGCACGCAGTGACAGGATCTCTTGCCAGACGCCTAATTGTTGTAATAGGCGCTGGCTGGCTGCATTGATGGCTGAGACCCGTAACGCAGGCTGTGCCGCGAGTGGTGTGTGTTGCAGTGCTTGCTGTTCCAATACGGCAATACGTAGACCACTGCCGTGTAGGCCACAGGCTAGAGCTAAGCCTACCATTCCGCCACCGGCGATCATCACGTCAAAGGATTGCATGGTATTTCAGTTCCTTAATATAGCGGATGGAAACGGATTAATGTTTCACCCAACCGAGTGTACGTTTGGTAAAGGCGGCACGCATCATCGGCAACTGTGACAGTGCCAGTAGCGCACAATTACGGCCAACAACCAGAGCCGGATAGTCGTTAGCGAACAGGCGTACTAAGCCGTCAACCAGGTTGATCGTTGCTTGTTGATCGGTTTGGCGTCGCTGTTGATAGTGCTGTAATACGGAATAGTCGCCCAGGTCCTGCTGCTGCTCTGCCGCTTGTACCAAGGTCTCAGCCAGTGATATCACATCACGCAGCCCGAGGTTGAAACCTTGGCCAGCGATGGGGTGCAGCGTTTGTGCAGCGTTGCCGACCAATGCTAAACGGTGGCTAACATGCTGATTAGCGACCAGTAAGCTGAGCGGATAGCAGTGTCGCTGGCTGGTTGACAGGATCTTTCCCAAACGCCAGCCAAATGCCAGTTGTAACTGCTGCAGAAACTGGCTGTCGCTCCAGGCACTAACCTCTGCCTGATCTTGTTGAGGATGGCACCAGACCAGTGAACAGCGCCCGTGGGCAAGCGGTAGCAAGGCCAGTGGCCCATGACGGGTAAAACGCTCAAAAGCCCAGCCGTTTGGGGCTTTGCTGCAGGTGATCGTGGCAATGGTGGCGCACTGCGGGTAACGATGCTGTTGCCAACTGATATGACACTGCTGCGCTACCGCAGACCGTGAACCATCAGCAGCAACCAGCAGTTGTCCACACAGTTGTTGGCCGTTATCTAGCACCACGTCAACTCGATCGGTATGACGTTGTACATTAAGTACCTTGGCTGGGCAGTGCAAGCGCACATTATCAGCTTTAGCCAGCAGTGCAAACAGGCGTTGGCCGGCATCTTGCAGTTCAATGACCTGGCCTAATGCAGGGATATGATACTCTGTCGCATGCAGTGTCAGCATACCGGCATGGCCTTGATCACTGACATGAATATCGGTGATTGCCGTGGCGGCATCGCTTAATGCTGGCCAGATACCGATAGCCATCAATTGTTGGCAGGTGCCTTGCGCCAGGGCGATGGCACGGGCATCAAACCCTGGGTGTGTGGCCGTTGAGGGGAGCGCTGATTCGATCAGATCAACGGCGATACGCCCTTTGCTTAATGCTGAGATGGCCAGCGCTAACGTTGCACCAGCCATACCGCCGCCGACAATAATCACGCTCATGTTATTTCTCTACTTATTTTTCTGCTTTTTCTGCGGCTAACTTTGCTGCTGCCATCAAGGCTTCTATCTCGTCGGCATCTTTGACCACACTTGCGGTCAGGTTTTCATTGCCGTTGGCGGTGATCACGATGTCATCTTCGATACGAATGCCGATGCCACGGTATTGCACTGGGACGTCGGCATCTGGAGCAATGTATAAACCGGGTTCAACCGTTAATACCATGCCGGGTTCCAAGGTGCGACTGCGGCTTGGTGTGCGATAATGCCCGACATCATGAACATCCAGCCCCAGCCAGTGACCAAGGCCATGCATAAAAAATGGCCGGTGTGCTTGCTCGGCTGCCAACTGTTCGATCGAACCATGTAGAATACCCAGCTCAATTAAACCGGCAATCATTGTGCGTACAATCTGATCGTTGACCTCACTAATGCTGGTGCCTGGTTTGAACAGATGTAAAGCCTGTTTTAGTGCTGCCAGCACAATATCGTACAGCGCCCGCTGTGCGGGGGTAAATTTACCATTAACTGGGAAGGTACGTGTAATATCACCGGCATAGCCCTGGTATTCGCAGCCGGCATCAATCAGCACCAGATCACCCTCGCGCATTTGGCAATCATTTTCGGTGTAGTGCAGAATACAGGCATTTTCACCGCTACCAACAATGGTGTTGTAGGAGGGGTAACGTGCACCGTGACGGTGAAACTCGTGCAGAATTTCTCCTTCCAGTTGATACTCAAACATGCCGGGATGGCATTTTTCCATCGCGCGGGTATGGGCGAGGGCGCTAATTTCACCGGCTCGGCGGATCAGCGCAATCTCAGCCGGTGATTTGAACAGGCGCATTTCGTGCAGGAGTGGACGGTAGTCGGTCAGGCGGGTTGGCGCGCTCAGATTCTGCCGAAAACCGTGGCGCAATTTCTCCATCACATTGGCCAGTATCTGATCGGCAAAAGCATACTGCCCCGGTGCGTGATAGACTTCGCTGAGTCCATTCAGTAGCAGTGGTAGCTGCTGTTCGAGTTCGTTAAACGGCAGTGCGCGATCAACCGCCAATTTATCCAGTGCTCCCTGTTGCCCCAAACGACGCCCTGACCAGATTTCGGCCAGATGATCACGTTCACGGTTAAACAGCACACACTCGCCTTCGATCAAATCCTGCTTGATGAGTAGCAATACCGCGTCGGGTTCATTAAAGCCGGTTAAATACCAAAAATCGCTGTTCTGGCGGTAGGGATATTCAGAGTCTGCATTTCGGCTGACTGTGGGGGCAGCAAAAATCAGTGCTGCGCTGGCAGGTGCCATTTGTGCTAGCAACCGTTGACGGCGTTGATGAAATTCCTGCTCGAGCATGATGTTCTCCTGCAATCGCTGTGTAATTTGACCTGACGGTGGCCGCTATCGTGGTTTAAGCATAATCGGCAATATCGAGCGGATGGTGCTTAATGTAAGGTCGGTTTTGGCATTTCGACCGCTGTCGGTTGGTAATTGGTAAACTCGGTGTGGCAAATCAGCGCGGCGACACGTACATATTCCAGTACCTCTTCCAATGATTGCGCCATCACTTCTTGGTCTTCGTGCTCGTCGTACCCTAACTGGGCGATATTGCGTAGATCGGCAATCGCTTCGCCAACTTCGTCTTTCATGCGTGCCAATTCAGGCTGCATCATGCCTAATCCAAGTAGGAAGTGGTTTACCCAACCTGCCAGTGCATCGGCTCGTTCAAACAGAGTGGAACTGTCGCTGTCAGGCATCATTAACTGAAACATAAAGTTATTATCTTCCAGCGCTTGTCGACTGGCTTCATAGGCCTGTTTCAGCAAAGTATTTAGGGCATAGGGCAAAGCGAGACCTTCGTTAGTCAGCTCAATCAGCAAGGTCTGCCAACTGGCATCGCGGTTACCGCCGCATAGCAGACCGCAGATTAAACCGTGCATCTCGGCGGCCGTCAGAGCAATCTGATATTGCTCCAGTGCTTCGGTCAATGATGGGTAACTCGGCAATATATTATCCATAGATATGCTCATTTATCATCGTTGGCGGGATAAGTTCATGCTATGCTACCACCAAGCTCTATCGATATACCAGTTGACAACGAACAGAGTGCAGTCACAACTCGGCAGTGTTGGTGCAGTTTATAAACTGCAATCTATACCGATATCGATAACAAAATGAATTCAATTAAATTTATGACATTAGTCGCCTCTCTTGCCAAGCGCTGTTGCCGGTGAGTGATATTGTCACGGTAAGGTTGTCGTAACCTGGATTATCGTCGCCAGTTTGCACAAGGAGAGCGCTATAGTGGTCAATAGAAGCCAGGATCTGGATCCGGTGAGCACGACCTAACGGCAAAATACTCAGTGAGAGAGCAAATGGCAGAGGTTCTAACCGTTAACAGTATGGTGGCTAGCGTGGTGATCGTTAACCGGCGCTCACGCGAAACTTAAGCAGGAAGAGATCATGTCTGCACAACCGGTAGATATTCAAATTTTTGGGCGCACATTTAAAGTTAATTGCCCATTAGAGCAACAAGATGCGTTGCATATGGCTGCAGAGGATCTTAGCCAGAGGTTGCAAGATCTGAAAGTTCGAACTAGAGTCAGCAATACAGAACAGTTGGTTTTTATTGCGGCATTGAATGTCTGTCACGAACTTGCCGAAGAGCGCTTGAAAACGCGTGACTATGCAGCCAATATGGAGCAGCGCATCCGTTTACTGCAACAGACCATTGAGCAAGCGCTGCTTAAGCAGAACCGGGTTAGTGAACGCCAGGATAGCGAAGAGGCATGATTTATCGTTATAATCGCCTCGTTCTCACTGAAGTGAGAGTGTTTTGGTCAGGCTAAAACAACAGTTTTGTCTCGGTCAGTAAATAACAAATTTCTCTGGGGTGCTTGCTAGCGGGTGAGTCCCCTGAGCCGATAGTTAGTATCAATAGAATGGGTTAAACCGCGATTGGTGTGCATGCTCGCTTGGTCCGAGAAGCCTGAAGGTTGCGATAGCTCGTTCACCTTGAACCGTGGGTTCAAGGGTTGTAACCTGCGGCGGCATCCCGGAGAACCTCAATCACAGTTTCTTTACCACTCAATATATTGTATTGATTTTATTCAAAGATTGCGGTTTCGCTCTGCTTCAATACCATAACCACTCCAGTTTATAACAAGTTAACCCAGATGCCTTTTCAGCCACAGTTTGCTCAACAGCGTCACGCTATTCGCCAACAGATCCGCCAGCGTCGGCGTGCGTTGACAGCGGCCCAGCAGCAGCAGTTTGCGGATCAAATCGCGCTGAGTTTGTTACAGCATTCACGTGTTCAATTTTCTGAAAAAATTGCGGTATTTCTCTCTTTTGATGGTGAGTTAGAGACAGCAACACTGATCCAGCGTTTATGGCAGTCAGGCAAACGTCTCTATCTACCCGTGCTGCATCCGTTCAGCGCTGGACATCTGCTTTTTTTAGCGTATACACCGCACACTCGATTGGTTTATAACCGTTTTAATATCCTAGAGCCAGCGTTGGATGTTGCCAACGTGCTGCCATTTCCACAACTTGAACTGCTGCTCACGCCACTGGTCGCATTTGATCTGCACGGGCATCGGCTTGGTATGGGGGGCGGATTTTATGATCGAACCTTGCAACACTGGCAAGCGGGTGGCCCTTATCCAATTGGCCTAGCACACGATTGTCAGCAGGTGGAACGCTTGCCGGTAGAAGCGTGGGATGTGCCGTTGCCGGAAATTATCACGCCGACAAGAAATTGGCGCTGGTAGTCAGCATCAAGGCCAAGCGCTAACCTGGCCTGACGCGGTTACAGCGGTTAGATCAATTAGAGCAGTAAACGTGCGCGAATGGTGCCTTCAATCGCCTTCATCCGCAACAGCGCGGTTGCTGCACGCTCGGTCTCTGCTTCGATATCGATAACGACATAACCGATTTCAGCACTGGTCTGCAGATATTGTCCTGCAATGTTGACTCCCTCTTCGGCAAAGATCTGGTTGATCTGCGTCAGAACACCCGGGCGGTTCTGGTGAATATGCAGCAGACGGCTGCTGTTCACACTGTGCATTGGTAGTGACACTTCAGGGAAGTTGACTGCCGATAGTGTCGAGCCGTTGTCTGAATATTTTGCCAGTTTGCCTGCCACCTCATAACCAATATTTTCTTGCGCTTCCTGAGTGGAGCCGCCGATATGAGGGGTGAGCAGTACATTATCAAACTCACGCAGTGGTGATTCAAACGGATCGCTGTTGGTGGCTGGCTCTTCAGGGAAAACATCAATCGCAGCGCCGGAAAGATGCTTGCTGCTCAACGCGTGGCACAGTGCTGGAATATCAACCACAGTGCCACGCGAAGCATTGATCAGGATCGAGCCGGGCTTCATCAGTTGCAACTGGTCACTGCTGATCATGTTCTTAGTTGCCACAGTTTCTGGTACATGCAGGCTGACCACATCACTCATATTTAGCAAATCAGAGAGATGACGTACTTGCTGTGCATTTCCTAACGGTAATTTGTTTTCGATATCGTAGAAGAAGACGTTCATCCCCAGCCCTTCGGCCAGAATACCGAGTTGGGTGCCGATATGACCGTAGCCAATGATGCCCAGTTTTTTACCACGCGCTTCATAGGAACCGACAGCCAGTTTCTGCCACTGGCCACGATGCGCCTTGGCATTGGCACTAGGAATGCCACGTAGCAGCAGCAGCAGTTCTCCCAGCACCATTTCAGCGACGGAACGGGTATTGGAGAACGGCGCATTAAACACCGGAATACCACGCCGAGTGGCCGCTTTTAGATCAACTTGGTTGGTACCGATACAGAAACAGCCAACAGCAATCAGTTTCTCTGCTGCGGCAAATATCTCTTCCGATAAGTGAGTGCGCGAGCGGATGCCGATGAAGTGAGCATCGCGAATTGATGTTTTCAGCGCATCATCATCCAATGCGCCTTTATGGTATTCAATATTGCTATAGCCAGCAGCACGCAGATTATCAACCGCGCTCTGGTGTACCCCTTCCACTAACAGAAACTTAATTCTGTCCTTCTCCAATGATACTTTTGCCATTTAACCGACCCTATGTTCAGACTTCAGAAGCCGCTGTTGCTCCTTGTAGATACTTCAAGGTTGCTGTTCTCTTCGCCACAACCTGCACTCAACAGCACAGCCTCCAACATAACAAAAATAAGCGGCACGGCAATATAAATAATAGCGAGTTGATGGCACTAGCTTGTGCTAAATTGAAGTTTTTTGGTTTTTAATTCCAGCATATGTTTTATCTATGGTTTGTTATATTGCCATAATTGTTTTTTGTGATACATATCACTAATTTTTATTGTTGTCGATGGTTGATCTGCAGCGCAGTCAATAATCGTGCGGATGTTTTTTATACCATCGCAGCACCCGCTAGCCGTAACTATGGCATCACGGGGTGATTAACCGGCCATGGCAAACAGTGCAATTAAACATCACTCAGGCAAGTCATCGGGGCTAGCGGGAAGGAGTGAAGCGTGTGCGGAACAAGAGTGCTGATTTGCCCACACACGCGACTGTCGATGATGTTTCGCTGCACCAAGGCTAGAAGCGATATTTCACACCGACTTTTGCTGCAGTATCACTGTAGCCTTTGTCACCAACTTGTTGACTAATATTGCTAAATATATTGATGTTGGAGTTCAGTTGGCCATCCAGACCGATTTTCAGCTCAGCCAGGTTACCCGCGCCATCCTGCTTAATTACAGTACCATCCATTTCGCTGGCGAAGTCCTTGCTGTTGTAAATCCAGTTTGCCTCCAGGAATGGCTGGAAGGAGCGCTGCTTATCTTTGTCACGTTTGTGGGTGCCATCGAGAGCCGTTTTCACCCCCAAACGAGTACGAATATTGCCATCTCCTTTGCTGTTGACACGCGTACCATTCGCTTCGGTATGGCTATCGGCTTTAACTCCCATCCAGTATAGTTGTGCCTGCGGCTGTAGATACCAACTGAAATTTTGGATGCTGTTTTCAGCGAGTTTAAGGTTATATCCACTCTCAAGAGCTGCACTGAAACCACGCGATTTATATTTCTCCTGCGGTAGATCTTGACCGGAAACCCGGTTATCAAACCAGTTATACTGCACCCAGCCAGCCATATAGCTACCGAGGCGTTTTTCGGCATCAGCCTGCCAGGTTCCATACAGCCCTGCGCTATAACCATCTACTTCGCCTTGGGCACGGTAACCGGAGCGATTTGATTCTGTGCTGCTGCTACTGCGTCCATAGCCAGCCATGATCCCGAGGCTGAAGCGGCCTTGATCACGATAACCCCACTCGGCAAGGCTGCCACCCAGTTGCACCATATAGCGGTTGGCTCGTGTTCTGAGTTGACCACTCTCATCACGGTAGCGGTTATGTCCGCCTTCATTGTGGATCCACAGGCTACTGTATCGTTCAGCGCCACTGAATGGATCGATATATGAACTGCCAACAGCGCGTTCAAACAGTGGGCCAATAAACAGCGTGTTGGCAGCGGCGAGGTTGCTGCTGTAAATTGCTTCTTCTGGCCGTCTGGTCGAAGATCCATCCTGGCTTGGTTTGCTGGTCAGGTACCAGTGATTGCTCAGTGCATCCAACCCGCGTACCAGTGAGTAGTCGTAGGCACCGGCGACAATGCGACCGCGTTGTACAAACTCCCCTTCGGAGAGGCCATTGACGTAGATCAGGTTCAAGCCTTCAATAGTTTGCGCACCATTGCCGCCGAGATTGTTAACGTGAACATAGGAGGTACCGCTGCTGTTGCCATTGATAATCAATTTATCCACCAATGAGTTATCTCCCTCCAGCACGGCGTCGAACTGTAATTCTCCCCCTTCACCGATGTAGTTGCCATCGATGGTGGTCACGTCACCGGCGACACCGTTTACCATACTCAGGGTGCCGAAATTGCGGAAGTTATCAACTCGATTGAATTCGGTCGTTGTTGGTGTGCTGGCAGAATCAGGCACCCGTGGCGTGGACGAGGCACTATCCGGCGTGCGCGCACCGATAATAATAGTGCCGTGGTTGGTGAACTGGTTATTGTTGTTGAGTAGGCCAAAATCACTGCTGCCGGCAGTATACCAAATGCCGTCTGTTTGGTTGATGACACTGCTGCTGTTGGTTGCCAAGTTTACTCTGCCGACAAGCACGCCGTGGTTATTGAGCGAGATAAGCTCGCTACTTTCGGCCTTTAGCGCCATGGCAGCCACTTCGCCAGAAAGGTTCTGGATTGTGCCGTGGTTTGTCAGGGTAGTCGCAGAGTTTGATTCAATATCAATCGCAGCAACTCCCCCTTGCACCAGGCTGCCTTGCTCGACATTGAGGGAGAGGGATGAATTGCCACTATTTTTGGCCTCAATCCCATACTGCCCTCTACCGGTTACCTCGCCACGGCTAGTGATTGAAACTGCGCGAGCACTGCTCTGATTATTGGCGAAAATGCCCGTCAGTTCGGCGGCAACGTTGTTGATATCCAGTATCAGATCGCCACCGTCAGTTCGGTTAGTAGCCTTAATACCGACACCCGCAGTGGCATCTGTCGCCGTGATAGTACCGGTGGATTTAATCGAAAGTTGGCCTGTGCCGGAGTTGTCAGCTATAACAGCGGTCAGTGCAGCAGTAACATTGTTGATCTCCATCAGCAGGTCGCTACCAGCAGCTTGATTAGTGGCGTTAATACCGACACCATTAGTGGCATCTGTAGCGGTGATAGTGCCGGTTGATCTAATCGAAAGTTTGCCTCTGCCAGCGTTGTTAGCCATAACAGCGGTAAGTGCGGCAGTAACATTGTTGATCTCCATCAGCAGGTCGCTACCAGCAGCTTGATTAGTGGCGTTAATACCGACACCATTGGCATCTTTGGCCGTGATAGTACCGGTTGAGGTGATGCTGAGTTGCCCACTGCCAAGGTTGTTGGCTTCAATCGCGGTGTCAGTAGCGCTGACATCATTGACATTGATCTTAAGATCGCTACCCCTATTCTCAGCAATAATCGCGGTACCGTTGCTGGCAGTAATGCGGCCACTTGAGTTAATCGATAGCGCACCGTTGTTCGAATTGGTGGCATCAATACCAGCATTAACACCTTCGGCATTCTCGACCGTGATTGACAGGCCATCACCGGTGTTATTGGCCTCAATCGCTTTACCGGTTGCGGCTCTGGCTTCAACATCTTTGGCAGTGATCGAGAGGGTGCCGGTGCCAGTATTGGTGGCTTGAATGCCGAATGTCCCGCCTTGCACCTGGTTGACATCAATGGTGATTTCCTTATCTTCTCCCGTTGCAGCCAATCCTGCACCATTTTTTGCGTAGAGGGTACCGCTGGAGGTGATAGTGAGTGTGCCTACCGCGTTGCTTGCGGTAATAGCAGTACTTTGCGCAGTAACATCGTGCACGTTGATGACGGTAGAGCCAGAGCCCGAATCGGAGCCAGCAGAGTTTACTGCCACAATACCATTACCGTTCGGAGCCTCAACATTTTCTGTTACTGTGATCTCAAGCAGCGAATTTTTTTGGTTAACAGCATTGATTGCTGTCCGGCTAGCAGACACTTTTTTAGCCTTGATTGAGAGCGAACCTGTGCCGGAGTTGCTTGCACTTATTCCCACGCGCTGACCAATCACTTCCCCCGTGGTGATACTCAGTCCGCCATCATTGTCGATATTATTTGCCGTAATCGCAGTACTATTGGCGGCAGTAGAGGTCACGTTCCCGGTGGTGATTTTTTGATCGCCAGTCCCTCTGTTTTCAGCTTTGATATAACCCTCAACATCATCCGTGACAATGGTTTGGTCGAGGGTGCCTGTGTCATTGATTGCGGTGATATCACCGATTTGAGTATCACCCCGAGTATCGATCTGTTGAGGGGAATTAGGGGTATTATTGGTGTTACTTATTGGTGCAGCAGTGGCGATACTGGTAACAATAAGACTGCCGATCAGCAGGTTGATCTTGGTAGCAGTGCGGTAAATTGGGTGACGATTCGGTTTTGTCATAAGTAGTGACTTCCTAAAGGCGGTTTGTTGTCAGAGCAAACACGACACAGTTCCTCTGCTGGCGAGCTGTATCAGATCGTTTTGCTACTCATGCGTCTGCTGATGCGGGTCTGCATCCCATTTCTTGTTTTTTTGTGCGTATTTTGCGCAACACTCTTAGGATAATCGATTAACCATATTAATCAATAACTGATGTTAAATAATGTTGCCTATTTAATGCCATTTATATCTTGCGGTTACTAAAAACAACTTACTGTTAATTGATTTGGCGTGGATTTTGTTGTTTCTATCGTCAGGTGAAAATTGTTCTGACGGTTGTTCATCAGTGGCTCAGTGACAACCGGCAGGCTTAAATTAGAACAATTAGTGTGGGGTTAAGCATTACAGCAACATCTATCAACGGATCTGCTTGACGATGCCCTTATCACAAAGAGTAAGCTAATTACTGCTCAAGCAATCGTTGATCGGTTGTAGCCGAAAAAATAAGGAAAACAGATCATGTCACAAACCACGCTGCTGGTGCTACAGGGGCTTTCCTGTGTCAAATGTATACAAAGCGTTAAGCAAGCTTTAGTGCAAGTTAACGGTGTTGAGCAACTTGAGGTCACACGGCGTTATGCCAAGGTGGAGGGGGTAGCACTGGCGGAAAGCTTAATTGCAGCGGTTGGCAATGCGGGTTATGCCGCACAACTGGCGAGCGAGCCTGATGTTACGCTGCAACTCTCTGGGCTATCTTGTGGTCACTGTGTTAATCGTGTTCAGCAGGCTTTAGCATCACTGCCCGGTGTGGTGATGGCTGATGTGAGCATTGAAACTGCCAAGGTTTATGGTGAAGCAAGCGCAGAGCAGTTGATCGCGGCGGTGAGTGCGGCAGGCTATCAAGCACTATCGGCAGCGGTTGCAGTAAAAAAAACTGAGCCACTGACTGCAACAGGTGTCAGGTTGCCGAAAGCGCAGTCAGTGGCGAACGATGTTATTTCGGCACCCGCCAGTTTGCTGACCGCGACGACAAGTGCAGCAGCCAGTGACATCTCATCGGTGGCCGCTGAAGAGCAGAGCCATTGGCTACTGTTGAGTGGCATGAGTTGCGCTAGTTGTGTCAGTAAAGTCCAAGCGGCACTACAACATGTACCTGGCGTCACTCTGGCGCAGGTCAACCTGGCGGAACGCAGCGCAATGGTGGTGGGCAAGGTGGCAGCAACCGCATTGATTACAGCGGTTGAACAGGCTGGCTATGGTGCTGAGATCATCGAAGATGAGGCGGTGCGGCGCCAACGGCAGCAGCAAAGATCACAGGCAAGCATACGGCGTTTTCGCTGGCAGGCGATGTTAGCCCTGGCTCTGGGTATTCCGTTAATGGCCTGGGGGTTGTTTGGCGGCAGTATGATGTTAACGCCAGCGAATCAAACCGGCTGGTTGGTTGTTGGCGTACTCACTCTGCTGGTGATGGCGCTTGCCGGTGGCCATTTCTACCGTAATGCCTGGTCTGCATTGCAGCGAGGCGGTGCGACGATGGATTCGCTGGTCGCACTGGGAACCGGCTCTGCTTGGCTATATTCGATGGCCGTTAATCTTTGGCCAGACTTTTTCCCGCTTGAGGCGCGTCACCTCTACTACGAAGCCAGCGCGATGATTATTGGCTTGATTAATCTCGGGCACGCGATGGAGCAACGAGCACGGCAACGTTCGTCGCAGGCGATTGAACGTCTGCTTGATCTGACCCCGCCCACTGCACGCCTAGTTACCGCAGAGGGGGAGCAGCAGATCCCATTGGCGCAAGTGCAACTCGGCATGATACTGCGGCTGACCAGTGGTGATCGTATTCCTGTTGATGGTGAGATCACGCAGGGGGAGGTGTGGATCGACGAAGCGATGTTAACCGGAGAGGCGCTAGCGCAGCAAAAGAGCATTGGTCAACGGCTACATGCCGGCACCTTGGTTGAAGATGGCAGCGTGCTGTTTCGTGCCGAGGCGATTGGCAGCCAAACGACACTGGCACGCATCATTAAACTGGTGCGTAAAGCACAGGGCAGTAAGCCAGAGATGGGGCAACTGGCTGATAAAATTTCGGCAATTTTTGTTCCGGTGGTGTTGCTGATTGCGCTGTGCAGTGCGGCGATTTGGTACTTTTATGGCCCTGAACCGCAGTTGGCGTATATGTTGGTGATCATCAATACCGTGCTGATTATTGCTTGCCCTTGTGCATTGGGCTTGGCGACACCGATGTCGATTATTGCTGGTGTTGGGCGCGGTGCTGAATTGGGGGTGTTGGTACGCGATGCGGCAGCGCTACAGCAGGCGAGTGAGCTGGACACGCTAGTATTTGATAAAACCGGTACCTTAACGCAAGGCCAACCGAAAGTGGTCGAAGTTATTACCTTGAATCAGGTGAGCGAACAGCAGGCAGTCGCTTGGGCGGCTGCGCTGGAGCAGGGTTCCCACCATCCATTGGCTCGGGCGATTGTCGAACGTGCTAACGGTATCGAGCTGCCAGTGCTGCAACAATTTCGTACCTGGCGTGGCGCGGGCGTCAGCGGTGAAGTCGCAGGCGTATCGCTGCTGTTGGGCAATAGTGCGCTGTTGCAGCAGAATCAGATCAGTGATGAAGCGCTGCAAAGCGAGATGATGCGTTTCGCCGAGCAGGGGATCACGCCGGTACTACTGGCGGCAAATGGTCAGCCGGTGGCGCTGTTTGCCATCCGCGATCCGCTGCGTAGCGACAGTGTGAGTGCTTTGCAGCAGCTACGCCAGCAAGGCTACCAATTGGTGATGCTGACTGGTGACAATCCGGTCACTGCGGCAGCGATAGCACAACAAGCAGGGATCGAGCAGGTGATCGCCGGCGTGATGCCTGAAGGTAAAGCGCAGGCGATCCAGCAGCTTCAGGCACAAGGGCGTCGAGTTGCGATGATCGGTGACGGTATCAACGATGCTCCAGCGTTAGCGCAGGCAGATGTTGGGATTGCGATGGGCGGCGGCAGTGATATTGCGATTGAAACGGCAGCGATCACTTTAATGCGCCACAGTATCCAGGGTGTCGCAGATGCATTAGCATTGGCAAAAGCGACCTTGAGCAATATTCGCCAGAATCTGTTCGGTGCTTTTATCTACAACATACTCGGGATCCCGATTGCTGCCGGCGTGCTCTATCCGTGGACAGGAACGCTGCTCAGCCCTGTTATCGCTGGAGCGGCGATGGCGCTGTCATCGATTACAGTGGTGAGCAATGCTAACCGACTGTTACGTTTTAAGCGTTAGCACTAATGGTTACTGCCAATTCACATGCTATTGCACTTATGTTCTGGCGGTAGCCCAAGCAGCCAGTGTGTGTCCTGGTTGCTAAGTGGCGGTTGGGCATTGGCGCCGAGTGCCTAAAAGAGACAGCTTGATAAGGGGATAGCTTGATAAAGCGTGCTGTGCAGCTTGCACTGTCAGTACGGAGGGCACAGAATGAACAACACTGATTGATGGCTCGTTCTCACCGCCTGTTTTACTGATGATAGCGAGTATATGAAGTTGTTAGCCGAGACTGGCCAGTCTCGGCATAGCGAACTGGAGATGTAGCCTAACGGAAACTTGGCAGCAGCAGCTAACCACTCCCGGCACTCTTCTGCATTATCCAACAATCACATCGGCGCAATCAGAACGGTGGTTATGTTTCAGGCAGACTCCCCAATAATTTACCTTTTAACCAGGCTATTAATATGAGTGAAGCGAGTGGATCTTCTACACCATCAATAACAAAAAGTGCATTAAAACGACCTACTTTTGCCATTTTGGGTGCAATCAGTGTTTCACACCTGCTGAACGATATGCTGCAATCGCTGATTTTGGCGATCTATCCGCTACTGCACAGTGAGTTCAATCTCAACTTTGTCCAGATTGGCATGATCACCATGACCTATCAGTTTACTGCCTCGCTATTGCAGCCGCTGGTTGGCTACGCCACGGATAAAAAACCGCAGCCCTATTCGTTACCGATAGGGATGGGGTTTACCCTTACGGGTTTGCTACTGCTGGCATTCGCCAACACATTCGCGCTGGTGCTACTGGCTGCGGCGCTGGTTGGCACCGGTTCGTCGATCTTCCATCCGGAATCGTCGCGTGTTGCCCGTATGGCCTCTGGTGGTCGGCATGGTTTGGCGCAGTCGCTATTTCAGGTTGGTGGCAATTTGGGTACCTCTCTCGGGCCATTACTGGCAGCATTGCTCATCGCCCCTTATGGTAAAGGCAATATTGCCTGGTTTTCATTGGCTGCGTTGCTAGCAATTGTGGTGTTGCTTCAGGTGAGCAAGTGGTATCAACTGCAACAGCAGAGTTATCAGCGTAGCGTTAAAGCCGCACAGTCGATTAACCGGTTACCACAACGCACGGTGGTACGTGCGTTAGTCGTTCTGCTGTTGCTGATTTTCTCTAAATATATCTATTTGACCAGTATCAGCAGCTATTACACCTTCTATCTGATCGAGCGCTTTGGTGTTTCGGTGCAGAGTGCGCAATTGCATCTGTTTGCTTTTCTGTTTGCAGTGGCAGCCGGCACCATTATTGGGGGGCCATTGGGTGACAGGATAGGGCGCAAATATGTTATTTGGGGTTCCATTCTGGGTGTTGCGCCGTTTACGTTGGCACTGCCCTATGCCTCTCTCTATTGGACTGGTGTGCTTACGGTGATCATTGGGATCATCCTAGCGTCCGCTTTCTCGGCGATTTTGGTGTATGCCCAGGAGTTGATCCCAGGCAAAATCGGCCTGATCTCTGGGTTGTTTTTTGGTTTTGCTTTTGGTGTCGGTGGGTTAGGTGCAGCAGTGCTGGGGTATATTGCCGATTTAACCGATATTGTGTTGGTTTATCAAATCTGCGCTTTTTTACCGTTGCTGGGCATTATCACCCTATTTCTGCCAAATCTTGAACAACAGCGGCACTAAATCGCGTTAATTGGCTAGGTTGTGGTAAAAAAACAGTAATCAGCCAAGCAACTAGTGAATAAATATCATAAACTGGACATCTTTCGGTAATGCTGGTTGTTGCTGTTTTCGGCAGTAGGAGAAGAAGAGATGCATAATGCGACCCCATTGATCAGCACCATCGTGGGTGGTTTGGGCCTGGCCTTTCTGCTAGGCATGTTGGCAAATCGCTTACGTATCTCTCCGTTGGTCGGTTATTTGGCCGCTGGGGTATTGGCCGGGCCATTTACGCCAGGATTTGTCGCCGATACGTCACTGGCGCCACAACTGGCCGAAATCGGAGTGATCTTGCTGATGTTCGGCGTTGGGTTGCATTTCTCGTTAAAAGATTTGTTAGCCGTGAAGTCGATCGCGATCCCCGGTGCGGTGGCACAAATTGCGGTAGCGACACTACTCGGTGTTGGGTTATCCCACCTTATGGGATGGGATCTGATTTCTGGTTTAGTGTTTGGTCTCTGCCTGTCAACTGCCAGTACGGTGGTGTTGCTGCGTGCGCTGGAGGAGAGGCAATTAATTGATAGTCAACGCGGGCAGATCGCGATTGGTTGGTTAATTGTAGAAGATTTGGCGATGGTGTTGGTGCTGGTGCTTCTGCCAGCGGCCAGTAATATGCTGAGCAGCGATAACAGCAATTTGATGCAACTGCTACGTGAATTAGTGATCACGCTGGGCAAGGTTTTTGCTTTTATCCTGTTGATGATTGTGGTGGGGCGGCGTGTGGTGCCTTGGATATTGGCAAAAACGGCCGGTACTGGTTCGCGTGAGCTGTTTACCTTGGCGGTGCTTGCATTAGCTTTGGGTATTGCTTACGGCGCGGTCGGGCTGTTTGGGGTCTCGTTTGCGCTAGGTGCTTTTTTTGCTGGCATGGTGCTTAATGAATCAGAGCTGAGTCAGCGTGCTGCACATGACACACTACCGCTGCGTGACGCATTTGCCGTGCTGTTCTTTGTCTCAGTTGGTATGTTGTTTGATCCCATGATCCTGATTGAGAAACCGCTAGCAGTGCTGGCAACGCTGATGATTATTCTGTTTGGTAAATCGTTGGCGGCATTTCTGCTGGTGAAACTGTTTGGTCACTCTAAACGCACTGCGTTGACGATCAGCGCCAGTTTGGCTCAAATCGGCGAGTTCGCTTTTATTCTGGCTGGGCTGGGTGTCACGCTGGGTATGATGGAGCCGACAGCGCGCAATCTGGTGCTCGCCGGCGCTATTTTGTCGATCATGCTTAATCCGCTACTGTTTAGCTTGCTGGAACGCTATCTGGAAAAAACCGAGACAATTGAAGACCAGATTTTTGAAGAAGCGGTAGAAGAGGAGAAGCAGATCCCGGTTGATATGTGCAACCATGCGTTACTTGTTGGTTATGGCCGTGTCGGCAGTGTGCTGTGTGAACAACTGCAGCAGAACGGGGTGCCGCTGGTGGTGCTGGATAATTCGCGTAGCCGGGTTGAGGCGTTACGCGAACAGGATATTAAGGCTGTTTATGGTAACGCGGCCAATGCCGGGGTGATGGAGTTGGCGCGCATTGAGTGTGCGCGTTGGTTACTGGTCACCATTCCTAATGGCTACGAGGTCGGTGAGATTGTTGCCGCAGCACGTAGCAAACGGCCAGAGTTGCAAATTATTGCCTGTGCCTACCACGATGATGAGTTGAGTTACATCACCGAACATGGTGCTGATCAAGTGGTGATGGGGGAGCGTGAAATTGCTCAGAGTATGTTGACGATGCTAAAACTTGAGCAACCCGAAGCGGCGGATGCTGCTTCGGGTTCACCTGCCAGTGCGGTTGCCCCCTAGTTTGTGCGCTCCAGTTGCTGCATCACCAGTTGTTGCAGCAACGCGATATGGGCATCGTCATCATTCAGCGCCGGAATATACTCAAACCGCTCGCCGCCAGCAGCAACAAAAAGCTGCCGGTTCTGTTGGTTAATCTCCTCAAGTGTCTCTAAGCAGTCGGCGGAAAAACCGGGGCAGATCACCTGAATGTGGCGTACACCCTCGGTCGCCAATTGCGCTATTGTCTCATCGGTGTTGGGCAGTAGCCAAGGCTCACGACCGAAACGCGATTGATAACTCATCACTAACCGTGTTGCGGTTAAATCCAGCTCAGTCGCCAGGGCCTGGAAAGTCGCTTCACAGCGCTGGGGATAGTCATCACCTTGATTAGCGTAACGCTGTGGGATGCCGTGGAATGAGACCAGCAGACAGTCCGGTATGCCATGTTGTGTCACTGCGCGCATCACACTGTGCTTTAATGCGGCAATATAGGCTGGATGGTCGGCATAGTCGCGGATAAAGTGTATTGAGGGCAGACGGCGATATTGTTTCAGCCGCTCGGCGATAGCATCCCATACAGCGGCGCTAGTGGAGCAGGAGTATTGAGGGTAGAGTGGCAGGATTATCAACGCGTCTAGCTTGTTAGCCAACAGCTCATCCAGCGCACTGGCCAAACTGGGTGAGCCGTAGCTCATACCTAATACAACCGGTATATTGCCTAATTGTGCCGCTAACCGCTGTTGCTGCCGACGGCTATAAACCAGCAAGGGTGAACCCTGCTCCATCCAGATCTCTTGGTACAGCTTTGCTACCCGTGCCGCACGCCTTGGCAGGATGATGCCATTCAAGATCGGCCACCAGAGAAGGCGGGGAAGATCAACCACTCGACGATCAGAGAGAAACTGCTTTAAATAGCGCTTTATCGCCCGAGGCGTAGGCTCATCCGGGGTGCCTAGGTTTACCAGCAATACTCCAGTTTGTTGCTCTTTCATTGATGTGGTGATCTCCTGCTGCCAGTAGTGATTGGCTGGTTAATCTATCACTGCTGCTGGCAGCCAGAAAACATTAAATGTTGCTGTCGAACAACATACCAACATAGAGCGGAAAGAGTTCGGTTAAGCGGCTGATTTTAATCGCGCATTTTTTTTCAATACACTGGAGTCGATAGCGCAATGTGTTGATATGGATATGTAAACTTGATGCAGTTGCATTCAAATCAGCATGGTGATGAAGATATTGTCTCAGGGTGTGACGCAGCACGCCGTTTTTATCCTGTTCGGCGAGTTGTTGCCAGGGTCGGCAGAGTTCTTCAATGCGCCAAGGCTGCGCAACATCACAGAGCAACGCGGGTAGTGCGTGTTGCTGATAAAATAGCAGCGAGTGATCAAGCTGCTGTTGACGCGCTAGGTTTTGCACGGCACGGGCTGTTTGTAGTGAGCGGTAGGGGGCATCTTCTGCGTCAAAAAAGCCACCAACAATCAGGCGAAAACGACACTGTTTTTGTAGTGTGCGCTGTAGCTGCTGCGCCTGTTTTTGTTCTTGTGAAAATTGCCAGTGGCGCTGTTTATGGCTGGCAGGGCGTAGTAGCACCAACTCATTAAACTGTGGCTGGGTGATGAGTGCATCAGGCTGGCTGCGTTGCAACTCTGCGAACACATTTTGTAGTGTTACCGCTGTTGGTTGATACAGTTCAAGTAGCCAGACGATGAGCGGTTGCTGAAGATCCCAATCCAGATAGGCCGCCAACTCTTGTGGTAATCCGGTTTGACGTGTGGGTTGCAGCAACTGGTTGGCCAGTGCTTCACGGTAGTGCTTTTGCCACTGATGCTGCTCAAGCATCGCGGCCTGTTCAACCATCAACTCTGCGGCCATTTTTACCAGTTCAGCATAGGCACGCACTGTAGTGGGATCGCCAGAAATACCAATAGCTCCTATGCGTTGCTGACGAAAGTTGAACGGTAGGTTGACACCGGGTTGCACACCTTTCAATTGACGAGCGGTTGCACTGTCTATTTCTACCACTCGATTCTCGGCTAATGCGAGCAGTGCCCCTTCATGGCATTGATACAGGCGACTGGGGTCACCAGAGGCAATGATCACCCCGTTGCTATCCATCACATTGACTGAGTGAGGGATGATATGCATTGCGCGTTGCACAATCTGGCGGGCGGTAGCCTGTTGTAGAAAGTTTGCTTGCCTGATCATCCATTCCTCTCTTGGTTAGGTTAACCGATTGGCAGCAGGTATGTGTGGTTAATGAGACGGGGTATGGCAAGCAAGCCAGCAGACGTTGTTCGTGTTGGGCAACGTGTTAGGTTGCCCATGCTGTATTGTTTGCCGTGGTTAAGTTCAGTTGTGCTGCTTTATAGAATGTTGGCCAGCTCAGCACTGACTTCGGTCACTTGACGCGTTCCGTCGATGCAGTGGTATTGTGTGTTGCCAGCCGCTGCTTCCTGACGATAGTAGCTAATCAGTGGCGCGGTCATTTGATGATATTCGACCAGACGTTTGCGCACCGTCTCTTCCTGATCATCTTTACGGATGGTAAGTGCTTCTCCGGTGATATCGTCGTGATCGGCAACTTTGGGTGGGTTGTATTTGATGTGATAAACGCGACCAGATGGGGCATGAACACGGCGACCTACGATACGATCGATAATCAGCTCATCGGGTACATCGAACTCCAGTACATAATCGACGTTGATGCCTGCTTCTTTCATCGCGTCGGCTTGTGGAATGGTACGCGGGAAACCATCGAGCAGGAAACCCTGCTGGCAATCTGGTTGTGCGATACGCTCTTTTACCAGCGCAATAACCAGCTCATCTGTGACCAGTTTGCCAGCATCCATTATTTCTTTCGCCTGCTTGCCCAGTTCAGTACCGGCCTTGACGGCTGCACGTAACATATCACCCGTGGAAATTTGCGGAATGCCATATTTCGCCATGATGAATTGAGCCTGTGTGCCTTTACCTGCGCCTGGGGCGCCTAGCAGAATGATACGCATTGCGTAAATCCCCTTGCTCTGTGTGATTACAAATTGTTTAGCTATCGGTTTATCTATCAGTGACTAACAACCAGTTACCAGCAATTCGAGCGTGCCAGCAACTTGCCTGCGTTTAGGGTGATGCCCCATACCAAGCGGCAGTTGAGCTGGCTTGGCGTGGTTTCAAATTTTGTAACATTACCAAACCAGTAACCTTACCATTTTATCGGGGTATGGCTCAAGGTTGAAGCGGCAGTAAGTGGCCGAGTTAGCCTCGGTTTGCTGTGTTTGTCAAAATACAGTGTGATGGTTGGCAACCTGAACAGCGGTGTGTAAAGCGGCGGATTGATCGACACCAGGCGCTATGTTGCTAACTCGGCTTGTTGCTTAAGTCAGTTTGTCAGCTCTGCGAGTGAAGGGGGTGAATAACAGCATTATCTAAACGGTGTTGTCAGCAAATGAGCAGTTATCTTAGCCGTGTGTTATACCAGGGCAGTGGATCTGCCCTGGTTGATTTACCCGCATATAGCAGTGATCGAGAATCGAGTAACCGCTTAGGCTCCGAGCAGTTTATTGATGCGGCGGATAAACTGGTTAGGATCTTCCAGTGTGCCGCGCTCTGCCAGTAGCGCTTGATCCAGCAGGAGTTCGATCCACTCAGCAAACTGTGCTTCATCTTGCAATTCAGCGGCACGTTTGACCAGAGTGTGATCTGGGTTGAGTTCGAAGATATACTTCACCTCGGGTGCCTCTTGCCCAGCGGCAGCAAATAGCTTCGCCATTTGGGTGCTCATCTCGTTGGCATCGGTGGTGATGATGGCCGGTGTATCGGTTAAACGATGAGTCAGTCGCACATCTTTCACTCGCTCACCGAGCAGTGTTTTAACTCGCTCGATAAATGGCTCAAGCTGTTTTTCGGCCTCTTTCTGCTCTTCGCTTTCATCAGCTAATTTTTCCAGATCTTCATCTGCTTTGCTGACTGACTGGAATGTTTTCTCATCAAATTTAGTCAGATAGCTCATCATCCACTCGTCGATACGATCGGAGAGCAGCAGTACCTCAATGCCTTTTTTGCGGAACAGCTCAAGGTGTGGGCTGCTCTTCGCCGCAGCGTAGCTGTCTGCGGTGATGTAGTAGATTTTTTCTTGGCCTTCGATCATGCGGCCAACATATTCTTCCAGCGAAACGGTTTGCGCCGAGCTGTCACTGTGGGTAGTGGCAAAGCGTAGCAGTTTGGCAATCGCTTCTTGATTGCTGTGATCTTCCGCTGGCCCTTCTTTGAGTACTAAACCAAACTGCTGCCAAAACTTCTGATAGTTTTCACTATCATCTTTCGCCATTTTATCCAGCATTTGCAGTACGCGTTTGGTCAATGCGCCACGCAGGTTCTGCGTAATGCGGTTGTCCTGCAAAATTTCACGCGAAACGTTGAGTGGTAGATCGTTAGAGTCGATCAGCCCGCGTACAAAGCGCAGGTAGTTAGGCATGAACTGTTCTGCGTCATCCATGATAAATACGCGCTGAACATAGAGTTTTAGGCCACGTTTATGGTCACGGTTCCACAGATCCCACGGCGCTTGTGCTGGGATGTAGAGTAAGCTGGTGTACTCCTGTTTACCTTCAACCCGGTTGTGGCTCCAGACGAGTGGATCAGAGAAGTCATGGGCGATGTGTTTATAAAACTCTTTATATTCATCATCACTGATATCTGACTTGCTGCGTGTCCAGAGTGCTTGCGCTTTATTGATTTTTTCCCAACTAACGGTAACGCTGTCGTCTTCTTCGTTTTCGTTTTTGGTCTCAATTTCCACAGGCAGGGCAATGTGATCAGAGTATTTACCAATCACCGAGCGTAAACGCCAATCGCTGAGGAACTCATCTTCACCTTCACGCAGGTGCAACGTAATTTCGGTGCCACGATCAACTTTGCTGATATCGGCGATGGTGTAGTCACCCTCACCGGCAGACTCCCAGAATACCGCTTGGTCTGCACTGGTACCCGCAGCGCGTGTGCGCACGGTAACTTTGTCAGCGACGATAAATGCTGAGTAGAAACCAACACCGAACTGGCCAATCAACTGGCTATCTTTTGCCTGATCAGAACCGATCGACTCCAGGAAAGCTTTGGTCCCTGATTTGGCGATGGTACCTAAGTTGTCAATGACTTCGTCACGCGTCATACCGATGCCGTTATCGGAGATGGTCAGGGTGCGTTGTTCTTTATCAAAGCCGAGACGTACACGCAGTTCACCATCACCTTCATAAAGCTCGGGCTGCGACAGGGCACGAAAACGTAATTTATCAGCCGCATCAGAAGCATTCGAGATCAGCTCACGCAGAAAAATTTCTTTATTAGAGTAGAGCGAATGGATCATTAAATGCAGTAACTGCTTGACTTCAGATTGAAAACTACGGGTTTCTTGACTTTTCATACTCATTGATTACCTCAAAGACAGTCATGACTAAAGCGAACGATGACTAGCAAATGGGGGTAACCCTGAATTTTTCAAGCAGCTAGCAGAAAATTTTTGTTGCGATCGCTGGCTAGCGATAGGGGGGTTGTTTGGCTGATAGCCTTGGTAGACAAACCGCCGTGGTTGTTCGGTAATACCGCCACCTCGGGCCAGTTCATCATTGAAAGGGTACCGGGGTGTGCGGTCTGGTAGCGCTAAAATTTGATGGTGTGACGACCAGCCAATGAGTGTGATAGCGTAGTGCCATCGACCATCTCTAATTCACCACCGACGGGTACGCCGTGAGCGATGCGGCTGGCAACGATACCATATTGGTGGCAAATTTCAGCAATGTAGCTGGCAGTAGCATCCCCCTCTACAGTTGGATTGGTGGCCAAGATCACTTCGCTGATGGTTTCTTTGGCCAGCCGTTGTTCCAGCAGATCGAGGCCAATATCGCCTGGGCCGATGCCATCCAGTGGCGACAGGTGCCCCATCAAAACAAAGTAGCGACCGGAGAACTGTCCAGTCTGTTCGATCGCATGGATGTCGGCGGGTGTTTCCACTACGCAGAGTTGCCCGCTCTGTTGGCGGCGTGGATTGTTGCAGATGGTGCAGCGTTCCTGTTCGGTAAAGGTACGGCAGTCGCTGCAGTGACCAATTTCCGACATGGCGCGCGTAAGCGCTTGTGCCAAACGCATACCACCACTGCGATCACGCTGCAACAGTTGGAATGCCATACGTTGCGCCGATTTCGGGCCTACGCCCGGTAGACAGCGCAACGCTTCCATTAATGACTCAAGAAGTGGGCTGGTCTGCATTAGAACGGCATCTTGAAGCCTGGCGGCAGTTGCATTCCGCCAGAAACGGCAGCCATTTTGCTTTTTTGCTCCTCTTCAATACGGCGCGCCGCATCGTTGAAAGCCGCAGCGATCAAATCTTCCAGCATCTCTTTGTCATCTTCCATCAGGCTGGGATCTATTTCTACCCGGCGACAGTTATGTGCGCCGTTGATGGTGACTTTAACCAGACCCGCGCCCGATTCACCCGTCACTTCCAGTCTGGCGATCTCTTCCTGCATCTGTTGCATTTTTTCCTGCATTTGCTGGGCTTGCTTCATTAAATTGCCCAAACCAGCTTTACCAAACATAATTGTCTCTCATTGTGTTGGCCGTGTAGGATACCCGGCATTAAACGGGGCGGATGCTCTCTTGATCCAGATCGGCATCAAACAGTTGACACAACATCTGAATATGAGGATCCGCAACAATCGACTGGCGTGCTTGTGCCAGCTTTTCTTCATAAATGGCTTGTCGCCACTCCAGTGGAGTGCGCGTTGCCGGATTATCGTCTGCTACTATCGTCAGTTCAACTGGTTGAGCCAGTAATTGGCTTAATGCTGCGCTCAAGTGGTTGTGTGCTGATGTGGTGTTCAGGTGACGCTGTGCGGTGCGTAAGTGCAGACAGATCTCGCTGGCCGATACTTGCTGCCTAAAACTGTTGAGCGCCAGTTGCTCAACCAGTTTGGGTAGTGTGAGTTGGGCGATGTCACTGGCCCAACTGTCACGCTCTATCGCTTCCGCTACCAGCTTAGCCTGTAACTCTGCCGAGGTCTTTTCGTGTTCAAGCGCTGCTCGCAATGCTTTCGGCGTAGTGACCGGAGCAGTATTACTGCTGGGCTCGTTCTGTGCTCGCCAGCGATAAGCGTCTTGTTTGATGCTGCTCGGGTTATTGCTTGAGGGGTCGATGGCTTGTTCTGTGCTGCGTGGTTGAATGCGTTCAACCACCGAAGCCAAACGCTCCAGTGTCGAGTTGCCCGGCCGCGCTTTTGCCGGCGCTGCCGGTTCATCCTTTTTTGTGCTGTTGTTTCCTTGTTGCCGTAGGAGTTGGCTGCGCGCTTTTAGTAATTGCGCGGTGGTCTCAGAGAGGTGCGTGTTGCCTGTGCTAGCACTGGTGGGTTGCACGGCAGGTATTGGCTGTGTGACCGCTGTATTTTGGTTTGATCCCGGGGGAGCGGGTGCAGCGGCTGACGCGGATAGTGGTGATGAGGATTGTGGTAATACCCCGTTGGCGGCGGTTGGTGAATTGGGTGCCGCTATCACCGCTTTGGGATGAAATGCCAGTGCGCGCAGCAGCGTCATTTCAATACCCATACGACGGTCAGGAGCTAATGGTAACTCTTTACGGCCCATCAGTAAGATTTGATAGTAGAGCTGTACATCTTCCGGTGGCATGGTGCGCGCCAGTTCGCGCAGCCGCTGTTCAACCGGTGCATACAGACTATCCAGTGCCGAGGGCAGTAGCTGTATCATGGCGATACGATGCAACAAGGTTAACATCTCAACCAATAGATTTTCCCAATCTACCGCACGCGCAGCCGCTTGGGTGAGTTGGCTCATGACGCTTTCACCATTGGCATTCACTAATGCTTCTAAAATTGCTAATGGCTGCTGATCGTCAAGCGTGCCCAACATTTGGCTGACAATTTCACTGCTGATTTGGCCTTGCCCAAGAGCAATGGCCTGATCAGTAAGGCTTAATGCATCACGCATACTGCCATCGGCAGCGCGCGCCAGCAGTTGTAGCGCTCGGTTATCGCTGCTGATTTGCTCTGCCTGTAAGATCGACTCTAATTGCTGGCGTATCAGTTCCAGATCCATCGCTTTGAGATGAAATTGCAAACAGCGCGATAGAATGGTAATCGGTAATTTTTGTGGATCGGTAGTGGCAAGCAGAAATTTAACGTGTGCTGGTGGCTCTTCCAGCGTTTTTAGCAGAGCATTAAAGCTGTGACGCGAAAGCATGTGTACTTCATCGATCAGGTAGACCTTAAAGCGACCTTGCGCTGGGGCATATTGTACGTTGTCGAGTAGCTCTCGAGTATCTTCAACTTTGGTTCTTGAGGCAGCATCGATCTCGATCAGATCAACAAAACGACCTTGCTCAATCTGTTGGCAATTATCACAGCGCCCACAAGGTGTTGCGGTGATACCGGTAACACAGTTCAGCCCTTTAGCGAACAGGCGAGCGATGGTGGTTTTACCCACACCACGTGTGCCAGAGAACAGGTAGGCATGATGTAACCGCCCAAGTTTCAGACCATTGGCGATAGCGGTCAAAACATGTTCTTGGCCGACCACATCGGCGAAGGTTTGGGGGCGCCACTTACGGGCGAGAACCTGATAGCTCATTAATACCGCAAAGTTTAAAACAGTGAGGCGGCCATGCTAACACAGGCCGCTAATGATCTGCGAGGCTGTTATCGATTAACCGTCAGCGCAGGTTGACTCTGCACAGTGCAGGGTGTCGTTGGCACGATTAATGGCCTGGAAAATTGACCAGGTTATAACATTCAATCCCCAGTTTGTTCAAGCGGGTCTCTCCGCCCAGATCGGGTAGATTGATAATAAAAGCCGCGTGTTTTACTGTGCCGCCTAAACGGCGCACCAAGCTGGCCGTTGCTTCAATGGTGCCACCTGTGGCGAGTAGATCGTCTACCACCAATACGTTGTCACCAGCAGTGATTGCATCGGTGTGGATCTCAAGATTGTCGGTGCCATACTCCAGTTCGTAACTTTCACTCAGTGTTGCACGTGGTAACTTTCCTGGTTTGCGCACGGGGATAAAACCAACACCCAGTGCCAGAGCAACTGGGGCACCAAACAGGAAACCACGTGCTTCAGTGCCCACCACTTTGGTGATGCCTGCCTGGCGATAATGTTCAGTCAACAACTGAATGCTACAAGCGTAGGCTTGAGGATCTTCCAATAAGCTAGTGACATCACGAAAGATAATGCCCGGCTTGGGATAGTCAGGGATAGTTTTAATGCTGTCTTTAATAAATTGTAGTTGCTGCGTTGTAGCCGTCATAGTGATTGCCTGATAAAACCAATAATAAGCGCTATGCAAGCCTTCAACAGCCAAGCCCGGTCTAAAAATGGCGGGAAAACCTGCGCACGAAAACGCCCAAATCTATGCAAAATTACTGATAAATGCAACCGGCAGTGCGAGATTAATGGTTTTTTTGTTATGCTCGAAAACAGCTCGGAGTGAGTACTCTAGCCAGATAACGGCGATAAGCTGCTAAGTTGTTGTGTAGTCAGTCTGAAGTAGTCAGGTTGAATTTGTGCCAATGTGAACCAGCGTAAACAGTGTCGTTGACTGTGCTGCTGTCTGGCCGTGTAGAAGGGGGAGTGCGTGAATAGCCAGTTGTTATTACAAACACTGAGTAGTCAACTTGTGCTGTTAGCTCAGGCAGTTGAGCCTTATGCGGATAGCTCGGTTCAACAGGCGCGTTTTGATGTACTGCTGTTCGCTTGTCGCGGGACAAGATTGCGTGACTATCTTGCTGAAGTAGAGAAAAATTTTGCCCAATTGCAGATTGAAGTGGCTAACAAACATCACGCGCAGGTCGCTTTTCTGGCCGAAAAACTGGTAGCACAATTGAGCGCATTACAGCGTGAAATCGCCACTCAATCTATTCGCGAAAAGAATCAGCCTCGGCAACCGCAGGTATTCGATCTCTATCAAAAACTGGCAGAACACCAAGGTTATGAGCGCCGTTTGTTAGCGATGTTGCAAGATCGCGAGAGTCTGTTAGCACGGCAAACAACTCTGGCTGAACAGCGTAAATTGCAACAGGAATTGGCGGCACTTGAGGGTAGATTGCAGCGTTGTCGACAGGCATTAGCACGAATTGAACGCAGTATAGAGGGTAAAGAAAGTAATTCTTGAAGGTTTCTTACTCAATTTGCGCTATTATTCTTGGCCTATATTTCAGTTCACGATACTTGGGCGGTTTGTTTGCCAATAGCAATCAAACGAAGCCGCAGCGCTCTGTATCCATCTATCATGTGGGATCTATGTCACTAGAAAATGCCTCCCCTGAATTGCAACTGGCAGTTGATTTGATTTATCTGCTGGAGTGTAACGAAGTTGAACCGGCAACGGTGCTGGCTGCGTTAGAAATTGTGCGCAGAGATTATCAAGCCAAGATCAGCCAAGCTGGCAGTGTGTCAGTGAGTGCAGAGTTAGCACAGCACCGAGGTTGAATGCACTGTCCAGCGTGCTGATAGATGCTGAAGAGGGCTGTTTTTTCCGTCTCTCGACTATTTTAGTCAGCGCGTTAGCGCGCTATTTTTTTGGCGAGATGCCGATAATAGCAAACAGTTGCTTTTAGTGGCTGTAGATAATGCGGTCGATTGTTCCTACCACCATACTAGAAGGTGAGCACCTTCTCTGTGCTTAATGTCCACTCAGCTAATTCGGCCAGAGTGCCAATTGTGACACCGTCAGCCAGTTTGAGTTGACTGATACCGCGTGCGTCACTGCAGGTTTTGCACAATTTCACGGGTACATGTTGTGCGGTGAGTATTTCTAGCATCTGCTGTAGATGATAACCTTCACGTGGTTGTTGTCCAGCAAGCCCTGCGACTACGGCGTCAGACATCAGAAACAGTTTCAGTCTCAACGTCGGTTGTTGTTCTTTTAGTGCAATCGCTAAGCGTAGCGCGTTGAACAGCGATTCAGCGCCGTAAGCAGCGCCGTTGGCAATAATCAACAGTGATGACATGGTGTATCCTTGTAGCTTAATTTGAGTGTTGTTAATTGAGGCTGTGCGAATATGTTAACCGCGAATAAGGTGATCCGACATGGTCAATTACCTGCACTGGAGATGGGCTGCCGTAGTGACGGGCTAAGCTGGATCAGATCAATGAAGGCATCAACCAGCAGGCTGGCATCTGATTTCAAATCAAAGCTTTCAGGCATAAATAGCCAGTTTTCCATCAGTCCGGTCATGTAAGCGCGCAGTAGCACCGTAGCTCGGCGTGTATGCAGATCAAGCGGCAATTGTTTATGGTGAATACAGGTGATCAGCACCTGTTCAATACGCTGATAGCTCTCACTGTAGAGTGCTCTTCGGGCATCACACAGTGGCATCATTTCACCAACGAATTCGCATTTATGGAACACGATCTCCATCAACGCTCGGCGGTGGTGATCATCGACAGTCGCGATCAGGATGTAAGTCAGCAACTCTTTGAGAACACGCAACGGGTCATCAGGAAACTTTGCCTGATAAGTGAGCTCCAACTGGTTTATTTTTGCGTGCGAACGCTGCCAAATTTCATTAAACAGGTCTACTTTATTCTTAAAGTGCCAGTAAATTGCACCACGTGTGACCCCTGCGGCAGTGGCGATATCGGCCAGTGAGGTTGATGACACGCCACGTTCCGAAAATACGTTTAATGCTGAATCAAGCAGTTGTTCCCGTGTCTGTTGCGCTTGCTGTTTGGTTTTTCGTGCCATAACGTTGTTTATTAAAAGTGTGATTTACATACATTCGCGAATGTATGTATCATAGCACGCAGATGAGATTAGCGCAGTAATGGGTTTGACAGGTTTGTGATCCATTGACGATTTTAAGTTAAAGCCGGATAGTTGAGGTTTTTTAGATGAAAAAAAATATAGGGTTATCGCCTCTGGTAGCACTTATGATCCTGTCAGGTGGTTTCATGGTCGCAGGGTGTGACAATAAACAGCCACAACAGGGGCACAATTCAACACCATCGGTAGGGGTGGTGACACTAAAGGCTGAGCCGTTGGCAATAACGACAGAGTTACCTGGCCGTACCGCACCTTATCGTATTGCCGAGGTGCGCCCGCAGGTGAGTGGTATTATTCTGAGCCGCAACTTTGTCGAAGGTGCAGAAATTCAAGCGGGTGTTTCACTGTATCAGATCGACCCTGCCAGCTATCAGGCAGCCTACGAGAGCGCTAAGGGCGAGCTAGCCAAAGCGGAAGCCGCTGAGGAGATCGCTCGTTTGACGGTTGAACGTTATCGACCATTGCGCGGTAGCAACTATGTCAGTAAACAGGATTATGACACTGCGTCATCACTGTTGATGCAGGCTAAAGCCGCTGTGTTGGCAGCGAAAGCAGCAGTGGAGAGTGCGCGTATCAATTTGGCCTACACCAAAGTGACTTCACCGATTTCTGGGCGTATTGGTGTTTCTGCGGTTAGTGAAGGTGCGCTGGTCACTAGCGGCCAACCGGCTCCACTTTCCACTGTGCAGCAACTGGATCCCATGTTTGTCGATATCAAACAGAGTGCCAGTGACTATCTACGCTTGAAGCAGGCGTTGACCGATGGTTCACTGGTGCAGCAAAACGGCAAAATTCAGGTGAAGTTGCTGCTGGACAACCAGCAGGAGTACGCTCAAGCCGGTACGCTGGAGTTTTCTGATTTGACGGTTGATCAAACCACAGGGGCAATCACACTGCGAGCGGTCTTCCCTAATCCTGACAAACAACTGCTTCCCGGTATGTTTGTTCGCGCACGCCTCAACCAAGGCGAGAAACCCGATGCGGTGCTAGTGCCCCAGCAAGGGGTGACACGCAATCCGCGAGGTGAAGCGACAGCACTGGTGGTAGGCGCTGATGACAAAGTCGAACTGCGAGTGTTGCAGGCTGATCAAACGGTAGGCAATCAATGGCTGGTCACTGCGGGCGTTAAGGCTGGCGATCGTGTTATCGTCAGTGGATTACAGCGCGTAAGACCTGGCGCCTCGGTAAAAGCGAGCGAGATCGATCTCAATGCACCCGCTCAATCACAACCAGCCTCTAGTGCGGCACAGAAACGATAATTGAGGAAGCGATAGTCGATGGCTAAGTTCTTTATAGATCGCCCGATCTTTGCGTGGGTACTCGCTATTATCGTGATGCTGGCGGGGCTTTTGTCGATCATTAAGTTGCCGGTGTCACAATATCCTAATATTGCACCACCGGCGGTGACGATTGGTGCCAGCTACCCAGGCGCTGATGCACAAACGGTACAGGATACCGTTACACAGGTGATTGAGCAGAATATGAATGGAATTGATAATCTGCTCTATATGTCCTCCAGCAGCGATGCTGCGGGCAATGCCCAAATCACCTTAACTTTCAGTTCAGATACTGATCCCGATGTTGCCCAGGTGCAAGTGCAGAACAAACTGCAACTTGCCATGCCACTGTTGCCACAACAGGTGCAGCAGCAAGGGGTGCGGGTTGGTAAGTCAAGCAGCAGTTTCCTGATGGTGGTCGGCTTTATTTCGGAAGACGGCAGTATGACACAGGAAGATATCGCTGATTACGTCGGTTCTAATGTACAGGATAGACTGAGCCGTACTTCCGGTGTTGGCAGTGTACAGCTTTTTGGTTCGCAGTATGCGATGCGTATCTGGTTAGATCCGAATAAGTTACATAATTTCCAGTTGATGCCGGGTGATGTGGTATCGGCAATCAGGGTGCAGAACAACCAGATTGCTGGTGGTCAACTGGGGGGAACACCGCCAGTTAAAGGGCAACAACTGAATGCCTCGATTATTGTACAGACACGGTTAAGCACGCCAGAAGAGTTCGGCAATATCTTGCTCAAGGTGAACAGCGATGGTTCACAAGTACGGCTGAGAGATGTGGCCAAAATTGAACTGGGTGGCGAAGGTTACAATGTCATTGCGCGTTATAATGGCAAACCTGCTGCCGGTCTGGCGATTAAATTGGCGACTGGGGCGAATGCCTTAAATACTGCCACTGCGGTGAAAGCCGAATTGAGCCAACTGGAGCCATTTTTCCCTGCTGGCTTGAGTGCAGTTTATCCTTATGATACGACACCATTTGTCAAAATTTCGATCAATGAAGTGGTTAAAACACTGATTGAGGCGATTATTCTGGTATTTCTGGTGATGTATCTGTTCTTGCAGAATTTCCGCGCTACGCTGATCCCAACTATCGCAGTACCGGTGGTTTTGTTGGGTACATTTGCCATTCTGGCCGCGTTTGGATTCTCGATTAACACCTTGACGATGTTTGCGATGGTGCTGGCAATCGGTCTATTGGTTGACGATGCGATTGTCGTGGTTGAGAACGTTGAGCGCGTGATGGCAGAGGAGGGATTATCACCGAAGGAGGCGACTAAGCGTTCGATGGAGCAGATCCAGGGCGCGTTGGTCGGTATCGCTTTGGTGTTGTCGGCAGTATTTATTCCGATGGCTTTCTTTGGTGGTTCTACCGGTGCTATCTATCGCCAGTTTTCGATCACCATTGTTTCTGCGATGGTGCTTTCAGTACTGGTAGCCTTGATCTTGACTCCAGCACTCTGTGCCACAATGCTAAAACCGATCCCGAAAGGCGATCATGGCATTACCACCGGGTTTTTTGGCTGGTTCAACCGTCTGTTTAGCAAAAGTACTCATCACTACACCAACAGTGTTGCCAGCATGGTGCGCAGTGCTGGGCGCTATTTGGTGATCTATTTGGCGATTGTTGTCGGGATGGTATTTCTGTTTATACGTCTGCCAGCATCCTTTTTACCCGATGAAGATCAGGGCATGTTACTGGCGATGGTGCAGCTACCGGCTGGTGCGACCCAAGAGCGTACCCAACTGGTGATGGATCAGGTCAATGCCCACTTCCTCACCAAAGAAGCCGATAATGTGCGTTCAGTATTTACAGTGAATGGATTTGGTTTTAGTGGCCAGGGACAGAATACGGGATTGGCATTTATCAGCCTGAAAGATTGGTCTGAGCGCCATGGTGCTGCAAACAAGGTGCCGGCGATTATTGGTCGCGCAATGGGGGCATTCTCACAAATTAAGGATGGCTTTGTATTCGCTTTCAATTTGCCAGCGATTGTCGAGTTAGGCACCGCAAGCGGGTTTGATTTCCAACTGCTTGATCAAGGTAATTTAGGGCATGAAAAACTGACTCAGGCACGTAATCAGCTTTTAGGAATGGCAGCACAACACCCAGAGTTACTGGTACGTGTGCGCCCAAATGGCCTAGAGGATACGCCGCAGTTTAAGTTGGATATTGACCAAGAGAAGGCAGCAGCACTTGGTGTTTCGCTCAATGATATCAACACCACACTCAGCAGTGCTGTCGGTGGCGCTTATGTCAATGATTTTATCGACCGAGGCCGAGTGAAGCGCGTTTATATTCAAGCGGAAGCACCGTTCCGGATGTTACCGCAAGATATTGATAACTGGTATGTCCGTGGTAGTCATGGTCAGATGGTGCCATTCTCGGCCTTCTCTTCGGCACGCTGGCAGTTTGGTTCACCACGCTTAGAGCGTTATAACGGTCAGCCATCGATGCAGATCCAAGGCCAGGCTACACCTGGGCGCAGTACCGGTGAAGCGATGGCACTGATGGAAGAGTTGGCGGGCAAGTTGCCTGCGGGTATCGGCTATGATTGGACAGGAATGTCCTATCAAGAGCGGTTGGCGGGTAACCAGGCACCGGCGCTGTATGCAATTTCGCTGATTGTGGTGTTCTTGTGTTTGGCTGCACTGTATGAGAGCTGGTCGATTCCTTTCTCGGTGATGCTGGTAGTGCCGCTCGGTGTAATTGGTGCATTACTGGCGACTAGCTTACGTGGATTGGAGAATGATATTTACTTCAAGGTTGGGCTATTAACGACCATCGGCTTGTCGGCGAAGAACGCCATTCTGATTGTTGAGTTTGCCAAGGACTTAATGGATAAAGAAGGCAAAGGGCTGATTGAAGCTACGCTGGATGCGGTACGTATGCGTTTACGTCCAATTCTGATGACATCGTTGGCGTTTATCCTCGGTGTGTTGCCTCTGGTTATCAGCAGTGGTGCAGGATCTGGCGCACAACATGCAGTGGGTACCGGTGTAATGGGCGGGATGGTGGCAGCAACGGTGCTGGCAATCTTCTTTGTGCCGGTGTTCTTTGTGGTGGTGCGTCGTCGGTTCGGCAGCAAGAGCGCCGGAGAACAGCAACAAGCGCTCGATTCTTAATTGATTATCTCACCTTGCTGATTCGACAGCCTGTTGCCTAGCGCAGCCGGCTGTCGACATTTTCGGTTCTACTCACTTTTGCTGTTACTCGCTAGACCGTCTCAGTAGTAGGTTCGGCACGATATTGGCCATTTGGGTACTGGTCAACGGGATCTGTTATCGAAAGGCAGTGTTAGCGATGTTGCATACGGCTGGCCTGCGTACCAGATGTACGCAGCTAGCATGGTGAAATAGCGGTGGTCTGTGACCAGCAAAAAGGGCCTATCAATAGAGATAGGCCCTTTATAATTATTAACTTGGGATGCAGCGTGTGCTGTATCTTAGTTTAAGCGCTCTTTAATACGAGCAGCCTTACCAGTACGCTCACGCAGGTAGTACAGTTTAGCTTTACGAACGGCACCACGGCGTTTAACAGTAATGCTGTCAACTACTGGCGAGTGAGTTTGGAATACGCGCTCAACGCCTTCGCCGTTGGAAATCTTACGAACAGTGAATGCAGAGTGCAGACCGCGGTTACGAATGGCGATAACCACGCCCTCAAATGCCTGCAGACGCTTTTTGCTGCCTTCAACGACCCATACCTTCACTTCCACTGAATCACCAGGGCGGAAAGCAGGTAGGTTCTGCTTCATCTGTTCTTGTTCAAGTTGCTTAATAATGTTGCTCATAGTATGTCTCTTACCCTAGGTAAACTGATATATCGGCGATGCTGAATGATCCAGAATCCCCTGATGGTTTCGTTACTTAGCCTGATATTCCCGCTGGAATTCGGCCAGTAACGCCTTTTGCTCGTCAGTCAGAGCTAGGCTTTGTAGAAGTTCAGATCTTCTAAGCCAAGTACGGCCAAGCGATTGTTTCAAGCGCCAGCGACGTATCTGGGCATGATTTCCTGACAGTAATACTGCTGGAACTTCAAGCCCTTCCAGTATCTCAGGGCGGGTATAGTGTGGGCAATCGAGTAATCCACTGGCAAAAGAGTCCTCTTCTGCTGAAGCCTGATGACCCAAAACTCCCGGCAGAAAACGGGCGACGGAGTCGATCAGAATCATTGCCGGTAGCTCACCACCACTCAGTACGTAATCACCAATTGACCATTCTTCGTCAATTTCGGTTTCGATCACGCGCTCATCTATCCCTTCGTAGCGACCACAGACCAGTATCATTTTCTGGTTGCGGGCTAACTCACATACACCGGTCTGATCCAGTTTACGCCCCTGAGGTGACAGATAAATCACCTTTGCCCCCTCGCCTACAGCAGCTTTTGCCGCAGAGATGGCAGCCCGTAGTGGCTGAACCATCATCAACATGCCAGGGCCACCGCCATATGGGCGGTCGTCCACGGTACGATGTCGATCGTGGGTGAAGTCGCGTGGACTCCAACACTGTACGCTTAATAGGCCATTTTTTACTGCTCGGCCAGTAACCCCGTAATCGGTGACGGCGCGAAACATTTCCGGAAATAGGCTTACAATACCGATAAACATGCGCCAATCTCCGTACTGTTATGCCAACCGTTAACGATAAATACGGTGGTCAAAAACCAGGATCCCATTCCACTTCGATAACCTTAATGGAGAGATCAACTCTCTTGATAACCTGCTGATGGAGAAACGGTATTAACCGCTCCTTCATACCGAACGCATCTTTCAGATTGGCACGTACAACCAAGACGTCGTTTGAACCGGTCTCCATCATGTCGATGACTTTGCCCAGTTCGTATCCGGCAGTGGTGATCACTTGGCAGCCCATAAGGTCTTTCCAGTAATAATCATCACCGTCAAGCGGCGGCAATTGTTCTGAATCTACGATAATTTCGCAATTTGTCAGCAGATTTGCCGCATCCCGATCATCAATACCTTTGATTTTGATAATCAGATCGTGGTTATGTCGTTTCCAGTCTTCCAACTCAATGAGTTGCCATTGACCCGCACGCTGGATAAACCAGGGCTGATAGTCAAAGATGTTTTCGGCATCTTCGGTGGATGAGAACATTCTGAGCCAACCACGGATACCGTAAGTAGAGCCCATTTTACCGAGAACTAGCGGTTGAGAGGGTGCTACTGGATGAAGTTGTTTGCTCATTGTTACCACCGCAACAGATTATGCTGCTTTTTTTGCTTGTTTGATCAGCGCCTGAACGCGATCAGATGCGGTAGCACCCAGACCCAGCCAATGCTCGACGCGGTCCAGATCCAGACGCAGTTCTTCCGCTTGACCGGAAGCGATTGGGTTAAAGAAGCCCACACGCTCGATAAAACGACCATCACGCGGGTTGCGGCTGTCGGTGACTACGACTTGATAAAACGGACGCTTTTTAGCGCCGCCACGTGCCAAACGAATTGTTACCATAACATCCTCTTTAGTTAATAAAACAATCGGCCCCATTGAGGGCAGGGGCCGGTTGCAATAGATACTCAACATTGCCAGCGGTAGGTGGTGATCGCACACTCTAAACCCTGAGATATACAGGCGGTAACCGCAGTGTAGCACTCGGAAAAAGAGTTGCTAATCGCCTTACTCACTAGATAATGTGGGTACAAAAAGCCCGAAAATTTTACCCATTTTGACGCCAAAAGCAATCTAAAGCGCAAATTGGTGGTGGGCTTTTTAGTGATATCGTGTTTTTTGCCAGTTAAAAGTAAAGCTATCAATAAATTAACTGGCAATAAAATGTGAAGTTAACGACCAGGAAAACCCGGTGGCATCATCCCTTTCATGCCGCGCATCATTTTGGCTAATCCGCCTTTTTTCATTTTCTTCATCATGCGTTGCATATCGTCGAACTGTTTCAACAGCCGGTTGACGTCTTGCACTTGCACACCAGAACCCATAGCAATGCGGCGTTTGCGTGATCCTTTGATGATATCTGGTTTCGCGCGCTCTTTGAGTGTCATCGAGTTGATGATCGCTTCCATACGCACCAAGAGTTGATCATTCATTTGTGACTTTACATTGTCTGGCAACTGACCGGCACCCGGTAATTTGCTGAGCATACTGGCCATGCCGCCCATGTTGCGCATCTGTTTGAGTTGATCAAGAAAGTCTGTTAAATCAAATCCATCGCCTTTCTTTAACTTGTTAGCCAGCTTCTCTGCCTGAGCACGATCGACTTTACTTTCGATATCTTCGATCAGCGATAGCACGTCACCCATACCAAGAATGCGCGAGGCAACACGATCAGGATGGAATGGCTCTAGCGCATCAGATTTTTCGCCAATACCAAGAAACTTGATCGGTTTGCCGGTGATGTGACGGATAGAGAGTGCGGCACCACCACGAGCATCACCATCAATTTTGGTTAAGACAATCCCGGTTAGGGGAAGTGCATCGTTAAACGCTTTGGCGGTATTCGCCGCATCTTGGCCTGTCATTGCATCAACAACAAACAGCGTTTCGACGGGTGTGATGGCTGCGTGGATCTGTTTGATCTCTTCCATCATCGCCTCGTCGACGTGTAAGCGACCGGCGGTATCCACAATCAATACATCGTAAAACTTCAGTTTGGCCTGTTGCAGCGCACGGTTGACGATATCGAGAGGCTTTTCATCCACACTGGAGGGGAAAAAATCGATACCAACTCCTTCAGCCAGCGTGGCTAACTGTTTAATCGCTGCAGGGCGATAAACGTCAGCAGAGACCACTAACACTTTTTTCTTTTGTTTTTCTTTAAGATGCTTACTGAGTTTCGCTACGCTGGTGGTTTTACCGGCACCTTGCAAACCAGCCATTAACACTACTGCTGGAGGCTGGGCGGCTAAATCAAGCTCACTATTCACCTCACCCATGGCACTAATTAGTTCATTTTGTACAATTCTTATGAACTCTTGACCTGGGGTTAGGCTTTTATTGACCTCATGACCAACTGCTTTCTCTTTGACCCGAGTAATGAAATCACGCACTACTGGTAGGGCAACGTCGGCTTCCAACAGAGCCATACGCACTTCACGCAGGGTTTCTTTAATGTTCTCTTCAGTCAGGCGACCACGGCCACTGATATTGCGTAGTGTGCGCGACAATCGATCAGTTAAGTTTTCAAACATATTTGATGCTCAATCCAAGAGTCAGGCTCGACACTGCGAGCCGTGATGGCGTTAGAATTGGCGCGATTATAACACTATCTTGTGATGATCTCAGCTGTTACGTTGTTGATGATGCGGCCTGTGATGGCTATCTGTAGTTCAAGCTGACAGAATGGATCCTAATCACTAGGACAACCCTAATCAGTTGAATACTGCAACTTCAACAAATAAGGGTATATACTGACACTCTGATTAACCATACCGACGCTACTTAACGCCATGCCACACTTTTCTGTTGTTGCTCTGCTAGCCTATCTGCTCAGCCTGGGGCTGATCATTCCTGGGTTGCTGCGGAAACATCGAGCATACCGTCAATCAGCTGTGATTGCGGCAGTGGTCGCGTTGATTTGCCATGCTATTGTGTTGCAGCAGCGTATTTTTGATCTCGATTCTGGGCAAAACTTTAGTCTGCTGAATATCGGCTCGTTAGTGAGTTTGATCATCTGTTCAGTGATGACTCTGGTTGCCTCACGTGATCGTGGCTGGTTTTTGCTGCCGATTGTCTACAGTTTTGCCATCATCAATCTCGCCTTTGCCAGTCTGTTGCCTGGGGAGTTTGTCACTCATCTTGAAGCCAGTCCGACACTGATGGTACATATCGGGTTAGCGTTGTTTGCCTACGCGACGCTGATCATTGCTGCACTTTACGCCTTTCAGTTGGCTTGGCTGGATTATTTGCTGAAGCACAAAAAGCTGACTTTTAGTGTCGAGATGCCACCATTGATGCGGATTGAGAGAAAGATATTGCATATCACCCAGATTGGTGTGGTGTTACTGACGTTGACGCTGTGTACTGGCTTGTTGTATATGGATAACCTGTTTGGTAAAGAAAACGGGCATAAATTTGTGCTATCGCTATTGGCATGGGTGCTTTATGTCGTTCTGCTATGGGGACATTACCGTCACGGTTGGCGTGGTCGTCGCGTTGTCTGGGCCAGCTTTTCCGGTGTGTTGTTACTTACCGTAGCCTATTTTGGTAGCCGCCTGATCTGATATGTCGTTATGCCTGTCTGGATTAATACTGGGCATGGGCTGAATGTTAGACGGTAATTTTTTCCCTTTACTTGAGGAATACTGCGTTGGAGCATGTTTCAACAGGGACTCTCATCTTTATTCTAGTGATTATGATAGTGATCTCTGCTTATTTTTCTGCATCTGAAACTAGCATGATGACGCTTAATCGCTATCGCCTTCGTCACTTATCACAGCAGGGGAATCGCAGCGCACGTCGTGCCGAGAAACTGCTGAAGAACCCTGAGCGCTTGATCAGTTTGGTGTTGATCGGCAATAACTTGGTCAATATTCTTGCGTCTGCGTTGGGGACTATCGTCGGCATGCGTCTGTATGGTGACATTGGTGTTGCCATCGCCACTGGGGTACTGACACTGGTGGTGCTGTTATTTGCCGAAGTATTGCCAAAAACTTTTGCTGCTCTGCATCCAGAGCGGATTGCGTTACCAAGCAGTTTCCTGCTCAGTCCATTGCAAAAATTGATGTTTCCACTGGTATGGTTGCTGAATAGCATCACTTCACTGTTGTTGAGTATTTTTGGCATCCGATTGAATAATCAACTTAGTGCCGCTCTCAGCAAAGATGAGTTACGTACCATAGTGAATGAGTCACACTCTAAAATTTCACGTCGTAATCAGGATATGCTGCTATCGGTGCTCGATCTTGAGAAGGTGACAGTGGATGACATTATGGTGCCGCGTAATGAGATCGTTGGTATTGATGTTAATGATGAGTGGAAATCGGTCATGCGTCAGTTGACTCACTCTCCTCATGGTCGGATTGTGCTGTATCGTGATTCGTTGGATGATGCGATTGGTATGTTGCGGGTACGTGAAGCCTATCGTTTGATGACAGAAAAGAAAGAATTCAATAAAGAAAACCTGTTACGTGCCGCTGATAAAATTTACTATGTACCGGAAGGGACACCATTAAATATTCAGTTGGTGAAATTCCAACGCAACAAGGAGAAAGTAGGAATTGTGGTTGATGAATATGGCGATATCCAAGGTTTGGTGACAGTTGAGGATATTCTGGAGGAGATTGTTGGTGATTTTACCACTTCGATGTCACCAACATTAGCAGAGGAAGTTAATCCACAGAGTGATGGATCAGTGTTGATTGATGGAACCGCCAACGTGCGCGAGTTGAATAAAGCCTTTAACTGGTCGTTACCCGCTAACGATGCACGCACAATCAACGGCATGTTGTTGGAAGAGTTAGAAGAAATCCCCTGTGTCGGCACACGGGTGCGTATTGATAGTTATGAGATCGATATTCTTGATGTGCAGGAGAACATGATCAAGCAGGTGCGTGTTACCCCGATCAAGTCGCTGCAATCAAGTGTACAAGATGGTTGATTTAAAAAATTCAAACCAGCCGCGACTGAGCGTAGTCGTTGCAGTAATGGTCGATACAACAGCTTAAACACGCAATAACCGCATCAGATCTCATCCATGCCGCCTGTTGCTGATACAACCGGCGGTTTTTTCTAGTATATACACGGATTAGCTTGCAGTGATAGGTTGGCAGCAGTAAGAACGGGTTACTGTGCCAGAGCGGGTTTATTCTGTATATCGGTCAGAATACCTGCGCTATTAAACGTTAGTGTTAAGGTTTGCTGAGTAATGGTTTTATGTCCCGGCTGTTGGCGGAATACATAGAACCAAGTTTGGGTACCAAACGGATCTTGCATCATCGGTGTTCCCAGAACATAGGCAACCTGCTGTTGTGTCATTCCGGTATGAACTTTTGCCACATCACTGGCGGTAAGGTAGTTACCTTGGTTAATGTCAGGGCGATAGACGGCCTTTTCCAGGGTAGAACAACCGGTGGTGAACATCATAAAAACTGTGGTGGCAATTGCCATCGTTTTGCAGCGCATAGTCGATAGATTCCATTAGGGCTCAGAATAGAGATGATAATAGACCTTTCGGTGCTTGAAAACCTTTATAGTGCCAAGAGCGCGCCAATATACTGCCGATCTAGCCTGTGCTGTTCGCCAATGCTTCTAATTTCCTCAAGTGGCCAGATTAAGCTGCTAGTAACTCTTTGGCATTTGCCAGCGTATTTTTGGTTACAGCATTACCACCCAGCAACCGTGCCAACTCTTGTAGTCTGGCAGTTTTGTTCAAGGCTGACATCTGTGTCTCTGTTTCTACACCGTTGCTAGACTTACTGACAAAAAAGTGGTGGTGGCCACAACCAGCAACTTGTGGTAGGTGGGTGACGCACATGACTTGTGTTGAGTCACCCAATTGCCGCAGCAGACGACCGACCGTTGCGGCAGTAGGGCCACTAATACCGACATCAACTTCATCAAATATCAAGGCGGGTGTTTCCATTTTGCGTGCGCTAATTAATTGGATCGCCAGTGCAATACGCGAAAGTTCCCCCCCAGAAGCGACTTTGCCCAAAGGTTGCAGTGGTTGCCCTGGGTTGGTGGAGACACAAAACTCAATGCGGCTGGCACCATCATTGGCGAGATGCTGCGGTTCAAAACTCAGCTGAATGCTGAATTGCCCGTGTGGCATGGCGAGTGTGTGCATACTTTCACTGATTAGTGCCGCCAGTTCATTGCCATATTGTTGCCTTTTTTGGTGTAGCTGTTGCGCCAACGCCAATGCCTGTTGGTGATAATGCTCCATATCAGTTTGCAGTTGCTGATGATGTGTTTCCCGTTGTGTGATGCGTTTTTGTTCATCAAGCAATTGTTGGTGAAGTTCCGGCAGGGTTTCCGGCGCAATACGATGTTTGCGTGCCAAATTGATCTGTCGTGATACTCGCTGCTCCAGATCATGCAAGCGGTTGGGATCAAACTCGGTATGATCTGCGTAGTGATGCAGTTCATCACTGACTTCTTTGAGTTGGATCGCTGCGGCGTCTAGCATTTCTAACAGGGGCAGTAATTGGTTATCTATTGCTGAGAGTTCCAGTAGCAGTTGCTTGGTGCTATGGAGTTGGCTGAGCATATTGTGCTGGTCATGCTCAGTGAGCAGTTGTAGCGCTTGCTGGCTGATTGCCAACCGTTGATTGCTGTTGGACAGCCGTTTGTACTCAAGATCGTTCTGTTCAAACTCACCACTGAGCGGGGCAAATTCATTTAACTCTTTCAACTGATATTGTAGTAACTGTTGGCGAGCATCCAGTTCAAGGGTCTGCTGTTGATACTGCGAGAGGGCGCGGCAGCTTTGGTGCCACTGTTGATAGGCTTGTCGCATGGCAAGAGTTAAAGCCGGATCTGCTAGGTAGGCATCAAGTAACTGTTTTTGATGTTCAGGCTTGAGCAATAATTGGTGTGCATGCTGACCGTGGATCTGGATCAGTTGTTGGCCTAATTCGCGCAGTTGTGAGATAGGTACAGCGGTACCATTGATAAACCCACGTGAACGTCCATCTTTGCTGATCACTCGTCGCAGCAGACACTCGTTGTGATCATCAAGTTGGTTTTTTTCTAGCCAGTTACGCGCAGATGGGGTATCAGCTAACGAGAAACGAGCACAGATATCAGCCCGTGAAGCGCCTTGCCGCACGGAGTCACCATCGGCCCGATTGCCTAGGCAGAGTCCTAGTGCATCAATAGCAATCGATTTACCTGCCCCGGTTTCACCTGTGATGACGGTCATTCCGGCTTGAAAGTCAATCTCTAGCTCGCGTACGATGGCAAAGTTGCTGATAGTTAATTGTGTAAGCATCAGGGCCTCCCTGTTTTACTGCCACTCGTTAGCTGTACTTTTACCAATGGCATCTCGAACAGAAAGAACAGCCAAGAGTGGGTCGGTAAATATAACTGTTGTTATATACAGTATATACTGAATAAATATACAGTAAAGAGGCTGAGTGATTGTTAGAACAATTTTTTTGACCATGCCAATTTTGTGCTTAATGTATTGAAATAACTATAATCTTTTGGGTGGATTAGATTGAGTTGAAACTCGCTGCGCCTGATCAGTACTTCTTCTCCGTCTTGGATCGGCAGTGCGATCTGGCTATCACAACTGATCTCCAGTGGGTTACCGGTTTGGGCAAACTTGAGGCGAATAGTGCTGCTACTGTTAATCACTAGGGGCCGAGCCGAGAGGGTATGTGGGAACATGGGCACCAGAGCGATTGCATCTAGAGAAGGTGTCAGGATTGGGCCTCCAGCAGATAGTGAATAAGCGGTGGATCCGGTAGGAGTTGCAATGATCAGACCGTCTGAACGCTGTGAGAAAGCAAAGCGATCATCAATATAGACTTCAAACTCGATCATGTGTGCTACTTTGCCAGGGTGTAGAACCACTTCATTAATTGCGGTACTAGAGTGACACGGCTGTTGCTGTTTATGTACTACGGCTTCTAATAGAAAGCGCTGCTCATCAATATATTCACCTTCCAATACCTCAGCGAGTTGCTGTAACGCGTTATCAGGGTCGAGATCTGTCAGAAAACCAAGGTTACCACGATTAACACCGATCACTTTGATCGGATAACGTGCCAAGGTGCGTGCACTACCCAGCATGTTACCATCACCACCGACAACGACAGCAAGATCAGCTCGCTGACCAATTTCCGATAAGCTGGCAGTGAGGGCTTCAGTCAGATTGAGTGCGAGAGCAATCTGGCGCTCAACAATCACGTTATAACCGCGCGAAGTGAGCCAGTAGAATAGCATTTCATGTGTAGCTAACGCCGAAGGGTGGCGTGGATGGCCAACGATACCAATGCATGTAAACTTTTTATTCATGGTAGTGATTTTCCTTACCGAAGCAGGTTTATGCCCCACATTGCAACCGGTTGACTTGAAACTCAAGTATTGATCCCCATAATAAGCGAAGTTGCGAGGTTAATGTGAAAATGCGGAGATATTAATGAGTAGCACAGGACAAAATACGCCTAACGAGCCAGTCTCGGAAGAAATACAGCAGCAAACACAATGTGAAGAGAGCGTGCCAGAGGTGGTGGAAAGTGTCGAGTCTCTCAATCAACGGATTGCCGAATTAGAGGCCGAGTTGGCTAAAGCGCAACAAAATGAGCGTGATAGCTTGCTACGGGCCAAGGCCGAAGTGGAAAACGTTCGTCGTAGATGTGAACTGGATGTTGAGAAAGCACATAAGTTTGCACTGGAACGCTTTTCTGCTGATTTGCTGCCAGTGATCGATAACCTGGAGCGGGCGCTGGAATTGGTTGATAAAGCAAATCCTGAATTGGTTTCAATGGTGGAAGGGATTGAGCTGACACTGAAATCTTTGCTTGATGCGGTGCGCAAACACGGTATTGAAGTGGTTGGTGAAACGTTAGTACCGTTCAATCCGGATCTTCATCAAGCGATGAGTTTGATTGAGTCACCGGAGCATCAACCGAATCAGGTGATGATGGTGATGCAAAAAGGCTACACACTTAATGGACGCTTACTCAGACCAGCGATGGTTGCGGTTTCGAAAGCTAAATCTGAATAAGTGCTATTGCTGATCACCGAACCTCTTAACTACCAGGGGTTCGGTTTTTAAACACTTATGGCAAACGAGGTGACCAATCAATAGGCGATAGGCCCTGTTGCGCGAGAAATTGATTGGTTTGTGAGAAATGACGGCAGCCAAAGAAACCACGATGAGCCGAGAGCGGTGAAGGGTGTGGTGCTTTTAGTACGTGGTGCCGTTTTTGATCAATAAATGCCCCTTTTTTCTGTGCATGACTGCCCCAAAGTAGAAAAACCAATCCATTACGATGCTGATTCAATGCGGCGATCACACGATCGGTAAATGTCTCCCAACCTAAATTAGCATGAGAGTGTGCTCTTCCCCCTTCTACTGTTAGTACGGTATTAAGCAGTAACACGCCCTGTTCTGCCCAACTTTTTAGATAACCGTGTGTTGGCCGTTCGAAACCGGGGATATCGGTCGCTAGCTCTTTATACATATTCACCAGTGACGGTGGCGGCGGAACAGTAGGCCGAACGGAAAACGACAGACCATGTGCCTGATTGGGGCCATGATAAGGGTCCTGGCCTAAAATCACTACTTTGACATCAGTGAATTCAGTAAAACGAAAGGCATTAAAGACATCTTGAGCGGGTGGGTAGATGGTTTTGCCCGTTTGGCGTTCGGCTGCAACGAAGGCGAGCGTTTCGAGAAAGTAGGGCTGCTTTTTTTCGGTACCAATGACGTCGTGCCACGTTAACGAATCAGACATCAACGTTCTCCTTGTAGTGTGATAAAGGATGCAGTGTTGTACTCAGGGTAGCCAGAACTGCCTCTATATAAAACTCAATTCAGCCAACACATTGATCGACTTGTCGAGGGTAGAGAGAGGGTCGAACCGTACAAATTACCGTTATCGATTGTTTAGCATTGATCTGATTAGATGGCTGACTGTCTGGCACGGTAACGGCGGGCTATATTAAAAGTCAGGCTCTGCTCTGAGTGGCTATAGCTTACCGTGTGCTGCATTACAGTGAAATAGTGTTCTGCTATTTCACGCATCAGTGCAAAAAATTTTGAAAATTTACAAAAATAATTTGTAGCGAAAAATGAGTAAAATTGATTTAAAACATTATTTTATGGTTTGGTGATTTTGCGGCACCTTGGGGAAATTGATTTGTATCAAAGAACGTCTTCCCTTGGGCTGGTATACAGGACAATAAGGTAGCATTGGTTTTACCAAATAACCGATTTTGGCAAATAAAACAGTCGGTATCGTGGCTGAGTTTCAGCGAGATAAAATTTTTCTCCCCGATATGGAGGCAATAATATGATTACAGGTATCCAAATCACTAAGGCAAACAATCAGGCACTGGTGAACTCATTCTGGTTGCTGGATGAAGAGAAGTCCGAAGCACGTTGTGTCTGTGCGAAAGCCGAGTATCAAGAAGATCAAATCGTTCCAGTAGAACAACTGGGGCAGTTCGAGTATCGCGAAGTGCCCATGGAAGTGAAACCCACTGTGCGTGTAGAAGGTGGTCAGCACCTGAATGTAAATGTGCTGCGGCGTGAAACGTTGGAAGACGCCGTGAAGAATCCAGAAAAATACCCGCAGTTGACGATCCGTGTTTCTGGCTATGCAGTGCGCTTTAACTCACTGACACCAGAACAGCAGCGTGATGTTATCGCTCGTACTTTTACTGAAAGTTTGTAGCGATCACCGGCATTGCCAGCAACAGCACTGCTTTGGTTAGGTGAAGCCCCCTGGCGACTTGAAGTCTGGGGGCTTTTTATTTGCAATCAGTCGCTGTGAGCTTTTGCTGCTGGTTTACGGCGCTTACCGACATTTTTTACGTCGCGCTGACGTAACTTTGCTTTTACTTTCGGCTTATTCTTCAGCTTCTCTTCTGCGCGTTTCGCCAGTACTTTTTTCGAAGGTTTTCCGTTGTTTTTTTCGCTGGGTGGCTTGGTGATTGGGCGTAGAGAATCAATAACACGCGCTTTTAATGGCTCATTGAGGTAACGGCTCACTTTGCCTAATAGCAGATGATCGTGCGCCTCAACCAGGGAGATAGCGGTTCCTTTACGTCCGGCACGTCCAGTTCTTCCGATGCGATGCAGATAAGTATCGGCAGTTATTGGCATATCAAAGTTGAACACATGTGTGATATCGAGAATATCGAGGCCACGTGCAGCGACATCGGTTGCAATCAGGACATTAACCCGTCCATCTAGCATACGTTTGATTGCCTCATTACGTTTGGCTTGCACCATTTCACCTTCAAGGTGGCAACTGGCGATATTGGCTTCACGTAACCAAGTCGCCAACTCATGTACCCGTTCGCGTTTACGCACAAAGATGACCGATTTTTGTACGTCAGGCTGCTGTAGCAGATGAATCAATAGTGCAGTCTTGTGCTTTAAGTCATCAGCACGGTAGTACCACTGGTGGATTTTTTTGCGTTCGCGCCGTGATGGGTCAGCTTCAACTTCTACGGGATCATTTAAGATCCGTTCAGCGAAATCCCGAATCGCATCGCCTTCTAACGTGGCTGAGAACAGCAGAGTCTGGTTACGCCAGCGGGTTTCAGCCGAGATGGTTTCGATATCTTGTGAAAAACCCATATCAAGCATGCGGTCAGCTTCATCGAGGATCAGCGTTTCGACTGCACGGCAATCGAAATTTTCCTCGCGGATATATTGCAATAGCCGCCCGGTGGTAGCGACCACCAGATCCTGATTTTCACTGAAAACTTCTGCGTGATTCATATAGGCAACGCCGCCAGTGATGGTGGCGATGTCTAGCGAGGTATGTGCAGCGAGCTCTCGAGCCTGTTCTGCTACCTGCATCGCCAACTCACGGGTTGGAGTAAGGATCAGCACCCGTGGTGGGCCAGATTTTTTACGTGGAAAGTCGAGCAGATGCTGTAATACGGGTAGCAAGAATGCGGCGGTTTTACCAGTGCCAGTTGGCGCTGAACCTAACACATCACGACCATCCATCGCGGGTGGGATAGCGGTAGCCTGGATGGCCGTGGGCCGAAGGTAACCTTTCTCACTTAATGCGGTGAGTAGGCGTTCATCGAGTTCAAGTTCAGAAAAACGGGTTATTGTCATGTGCTACCTCTGCTTGGGGCGCAGATTATAAACGGGTTAGCGCTGAGGTTCACCTTTTTTAGCGTCAACCTATCTGTTAGGCTGATGGATAAGCGCTGAGCTGAGAGCCACTTTTTCTTTTGGTGAATGTTGTGAATGATAAGCCTAAAACAGAAACTCCGCTGCGTCGTGGCGGATTTACCTTCAAACAGTTTTTCATTGCCCATGATCGTTGTGCAATGAAAGTGGGTACTGATGGGGTAATATTGGGTGCTTGGGTAAATATTGAACGTACTCAGCGGGTATTGGATATTGGTTGTGGCAGTGGGTTGATTGCATTGATGATTGCCCAACGCACAGCAACTGATGTCTTTATCGATGCGGTAGAACTGGATGAAGCGGCAGCGATACAAGCGAGAGATAATGTGCGCGCTTCGCCGTGGCCGGAGAAAGTGACGGTCCATCATCAGGATATCCATCACTTTGTTGCACCGAACGATGATAGTTATGACTTGATTGTCAGCAACCCCCCTTATTTTGAACCGGCAGTTGCCTGCCGTGACAGTGCACGTGCTGATGCGCGTTACACACAAAAACTGACGCACCGTGGATTGCTTGATTGCGCGCAGCGGCTGATTAGTGATGATGGGCGCTTTTGTCTTATTCTGCCTTATCGTGTTGGTGAGAATTTTCAGCAACAAGCACGGCAACAAGGTTGGTATAGCGCACATCGGTTAACTATCAGTGATCGAGACGATACTGCAAACCATCGTATGATATTGACACTAACGCGGCAGAAGCAGCCAGAACAACAGGCACATCTGGTGATAAAAAATACAGAAGGTGGTTACTCGGCCCAGTTCTGCCAGTTAATTGGTGATTTTTATCTGCATTATTGAATGATAACTTTGTTGGGCAAAACGGGAGCGATGCTTGCTTTATTGACAAGAGTGGTTTTTACTTTCCTGATTGCTTGGTGAGTCAACCATGCTGACTCACCGTGGTGTTGGATGAATGCGTTGCCCTTAGGTAGTAGCCTGAAATTGCTCTGACGAGCAGTGAGAAAAAATAAGCCTGCACATGGAACTTTACGTTCTGTGTGAACTCCAAGCGAGTGCTTGCTCAGGAAATAATTGTGTATGACTGGCGGGATGGTAATTTTGCACGTCTAAATGAGCTTGAGGAGAATTTACCTCGGATGAGTGAGCAGCTAACGGATTTGGTTTTGGTTGAACGAACCCAAAATGGTGATCAGAAATCGTTCAATTTACTTGTGGTTCGCTATCAGAATAAGGTGGCGAGCCTTGTTTCCCGTTATGTGCCACAGGGGGATGTGCCTGATGTGGTGCAGGAGTCGTTCATCAAAGCCTATCGCGCATTGGAGTCGTTCCGTGGTGATAGTGCTTTTTACACTTGGTTGTACCGAATTGCGGTCAATACAGCAAAAAATTATCTGGTAGCTCAGGGGCGCCGCCCTCCGTCAAGTGATATTGACGCAAATGATGCGGAGAGTCACGAAACGGCAACTAACTTGAAAGAGATTGCGAACCCTGAGAACTTAATGTTGTCAGAGGAACTGAGCCAGATAGTTTTTCAGACTATTGAGTCTCTCTCGGAGGATTTGCGTGTGGCAATCACCCTGCGAGAGCTGGATGGTCTGAGCTATGAAGAGATAGCCGAAATTATGGATTGCCCCGTTGGAACAGTGCGTTCGCGTATTTTTCGTGCTAGGGAAGCTATCGATAATAAAGTTCAACCGTTGCTCCAGCGTTAAGTGATAGCGGACACTGAAAGGGTATTAACTATGCAGAGAGAAAAGCTTTCCGCTTTGATGGATGGCGAAATGTTCGATAACGAGCTGCTGGTTTCGTTAGCGAAGGATAGGACACTGCAACAAAGCTGGCAGAGTTATCACTTAATACGTGATGTGTTGCGTGGTGACAGTAGTGATGTGATCCATATCGATATTGCTAGTCGAGTTGCTGCTGCGTTAGAAAAAGAGCCAGTACGCTTAATTCCCTCAGGCATACTTGAAGCACAGCCTCATCCAGGGGATAGCAACCAATCTAACAGCGAGTTTAACAAGCGGGCAGTCAACGAGACGGTGCGACTTCCATTGAGTCAACGTGTTCGTCCTTGGATAGGTCAACTAATGCAAGTTGGGGTTGCTGCCAGTGTTTCGTTATTTGTGATTGTTGGTGTTCAGTATTACAAGCAACCAGCAGCGACAGAACAAGGTTTTGAGTCTCCTGCATTTAATACCATACCGATTATGGGACAAGCTTCCCCGGTCAGTTTAGGCGTTCCTGCACAAAGTTTGTCGATTAGTAATGGTCAACAGCAGCAGGTCCAGGAGCAACGTAAACGGATCAATGCCATGCTTCAGGATTATGAGTTGCAACGGCGTTTGCATTCGGATCTGCTGGAGTTGGAACAACTGACGCCACAGCATATGGTGGAACAGGTCACTGGGTCCCATGCTTTAGGAATACAACAGTAGTGATGAAAACACTCTGTTCTTGCCTTTGTATTGTAACGGCCACTCTGTTCTCATTTGGCATTGCACACGCGAATCCACAGCCAGTGGATGTGCTGCAACAGATGAGCCGTGCTGGTCGTTCACTCGACTATGAAATTTCCTACATTAGCATCAGCAAGCAGGGTATTGATTCCCTGCGCTATCGACATGCAGTGATTGACAAGCAGCCGCTAGGGCAACTTTTGCATATGGATGGACCACGGCGTGAAGTGGTCAGCCATATTGGTGGTATCAGCTATTTTGAACCTGGATTGGAAGCGTTCACGCTAGCGGGTGACCATATTGTTGATGCGCTGCCCGCGATAGTGTTTGCTGATTTTAGCTACTTGGAGAAGTATTACGATTTTATTCCAGTCGGCCGAAATCGTATTGCTGATCGTTTGTCGGAAGCATTCCGCATTGTTGCCCGCGACGGTTCACGCTATAGCTATGTCATTTGGATTGATAGCGTCACTAAACTGCCGTTACGCATTGAATTACTTGATCGTGATGGTGAGCCGTTGGAGCAATACCGTGTGATTTCTCTGTTGGAGGGAGAGCAGGTAAAAAGCGAAATGCAAGAACTGCTCAGCATCAGCTCACCGCCACGGCTTTCACTGCCAGCAGCAGAGAACGTCGAGCTTGATTGGAGTATCGGATGGGTGCCGGCCGGAATGCATGAGGTGGCTCGTAGCCGCCGTAAGTTGCCCAATATCAGTGAACCTGTTGAGTCTCGCCTTTATAGCGATGGTTTGTTTAGTTTTTCCGTCAATATCAGCCCGTCCGGTAGTAATGTGGGGCAGCAGTTTTATCGTCAAGGTCGCCGCACCATTCAGACTGAAACGCGCAATGGTAATGAAATCACGGTGGTGGGTGAACTACCGCCGTCAACAGCAAAACGGATTGCCAGCAGTCTCTCTTTTAAGGTTCAAGCACAATGATCAGGATTTGGGCAACAGTGCAGTCCTGGCAGCACGGTGTTGCTGTTGTACAATGCCAGCTAAACAGTAGTTGTGCTGGGTGTCAATCACGTTCCAATTGTGCTGCAGGGGTAGTTGGCAGTGCAGCCACTGAACACAGAAATCAGTTACAGTTGACTGTGGCTCAGCCGTTGCGACCAGGTCAGCAGGTCGAACTGGGGCTAGTAACCACGAATCTATTGCGTTCTGCTGCGCTGGTTTATATCACCCCGTTGTTGGGTTTATTGTTCGGTGCAGCGCTACTCCAGTGGCAGTTTGACAATGATATTGCTGCGTTATGCGGTGCAATATTTGGTGGTTCTGTGGCGTTTTTGCTGGCCAGGTATCTCGCACCAAAGTTGTCCAAAAGAGGTGGTTGGCAGCCGGTGTTGTTGCAGGTGTTGCCGTTGCCAAATTCCTCGCGTGTTGCACAGGAGAGCCATCCTCCACACTCTATCCAACTCTCATCGTGATTGTAGCGAGTGGTAAAACTCTCGGTGGCAATCTTCAACAGTTTTGCCAAGCTCTGCCCCTGTTCCGCTGAACAATCATCGCGGGTTAGAAAATATTCATGATGTCATTCAAGTAACAGCCTAGCCTACAGGCGTTAGCGTTACCGATAGACTTGGGTTTGCTATGCTTTCGTCGAACGCACAGACAGTGTAAGATGCCAGCCATGCCATGTGGATGTGTTGATTTATCATTCTCACAATATCCATTGATTAAAAACGTAAGCGATTAATCTGAGAAAAAAGAGTTAAATGAAATACATAAGAAACTTCTCCATCATTGCTCATATTGACCACGGTAAATCGACCTTGTCTGATCGTATCATCCAGATTTGTGGTGGTTTGAGTGACCGTGAAATGGCCGAACAAGTTCTCGACTCGATGGATCTGGAGCGTGAGCGTGGTATTACGATAAAAGCACAGAGTGTAACGCTGGACTATAAAGCCAACGATGGCCAAGTGTATCAGCTCAATTTTATTGATACCCCTGGCCATGTTGACTTCTCTTATGAGGTGTCCCGCTCCTTGGCTGCCTGCGAAGGTGCGCTGCTGGTTGTTGATGCAGGGCAAGGGGTAGAAGCACAGACATTGGCTAATTGTTACACTGCGTTGGATATGGATCTTGAGGTTGTACCAGTACTGAACAAAATCGATTTGCCAGCAGCAGATCCCGATCGTGCTGCACAGGAGATTGAGGATATTGTTGGTATTGATGCGACTGATGCTGTGCGCTGTTCGGCTAAAACCGGCGTTGGGGTACCCGATGTACTAGAGCGTTTAGTCCGTGATATTCCAGCACCACAAGGCGATCCTGAAGCACCACTACAGGCATTGATTATCGACTCATGGTTCGATAATTACCTTGGTGTGGTGTCATTGATCCGCGTAAAAAACGGTACCTTGCGTAAAGGCGACAAGATCAAAGTGATGAGCACTGGGCAGGTCTACAATGCCGATCGGTTAGGTATCTTCACACCAAAACGTGTTGATCGCGATGTTTTGAGTTGTGGGGAGGTGGGCTGGTTAGTCTGTGCAATCAAGGACATTCTTGGTGCCCCAGTGGGTGATACCTTGACGCTGGCTCGCCAACCAGCGGAACAGATGTTACCTGGATTTAAAAAGGTCAAACCACAGGTCTATGCCGGACTATTCCCGATCAGCTCTGATGATTATGAAGCTTTCCGAGACGCGCTTGGAAAGCTAAGCTTGAATGATGCCTCGCTATTCTACGAGCCAGAAAGTTCTACCGCATTGGGTTTTGGTTTCCGTTGCGGCTTTCTTGGTTTGTTGCATATGGAAATTATCCAAGAGCGGTTGGAACGTGAATATGACTTGGAACTGATCACTACCGCACCGACAGTAGTGTATGAAGTTGAAACAACAGGCAAAGAGATCATCTACGTTGATAGCCCGTCAAAGTTGCCACCGCTAAATAACATTGCTGAATTGCGTGAACCGATCGCCGAGTGTCATATGTTGATGCCGCAGGAGTATTTGGGGAATGTGATCACCTTGTGTGTTGAAAAGCGTGGTGTACAAACCAATATGGTATATCACGGCAACCAGGTCGCGCTGACTTATGAAATTCCGATGGCAGAAGTGGTGCTTGATTTCTTCGATCGGCTAAAGTCGACTTCACGCGGTTATGCATCGCTTGATTATGGTTTTAAGCGTTTTCAGGCATCGAATATGGTGCGTGTTGACGTGTTGATAAATGGTGAGCGAGTGGATGCGCTGGCGCTGATCACACATCGTGACAATGCGCAATACCGTGGTCGTGAGTTGGTTGATAAAATGAAAGATCTGATCCCTCGCCAGCAATTTGATATTGCTATCCAAGCAGCGATTGGTACTCATGTAATTGCTCGCTCTACGGTTAAGCAACTGCGCAAAAACGTGCTTGCCAAGTGTTATGGTGGTGATGTCAGTCGTAAGAAGAAACTACTGCAGAAGCAGAAAGAGGGTAAAAAACGCATGAAGCAGGTAGGTAATGTTGAATTACCACAAGAGGCGTTTTTGGCTATTTTGCACGTTGGCAAAGATAAATAACAGCATAAGCTGACCTAAGATAGGGAGTTTACATGGCGAATAAGTTTGCCCTGATATTGGCGATTGCAACATTGGTAACCGGTATCATCTGGTGTTTTGAACGTTTCAAGTGGGCACCAGCACGTAGAGCCAAGTTTGCTGCGCTTCATGAGCAGAACGGAGATGCGATTGATCCACAGACGGTGGCCAAAGCAGTAAGTTCTGGTTGGGCGGATACATTTGCTTCATTTTTTCCAGTGCTGTTGGTGGTATTTGTTGTGCGTTCATTTATTTATGAACCATTTCAAATTCCGTCAGGTTCGATGATGCCGACGTTGTTGATCGGTGACTTCATCCTAGTGGAGAAATTCGCTTATGGAATTAAAGATCCGATCACTCAGACCACACTGATTAAAACTGGACAGCCAAAACGCGGTGATATTGCGGTATTCAAGTTTCCCAAAGATCCAAGTTTAGACTATATCAAACGTGTGGTTGGGCTACCTGGTGACCGTGTCACTTATGATCCGGTGGCTAAGCAAGTGGTGGTATGGCCATCGTGTGGTGCAGCGCCTTGCGAACAACCGCTACCGTTTAGTTATGGCAGAGTTGAAGAGAGCGATTTTGTACAAATATTCTCGCGTAATGGGATGGCTGAAGCCAGTGGGCGTTTTGTGCAGGTTCCAGTTAGTCAGCGCGTGCCAGAGGGTGGCATTCGGCTGATGCAACGTCACGAAACATTGGGTGAGGTTAGCCATCGTATTTTATTGGTCCCTGGAGTGCAGGATCAGATCGGGGCTTATCATCGACAAGACGGAATGCCTTTCGCTGAATGGATCGTTCCAGCAGGTCACTACTTTATGATGGGTGATAACCGTAATAATAGTGCAGATAGTCGCTATTGGGGTTTTGTGCCGGAAAGAAATTTGGTTGGCAGGGCGACTGCTATCTGGATGAGTTTTGAGAAACAGCCAGGTGAATGGCCTACCGGCATCCGATTCAGTCGGATTGGCGGTATCCATTAATTAGTTTGCTTAACGTTGCTGTTGGCGTGCACTTCGAAGAGAGCGCTATTTTGGCTGCCACTGGTCAAAGTGGCACTCACACTCTGTTGGACATTTTGACGTATTATTGACCTATTGGTAACTCATGAACCCGATTGTAATAAACCGGTTGCAGCGTAAGCTAGGCTACACATTCCAGCAGCAGGAGCTGTTACTACAGGCACTCACCCATCGCAGTGCCAGTAGCAAGCATAATGAACGGCTTGAGTTTTTGGGCGATTCGATTCTCAGTTTTGTCATTGCCAATACCCTCTATCAGCGTTTCCCCCATGTTAATGAAGGGGATATGAGTCGAATGCGAGCGACTTTGGTGAGAGGTAATACGCTGGCTGAACTGGCGCGTGAATTTGATCTGGGCGAATGCTTGCGTTTAGGACCTGGTGAATTGAAAAGCGGTGGTTTTCGGCGTGAATCAATCCTTGCTGATACCATGGAAGCATTGATCGGGGGTGTTTTGCTGGATAGTGACATTCAAACAGTTGAACGCTTGATCCTGACTTGGTATCACAGCCGGCTAGAACAGATCAGTCCGGGGGATAAGCAGAAAGATCCGAAAACACGCCTACAGGAGTTTTTGCAAGGAAGACATTTACCGCTACCGAACTATTTAGTGGTGCAGGTTCGCGGCGAGGCACATGATCAGGAATTTACTATTCATTGTCAGATCAGCGGGCTGGAACAGCCGGTGGTTGGTATTGCTTCCAGTCGTCGTAAAGCGGAACAGGAAGCAGCAAAACAGGCACTGAAAAAACTGGAACTTGAATGAGCGAGCAAAAACAGTATTGCGGTTTTATTTCTATCGTTGGTCGTCCTAATGTCGGGAAATCGACATTACTGAACCAGCTACTCGGGCAAAAAGTCTCGATCACCTCACGTAAGGCACAGACTACACGCCATCGCATTATGGGTATCCATACCGAAGGGGCCTACCAAGCGATCTACGTTGATACCCCAGGGCTGCATATTGAAGAGAAACGGGCAATCAACCGGTTAATGAATCGTGCGGCAAGTAGTTCACTTAGTGATGTTGAATTGGTGATTTTTGTCGTTGAAGGTACGCACTGGACGGCTGATGACGAGATGGTGCTTAACAAGTTGCGCGGTGTGAAGTGCCCAGTATTGTTGGCGATCAATAAGATTGATAATGTTGTTGATAAAACACAGTTACTGCCCCATATGGCTTTTCTCAGCCAGCAGATGCAGTTTCTTGATATTGTGCCAATCTCGGCAGAAAAAGGAGACAATCTGGCAACAATAGCAGATATCGTGCGGCGTTTATTGCCAGAAGCTGAACACCATTTTCCAGAGGATTACATTACAGATCGTTCCCAGCGGTTTATGGCCTCCGAAATTATTCGTGAGAAATTGATGCGCTTTCTCGGAGAGGAACTGCCCTATTCAGTCACGGTAGAAATTGAACGTTTCGCGGCCAATGATCGTGGTGGTTACGATGTGCATGGTTTGATTCTGGTGGAGCGTGAAGGCCAGAAAAAAATGGTAATTGGCAACAAAGGTAGCAAGATCAAAACAATCGGCATTGAGTCGCGCCAAGATATGGAACGTATGTTCGACAGTAAGATCCACTTGGAGCTATGGGTAAAAGTGAAGTCAGGCTGGGCGGATGACGAACGAGCATTGAGCAGCTTGGGTTACGTTGACGATGTGAAGTAGTTTTTCTGATGGAGAGTTGGCAACGCGCTTTTGTCCTACATGCACGTCCCTATAGTGAAAGCAGTTTGTTACTCGATCTGTTCACCGAGAATCATGGTCGAGTGCGGCTGTTGGCAAAAGGTGTACGCAGTCGCCGTTCGCCTTTAAAAGGCTGCTTACAACCGTTTATTCCGCTGTTAGTACGTTGGGGGGGACGTGGCGAGATTAAGATCTTACGTTCGGCGGAGGCGATCTCGCTCGGTTTACCGTTAGTTGGTTCAATGCTTTACAGCGCACTCTATATCAATGAACTACTCTCTCGAGTACTGGAGCAAGAGGGTGACTATCAGGCACTGTTTTTTGACTATTTAGCTTGTTTGCAAGCATTGGCGAGTGAGGGGGGCTCTCCGGAACAAGCACTGAGGCAATTTGAACTGGCATTGCTCACGCATCTCGGCTATGGCTTGGATTTTCTCCACTGCGCCGGCAGCGGACAGCCGATCGATGATGCCATGAGTTATCGGTATCGTGAAGAGAAAGGTTTTATTGCAAGCTTAGTGATTGACCATCACAGTTTTACTGGGCGCGAATTGAGGGCATTGGCAGAACGACAATTTCCTGATCAGATTACACTTCGAGCGGCTAAACGCTTTACCCGCTTGGCATTAAAGCCTTATCTTGGTAATAGACCATTAAAAAGTCGGGAATTATTTCGTCAGTTTGTGCGTAAGCAACCTGATTCGCCGATTGATGAGGTTTAATAAAAGTTTTCCTCAGTTGCTTTGTTAGATATCGAACAAACGCACAACATATCCCCCTGACTCGGTCAGTTGTCGTTATTTCTCTTTTGCCACTGAAAGCCGCGATGTAAACTACAGTTATTGAAAATGATTTGTTTTAGAGGATTATCATGGCTGATTTATTGTTGGGTGTGAATATCGACCATATTGCAACTTTACGTAATGCGCGCGGGACTGACTATCCTGATCCGGTGCAGGCGGCTTTTATTGCTGAGCAGGCTGGTGCTGATGGTATTACTGTTCATTTGCGTGAAGATCGCCGCCACATCACCGATCGTGATGTGCGTATTTTACGTCAGACTATCCAAACGCGGATGAATTTGGAAATGGCAGTAACCGATGAAATGTTAGATATTGCCATCGAGCTAAAGCCCCAATTCTGCTGCCTAGTGCCAGAAAAACGGCAAGAGGTGACAACAGAGGGTGGCTTGGATGTTGCTAGCCAGTTAGACAAGATGACGATTGCGGTTGAGCGCTTGACTCAGGCAGGGATCCAAGTTTCGCTGTTTATCGATGCAGATCACCGTCAGATTGATGCCGCAGTTGCTGTTGGTGCTAGCTATATTGAAATTCATACTGGTAGCTATGCTGAAGCAGAGAGTGAGTTAGCGATGCAAACTGAGTTAAAACGGATTGCTAAAGCGGCGACTTATGCGGCAGGTAAAGGGCTGAAAGTCAATGCTGGGCATGGTTTGTCCTACCACAATGTACAGCCGATAGCAGCATTGCCTGAGCTTTATGAACTTAACATCGGCCATGCCATTATTGGTCAGGCGGTCATCAGTGGACTGGCAAATGCTGTGGCCGAGATGAAGAAACTGATGTGGCAGGCGCGTCGTTAATGGCGTTACTTGGATTAGGCACTGACATCGTTGAGATAGATCGTATCTCAGCGGTGATTGCGCGTAGTGGAGAGCGTCTTGCTCGTCGCATATTGTCACCGGCCGAGTGGGTGCTCTATTGTCAGCATCAACAGCCAATCCGCTTTCTAGCCAAACGGTTTGCAGTGAAAGAAGCAGCAGCAAAGGCTTTTGGTACCGGTTTTCGCAATGGTTTGGCCTTTAATCAATTTGAAGTGTTCAATGATGATCTTGGTAAGCCAAACCTCCGATTGCACCAACGCGCTGCCGAGTTGGCAATAGAAATGGGCGTGGACAAGATCCATGTCTCTTTGGCCGATGAACGCAGCTATGCGTGTGCGACAGTGATCATTGAAGGCAACTGATGAGTATTGCTACCTACTGCTAATCAAAGCTGATCACTGTGGTGCAGTAGAACGAACTTCTCCCACAACTGCTCTTGGCTTTCGATCTGTTCTGGATCCGTGATGATAGTATTGTCGATCGGACAGACCTGTTGACAGGTCGGTACGTTGTAATGGCCAACACATTCAGTACAACGACTACTGTCGATCTGGTATATCTGCTCACCCATTGAAATTGCTTGGTTAGGGCATTCAGGTTCACACATATCACAATTAATGCAGCGGGTGGTAATTAATAGAGCCACTTCAGTCAGTTGCCTTTTTTATCTATTTTAATCAATTGGTTAATTGCTTTTTGCATTCCTTACTGTGGTTAACTTTCTGTGGGTTTGTACAGTATAAAAAACACTGATACACTTAGCGTAGCAACACAAAACCGCAACACATACAGAAAATGAACCTCCTAAAAACCCTCATGTGTGAGCTTTTTTCACCGCAGGGCATGGGATAAGGAATTTCAATGCCGCACACTGTAACACATCACCCCGAAAAGCCAAATAATGATGATTTTTTGAGCGCGTTAGAACGTTGGGAAGGGTGCAAGCCCCCCTATACAAGCTCGGACATACGGATCTGTGTTACTGCGGTAAAAACCATACTCAAACACCAAGGACAATCTCGACGGTCTAAGTATGAGAAAGACAGCTATCTACGCATTGATTTCAGCAAAGCGGGCAAGGTTACGTTCTATGCAGAGTATCCTAAAAAGATGGGAGTGTAGTGGTACAGCAATATGGCACTGCAAGCGATACCCCACGAGCAAACGCCAGAGCAAATTGACAGCATAATGCTGATCATCAAGCTCAAAGAGGCGAAAATAGTCACTACCCAGTACCAAGCACTACCACAGGAGAAGGTACTTGACCCACGCGACGCCAGCACAGTGCAGCGCGGAGAGCAGAAAGCCACTCAGCAGACTGTAACGAAAAAGCTATACAACATGGCCGATGAGAAACTCAATGCACTGTTCCCAGGAGGATAAATGCCACAACAAGTCAATCTTGAAGCGGTGCCAAATCAGAGCTTAACCATTCGGCTTGGTGATCATCGCTACGAAATTACCGTTAAGATGATATCCATCGATGTGATGAGTGTGTCGATCGCACGTGATGACATGCTATTGATACAAAATCAACGGGCTATGCCATCAATGCTGTTGCTGCCAGCTTACTTAGCGGGTAACGCCGGGAATTTTGCCTTTATCACCCGTGATGATGAATATCCGCACTGGGAAAAATTCACTAGCGACCACCTGCTTTTTTACTATTCAGGCGATGAGGTTTAAATGCAACTTGACCCACGAATATTAAATGTGGCGATTGAAATTGATGGAAAGGTCAGCACATATAAAAACCTACCAATAAAGGCAACAGGCTCAAAACTCGCCAACACCATACAGAGTGAATTCTCGATCACAATTTATAATCTCTCTCGAGCAGCGCGAGATCACATTATTAACGAGACCTCACCGTTAAATTTACCTAGAAAGCGAAGGCAAATAATTCTCTATGCTGGTAGGCAGAGTTACGGAACCTTCAAAGTGTTCGAAGGCGATATAGTCCAGACGTTAATTACTCAGCCGCCAGATATCGCGCTCACCATCAAAGCGAGAACCGGTTTTTTCTTTATGGGCGACATCACCAGCACAAGCTATGCCGCTGATGTTGCCATGAGTAAAATAGCCAAAGACACAGCGGAAGGAATGGGGTTAACCTTAGCATTTGAAGCAACAGACAAAAACATCAGCAACTACAACTACAGTGGGGCAAAAGCAAAGCAGATAGACAGCTTGGCATCGGCAGGTAATTACAACGTGTTCGTCGATGATGATAAGCTGGTGGTTAAAAATGCAGATCAGCCCCTCACCAACACATCAGCATCATTGAATAAAAACTCAGGCATGATTGGCATTCCGCTGGTTAATGAAGAGGGTGTCACAGTGAAATATCTGCTAGACCCGAACAGTAAAATTGGCGGACTCCTTACTATCAACAGTGAAATGAATCCAGCGGCAAACGGCTCATTTGTCATCTTCAAAATCACATATGAACTCAGCAACCGCGATGGCGCATTTTATAACGTCGCAGAATGCAGGAAATTAGGCATATGGCAGAAACTCATCTAGGTTCAATCGACCCTGGGGCACGCGAATCACTGGCTGGGGTAATTGAATTTGCAATAAAAAAATCACTTCAGCGCACTGATGTTCAGCTACCCGCCGTAGTCATCAGCTACGACAGGGAGAAAAATCTGGCGATGGTGAAGCCGTTGATTTCAAGGCTAACAACGGCAGGCGACCCAGTAGAACGCCCCACTATCGCCAGCATCCCTGTGTTATCGCTAGGTGGAGGAGGTATCTCTGTCACTTTTCCGCTCAAATCGGGTGATCTCGGTTGGATTGAAGCGAGCGATCGGGACATCTCGCTGTTCATGCAAAGCAAAGCCTCATCAAGACCAAACACGCTAAGATTACATGAATTTTCTGATGCTCGATTTATCCCCGATGTTTTTAATCGCTACACGTTGCCATCCCACGCTGACGACGAAGCGATCATCCAGCACACCAACGGCACCACGTTCATCGGCATCAGCGGCAACAGAATCAGAGGCGTTACCGGTGGCTCATCAGCTACGCTGACCGAATCAACTGTCAATGTTAAAACCGGAAGTGCTGAAATTGCCATGGCAAATTCGGAGATCGTCCTATCCGTGGGTGGTTCAAAAATCACGATCACGGAAACCGGCATCACCATCAACGGCGTGTCATTCACTACAGCGGGAGCGGTATCATCACCAAGCAGCTTTACAGCTCCATCAATGAGCGCTGGAGGCACCCGCTTAGAAAGCCACCGACACACCGGAGGCACGATGATAGATGGCCGTACAGGAGCACCGACAGCATGATCAGTCTAGGCTTAAACGATAGGGGTGACATCTATTTAGACGATGCTGGTAATTTGAGCATAACCTCAGATTTGCCAGCGGTCATGCAAGCCTGCAAAACGGCAATTCTCGCACAGCGCGGCGAGATGATCTACGCCATGGATGAAGGAGTACCAACCAAAGCGCTGGTGTGGGAAAGCTACCGACCAGCTCAGTTTGAAGCGGCGGTACGTCACGAAATATTAAAAGTGCCTGGCGTGGTAAGCATTCTCAAATTTTCAGTAACGAGAGATGGCGATGCACTTAACTACACGGCAACTATAGAAACGACATACGGCAACGGGGCGTTAAATGGCAGGTTATGATTTTATTACTGAAACTGGCGTTATCGTGCCAGACACTGCCGACATAAAGGCAGCGGTAGAAGCAGAGTTTAGGGAAGCGCTAGGCGAAAGAATGTCAACCGCGCCGGACTCGCCTCAAGGGCGCCTGATCAGCACTGAGACAGCGGCAAGAGCATTTGTCGCACGCAATAACGCACTGTTAGCCAACCAAATTAACCCAAACCTAGCGACAGGCGTCTATCTTGATGCACTGGCTGCGCTGCTGGGCATCACGCGCAAACAAGCTACAAAATCGATAATCAACAACGTCAGGCTAACTGGTACGCCACTCGTGAAAATTGCCGCCGGATCGCGTGCGCGTAGCCGTGCTGGCGATCTCTTCGAATCATCGCGTGATGTAGTACTAGATACCGCTGGCCGCGCCATTGTGGACTTTGTGGCAGTCGATACTGGCGCGATCGCGTGTGCCCAAGGCGACTTGAGCACCCTCGTTGATGCTGTACTTGGTTGGGAGACAGTCTACAACAGCAACGCAGCCGTTGTGGGTGGAGACATTCAGAGTGATGTATCTTTGCGTCTGGAACGCCAAATGCGCTTAGCCAATCAGGGGATCTCAACGATGGAAGCGCAGATCAGCGGACTCTATGCCGTGGATGGAGTCAAGTCGCTCTCTTTTCAAGAAAATATCAGCCATGACTATCAGGTCATAAACGGTATCAGGATGAAGCCGCACAGCGTGTGGGCATGTGTACACGGTGGTCTTGATGCAGATATAGCCATGTCGCTACTCAAGCATAAAACAGACGGCGCAGCATGGAACGGCGCAGTTGAAACAGTCATCATCGAGCCAAGCGCAGACATCCCTTACACCGTGCTTTTTGATCGACCTAAAGAGGTGAAGATTGATCTGCATGTGACAATCAGCAAGGGCACCGTGGAGCAAGTCAAAACGGCAATCATGCAGTACGCAAGCGGAAAACTAGAAGGTGAAAGAGGTTTAGTTGTCGGTGGCAATGTCAGCCCCTTTGAGCTGGCTGGGGCGATCAATCTTTTCAGCACAGCTATTTTTGTGCGCAGCATCAAGATTTGCCGCAGTGGCGAGCCACCAGCAGCGGCAGAAATCACCATCGCACCGGATGAGCTGCCGTCGATCACTGAAGAAAATATCAGCGTAACAATAAACACATAATGTTAAAAGGGGTAGACTGTGCTTTCAATTGACGAGGATTGGAGTGAATCATGAAGCGCTTTATCATACCATTGTTGCTTCCGGCAGCAGCAATGGCTAACACAACAACAGCATACGATGTGATACATAGCGGAGACTCAACAAGAGCAACGTTGTTTCTGATCTGCTTTATCGCTATCACTATATATTTTGTACGACAAGCAGCGAACGGGTACGACGAAAAAAGCAGGCGACGCCTGAAAATGTATGCTTTCGCAGCATGGCTATCTCTGCCAGTATCGCTGTTTGCTGCTCTGGGCAACTTCGCCAGCGGTAAAAATTTCCACGGGGTCATTTTCTTATTTTACTTGCTGATAACCGCTCGTTTTCTTTTCAATAGGCACATGGAAAATAAAAGGTTAATCAAAAAAACAGAAGAAAGAGAAAGAGAAGTCAAGGATGAAGTAAATCAGATTTATGATGGCCAACTGCCGATCGTGAGAGCTAGAAAAGCCATTATACGCGATGGCGAAATCGCACACTTTTCTGAGTCAGCTAAGCTTGTCGAGAATATCACCACTGGCTACACATCTGGTGGTGCAAGTGTAAGAGTCAGAGTAGTGAAAGGCGTATCGATCGGCACTGGCAGAGGCAGGTCACGAGCAATAAAAGAGAATGCGATTGTAGCGCGGGGGGAACTTGTGATAACTGACATGCGCGTTATTTTTGCTGGCGACAAAAAGAGTTTTGAAGCACCACTGACAAAACTAACCAGTTTTGAAAGTTTCGCTGATGGGGTAATTTTCCACATTAGCAGCAAATCTTACACATTAACACTTGATGAATATGATGCTCGAGTAGCAGACGCCATATTAACTGCTTTGTTACACTAAGCACTATTAACGCAACACGGCCCAGGCATTGCCTGGGCTTTTTATTTGGTGGAAATAATGACCTCTAAAGTTCCAGAGCCTGATTCTAGCGTTAACTTATTGCGTAGCATTATCTGGCAATATGATAGCTCAGAAGCACTCAATACAATCATTTCAAAGAAAAATGGCTGGTACGAGAATGAACAAACAAAGTATTGGGATGATTGGTATCGTGACGTTTTCGATTTAAAAACAGCAAATGATTTCGGATTACAAATCTGGTCAATTATTCTCGGCGTGTCGTTCATTGCGGAGGGGTATCCAGACATAGAATTAACCACAGAGCAAAAACGCTTTGTTTGCCGCTTACGGTACTATCAGTTAATCACCCGTGCCACTATCCCAGAAGTAAACGGGATCATGAAAGATATGTTCACAACTGAGAAGGGCAAAGCCTACGCGCTTGACCCCAACGATATGAGTTGCATTCTCTACGTTTTCACTTATCAGCCCGATGAAGCACTGGCTTTCATCTTGCTGAAATATGACCTTTTGCCACGGCCTGCAACCGTCGGGCTTGGTTTTCGCATCATCAGATATCGGCCTTTTGGCTTTGGTCACCACAATCACAATTTTGGTCATGCCCCGTTCTACGACGGCGGAAAACTCACATGGCCATATAAAAAGGAAACCGCATGAATCAAAAGTATTTTAGAGTCCCTTTTGCACAATCTGGCGACAGGCAAGAGTTGCCAGACGACAAAACCGCCGACGGATCAGTCAGCTTTTCAGAAGGATGGGGAGAAGACTACGAGCGCGATCTGTACAGCGATACAAAAGCAAAAGCCGTCGAGCGACGAGCAATGAATGCGGTTTTAAACTCAGTAACTTCGGCTATAAAGCACTACCAAACCACTACTTATCCTGAGTGGGTTTCCTCTGCCGACAACGCAGGCGCACCGCTGCCATATGATGTGGGAGTCGTTGTTAAACATGGAGATAAATTCTATTTATCGCTCGTTGAAAATAACACTGCGATGCCGGGTACATCTGAGAACTGGCAGCCGTACATCCAGCGCGAAGCATCAAAACAAGAGGCGATTGCTGGGCTGTCATCCACCAGCGTTATCACGCCACGTCGCTTAAAAGACAAAACTGACATCATAGAAAGCGAAATTGGCCGCGTCTCAAGTGCGATCACCCGCGTGGGCAACCTACAAGTTGCCGCCGTCAATACAGCGGCCACGCCAACAATGCCGGGACGAGCGACATTGACCGTACCAGCCAGCGTAATCCAAGTGCTGATCATTGGACACTATGAAGCTATAGGCGTAGAAAGCCGTAACGTGTGGACAAATGAGTTGTACGCCAACGGCATGTTGATTAACCGCCGTGATTTCAGCGGCTGGGTAAGTGGCAGCAAAGGCCACGCACACTACCGCGTGGAATCGCTCCCCTTCTCGATGCTTGTCGATCTACAGCTAGCCGAGGGTAGCGCGTTAACTTTTGAGCATAAAACAAACTGGGGAAGAGGTGCTAACGCGGTTTTCTCGATTTTTTACATTCAGGGAGCAACAACGAAAAAAGCGGATCAACCCACCGGCGTTATCGTCACCCCTGCAACGGCAACGATCAATGCGGGCAGCAGCGTGAACTTTGCCACTACTGTACTACCAGCGGAAATTGCGCATGAATACCCTGTGACCTGGTCAGTGTCAGATCCACTTTTGGGTTCTATCGGAGTTTCTGGCCAGTATGTGGCCAAGGCTGGCAAAAACGGCACACAGAGTATCATAGCAAGCGTAGCAACTGGGCTAGCCGCAACAGCTACGGTAACACAGCATGTTTATCTTGAGTCGGTTGATATTGGTGCTGTGCCATCAGAATTGATCGTGGGTAAAACGTACAAAATCCCCGTAAATTGCAGCCCTGCAACATACACCGAAGCGCTGATCGCCTCATCATCTGACTCAACGACTGCCTTTCTGTCACAAGATGGGACGCTCACGATCAGCGATGTTGGCAAAGTGGTACTAACACTGGCTGGGGCAAGTTCCGGTGTTAAAGACTCCATCACCATCACCACCAAGGCCGCGCCAGAAGATGAGAAATACCTTAGAATTAGCAACACGTTATCTGAATTTTCGCAAGATGAAGAACTGCAAACTAAAGCACGGGAAAATTTAGGGCTGGGTGAGTTGGCAACTAAAAGCGACATCACAGCAAAAGACGTAAGCGCTGTCTTTATCGCTGATGATGTGATCGGGGCTGGAACCGATCTAGACGACATCACGGCACCGGGGGAGTACTATCAAAATGTGACCAGCAACGCAACGCTAGCACTTAACTACCCCGTGCTGGTAGCTGGAGCTTTAAAAGTTTACCGCACCGGCGTTGACGACAACGGATGTCGTCAAGTCTACATGCCATATAACTCCACGGCAGAGTATCGGCGCTTCGCATTCGGTGATCCTCTGGTCTTTAGCGCATGGGAGCTGTACTGATAACGTTGGTGGTTACATCAAGGCACTACAGGCTACAGATGTAGCAACAGCGCCTAATATCGCGTGGCCACCAGCCCCAAGGTGACCACACTGCAGGGGACGCGGGTTAACGTTTTTCGCGGCCGATCACTTTATCAGCCGCCACACGGGACAGGAAGCCGGAGCGACTCCCATACTCAGGGTGCGCGGCAACAAACTGATCTATACGGCGGATCAGCAACGCTGGAAGCGTTACGTTGATTTTTTCCGCTTTCCCCATCAGCCGTGTAACATCCACATCCACCAGCGCCCACACCACCCCCGCGTACTCGGGGTCGGCCAGCCAGTTTTCAACGCTGGTCGCTTCTGGCACCGCCTCGCCATCATCCACCAGCAATTCGATATGCGCGTCGATAGCCTCACGCACGCTCTCAAGCGCATCCCGATAGTTATCGCCACCAGAAAAGCAGCCGGGAATATCCGGCACGCGAACGCCGAAGGATGAATCGCTCTTATCAATAGCAACTGGATACAACATATAACCTCCAAGAGGTGGGGCTTAAAGCCCCGCCTGTTTCTTGATACTTTTCAGTGTTGGCAGCGGTATGTCCTTTTGTGGGTGTTTTACCGTTACCAGTCCCTTTTTTGATGGGTGTTTGAACTGGTGGTGACTGCCTTTTGTTCTCACCAGATACCATCCATCGGCCTCTATCATTGCTATTACATTCCTGCTATCCATCCTCCCGCTCTCTGTTTTGCTTTGATGGGGTTATAATAACTCTTCCTTTATTGATGGTCAAGAGATTTTAGGGTTATTGGGGTTATTTTTGGAGAAGAGAAGTCGTAAGTGTTGTAAAGCGTTTTGTGTTACGGTGGTTTTTTGATGCTTAACCTATGCATTACTCATCGCAACGCAAAGGGTAACACGAAAAATTAATTTATTGTTTTTTTAATGTTTTTTATTAGTGGTTCACACATATCACAATTAATACAGCGGGTGGTAATTAATAGAGCCACTTCAGTCAGTTGCCTTTTTGTCTTTTCTTGTTGTTCTGTTGTTGCTGGATTTGCTGATTACGAGCAATTCAAACTGCGCCAACGATATAATACGATGAGAATTAATGAAAAAATCATTTAAGTAACCTTGTTGCCTAACCAATCGGTTGCGTTAACGGCCGCACTGTAGCATAGCCAGCAGCAAACGCCAACAACAGCGAATGTTGAGTTGAATGGCTGCTAATAGAGTGGCATTTATCTCAAAATGGGAAGGGAACAGTCACCATTGTGTGGATTAACGAGAGGCCATAGAGTGGTGGATCACGATGCGATATCGTTCGATGTTTAACTTATTTTTGTAAACTTTTAATTACGTTTTTTTGTATGAAAATAATCATCCTTAGTTCTTTATTTATTTGTTGTTTTATTTCAATAAGTTAAATTTACTCCTTGCCATCTTGAGAGTGAGTGCTTGTATGATTTTGTGGCTTTAATTATTTACACTTGCCGGATTAAAATTTTTACACATCATGCTAATCTAGGCAGGTGCTGATCAATAGTGCTGACGGTGTAATGATTGTATTACCTCGCTTATAGGCTGCTTTGCCGACAGCGCAGATAAGCAATAGAAACTGGATAGCTTTTTGATTAAAAAATACTCATTCTTTTGGATGCCCAGTGCAACAACTGATTTTAGGAAAGTAAATCATGCAGAAAGACGTACTCAATAATGTACATATCAGTGCAGAGCAGGTTTTGATTACTCCGGAAGAGTTAAAAAAGGAGTATCCACTTGACCAAGGTCATGCTGCTCAAATCGCTACTGCACGTCAATCGATTGCCAATATTATCAAAAAGCAGGATCACCGCTTGCTAGTGGTGTGTGGCCCTTGTTCGATTCATGATCCTGATGCAGCACTGGAGTATGCACGGCGTTTGCAGGCATTGGCGACTGAGCTAAGTGATCAACTCTACATTGTAATGCGAGTCTATTTTGAAAAACCAAGAACGACAGTGGGGTGGAAAGGGTTAATTAATGATCCTCACATGGACGGCTCTTTTGATGTTGAAGCGGGTCTACACATTGCACGCCGGCTGTTATTGGATCTGGTTGAAATTGGACTGCCGTTGGCAACAGAAGCGTTGGATCCGAATAGCCCACAATATTTAGGTGATCTATTCAGTTGGTCTGCAATTGGTGCGCGTACTACGGAGTCACAAACACACCGCGAGATGGCTTCTGGGCTCTCTATGCCAGTGGGATTTAAAAACGGCACAGATGGTAGTTTAACAACAGCAATTAATGCAATGCGAGCTGCGGCAATGCCACATAGATTTGTCGGCATCAATCAGGCTGGGCAGGTTTGTTTGTTACAGACACAAGGTAATCCAGATGGCCATGTGATTTTACGTGGAGGCAAAACACCTAACTATGATGCTGAGCATGTGCAAGCTTGTGAACAGCAGATGCAAAAAGCAGGGTTAATACCTTCCCTGATGATAGACTGTAGCCACGGTAATTCTAATAAAGACTATCGCTTACAACCGAACGTAGCAGCGGTGGTGGTAGCGCAGATCCAGGAAGGTAATCGTTCTATTACCGGTATTATGCTGGAGAGTAATCTGCATGAAGGGAGTCAGTCTTCTGAGCAGCCACGTGCAGCCATGCGCCATGGTGTTTCAGTGACAGATGCTTGTATCAGTTGGGAAAGTACAGAAACACTACTGCGCCAAATTCATCAAGAAATTGGTACAGCATTAATGGCACGTATTGGAGATAGGTAAGTTATGGTGGCAGAGCTGAGCGCATTACGTGATCAAATCGATGAAGTGGACAAGGCATTACTGGCGTTGCTGGCGAAACGCTTGACGCTGGTTGCTGAAGTTGGGGAAGTGAAAAGCCGTCATGGTCTGCCGGTTTATGTTCCTGAACGGGAAGCAGTGATGCTGGCGTCGCGTCGTCAAGAAGCTGAACAGCTCGGCGTGCCGCCAGATCTGATCGAGGATGTATTACGCCGCATTATGCGCGAATCCTATACCAGCGAGAATGACAAAGGGTTTAAAACTCTTTGCCCAGAACTGCGTCCCGTTGTGATTATTGGTGGCAATGGGCAGATGGGGCGCCTGTTTGGTCGGTTACTCCAACTCTCTGGTTATCAAGTTAACGTGTTAGAGCCAGAAGATTGGGGACAAGCCGACGCGTTGTTGGCGAACGCAGGAATGGTAATTATTAGTGTCCCGATCCATGTCACACAACAGGTGATCCACCAACTCCCGCCTCTGCCAGCAGATTGTATTTTACTTGATCTCGCCTCGGTGAAGAGAGAACCATTACAGGCAATGCTAGCGGTGCACAGTGGCCCAGTAGTGGGCTTACATCCTATGTTTGGCCCTGATGTAGGCAGTGTGGCAAAGCAGGTAGTGGTCTACTGTGATGGGCGTCAGCCGGAGGCGTACCAGTGGTTTTTGCAGCAGTTACAAGTCTGGGGTGTGAGGTTACACCGTATTGATGCGGCTGAACATGACCAGAACATGGCCTTCATCCAAGCATTGCGTCACTTTACTACTTTTGCCTATGGACTGCACTTAACACAGGAAAAAGTGCAACTGGAGCAACTATTGGCACTCTCTTCACCTATTTATCGGCTAGAACTGGCAATGGTGGGACGTTTGTTCGCTCAGGATGCACAGTTGTATGCGGATATTATTATGTCTTCAGATGACAACATCCAACTGATCAAGCGCTATTACCGTTGTTTGGGTGAAGCAATCAAACTGCTTGATTGCTCGAATAAAAAGGAGTTTATACAACGTTTTCAGCAGGTAGGTCAGTGGTTTGGTGATTATGCTCAGCGTTTCTTGTTAGAGAGTCGTACACTACTGCGCCAAGCGAACGATAATCGTTAGATGAAGGCTGGCTGGGATTGGCACTGGCCAACTCCAGCGCCGACAGCCAGCCTGGCTAGGCTGGATTCACCGGTACAATATTTTCACTAGGGTAGCAACCAAGAACTTTTAATGAACGGGTAATTGCGGCCAGATCTTTCAGTGCCTGCTGCATCGCCTGTGAGCGTAAATTGGCTTGTAGATCGATGTAGAACATCTCTTCCCAGGGATTGCCGTGAATTGGGCGCGACTCCAATTTCGTCATAATGACGCCATGTTCGCGTAACACCAATAGCGCCTCGACTAAAGCACCGGATTGTTGACCAGTAGCCATGATTAAAGTGGTTTTGGCGGGTACTTGCTCAGAGACTTCCAGTGCTTTACGCGCCAAGACAATAAAGCGGGTGATATTTTGCTGTTGATTGGCTAAATGACGCTCAATAACCTGTAGGTTGTACAGCGCTCCCCCTGCTTCACTTCCTAGAGCAGCCACCTTGGTTGAACCGAGTTTGGCCACTTTTTCCATCGCTGCAGCGGTACTTTCACAGAATTCCAACTTCCAATGTGGAAAGCGTTGAATAAATTGGCTGCATTGCTGGAAAGGTTGAGGATGACTGTAGACGATTTCGATATCAGCAAGGTCACAATCAGTGCTAGCAAGTAAGCAGTGATCAATTGGTAAACTTAACTCACCGACAATAGCCAGTGAGGTGTGTTGCAGCAAATCATAGACCTCATTGATGGAACCTGAACTGGTATTTTCGATCGGCAACATGGCGTAATCGGCTTGCCCGGTTTCTACCTGGGTAAAGATGTCTGCGAATTTTTGGCATCCACACTCGATTAACTGCTCAAAATGACGGGCAGCATATTGCCGTGCCGCTAAGTGAGAATAGGAGCCTTTAGGGCCTAGAAAGGCAATGCGCGCAGAGTGTTGACTGATCTGATTGAGTTGATGTTGCAGTAACGTTTGTTGAGTGAGAACCGAGTCTTCAATGATCAACTGGAACAAGCGTGTAATATAGAAACCATCAAGATCGTAGGGTTTTGCCGCATTGATCAGTGTATTCAGCAAATCTCGCTCACGTTCTTTATCACGAATCGGTCGATGTGAGTTCAGTTTGCTCTGTCCGATCTCAATTGCCAGTTGACGGCGCTCAGCCAGTAGAGCCAACAACTTTATATCCAGTGCGCTGATACGTTCACGTAGCGCGAGTAACGGGTTATCAGTCATATCAACGTAGCCTTTTGTTTTACATAAGTCCAATCAGGTTAAAGCAGTTGTAGCAGTATCTGCTGACTCCGCTCATGTGGCTGTAGCGATAAAAAAAGCCTCCTGTGTTAGGAGGCTTCATGGTTGCTCTTGGCAACAACTTGCTGACATCACAGCACACCTCCCGAGTCATGGAGGGGAAAAAATGGTGCAAATGTGAACAGCATAAGTTCCATATCTATCCAAAGAGTGTGAAGGTGAGATGCTCGCTGCTAAAGTAACCGTTAGCTTTTCTCGCTGTCAACAAAAAAACTTGAAGATCGCCAACACACTTCACACATGAGTTCAGTCAACTGATTTTTATCCCTCTTTGGGAACCAAGTCTTTCACACTAAAGTATGCACGACGAGCCTCACCCTTATGCTGTACCTTATTCAGTTGGCGCTCAAGCTTGACCATCAGGTCGTTAACGGCTGCGTACATGTCATCGTGTTTGGCACTGGCTAACAATGGACCATTAGGTGTGGTAATTGTGGCATCAGCAGCAAATCCTTGTGGCTGTTTAGATAAAACAATATGCGGGTTAATCAGATGAACCTGCCACTTCTCTAGTTTCGCGAGACGGTCTTTGACATGACCACGGATGGCAGGAGTGATATCCATGTGTTTGCTAGTAATACTGATTGTCATATAACTTACCTCTCTAGCTTGACTGTCCAGGATATGCCTAGATGACGCTAATTATTGAACGTAGCGAGGTTCGCTTTCCTCGTCATCATCAAGACACAGTTTCAGCATATACGTCTTGGCGCGAAAAGGTGTGACGAAGGTCATGACTTTTTGCTTTAACATGAAGGAGAAATAGAATCTGTGAGCAACTCGACGAAAATCGTTGAAGAGCATCAAAGCGGCAATTTTTGTTGCCGCTTTCACTCAGACAGGCCGGGGATTAATTAGGATTGGCAGCGATAATTTTGGCGACTTTATCAGCTTGTGTTTCTAACGCTAACTGACGATAGGCATTTTCCATCAACGGTAATGCATCACGCGTGGCTTGGGTATCAGGAAACTCACTCATCATTTGCTCAACACGGTTAACTACTGCAACGTAAGCACCACGTTTAGTGTAGTATTGTGCAACGGAAAGCTCATACTTTGCCAAACGCTCTTTCAGTGCGATAAGACGCTTATGTGCATCTGGAGCATATTGGCTATTTGGGTACTGTTGAATTAAAAGGCTAAAGTCACGAAACGCCTCATGAGCCTGCAGTGGGTCGCGATCGGAACGATCAATACCAAACAAGCTTTGTAGTGCGCTATCGTCCAGTGCCATATCGGTTACGCCACGCATATAGATAACGTAATCAATGTTAGGATGGGTTGGGTTAAGACGCATAAAGCGATCAATCGAGGCACGTGCTAGTGGCAAATCGGCGGACTTGTAGTAAGCATAGATAAGATCTAATTGCACTTGCTGGGAGTAAGGGCCAAAAGGATAACGACTATCTAACTTTTCGAGCAGAGTAATTGCTCCTTTAAAGTTACCGTCCTGCAGTTTTTCCTGTGCGCTTGCATAGACTTCTGCCGGTGGGCTGTCGGAAGTCGCATCTTGAGATGAGGAGCAGCCTGCTAAAACCAGGCTTAGTGTGGCCACTGCCACCAGATGTTTCATACGCGTCATGACGTTTTGATTATCCTCAGAGTGTTATTCCGGGAGACTGCCTGTTAAGCTCCCGACAAAAGACCAGTTATGGTACCACATTATATTAAACGGCTGCGCCGTGGAAACCTAAAGTTAACGAAGAAACAGCATATGCCACAACAAGTGAAACTTACTGCAACAGTGCTTGAAACTCAGCTTGGACAACGTTTAGATCAGGCGTTAGCTGAATTGTTCCCTGATTATTCAAGATCTCGCCTAAAAGAGTGGATACTCGAAGGCGTGGTACAGGTCAATAGCAAAATTATAGATAAGCCGAAAGAAAAGGTGTTAGGGGGGGAGATAATCACCATCGAGGCACAGATAGAAGAAGAAATACGCTGGCAACCGCAGCAAATTGCGTTAGATATAGTGTATGAAGATGAAGATATTCTGGTAATCAATAAGCCACGTGATCTGGTGGTACATCCGGGAGCAGGTAATCCCGATGGCACGGTACTTAATGCGCTATTACACCATTTTCCAGCAATTGCAGATGTGCCTCGTGCAGGGATTGTCCATCGTTTAGACAAAGACACTACTGGACTTATGGTGGTAGCAAAAACGGTTCCGGCACAAACTCATCTGGTTGAGGCGCTGCAGGCACGAGAGATCACGCGTGAGTATGAGGCTGTAGCGGTTGGTACTATGACTGGTGGTGGTAGTGTAGAAGAACCGATAGCTCGCCATGCAACTAAGCGCACGCACATGGCGGTGCATCCAATGGGTAAACCGGCGGTGACCCACTATCGTATCATGGAACATTTTCGTGCTCATACCCGACTACGGCTTCGGTTGGAAACCGGACGAACCCATCAGATACGAGTACATATGGCACATATCAACCATCCTCTTGTGGGAGACCCGCTCTATGGCGGACGTCCTCGTCCTCCGAAGGGAGCCAGTGAACAGTTGATCACGATGCTGCGTAGTTTTGATCGCCAGGCGCTCCATGCCACTATGTTGCGGCTTTATCATCCGATTAGTGGGATCCAGATGGAGTGGCAGGCTCCTTTACCGCAGGATATGCAGCATCTTATTCAAGCTCTCAAAGACGACAAGGAGGAGTTTAAGCACCAATTTGACGGCTAAAAATACGCCAATAGAAGTCATAGCGATCTGGCTGCTTGCTGGTGCGAGGTAAAGCAGCAGCACAGATTTTCCATCGGTATGGTAAGCAAAAAAGCAGTAACACCAGTTTTAACGAGGGAACATCACCCAAATTAGCCAATTTTTATTCTATTAGCATGACAGAGTTACAGGATGTCTGGCAAGTTTGTACCGAGTGATATAACCTACAGATCTAGGACGATCCACAGATGCATCACACCACACAGCGAATTGGTGTCGAGATAACCTTGAAAATTTGAGGTCTGACCTCATTTAATCTCCAGTAGCAATTTTGACCCAACCTGGAGGTGTTATGCGTCTGGATCGTCTTACCAACAAATTCCAGCTTGCCCTCGCCGATGCCCAATCTTTAGCACTTGGGCGCGACAACCCATACATTGAACCATTGCATCTGATGAGCACTCTGCTCACTCAGGAAGGGGGCACGGTTCGTCCATTGTTAACTGCCGCCGGTATTGATGCAGGGCGTGTGCGAACGGATATCGATCGAGCCTTGGCACGACTAGTGCAGGTTGAAGGTACTGGCGGTGATGTTCAACCTTCTCAGGAGTTGGTACGTGTACTCAACCTCTGCGATAAACTGGCACAAAAACGCTCAGATAAATTTATCTCCTCAGAATTATTTGTGCTTGCGGTACTGGAAGATCGCGGAACGCTAACCGATCTGCTGCTGGCTGCGGGCGCTACAGTAGAGAAAATTACTAAGGCAATTGAACAAATGCGTGGTGGTAGCCGAGTTGATGAGCAGGGTGCCGAAGATCAACGTCAGGCACTACAAAAATACACTATTGACCTGACTGAACGTGCCGAACAGGGAAAACTTGATCCGGTGATTGGTCGTGATGAAGAGATCAGAAGAACCATTCAAGTGTTACAACGTCGCACCAAAAATAATCCTGTTCTGATTGGTGAACCGGGGGTGGGTAAAACAGCGATTGTTGAAGGGTTGGCACAGCGTATCGTCAATGGTGAGGTACCCGAAGGACTGAAACATAAGCGTGTACTTTCGCTCGATATGGGCGCACTGATCGCTGGGGCTAAATATCGAGGAGAGTTTGAAGAGCGCCTGAAAGCGGTTCTCAATGATCTGGCAAAACAGGAAGGCAGTATCATTCTGTTTATCGATGAATTGCATACCATGGTTGGTGCAGGCAAGGCGGATGGTGCGATGGATGCAGGTAACATGCTGAAGCCGGCTTTGGCGCGAGGTGAATTACACTGCGTCGGCGCAACAACGCTCAATGAGTATCGTCAGTATATTGAAAAAGATGCGGCTTTGGAGCGCCGGTTCCAAAAAGTTTATGTCGCAGAGCCTAGCGTGGAAGATACGATTGCTATCCTGCGTGGATTGAAAGAGCGCTATGAGTTACATCACCATGTGCAGATTACTGATCCGGCCATTGTGGCAGCAGCGACTCTGTCACATCGCTACGTTTCAGACCGTCAATTACCAGATAAAGCCATAGATCTGATCGACGAAGCTGCTTCCAGCATCCGTATGCAAATGGATTCTAAACCAGAATCACTGGATCGGCTGGAACGTCGCATCATCCAATTGAAGCTAGAGCAGCAAGCACTGAACAAAGAATCAGATGAAGCCAGTAAAAAACGGCTGGAGATGCTGTTGAATGAATTAAAACAGAAAGAGCGTGAATACTCGGAACTGGAAGAAGAGTGGAAAGCTGAAAAAGCAGCAGTGTCTGGAACGCAGCACATCAAAGCAGAGTTAGAACAGGCAAAGCTGGCGTTGGAACAGGCACGAAGAGTCAGCGATCTTGCACGTATGTCTGAACTGCAATATGGCAAGATCCCTGAACTGGAGAAGCGATTACAGGCAGCGACGCAGATTGAGGGCGGCGCTATGAAATTGCTGCGTAACCGGGTTACTGACGAAGAAATTGCCGAGGTATTAGCCAAAGCGACCGGTATTCCAGTGGCTAAAATGTTGGAAGGTGAGCGTGAAAAACTGCTACGTCTAGAGGAACAATTGCATACACGTGTGATTGGGCAGGACGAAGCGGTCAATGCGGTAGCGAATGCTATTCGGCGTAGCCGGGCAGGGCTTTCTGATACACAACGTCCAATTGGTTCGTTCCTGTTCTTAGGACCAACTGGGGTAGGAAAGACAGAGTTATGTAAAGCCTTAGCAACTTATTTATTCGACAGTGATGATGCCATGGTGCGCATCGACATGTCAGAATTTATGGAAAAACATTCGGTATCACGACTGGTAGGTGCTCCCCCTGGTTATGTTGGCTATGAGGAAGGCGGCTATTTAACTGAAGCAGTGCGTCGTCGCCCTTATTCAGTGATTCTGCTGGATGAAGTCGAAAAAGCACATCCTGACGTATTCAATATTTTGCTACAAGTGCTGGATGATGGAAGGCTGACAGATGGCCAAGGGCGAACCGTCGACTTTCGTAACACGGTCATCATCATGACTTCAAATCTCGGTTCTGCGATGATCCAAGAACAGTTTGGTCAACTTAACTACAGTAAGATGAAACAATCGGTTATGGAGTTGGTTGGTCATCATTTCAGACCGGAATTTATCAACCGAATCGATGAGACGGTGGTATTTCATCCACTGGGTGTGCAACACATTGCGCAAATTGCCCAGATCCAGCTAGCGCGGCTTTACCGGCGTCTGGAGGAACGAGGTTATGAAATTCATATCACCGAAGAAGCTCTGGAACTGTTGGGTAAGGCTGGTTACGATCCAGTATATGGTGCACGCCCACTGAAAAGAGCGATCCAACAGGAAATTGAGAACCCATTGGCTCAGCAAATTTTGTCGGGACAATTGCTTCCAGGCAGTTTGGTCACACTGGGTGTGGAGAATGGTAGCATTGTAGCGAGCCAGTAGGACCTTTCCCAGCGACACTACATTATTTCGATAATCTGGAAATTCAGTAAAGTACAGGTGCTAGCGTAAGTTGTGACGTTAGCGCCTGAGCCTATGATTAGATCTTAGTGCAAGAATCAACCTACAGTGGATTCCCCCCTTATTAGAAAGGTTGGTTTTTTGATTTAGTATTCAATGCATTGATTGCAATGTAGGATGCCTGATTCAGCAGCAAGGTTAGCATGGCTAAAGTCGATATGGAGTCTCCATTTTGTGAACAGATCGACATTATGAAGAAACATGCTCATAGCAAACATGGGTATTAGCATTACCGATATCGATCTTGCAAACGTATCTTCCAACTCGGAGTGAAAATCCAACTTATTAACTTATAAATGAATTATCCCGATGTTCGTGACATTGTGGCGGGGGCGTACGAGGATTGCTGTATATAATATGCAACTGAGTTGGTCTAAAATCATGCAATAGCTGCGCCAAAGGTCGTTATTTGTGCAGTCAGATTTTTTTTTTGCATTTAACACTTGCGCCATTTTTTGCAGTCCCTATAATGCGCATCCACTGACAGGGCAGCAAGAAAACAAGTTTGCAAAAGTTCCGTCAGTCGAGAGAAAAACCTGAAAAACGGGGTTGACTCTGAAAGAGGAAAGCGTAATATACGCCACCTCGAGCCAGCCGGCGAGCCGGTGAACTCAACGCTCTTTAACAATTTATCAGACAATCTGTGTGGGCACTCACAAGGCCGTTATCACGCTGCGCAAGCGGCGAAATAAATGAAGTCTTGAAGAGTGACTCGTAGAAGTAAATTCATACAGTTAAT
>NZ_SBEF01000009.1 GCF_004011885.1 Serratia microhaemolytica | reverse complement strand
ATTTATCCGCCTGAATTTTCCAGTAATGGAAGGTGGCTAACTTCAGATTATTTTCGCGACAGTAAGCGGATTGGGAGAGTCCGCTGTTTCGCCAGTTATCAAGATGCTGCTGTTTTTGCTGTTTGGTGTATGGCATGGTTTATTCTCAAGCAGAGGATGTGATGGCGAGAATAATGAAAGGCTTTATTCGCTGCGGCAAGGTGAGGCTACCGGACGCTTACAATACTCGCGCAAATAACATTACAGTTACTAAGCCTAATAGCATGCTAGGAGCATCTGATTAAACACTCCCACCACTTATTTTTTTCGTCATCAGAGATGAATACTACATCGCTTCTTGGGTGCTAAAGCGCATAGTGCAAGGTATATCGTGAAGGTTGCTTCGCAATCCATGCCGATCGGTACTCCCGCACGTTGCCAGTTTGCGCAACAATAGGACACAGCGCATACGTCGTTGCTGGACACGGTTAGCTCCCCCAAGGATAACCGGTGATCCAGCGCGGATGAGCATTAAATCGCAACCAGACAGTAGAGCGGGCTAGCAACTGCCTGAATCGATTATCGTGCGGTTGTCAACATAAAGATCCAGTGGCGTTTTGCTCTTTTCTCCTGCAATTTCACGCGTCAAACGCGGCACGAGATAACCTGAAATCTGCGCCAACAGTTGCTTCATGATCAGGCGAGCTTCATCATCGCTCACGAGAAAATGTGCCGCCCCCTGCACCTTGTCCAACAAATGCAAATAATAAGGCAAGATACCCACTTCAAACAGGCGCTGGCTTAAGGCTGCCAAACTTGCTGCACTGTCATTTACCCCACGCAGCAGCACACTCTGATTCAGCAAAGTTACCCCCGCCTGACGAAGTTGTGCCATCGCAGAAGCAACCGCTTGATCAATCTCATTTGCATGATTGATATGGGTCACCATCACTACTTGAAAGCGTGAAATCGATAGACGTTGACAGAGAGCAGTAGTGACACGCGCAGGGATCACCACCGGCAACCGAGTGTGAATGCGTAATCGTTTCAGGTGCGCTATTGTCTCCAGTTCGCTGATTAACCACTCTAGTTCATGATCTTTTGCCATCAGTGGATCACCACCAGAAAAAATCACCTCATCCAACTCAGGATGCTGACGAATGTACTCCAATGCCTGAAGCAAATTAGCCTTACTCCCCGCATTGTCTTGATAGGGAAAATGCCGCCGAAAGCAGTAACGGCAGTTGACTGCACAACCTCCTTTTACCAGCAGCAGTACCCGGTTGTGGTATTTATGCAGCAAACTCGGCAATACGTTAGCCTGTTCTGCCAGCGGATCGGTGCTAAAACCCGCTGCCTGGATAAATTCAGCAGCGGAAGTTAATACTTGCAGCAGCAGTGGATCACTACTATCCCCCGGCTTGATACGAGCCGCAAAGGCTCTCGGTACGCGTAGTGGAAACAGGCGACGTGCTTCATGTCCCTGAACTAACTCCGGGTGGTCTTGCAGTGAGAGAAACCGCAACAGTTCATCGGGATCAGTAATAACATCGGCCAGTTGATACAACCAATCTTCTCTCTGAGCTATATTTTGAGTTATGATATGTGCCATTTTTTGACTAAGCTACCCATTTAATATTTTAGAGGGCCATCATGGCGACTTATTCTAGCAACGATTTCCGTCCTGGTCTCAAAATCATGCTTGAGGGTGAACCTTACGCTGTTGAATCCAGTGAGTTCGTCAAACCAGGTAAGGGCCAAGCATTTGCCCGGGTGAAATTGCGCCGTCTGCTGACCGGCACGCGCGTTGAAAAAACTTTCAAATCAACAGACTCCGCAGAAGGTGCTGATGTTGTTGATATGAATCTGACTTACCTCTACAACGATGGTGAGTTCTACCACTTCATGAACAATGAGACCTTCGAGCAACTCTCTGCCGATCAAAAAGCGATCGGTGATAATGCCAAGTGGATGCTCGATCAGGCCGAATGTATTGTCACACTGTGGAATGGCCAGCCAATCGCCGTCGTCCCACCAAATTTTGTCGAGCTGGAAATCATTGATACCGATCCTGGCTTAAAAGGGGATACTGCCGGTACTGGTGGTAAACCAGCAACCCTCAGCACCGGTGCTGTGGTGAAGGTGCCTCTGTTTGTACAGATCGGTGAAGTGATTAAGGTAGATACCCGCTCAGGTGAATACGTCTCGCGCGTGAAATAACCCGCGCAGTACTGCGAGGAGCTGTAACAACGTTCCTCGCAGTCAACAACATTTTGACCCTGCTGATTTCATGCTCACTCTGTGCTCGTAACGTAACGTATTAGCTTACCGAACAAGGCCAACAGATGACTCATCAACCCAGCTATTAAACAGAGTTTACCTTATGGCTTGGATCATTTTGCTTTTTGCTGGTCTGTTTGAGGTAGTTTGGGCTGTCGGGCTGAAATATACTCACGGTTTTAGTCGCTTAATGCCCAGTGCTATCACGTTGTTGGCAATGGCAGTGAGTATGCTGCTGCTGGCGCAAGCAATGAAAACACTGCCGGTTGGCACTGCCTATGCGGTATGGACTGGCATTGGCGCAACAGGCACTGCGATAGCAGGCATGATACTGCTCGGCGAATCTGTCAGCCTTTTACGGGTGCTCAGTCTATGTCTGATCATCGTTGGCATTTTAGGGCTGAAGTTAAGCAGCTAATCGGCTCCAATCTGGTTCAATGTCGTATGCCAGTAGCGAGGATTACCGCCAGCGCCTTCGCCATCAACTCACGCATTATCTAGCAATTTTGTCTACTACCGCACGGAAGGATGACGCTAATCGGATCGGTTCTAACACCGGTTATCGGATCCAGATCAACGCATTGGTATTGAAACCATAGCCATCAGCAACACGCACCAGTTTTTCTCGTGTTGCCGTATCTAACGAAGGTGTACGTGACAAGATCCATAGGTAGTCGCGTGTTGGCCCCATCACCAAGGCATAGCGATACTCTGGATCTAACTCAATCACGTTGTAACCGCCATAAAATGGCCCAAAAAATGATACCTTAAGCGCAGCAGTGTTTGCTGAGGCAACAAAGTAAGCTTTACCTTCACTCTGCTTCCAGCGCTGTTTTTTGCTGTCAAAACCTCGATTAACTACCTTTAACCCACCATCTGCACGCAAACTATAGTCAGCAGTGACCTGTTCCAGCCCTCTTTCGAACCAGTGATCAAGACGAGCAATTTCATACCATGTTCCCAAGTAACGCTGTTGGTCAAAATTGTCGACCACTTTAACCCCTTCCGGAGGCTTGACACTACAACCCGCAAGATAAAAGGCTGAAAGTAGAAAGATAAATTTTGACCAATAACGCATAACAGCTCCAATGTATGGTGGACTATGGGTGGCCAAAGCAGGCTGGCCACCCTGATTTTTACAGCGTCACCACTCCAACCAGAGCAGCTACGCTTAACAACATTGCCAAACCGTAGAACAACCACTTACCTGCTGGTAGATGGATCTTCACATCGTGCATCGCATGGTGGATACGGTGCAGACCACACCATAACGGTAATGCAATCATCAGTAACAGGAACAAGCGACCAACCCAGCTTTGGCAAAATGCCAGAATACGTTCATAGTTTAGCGCATCTGGAAATAAACCCAATGGCAACAAAATGCCAATCAGCAGCACAATAGCTGGGCTGACAACAGCACTCCACATTCCACCGGCACCAAACAGCCCCCAGAAAACAGGTTCATCAGAGCGCTTAGGCGATTGATTTATCATATTTCCTCCAAGTTACACTAAAGCGACAACGAGAATAATCACGTTGACAATAATTGCCAATGCCCACAGTGCCTTGACCACAGGCTCGGGAGGCATTTTCTCGCTGTTGACAATGATATTGGCCGCTTTTGGCGCCAGATCAAACCATGTTTTGGTATGCAGCAGTGCCGCTGGTAACGCGATGATATTGATCAGTAACACCAGAGGATTTTGCAAAAAGCTGACAAATCCCGCCCAGCTTTCCGCTCCACCTTTCAATGCAAACAGCCCATAAAGCAGTACGATGCTAAACCAGACTGCTGGAACTGCGGTGCCTTCACGCAACATATAGAAGCGGTAAAAACCCAGTTTTTTCCACCAGGTTGGTGCCACTGTGCGTACATAGGGCTTACGTTGTGTTGTCATTACCCTCTCCTCCCTTATTGCGGTTTCAGCATGGCGATCATGAAATCTTTGGCACTCTCAACCTTACCTTGCTGGATCGCAGCAGCAGGGTCGACATGCTTCGGACAGACTTCAGAGCAGTAACCAACAAATGTGCAGGACCAGACACCGTTTTGACCATTCAGTTGCGGCATACGCTGCTTCTTGCCATGATCACGATTATCGAGATTGTAACGGTGTGCCAAGGTGATCGCGGCTGGGCCAATAAACTCCGGATTTAGACCGAATTGAGGGCAAGCTGCATAACACAAGCCGCAATTGATACAGCCAGAAAACTGATGGTACTTTGCCATTTGCGCCGGTGTTTGCAGGTTCGCACCCTGCTCTGGTTGGCGATCATTACCGATGATGTAAGGTTTGATCGCCTCCAAACTCTCGATAAAGTGCGTCATATCAACAACCAGATCACGTTCAATCGGGAAGTTACCCAACGCTTCTACCCTCATACCATCACTGAATTCACGCAGGAAAGTTTTGCACGCCAGCCGAGGCACATTATTGACCATCATGCCGCAGGAACCACAGATCGCCATACGGCAAGACCAGCGGTAAGAGAGATCCGGTGCAAGGTTATCTTTGATATAGCCCAACGCATCCAGCAATGAGGTCTGCTCATCATAAGGCACGCTAAAGGTCTGACTATGCGGTGCTGTATCACACTCGGGGTTATAGCGCATGACCTCGATTTTCAGGTTTTTCATCTCAGCCATTGGTCTGCTCCTTATCCTTTTTTTCCTGTGCTTCGGCCTCTGCGCCGTATACACGTTTGGCCGGTGGCAGTTTGGTAATTTTCACGTTGCTATACTCCAAACGCGGCGCGCCAGTCGGGTTATGGAACGCCAAAGTATGCTTGAGGAAGTTTACATCATCACGTTCGGTACAACCTGCATCCAAACGCTGATGTGCGCCGCGCGACTCTTTACGGTTAAAGGCTGAATGAGCCATACATTCAGCAACCTCAAGGCCGTAACCTAATTCAATGGTATAGAGCAGATCGGTATTAAATACCTGCGAAGTGTCGGTGATTTTGATGCGCTTAAAGCGTTCCTTCAGTTCAGCGATTTTATCGATGGTTTTTTGCATCAATTCCGGCGTGCGATAGATGCCACACCCTTCTTCCATTGATATTCCCATCTCGTCGCGAATTTTCCCCCAACTCTCGTTGCCTTCCTGTTTCATCAGGTTAACCAGACGGTTTTCAACATCTCGAGTCTGAGCATCGAGGAGACTGACATTGGCTGGGCTACTATCCTGAGCACGACGCACCGCATGCTCACCCGCCACGCGACCAAATACTACCAATTCAGCCAATGAGTTAGATCCTAATCGATTAGCGCCATGCAAGCCAACAGATGAGCACTCACCAACAGCGAACAGCCCTTTGATCCGGGTTTCACAATTCTGATCCGTCTCAATGCCCCCCATAGTGTAGTGCGCAGTTGGCCGCACAGGGATAGGCTCTTTAACTGGATCTACCCCCACATAGGCTTTCGCCAACTCACAGATGAAAGGTAACCGCTCAAGCAGCTTTTTCTCACCCAAATGCCGCAAGTCAAGATGCACGACATCACCACGCGGTGTAGAAATTGTGCGCCCAGCACGCCATTCATGCCAGAATGCCTGTGAAACTTTATCGCGCGGCCCCAGTTCCATATACTTGTTTTTTGGCTCACCGAGTGGCGTTTCTGGCCCCATACCGTAATCCTGCAAGTAACGGTAACCCTCCTTATTAACTAGAATACCGCCCTCACCACGACAACCTTCTGTCATTAAAATGCCAGAGCCGGGTAATCCCGTTGGGTGGTACTGAACAAACTCCATATCACGTAGCGGGATACCATGATGGAAAGCCATTCCCATACCATCACCGGTGACAATGCCGCCATTAGTATTGTAGCGATAGACACGCCCAGCACCGCCTGTGGCTAAGATCACCGCGTTGGCGCGGATCTGGATGTGGGTGCCTTCCATCATATTTATCGCCACCAATCCACGTGCCTGACCGTCATCGACCAGGATATCGAGCACAAAATGCTCATCAAAACGCTGGATTTGTGGATATTTTAGTGAGGTTTGAAATAGGGTATGCAGCATGTGGAAGCCACTTTTATCGGCGGCAAACCAAGTACGTTCAATCTTCATTCCACCAAAACGGCGCACATTGATGGAACCGTCTGGTTTGCGGCTCCAAGGACAACCCCAAAGCTCCAGTTGAGTCATCTCGCGCGGGCAGTGATGGACAAAGTGATCAACAACATCCTGCTCACACAACCAATCACCACCGGCAACGGTATCCTGAAAGTGATAATCATAGCTATCGTGAGCTTGAGTCACAGCGGCAGCCCCGCCTTCGGCGGCGACTGTATGGCTGCGCATCGGGTACACTTTAGATATCAGCGCGATTTTTATCTGGGGATTAGCTTCTGCAGCAGCAATAGCTGCCCGTAAACCGGCTCCCCCTGCGCCAATAATGGCTAGGTCAGCGTTAAAGGTTTGCACTGCGATCCTCCAATATTCCTGTTAAAACAATAGACTCAATTCCTATTACTTAATATTTTTTAAAAATGTCTCAGATGTTAACGGTATTGACGGCTGATCTCTGGGTCACTTGAAGTGATCTTGCTCAAAACCAAAGACAGATAACTTCTGCTTTCCCTGTGTTACAGGGCACCCGCAGTCAGGAAAGCCAGCTCACTAACAGGCAGTCTCTCTGCTCTGTATTGCCATTTTTCCCGTTACCTTCACAAAACGAAGGCCGACCAAGAAAAGCACTGTAGACCATGTCCAGGCTATCAATGCATCCTGTCAAACACTGCGATGAGCGGAGCTGCGCATCAAAAGCAGCCAACCTCTCACTCTGACCTGCCCCACATGTTAAGCTAAATTTATGTTAGCAAAATGCAACATAAACTATTAAAACCACAGAAATGCGAATATACCTAAATTTAAGTAGCAGAAATTTGATGTGATCGATTGTTTTTCCTTTTAATTATCGAGTAAAACCTGTTTGTGCAAGATAAAAGCACATTCTGCACACGATGGTAGTTATTGCTAACAATAAGAAGGTGTATGTTCTGATTAAAACATCATCACTCCAGGTTCGAACAGTGAGTGTTGGCGGATAACGGGCAGTAGGTAGGTTTTAGTGACTCTGGATTGAGGCGGGTGATTATATGCGACTCATGAGCGTAACCGTAGCTCGTTCAACTCAACGATGCCCTGATGACGGCTGAGCAGTTAGCAGTGATTTGAATACAGCACTAGGTTCGTGGATCAGCCTAAGCGAGCGGTATCCGAAACAAAATAAAATCGTCAGTTAGCGATAATATATCGACGTGGAGTTTAACCAAAGTTAATTGAAAATCAGGCAGGTAAAAACGCACCATCGCCGTTGGCGGGCAATAGTTCAAGGGGAAAAACAGGCTTGGAATAAAGCCCCCCCCCTAAGGGCACACACAGGCACACCCTTAGGGATTCGTTCCATTACAAGCTGCCTGCTTTGCATTAACAATGCCATCGCTCCATGGTACTAGTGCAATGTAAGCATTGAAGCAAACTGACGCAGGCACCTATTTCAGTCTATTGGCCTCTTGGCCACTGAGAAATCAGTAAGAGGTCTGTTGGGACTTCTCAGCTTGAATTCGCTGATAGATTTCCTCTCGGTGCACAGACACTTCTTTGGGGGCATTTACACCGATACGAACTTGGTTGCCTTTAACCCCTAGCACTGTAACTGTAACCTCATCGCCAATCATGAGAGTTTCACCAACTCGACGAGTCAGAATTAGCATTCTTTGCTCCTTGGAAGATTATAAAAAGCCGGGTTTTTCAGTTTCCCGCCATTATCCATTAAAACACAGTGAGGACCCATGTCAGGAACTCGCAACATGCAAGCAGACCTAGGCTCACTCCAGACTAAGGATAAGTTTAGCCGACCTGAAAAACTTTGTTCCCGAAATTGTACTCACATTGTATGTGCTCAGCACAAAAACGCCATAACCCACAACGGATTATGGCATGATTAGTACTATTTATTTATGTTCACAGCCTTGAAGTCAGCCATGCTTCTACACTGCTTAATGCTGCAGGCAAGGCGCTAACATCCATCCCTCCGGCCATGGCCATATCAGGGCGTCCCCCTCCTTTGCCGCCAACCTGTTGAGCAAGATCACTGACCAAGTCTCCGGCTTTTATCCGATTGGTCAGATCTTTAGTAACACCCACAATCAGGCTAACCTTACCCTCGGATACTGTTGCCAAAACAATCACTGCTGACCCGAGTTGATTTTTAAGGTCATCAACCATGGTGCGCAGCATCTTCGGTTCAACATTATCCAACTGACTCACCAACAAGCTAACTCCGGCAACGATCTGGGTTTTGTTGGTCAGTGCAGCACTCGTCTGTGCAGCCTGCTGATCTTTTAGCTGTTGCAACTCTTTTTCCAAACTACGCGTGTGCTCTAACACCGCACGCAGTTTGTCGCCGAGATTATTGCTGTCACTCTTCAATAAAGATGCAATATTGTGTAACAAATCATTTTGCCAATGCAAGCTGGTTATCGCTGCTTCGCCAGTTACCGCCTCAATACGTCGAATACCGGCAGCGGTGCCAGATTCACTCTGAATACGGAACAGGCCAATATCACCGGTACGCTGCGCATGTGTACCACCGCACAACTCCAGTGAAAACTGCCCGATGGTTAACACGCGCACTTGCTCATCATACTTCTCGCCAAACAATGCCATAGCGCCTTTCTGCTTCGCGGCATCGAGTGTCATCATGTCAGTTTCGATGACCAGATTGTGGCGGATCTGCTGATTGACTAACAGCTCTACCGCACGGATCTGCTCGGCTTTCATTGCTTCCGGGTGGGCAAAATCAAAACGTAAATATTGATCACTGACCAAAGATCCCTTCTGTACCACATGTGGCCCTAGGATCTGGCGCAACGCAGCATGTAACAAATGCGTCGCTGAATGATTACGCCGTATCCGCTCACGGCGCTCAATATCGATCACAGCCTCAACTGAATCACCCAGTTTCAAGCAACCTTGTGATAGCTGACCTTGATGACCGATCGCCTGAGCATACTTCTGTGTGTCATGGACACTAAACTCAATACCCGCAGCTTTCAGCACGCCTTGATCGCCAATCTGGCCACCTGATTCGGCATAAAATGGGGTTTCTGCCAGCACAACCAGTGCGTCTTCACCGGCATTGATCTGCTCCACCGGCTGACCGTTACGGAACAGTGCTAATACGTTGGTTCGCTGTTGCTGATGATCATAGCCACTGAATTTGCTGTCACAGTCGACACGGATCATGCTGTTATAATCAGCAGCAAAACCACTCGCCTGACGTGCGCGATTGCGTTGTGCTTCCATCGCGTGTTCAAAGCCCTGTTCATCCACTTTCAGACCACGTTCACGGCAGACATCAGCAGTGAGGTCAACTGGGAAGCCATAGGTATCATAGAGACGGAACGCTACTTCCCCAGCCAGAGTATCACCAGACAATTTAGCCAGTTCATCATCTAACAGTGCCAAACCACGCTCTAGCGTGCGAGCAAACTGCTCTTCTTCACCTTTTAACACCTGCTCGACCTGCACCTGCTGGCGTTTCAGTTCATCAGCGGCAGACCCCATCACCTCAATGAGTGGCGCTACCAGTTTGTAGAAGAACGGCTCTTTTGCGCCAAGCATGTTACCGTGACGAATCGCTCGGCGGATGATACGCCGCAATACATAACCACGATTCTCATTGGAAGGTATCACACCATCGGCAATCAGGAAGGCACATGAACGGATATGGTCGGCGATGACACGTAGCGATTTGTTATTAACATCACTGCTACCTGTCAAGCTGGCGATGGCCGCAATCAAAGTACGGAACAGATCGATGTCGTAATTGGCGTTGACATGCTGTAGCACAGCAGCAATACGTTCTAGCCCCATACCGGTATCAACCGAAGGTTTCGGTAGCGGCAACATGCTGCCGTCCGCTTGACGGTTGAACTGCATAAAAACGACATTCCAGATCTCAATATACCGATCACCGTCCTCTTCTGGACTGCCCGGCGGACCACCCCAGAGATGATCACCATGATCGTAGAAAATCTCAGTGCAAGGACCACATGGACCTGTATCACCCATCTGCCAGAAATTATCAGAGGCAAACGGTGCGCCTTTGTTATCGCCAATACGAATGATGCGTTCTGCCGGCACCCCGATCTGATGGTGCCAGATGTCAAAAGCTTCATCATCTGTCTGATAAACAGTAACCCATAGTCTCTCTTTAGGAAGATTAAACCAGTTTTCACTGGTCAGTAGTTCCCAAGCATAGCTGATCGCTTCCTGTTTGAAGTAATCACCAAAACTGAAGTTACCGAGCATCTCAAAGAAAGTGTGATGCCGTGCGGTATAACCGACATTTTCCAGATCATTATGCTTACCACCGGCACGCACACAACGCTGCGAAGTCGCTGCCCGCAGGTAGTTTCGTGTATCCAAGCCAAGGAAAACGTCCTTGAACTGGTTCATTCCGGCATTAGTAAACAGTAATGTCGGATCATTGTTGGGTATCAGAGAGCTACTAGCAACAATCTGATGACCTTTACTGTGAAAAAAATCGAGAAACGCTTGCCGGATCTCAGCGGTGCTCTTGCTCATAATGTACCCAAAAAGGCTAGAGTAACAACCCGTGAGCGAGAAGTACGACATCCTGCCGCGATCATCCTCTCTGGCTCACGAACTAATTGTGGGGGATAAGATAAGTTTTCTTGGATGGGAAGTAAAACACCACGTGCATTGGTGAGGCAAAATTAGCTAAATTTTCGCGTTCAGGCGGTTGTCTAGACTTAATAACCGCCTGCTGAGCAGATAAAAAAGTACACTTTCTCAATAAAGCAAGGTTAGTAGGGCAAGGTAGATGCGACAACTCACCGATCGCACAACCCTGCTCACCACCCTGAATTAAAACTCTTCGTCCATTTCCACTTCATGCTCATCGTCGGCAAGTGCGTTTGCCGCTGGCGCAGCCTGCCCATTGCCACTTAGCAGCAGTTCACGCAGTTTTTTATCCAGTTCTGCCGCCACTGCTGGATTCTCTTTCAAAAAGTTACAGGCATTAGCTTTACCCTGGCCAATCTTCTCACCATTGTAGCTGTACCAAGCACCTGCTTTTTCGATCATCTTATGCTTCACACCGAGGTCGACCAGTTCACCACGGCTATTGATCCCTTCGCCATACAGGATTTGAAATTCAGCCTGTTTAAACGGCGCCGCCACTTTGTTTTTTACCACTTTAACGCGGGTTTCACTGCCGATCACCTCTTCGCCCTCTTTGATAGAGCCGATACGGCGGATATCCAGACGAACAGAGGCATAGAATTTCAATGCGTTACCACCGGTTGTGGTCTCTGGGTTACCAAACATGACACCGATTTTCATCCGGATCTGGTTGATAAAGATCAGCAGGGTATTGGCATTCTTCAGGTTGCCGGCCAATTTACGCATCGCCTGGCTCATCATCCGAGCCGCCAATCCCATATGCGAATCACCAATTTCACCCTCAATTTCCGCTTTCGGCGTCAAAGCAGCCACTGAGTCGACAATAATCACATCCACAGCACCTGAGCGTGTTAACGCATCACAGATTTCCAGCGCTTGCTCACCGGTATCGGGTTGAGAGCAAAGAAGATTATCAATATCTACGCCAAGCTTTTTAGCATAAACAGGATCTAACGCATGTTCAGCATCAATGAAGGCACAAGTTTTACCTTCACGCTGTGCAGCAGCAATCACCTGTAATGTCAGGGTAGTCTTACCAGAGGACTCCGGGCCATAAATTTCAACGATCCGCCCCATTGGCAAACCACCTGCCCCCAACGCAATATCCAGTGAGAGCGAGCCAGTAGAGATAGTCTCCACATCCATTGAGCGATCCTCGCCCAGACGCATAATCGAGCCTTTACCAAATTGCTTCTCAATCTGCCCTAACGCCGCAGCCAATGCTTTTTGCTTGTTCTCATCAATCGCCATATGTTGTTCCTCTCTATCATCGCGCGCCACTTTGCCTGAGGTGATCATGGGTGACATTACTGCACCGTAGTTTGCAAACTGTGGGTGATATGCTGTTGTTCAAAAATTAGTGTGATTATACTGTATAACAATACAGTATCAAGCCTGTTTTATAAAAATTCACTCAACACAGTTTTTATTGCAAAAACAACAGCTTGATTGCGAACCGCTTGACGATCACCACTAAACTGCTGTTTATAGGACACAACATGCCCGCTACTGTTGGCAAAACCAAACCATACCGTACCGACAGGTTTCTGTTCGCTGCCGCCGCCTGGCCCAGCGATGCCACTGACCGCAATTGCCAGATCAGCCTTTGCCGCTGTAAGCGCACCTAACGCCATCTGGCGTACCACCGCTTCACTCACTGCACCATACTGCTCCAACAACTGTGCAGGGACAGACAATAACTGCTGTTTTGCTGCATCGCTGTAAGTGACAAACGCACGATCAAAATAGGCTGAACTACCGGCAATCTCGGTGATCGCTTGTGCTACCCCACCTCCAGTACAGGACTCTGCGCAGGTGATCCAGCGCTGAGAGGCAAGCAACTTTTCGCCAAGTCTAGTACTGAGTGCGTGTAGAGTGTCAGTTGTCATCTGTTACCTCTTAAATTAGGGTGACCAAGGCCAGATTTACTGTGAAGCACCAGCCTGAACAGGTACCGATTGATTTACTGGCTATATGCCGTTACGCGATAAAATTATCAAGATCTGGTGATTATTCTGATGCTAAAATGTGCAGCATCTCGCAGTAATATCGCACTATACTGCGACCAAACTGCCACTATTTCATAGTAGCGACTATGCTGATAGCGTCACAGATACCATGTCAGATAACTTGTTCAGCCAGCTACTGCGCTTAGAAAAAAACAGGATGTCCGAGTGAAAAAAACCTTAGGCGTGTTCTTTCCACTGTATAGCACTACCTTACTGATGTTGTTGGGCGCCGGGTTGCTCACCACCTACATCTCATTGCGGTTAACGCAGATCAATATCAGTGGTGCGATGATCGGTGCCATCATCGCTGCCAACTATATCGGCTTGGTGATCGGCGGCAAGGTTGGCCATTTTCTGATTGCACGGGTTGGCCATATCCGCGCCTATGTTTCTTGTGCTGGTATCATTACCGCTGCGGTACTGGTGCATGGTCTCACCGAATATCTACCCGTCTGGATCGGATTACGCTTCATTACCGGTCTATGCATGATGTGCCAATATATGGTGCTGGAGAGCTGGCTCAATGACCAATCAGAATCAAATCAGCGTGGCATGGTATTTGGTTTCTATATGGCAGCCTCTTATCTTGGGCTGGCTCTCGGGCAGGCAGTCTTGGTGTTGCAGAGCAGCATTGGCATCAATACCTTAATCATCATTGCACTATTCTTTGCGCTCTGTCTGGTGCCAATCGCACTCACCACTCGCACCAATGCGCGGCATATGTCCCCTGCGCCACTTGAGCTACGCTATTTTTTACACACTATTCCAAAAATTCTGCTGATTACTCTGCTGATCGGCATGGTGGTCGGCTGCTTTCATGGTTTGGCGCCCGTGTACGCCAGCCAACAGGCGCTCGACACCCAACAGACCGGGCTATTTATGTCCAGTGCTATCTTCGCTGGGCTGATTGCCCAGTTTCCACTGAGCTGGCTGTCTGATCGTTACAATCGGGCAAGGTTGATGCGCATCAATGCGCTATTGTTGATGATTGCAGCGATGCCTCTGGCGCTGCTGCCACATCTTGAATTCCGGATTTTACTGCTGGTAGGTTTTATCGTCAGTCTATTGCAGTTCACCCTCTATCCGCTGGTAGTGGCACTGGCCAACGACATGATCGAATCTGAACGCCGTGTTTCACTGGCAGCCTGCCTACTGATGGCATTTGGTATCGGTGCCAGTATCGGGCCGTTGATCGTCGGGGCATTGTTGGCTCCTTTAGGAGCCAATATGCTTTACGCCTTTTTTATTTTGTGCAGTTTACTGATCCTGCTATGCAGTGTCCGCCTACAACCGCACAGCACACAGCCGATTGCTGATGCGCCAGTACCGCACACTATCATGCCCGACAGTTTGGCCAGCTCACCGCTCTCTCCAGCACTCAACCCAGTACTGGATGAGCAGCTTATTCAAGAAAATATGTCACTCACAGCAGCAGAGCCTAGCCCTGCTGCTGTGCCAAACAATGCCGAAGTGGCAACAGAGCTGCCGCCTCGCCCACAGGGTGCTGATCCACAGGAAGAGACTGGTCTGAAAAAAGCCTACACCATGCTCTGATCATGCTCACATCAGCCTCAGTGGCGTGCTTTGTTGACTGCCTCACCCAGTTGCCACACGGCCATCGCGTAATGAACACTGCGGTTATAGCGCGTCAGCGTATAAAAATTGGGCAAACCGAACCAGTATTGGTAATCTTTGCCCATATCCAGCCGTAACAGGCTAACCTGCTGGCTGTTTTTCAGTGGCTGCTTCGGTTCCAGTCCTGCTGCTTTTAACTTCGCGACCGAATATTTGGTCTGATAGCCGCTCTCCAACTTCGGTGCTTTACCTCTGGCAGGCACCGCCACCAGCGCGCCTGGCTTCCAGCCATGCTCACGCAAGTAGTTAGCAACACTACCAATCGCATCGACTGGCTGCCACAAGTTAATCTGACCATCACCATCGAAATCGACAGCATAGCGTTTGATCGACGAAGGCATAAACTGTGGGTAGCCAACCGCACCGGCAAATGAACCTTGCCAAGAGAGCGGATCATCGCCCTGTTTGCGCGCCATCAGCAGAAAAGTTTCCAATTCGCCACTAAAAAATTCGGCGCGCCGAGGATAGTTAAACGACAAGGTCGACAGCGCATCAATCACACGAACATTACCAACCCTCTTGCCCCAGCGTGTTTCGACACCAATGATGCCGACAATAATCTCCGCTGGCACACCGTAAACCTTCTCAGCCCGAGCCAATACCGCCTGATGTTGCTTCCAGAACTGCACACCATTGTTGATATTGTCCGGTGTCAAAAAATTGTTGCGATAACGCACCCAGGCTCCGTTCGGGCCGGGCGTATCGGCACCCGGTGCCTGCTTATCCATCAGTTGGATCAATCGCTCCAAGTGCTTTGCCTCTGTCAACAACTGGTTAAGTTGTGAACGTTCAAAACTGTGCTTAGCCACCATCTGATCAATAAACGCAAGCGCCCTAGGATTATCAGCAAAGTCACCCGTTAACCGAGCGTTATCCTGCTGCCAGTGGGTCAAAATCTGTGGTACCTGCTCCAGCTCATCGGCACTGCTCGGTTGAACATTCACGACGCTCTGTTCAGCGACCACCATCTGATTGTGCGCATCTGGCTCAGCGGCACAGGCGACCAGGGAAAAAAACATCGGGAAAAGCGTAACGAGGTAGCGCATTGGGTATCCATAAAAACCGGTTAAAAGGGAATTTCTTTAAAATTAAAGTACTGCACACCATCAGTAACTGGCAACTGAATATTCAGACAAAAGCATAGCTATTTTTCATCTATAAACAAACTGATGGCGATTGGTGTCTACATAGCATCCACCCGATGATCATAGCATCTATACTTATTACTCACACCGTGGATGAAATATACATCTACCACACAAATAAACCACGAGATATAATGCTATGAATCAACTTCCTGCACAAGAACCACCACGCCGAATGCTACTAAAACGTACCGCTGCCCTCTCGGTGTTGGGGCTTACTGGTATTGCCGGTTTTAGTGCCCCTTCCCTGACCTTCGCCGCTGCCATGACCAAAGAGCAGCGCGATAGCATGACACCTGATCAGATCATCGAAAGTTTCAAGCAAGGCAACTTAAGATTTCGCCAAGGCAAAATGCAACAACATGATTACCTAGCACAAAAGCAATCTAGCCGTGAAGGACAGTTCCCCACTGCGATTATTTTAAGCTGCATTGATTCCCGCGCACCGGCTGAAATCCTACTTGATGTGGGTATTGGGGAAACCTTCAACGCACGCGTTGCCGGTAACGTACAAAACAGCGATATTCTTGGCAGCATGGAGTTTGCCTGTGCGGTTGCCGGTGCCAAAGTAATCTTAGTCATGGGACACACGTCTTGTGGTGCAGTGAAAGGTGCCATCGACAGTGCAAAACTGGGCAACCTAACTACATTACTGCGCAGATTGAAACCGGCGATTGATAAAACGGTTTATAAAGGCGATCGCAGTGCCAGTAATTACGACTTTGTTGATGCGGTAGCAAAAACCAATGTCATGCTCACACTGGAAGATATCCGCCAGAAAAGCCCAGTACTGAAGAAATTAGAACAAGAAGGCAAACTAAAACTGGTCGGCAGCATGTACCATCTGAATGGCGGCAGGGTAGAATTTTTCTAGCCACACAGATTAATCGGTTCGCTGTGTCTGAAGCGAGTGACACTCACCTAGGCACAGCGGCCACCTTAGTTAACCCAAGAGCCGCAGTTGCAACCAATCACAGATCTGCGATAACGCGGTATCAAAGCTCTGATAAACCGGCTTACGCGGAATAGCCAGCAATTTGCCCTGCATCGAAGAGAGTGCAATCAGTTGTGATTCCTCCTTCGGGCTTAACGGATCGCCCTGCCAGTAAGCAGAAAGCATTGGTGTCGGGCAGCGTCGTCCTAGCAACCCCTGATTTTTTAACGAATAGCGGCTTAGCTCGGCAGCCAGCACCCGATCAGAAGCGTTATACATTCCCATACGACTAGCGATTACATCCATATACATATCAGGTACCTGCTGTTGTGTCTGCAACCCGCACAACAGATGATGCACCAACGGTCCAACGCAAGCCACAGCACGCAGACGTGACGACTCCAAATAGGCCAAACGAACAGCAACATTAGCGCCAAAGCGCACACCAAACGCCGCCAAACGGCAGTGGTCAACCCAAGGTATCTCCGCCAATTGCCTCACCACCTGTTGATGCAAAAAACTGGAATCCTGAGTCAATTTCCAACGATGTGAAGCACCAATCGAAGGCATATCAAGCGTTAGCATGGCGATGCCACGCGGTGCCAGATAATCACGAAACAGACGCAAATAGTCGGTCTGTAGCGTATCCAAGCTGCCACACATCAACACGGTAGCAAAAGGTGCCTGCTGTTGTTCAGGCAGATGCAGAAAACCATTGACGGCACGGCCAGTTTCAATCGGAAACGGGATTTTCTTGAGTTGATAAGGCAGTAACCGAGCTGCCTCTTCATAGGCACGATTGGCAAACGTTTCGGCACGCTCGGCCAAACCGTCACCCTTAAGATGGGGATAACCGGCCAAGCTGTAGAGATTGGCCGCATTTAACCAATACTCACCACCCAACCGCGCATCCTGCTGCTGCAACGCACGCTGCTGCCAACGCATTCCCTGACACACCCACTCATAGATCCAGTTACCATTACGGTAACCCACCACCGTATCCAACAAGTGCGCCTGGCTATGCTCAGCCCCCGAAGCGGCAATACGTGACAACACTTCGCGCATCTCTACCGGATCGATACCGCGCCAAGTCCATAACAGATGGTTCAGCATTCGATACCAGTTCCCAGCGCTGCCCCCTTCGAGCGTAGTGTGCATATCACCACTCACTGCATGATGCACTCGCGTCACCAACGTCGAGGTTTCAACATGCTTCAACGAAGGCTTGAACAACAGTTCTGAAAGGTTGGTTTCCGTCATATCACCTGCACCCAGAGCACCCCTTTGAACGTGGATCGCTGTTGCCAATTAGCTTCATGCGGCCCGTTATTATGCACACTCAAGCCAACTCAGCGGCATTGACGATGCTGGTAACTTAACGCCCGCCAATCGGTGGAACGAAAGTCACCGCCATATCCCACGGCTGCTCGATCCAAGTATCCTGAGGAATATCGACCACGTAATCATCCACTAGCGAACGCCCAGCCGGCTTGGCAAAAATGGTGACAAAATGCGCTTTCGGATACATGGTACGGATCGCTTTTGCCGTACCTCCGGTATCGACCAGATCATCAACCACAATGAAACCTTCACCATCACCCGGAGCCTGCTTGAGCACTTTCATCTCACGTTGGCTATCATGATCATAACTAGAGATGCAGACGGTATCGACGTAGCGAATACACAACTCGCGCGCCAGTAACGAAGCGGGAACCAAACCACCACGGCTAACGGCAATGATGCCTTTCCACTGACTAGCCGGTAGCAGGCGATGAGCCAATTTGCGCGCATGGATCTGCAGCATATCCCAGGTAACAACGTATTTTTCGCTCATAAAATGGTGTCCAAGCCAACAAAAAATGCGACTGATTCAGTCATTGGAAAAAAGGTTGCGCGAGATTATAGAGATTGCTGACGCCGAATACCAGTTGCAGCGCAACGTTGCTGCCCATTTCGTACTGCGCGCACAGCAGCAAACTGGCAATATTTTGTCCTGTCTACTGTGATAAAAGGTTGCACAGGCAGCAGAATAACGTGATAGGCTTCGCTGTTATGCCATTCCTGGAACTGATAAAGAGAGTTTTTTAATCTATGCCCAGCAAACTGTTTAAGGAGAGTGCTGATGTCTGAACTATCACAACTTTCACCACAACCCCTGTGGGATATTTTCGCCGAAATCTGTGCCATCCCGCACCCTTCCTACCATGAAGAAGCATTAGCACAACACATTGTTGACTGGGCAAAACGCCGCAAACTCGATGTTGAACGCGATCAGGCTGGTAATATTTTGTTACGCAAAGCGGCCACCTCCGGCATGGAACAGCGCAAACCGGTCGCATTACAGGCTCACCTTGACATGGTGGCCCAAAAAAACCGCGACACAGTACACGACTTTACCCGCGATCCGATCCAGCCTTACGTTGATGGTGAATGGGTCGCCGCACGCAATACCACTCTGGGCGCTGATAATGGCATTGGCATGGCCTCGGCACTGGCCGTTCTCGCTGCTGACGATCTAGCCCATGGCCCACTGGAAGTACTACTGACCATGACCGAAGAAGCTGGCATGGAAGGGGCGTTTGCATTACAACCCAACTGGCTGCAAGCGGAAATTTTGATCAATACCGATGCCGAAGAAGAGGGCGACATCTATATGGGTTGCGCCGGAGGCATTGACGTAATCACCACCTTAGCGCTACAACGCGAAGCACTGCCAAGCGATTATCAGGTCTTTAGCCTAACCCTCAGCGGGTTAAAGGGCGGCCACTCAGGGATTGCCATTCATCATGGCCTAGGCAATGCCAATAAACTATTAGCTCGCCTGCTGTTTGCCATCAGCGAAACAGTGGATCTGCGCTTGCTTAACCTGAATGGCGGCACGTTGCGTAACGCCATCCCACGTGAAGCTTCAGCAGAAATTGCAATCCCGAAAAACAGCCAATCCGCACTACAACAGCAGGTAGATCACTACCTCAGCACACTGAAAAATGAATTGGCTGCCAAAGAACCAAACCTGCGGCTAACACTAACTGCACAGATTTCCAGTACCCCGGCATTAACAGCCGAATGCCAGAAACGCCTACTTGCACTGCTTAACAGCACACCAAACGGTGTCATCCGCATGAGTGATAGCGTGCCAGGCGTGGTCGAAACCTCACTCAATCTCGGTGTGGTCAGCAGCGATGCCAACCAAGTGCAACTTTTTTCACTAGTACGCTCACTGATCGACAGTGGCAAACAGGCAGTAGTAGAAACCTTGACCGCTCTCGGGCAATTGGCAAACGCCAGCGTCATCAGCAAAGGCAGCTACCCCGGTTGGCAACCCGATGCCACTTCACCGGTAATGAGTCTGACACAGCAAACCTATCAACAACTGTTTAATCGCACCGCGAATATTATGGTGATCCACGCTGGCCTTGAGTGTGGGCTGTTCAAAACCCCTTATCCTCAACTGGATATGGTCTCTATCGGCCCGACGATCGTTGCGCCACACTCCCCTGGTGAACGGGTACATATTGCCAGCGTTGCCAAATATTGGGCGTTACTCACGGCACTGCTTGCCGCTATTCCTGAACGGAAATAACCGAATCTGTCGCGTAATGACAATATTTTAGTAATCTGATTATAAGTAATTAAGCATAATTACCAAAAAAAATGATTATTAACAGATAATATCGTCAACAAAGAGTTAGCATAGGATTAAAGTTAGTGTAAAACAGCAAGATAACGCTTGCAGAACCCAGTGATATATGTAGAATAGCGCCCGATTTGTCAGGAGAACTCATGAAGAACGCTTATTGTCCTTTATCCCCTTTGCGACAAAACTGCCTCTACGCAGGCAGTTGGCATTCATTGTTTCTGCTGTACACCCTGTTTGATATTCAAGCCCCTCTTTGAGGGGTTTTTTTTTGCCCATAACATAGCCAAGCCCGTACTAAGGGCGATAAGTTGAGGAGAGTGAAGATGGCCAATCCGCTGTATCGCAAGAACATCATCTCAATTAATGATCTCAGTCGTGATGAGCTAGAGCTGGTACTCAATACCGCTAGCCGCCTCAAAGCCAAGCCGCAACCTGAGTTGCTAAAACACAAAGTGATCGCCAGTTGCTTTTTTGAAGCATCGACCCGCACCCGGCTCTCGTTTGAAACGGCGATGCACCGCTTGGGGGCGTCGGTGGTCGGTTTTTCTGATGGCAGCAACACCTCACTGGGCAAAAAAGGCGAAACCCTCGCTGATACCATTTCGGTGATCAGTACCTATGTTGATGCGATTGTGATCCGCCACCCGCAAGAGGGTGCATCTCGTTTAGCCGCTGAATTTTCTACCGGCGTCCCGATCCTTAACGCCGGCGATGGTTCCAACCAGCACCCGACACAAACCGTGCTTGATCTGTTCACCATCGCTGAAACCCAAGGGCGACTGAACAATATCAATATCGCTATGGTAGGAGATCTCAAATATGGTCGCACCGTACACTCATTAACTCAGGCACTGGCGAAATACAGTGGCAACCACTTCTTCTTTATTGCACCAGAAGCACTGGCAATGCCGAGTTACATATTAAAAATGCTCGAAGAGAAACGAATTTCCTACAGCCTGCATAGCAATATTGAGGAAGTGATACCTGAACTGGATATTCTTTATATGACCAGAGTCCAGAAAGAGCGTCTTGATCCCTCTGAATATGCCAACGTAAAAGCACAATTTATTCTACGGGCTTCTGATCTGGCGGCCGCACGCAGCAATATGAAAGTACTACACCCACTGCCACGTATTGATGAGATCGCTTATGAGGTGGATAAAACACCCCACGCCTACTATTTCCAGCAGGCGGGTAATGGCATCTACGCCCGTCAGGCACTACTGGCTCTGGTATTAAACGCAGATTTAGATCTTTAAGTAAGGGGTAAGCGCCATGACTCACGATAACAAACTGCAAGTTGAAGCCATCAAATGCGGCACAGTGATTGACCATATTCCAGCCCAAGTTGGCTTTAAGCTACTGTCTCTGTTCAAACTGACAGCGACTGATCAACGTATCACCATCGGGTTAAATCTGCCTTCGCGTGAATTAGGGCGCAAAGATTTGATCAAAATCGAGAACACCTTTCTCACCGAACAGCAGGCTAACCAGTTAGCGATGTACGCGCCCAAAGCGACTGTCAACCGTATCGACAACTACGAAGTGGTGCGCAAGCTCACCCTGAGTCTGCCGGATCATATCGATGGTGTGCTAACCTGCCCAAACAGCAACTGTATCAGCCGTAGTGAACCCGTCACTTCGCGCTTTAGCGTGAAATCGCATGCTGGCGAAGTGCATTTAAAATGTCGTTATTGTGAGAAAGAGTTTGAACACCAAGTGGTATTGCAGGCAGACTAGTCAAGTCCGCTGCCTGGGCGTAGCACTGTTGAGCCGGTAAGTTGCCTCGCCTTAAAGAGCGGTTTGCTACCTATCATATTACTGATGCGGTTGTTAACAGAAATTAGCAATCGCCTGTTAAACAAGGAGAAAGCAATGTCACGTAGTATCAGCACTGAAAATGCCCCAGCCGCTATTGGCCCGTATGTGCAAGGTGTCGATCTCGGCAACCTGGTTTTCACTTCTGGCCAGATCCCTATCAACCCGAAAACAGGTAACGTCCCAGACGATGTTTCTGCGCAAGCACGCCAGTGTCTGGAGAATGTGAAAGCTGTGGTTGAAGCGGCTGGTTTGAAAGTCTCTGATATCGTTAAAACCTCTGTATTTGTTAGCGACCTGAACGATTTTGCTACTGTCAACGCAACTTACGAAGCGTTCTTCAAAGAGCACAACGCCTCGTTCCCTGCACGTTGCTGCATTGAAGCGGCACGTTTGCCGAAAGATGTTAAAATCGAAATTGAAGCGATCGCTGCTCGCCGCTAACCGCCCCTGAAAAAGAAGGTCAACAACCCATCTCGCCGGTTGTTGATTTTCCTGCTTAGAAAACCAGCATCTGATGATTGGATGCTGGATCTACGCGCAAAAACTAACGTATAATCGCCGCCACGGCCCCTTAGCTCAGTGGTTAGAGCAGTCGACTCATAATCGATTGGTCCCCCGTTCAAACCGGGGAGGGGCCACCAAATTTTACCCAATTTATCATCGTGTTAAGCCACCTTTAAAGGTGGTTTTTTTGTTGGTTTAACTGTCAATGTCCCCTTTTTGTCCCCTCATAAGAAAGCATCATTTTGATAAAAATATAAAAAAACAAACTGCACAGATGCGCTGGCAAAGATGGCTTTTTTATTGGCTATTTTTAGTGTGGCGATAAAATGGCGGTAGAAATTTTTTCAAGACTCCTGACGGACTGTAAGTGACAACTCTCCTGCCACAGGGGCCAGGCTCTGTCTCTACCTATAGTCATCTCTACCAGCTTCATCTGTAGAGCTTGTGACTGTATCACTTACAGTTTTCATACTGGTGCATAAACCCAACCAAGCCGCGTCAGTACTGAAGCGACATAGCAAAAACCACCTGCTAGCAATCATGCGAATTCATGTAGCACAGTTATACACTTAACATTAATCCAAATAAAAAAGGCACCTGTAGAGGGTGCCTTTCACTGTTTCAGTTCTGAGTTTAACAAGCAATACGCTCCCGTTCACACTTTTGAGACGCTTTTGGGACAATTGAAGCGTTTCGGCGCTGCATGACCTTAGCAATACTCCTCAAGATAGACGGCGATGCATTGAGAATACGCACATGTTGCAACACCGTATCAACACCAAATTTAATCACCAATACACCAAAAATTTCATCAGAGTAAGACTCAGAAACAGAATAGACATCGCTCAAATCAATATGAGCCATATCACCATTCCTAATAACTGCTTCGATCTTATGCCGTTGTATCACACCTTGGGCACGTGAAGCTAGATCACCTTCGGGTAGCCTATACACTATCTTTTTCATACCCTCCTCCTAAAGCTCGCATAAATTCATTGAGTTGCGAATCATTTTCCTCATTGGTATCCTTATCTACCTCTACTATCAGTTCATTAATCTTGAAACGACACGAGATTGCTACTCCCTTCCACTCGCTGTCTAATGCCTCGTAGCTAACTTTATCACCTTGTGCTTCTAAGCATACATTGCCTGTAGCTAGTTGCAATTCTCCACTGTATTTTTTAACTAACTGCATGAGATGATACAACCCAAGCCCCTGATGATTATTATCTTTTTCCTTTATAGCCACTCCCTTACCGAACGTATTTCCACCTATATGACCCAGTGGTAGTCGCTGAGCCCAATCATCTTGCCGATCAGCATGTTTAGATGAGTTATTTTCTTGAATACACCATTCAATAGCTTCTTGATGGGTTTCTATACTAGGTATACCTGCACGTTTCAACTCACCCAAAAAGCCACAACCACAATCTGCCAATGAGAATTCAATATAATATTCTTCGTGTTTCGTATTTGGAACAGCACTTCGTTGAGCAAAAGAAAAACCAGTCGATTTACCATGTGACCATACATTATCATGTAGTTCTCCGATAACTTTTGTCAGTTCGTCAACACCTTGTACGCTTGCCGTTTTACCCTCAAGTACTAACTTTCTGATACAACTATTGATAGTACTGGTCGCATCATCAACAGATTCAACGTTTATTAATGGTGTTACTAAACTGTAATTTTCACCAACATTAAGCCGTTTTTTTGTATAATTATCTTCCCCCCATATGGCACCAAATAGATTGATGGCACTCATATAATCATTATTCGGTAATGAGCAATCTTCTTGCCTGATCCCATGATGGTTCACATAAGCCGCCAATACGGTAATGTATCCAGGCCTGTAATATTCATTGGCAAAAGTTATCTTGTCTTGTTTTCTTTCTTGCCACTGTGCCGTTTGCAAGATTGCGTGTTTCAATGCTAATGCCATTTACTTAACCTTTACTAAACATTTTGCTTATCATACAATCGAGAACACCTGATCGCAAAGCCATTCAGTAAATGGATCAAACCACAAATCTTAACAAAGACATGCCCACAATAGGACAATGTAGCAAAAACAATTACGCAAACGCATAAAGTACAAATAGGTAGCTATACATTTACCCGCCTATATCGTCGCTTCCCCTGTTTCACTTCAGTAACGTAGTTGAACAGTACAACAGCACACTCACCAAACATCATAGTAACGGATTATCATGCAAGATGATTCATGTAACTGCTTGTCCCAACCATCAGAGAAATGTAATTTTTTCTTATAAATTGACTTTGTAATTGCTGCCATCCGTGCTGGTAAGCGATTGCTACTATCAAGCAGTAATCATTACCCTTAATGTTAAACACTCCACACCGGTTTTTGAGAATATGGGCGTTTCAGTAGTGCGCCTTAATTTCAGTTGGATTACCTCGTCCTTGCACGCACCCTCACTTCATTACCACTCCTCAACGCATACCACAAAACCAAAGCAATCAGCCTATGTCCAGACACACAGGCTATAGCGCGACAGCAAGCCAGCTAGTTTTTCCCCCTCTCACTGCCTGACAACTGTTCGAGAGCGCGGGGAAACTGCCCTAAGTCAAAAGATTGAGTGCTAGCTACGCTTATAATCGCCGCGTTTTTTATCCCGCCACCAGTTCAGTTGCAGTGTCTGGTGAAGTCTTTCATCGCTTGTATCCGCTTGGTACGTAGCGAAATCAGGATTGCCTAATATGGAGTTGCTTTGCCCTGCTGGCAATTTACCAGCACTGAAAGCTGCGTTAGAAAATGGCGCAGATGCAGTTTATGTCGGCTTAAAAGATGATACCAACGCGCGTCATTTTGCCGGGTTGAATTTTACTGAACAGAAACTGCAACAGGCCGTTGACTATGTTCACCAGCAACGGCGTAAGTTGCATGTAGCAATCAATACGTTCGCTCACCCGGATGGATATCTACGTTGGCAGCGTGCGGTTGATATGGCTGCTCAAGCTGGCGCCGATGCGCTGATTCTGGCTGATCTGGCAATGTTGGAGTATGCCGCTGAACGTTATCCCGATATTGAACGCCATGTCTCGGTGCAAGCCTCTGCCACCAACGAAGAGGCAATCCGTTTTTACCAGCGCCATTTTGCCGTTTCGCGTGTCGTTTTGCCGCGCGTGTTGTCGATGCACCAGGTGAAACAATTGGCGCGTACCAGCCCAGTGCCGCTCGAGGTGTTTGCTTTCGGCAGCTTATGCATTATGGCTGAAGGTCGGTGTTACCTCTCTTCCTATCTGACCGGTGAATCACCCAATACCGTCGGTGCTTGTTCACCTGCACGCTTTGTGCGCTGGCAGCAGACCGCACAAGGGATGGAGTCGCGGCTGAATAATGTGTTGATCGACCGCTATCAGCCAGGAGAGAACGCCGGTTATCCGACGCTGTGTAAAGGGCGCTATCGAGTCGATGCGCAGATCTATCATCCACTGGAAGAACCCACCAGCCTTAATACACTGGCGCTGTTGCCGGAACTGATGGCTTGTAACATCGCCTCGGTGAAGATTGAGGGGCGACAACGTAGCCCAGCTTATGTCAGCCAGGTGGCGCGTGTTTGGCGTCAGGCGCTCGATCGCTGCCGTGCTGATCCAGCAGGTTATCAGCTTGATGCTGCCTGGATGCAGGCGTTAGCAGCAATTTCTGAAGGCACTCAGACTACGTTGGGTGCCTATCACCGTAAATGGCAGTAGGGGTAGCGCGTGAAATATGCACTTGGGCCAGTGCTCTATTACTGGCCAAAAAATGAACTGGATGCATTTTATCAGCAGGCAATCAGTAGCAGTGCCGATATTATCTATCTGGGCGAGAGTGTCTGCACCAAGCGGCGTGAGATGAAGGTGGCTGATTGGTTGGCATTAGCTCGCCAGGTTGCCGATAGCGGTAAGCAGGTGGTGTTATCAACGTTGGCGCTGTTACAGGCCCCTTCAGAGCTGCATGAGTTGCGGCGCTATGTCGAAAATGGTGAGTTTCTGATTGAAGCCAATGATCTGGCCGCAGTCAATATCGCCGCTGAACGTGGCTTGCCGTTTGTCGCAGGCCATGCGCTGAACTGTTATAACGCCTATACCCTGCGTCTGCTACATCGGCAAGGTATGGTGCGCTGGTGTATGCCGGTTGAGCTTTCTCGTGACTGGTTAGCCAGCCTGTTACAGCAGTGTGATCAGCTAGGTTTTCGTCAGCAGTTTGAGGTGGAAGTTTTTGCTTATGGTCATCTGCCGCTGGCTTACTCGGCACGCTGTTTTACCGCACGTTCCGAAGATCGTGCCAAAGATCAGTGTGAAACCTGCTGTATCAACTATCCACAGGGACGGCTTGTTCATTCACAGGAAAATCAACAGGTTTTTGTATTAAACGGCATTCAGACACTCAGTGGCTACTGCTACAACCTGGTGAATGAGCTGGTAGGAATGGAGCAGTTGGTTGATATTGTTCGCTTGTCCCCACAAGGGGTGCAAACACTGCCACTGTTCGATCAGTTCCGCGCCAACCAGCATGGTCAGCAGCCACAGCTATTGAGCGCTGGCAGTGAGTGCAATGGCTACTGGCGTCGGGTTGCTGGCTTAACATTGGCACCTTAAACAAAAAAATTTCTGATACCAATGCATTACATTAACGGGCGAGCGTTTATGCTCGCCGGTTAACCGCTTATTTCACGATAAAAGGCTGCACCGCTCAGAGCAAAAATGGGTGTAGCGAGGCATCTTTGCGATCCAGATAGTGGGTTGATCGAATGCGGCGGATGGTGCGTGATTTACCACGGATCAACAGTGTTTCTGTGGTGGCCATGTTTCCTTTACGCTGGATCCCTTCCAGCAGATCCCCTTTGGTGATGCCAGTGGCGGAGAAAATCACGTTGTCGTTACGTGCCATGTCGCCCAGTTTTAGCACTTCACCCGCGACGATCCCCATCTGTTGGCAACGTTCAAGCTCTTGTTCACCCAAGCGGCGATTCTCAGCATTGTCACCTTTGACATAATGACGTGGCAGCAGCATGGCTTGCATGTCGCCATCCAGTGCCCGGATCACCGCTGCGGAAATCACCCCTTCCGGTGCGCCACCAATGCCATACATGACATCGACTTCACTTTCCGGTAGACAGGTCAGGATTGAGGCGGCAACATCGCCATCGGGAATGGCAAAAACTTTCACGCCAATCTGCTGCATTTTTTTGATCACAATCTCATGGCGTGGCTTGGCCAACGTGATCACGGTCAGTTCCGACAGCGATTTACCCAGGCGATGGGCAACATTACGCAAGTTGGTGATCAACGGGAGTGACAGGTCGAGCACACCGCGTGCCTGTGGCCCTACCACCAATTTTTCCATATACATATCAGGCGCATGTAAAAACGCGTTGCGATCACCTACCGCCAAGACCGACAATGCGTTCGATTGTCCCATTGCTGTCATGCGCGTGCCTTCGATCGGGTCAACCGCGATATCAACCGCGTCACCGACGCCGGTTCCGACATTTTCACCGATGTAGAGCATTGGCGCTTCATCGATTTCACCTTCGCCGATCACAATTCGACCATCAATATCCACTTGGTTAAGCATCATGCGCATGGCATTCACTGCTGCACCATCAGCGGCATTTTTATCACCACGCCCCAACCATTTATAACCCGCCAGTGCTGCTGCTTCCGTTACGCGGGAAAATTCAATCGCCAATTCACGCTTCATGGCTAACCTGTTTATCATCAGAGAGGAAAAAAGATGGGCGGAGTTTATCACAACAAAACGTGCTCCAGCAGCGCCGAGAGCAGGATGGCGGGGGATAAATGATGCTGATTGAACTAACAGTCCATTCGATTAACGTGCGGTGAGTTGCTATTTTTGTCGCTGAAGGTTGCTTGAGATGGCTATCTACGACGTGTTCAGGCTGTTTTAGCGGCGTTGTCGGCAGTCAATTCGCTGCTACCGAGTAACAGTACTAAGCAATTTCAGACAACTATCCCGCTTCTGGTCAGCGCACACAGCACTGACCAGAGCGGTTTATCATCACTAAATCGACACTTAACGCGCCAGTAGTGCCTTAACGGTATCACCGATGTCCGCCAGGCTACGTACTGTTTTCACCCCAGCAGCTTCCAAGGCAGCAAACTTCTCATCTGCAGTGCCTTTACCACCGGCGATAATGGCACCCGCGTGCCCCATACGCTTGCCTTTCGGCGCGGTTACACCGGCGATATAGGCCACTACCGGTTTAGTCACATGTGCTTTGATGTAGGCTGCGGCTTCTTCTTCCGCGCTACCGCCAATCTCACCGATCATCACAATCGCTTCAGTTTGTGGATCTTGTTCAAACAGTTGCAGGATATCAATGAAGTTAGAACCAGGAATTGGATCACCACCGATACCGACACAACTGGATTGCCCCAGACCAACATCGGTAGTCTGCTTCACCGCTTCATAGGTTAAGGTACCTGAGCGCGAGACAATGCCCACTTTGCCTGGCTTGTGTATGTGGCCTGGCATAATGCCGATTTTGCACTCACCTGGCGTGATCACACCAGGGCAGTTCGGGCCGATCATGCGCACACCTGCTTGATCAAGCTTCACTTTTACTGCCAGCATATCCAGTGTCGGAATGCCTTCAGTAATGGTGATGATCAGTTTGATGCCTGCATCAATCGCTTCCAGAATCGAGTCTTTGCAAAATGGCGCGGGGACATAGATCACTGAAGCTGTGGCTCCCGTTGCTTCTACTGCTTCACGCACGGTGTTGAATACCGGTAGATCCAGATGACGGGTGCCACCTTTGCCTGGCGTGACGCCACCGACCATTTTTGTGCCGTAAGCAATCGCCTGTTCAGAGTGGAAGGTGCCTTGGCTGCCAGTGAAACCCTGACAGATCACTTTGGTATTTTTATCGATTAAAATGGACATATGTTATTTCCCCTCCACGGCGGCGACCACGCTCTGAGCCGCGTCAGTTAAGCTGTTTGCTGCAATGATATTCAGGCCACTTTCCGCCAGCTTTTTCGCTCCCAGCTCTGCATTGTTGCCTTCTAAGCGCACCACGACCGGCACGCTGACACCCACTTCGGCAACTGCACCGATGATGCCATCGGCGATCAGGTCGCAGCGCACGATGCCGCCGAAGATGTTGACCAGCACGGCTTTCACTTTGTCGTCAGAGAGAATAATCTTGAATGCTTCGGTGACACGTTCTTTAGTCGCACCGCCGCCAACATCCAGGAAGTTGGCCGGTTCACCGCCGTGCAGTTTAACAATGTCCATCGTGCCCATTGCCAAGCCTGCGCCGTTTACCATGCAGCCAATGTTGCCATCAAGCGCAACGTAGTTCAGTTCCCACTGTGCCGCACGCGATTCACGTTCATCTTCTTGCGACAGATCATGCATTTCACGCAACTCTGGCTGGCGGAACAGCGCGTTACCGTCACAACCCAATTTACCGTCCAGGCAGACCAAATCACCCTGTTTGGTGATCACCAGTGGGTTGATCTCGACCATGCTCAGATCACGTTCAAGGAACAGTGTTGCCAGTCCGATAAAAATTTTGGCGAACTGATTAACCTGTTTACCACTCAAGCCAAGTTTGAATGCCAGTTCACGACCTTGATACGGTTGTGGGCCAACTAGCGGATCCAGCGTCATTTTGTGGATCAGTTCTGGATGTTTGGCCGCCACTTCTTCAATCTCGACCCCACCTTCGGTGGAGGCCATAAACACCACTCGACGGGTGGCACGATCGACCACCGCACCAAGATATAGCTCTTTGTCGATATCAGTTGCGGCTTCAACCAGGATCTGGTTGACCGGTTGCCCCAGTGCATCAGTCTGGTAAGTCACTAGGCGCTTACCCAGCCAAGCTTCAGCAAATGCACGGATCTGTTCTTTACTGTCGACCAGCTTGACACCACCCGCTTTACCACGCCCACCAGCATGAACCTGACATTTCACTACCCAAGGGCCTGCACCAATTTTAGATGCAGCCTCTTCTGCCTCACGCGGCGTTGAGCAGGCATAACCGGATGGAGCTGGCATACCATACCGAGCAAACAGTTGTTTTGCCTGATATTCGTGTAAATTCATGATGTTATACCTATTTCATTCTAAAGGTTTCAGCCGAGTTACTTTTCTGTAAGCAAAAAGTTTCAACTGGATGGCAAGCATGTGGGCGCAGAGACTGCACCCACCAGAGGATTAGACGTCCAGCATCAAACGCACTGGATCTTCCAGCATCTCTTTGACCGTTACCAAGTAGCCAACGGACTCTTTACCATCAATCAGACGATGGTCATAAGAGAGAGCCAGATACATCATCGGCAAAATCACCACTTGGCCATTTACCGCCATTGGGCGATCTTTGATCGCGTGCATACCTAAAATGGCGCTCTGTGGCGGGTTGATAATTGGCGTTGACATCAGTGAGCCAAAGACACCACCGTTGGTGATGGTGAAGTTACCGCCGGTCAACTCTTCCACCGTTAACTTGCCATCGCGCCCTTTAACTGCCAATTCTTTGATTTTCTTTTCAATGTCAGCCATGCTGAGTGTATCAACATCACGCAATACTGGCGTCACCAGACCGCGCGGTGTTGATACGGCAACGCTGACATCAAAGTAGTTGTGGTAAATCACATCAGTGCCATCAATCGAGGCATTGACCTCTGGATAGCGTTTCAGTGCCTCAACTACCGCTTTGATGTAGAAGGACATAAAGCCAAGACGCACACCGTGACGCTTCTCAAACGCTTCACCATACTGCTTGCGCAGATCCATGATCGGCTGCATGTTCACTTCGTTGAACGTGGTCAACATCGCCGTGCTGTTTTTCGCTTCCAGTAACCGTTCGGCAACACGCTTGCGCAGTCGGGTCATTGGTACACGTTTTTCACTGCGACCACCAAGCGCTAATGGTGCTGCCACGCTTGGTGCAGTTGTCGCCGGTGCCGCTTTTTCTCTGTTGGCAAGATGGGCTTCCACATCTTCACGTATTATGCGACCACCGACACCACTGCCTTTGATCACGCTGGCATCCAGATCATGCTCAGCAATCATGCGGCGGATCGCCGGGCCGAGAGAGTTGTTATTCTCCTCTTTCAAGCTAGCGGTAGCGCGCTGTGCCGGAGTAGGCTCAACACTGTTTACCTTTTCTTCTGTCACTTTGCCTGAATTGTCGCTCGGGCGGATGCGCCCAAGGATTTGACGCGAGCTGACCGTTGCCTGCTCATCTTCCAGGATCACTTCCAGAATTCCCGCCTCGCTGGCGGGGACTTCCAATACCACTTTGTCGGTTTCAATCTCGACCACCACTTCGTCACGATTTACCGCATCACCCGGTTTTTTATGCCAGACAGCTACCGTCGCGTCAGCAACTGACTCAGGAAGGTCAGGAACAAGAATATCTACGCTGCTCATTAGCTTTCCTTTAATTTTTTAATCAATATTCAGTGCGCTATTCACCAGTGCCTGTTGCTGCTTCTGGTGCACGGATAAATAACCCACCGCAGGAGAGGCGGAAGCCGGGCGACCGGCATAACGCAAACTGGCACCTGCCGGGATCACATCACGGAAATTGTGCTGGCTACAGTACCAAGCCCCTTGGTTAAGCGGCTCTTCTTGGCACCAAACAAAATCGGTGACATGTGCATACGGCGCCAGCACAGCTTGAACAGCCTGATGTGGGAACGGGTAAAGTTGCTCGATCCGCACGATCGCCACATCTTTTTGCTGGTTGTTACGGCGCTGTTCCAGTAGATCGTAATAGACCTTGCCGGAGCAGAGCACGACACGTTTGACCGCTGTTGCATCAAGCGCATCGATTTCACCAATCGCCAGTTGGAAGCTGCCATTGGCTAACTCCTCCAGTGAAGAGGTCGCTAGCGGGTTACGCAGCAGTGATTTTGGCGACATGACCACCAATGGGCGACGCATTGAGCGCAACGCCTGACGGCGTAGCATGTGGTAAACCTGTGCCGGTGTTGAAGGGACACAGACTTGCATGTTCTGTTCAGCGCAAAGCTGCAAGTAGCGTTCCAGGCGTGCCGAGGAGTGCTCTGGCCCCTGCCCTTCATAACCATGCGGCAACAGCATTACCAGGCCACACATCCGCCCCCATTTCTGTTCACCAGAGCTGATGAACTGATCGATAACCACTTGAGCACCATTGGCGAAGTCACCAAATTGTGCTTCCCAGATGGTCAGTGCGCGTGGCTCAGCGGTGGCATACCCATATTCGAACGCCAGTACCGCCTCTTCAGACAGCACCGAGTCCCAGACTTTAAAGTCACCTTGCCCACTGTGCACATTGGCAAGTGGTAGATAGACTGAGCCGTCTTTCTGATTATGTACCACTGCGTGACGATGGAAGAATGTGCCACGCCCTGCGTCTTCACCCGAGATACGGATTGGGATGCCTTCATCAACCAGGGTGGCGTAAGCCAGTGTCTCAGCGGCACCCCAATCGAACAGTTTGTTGCCCTGCGCCATTTCGGCACGATCACTGTAGATTTTCGCTACGCGTGATTGCAGTTCGAATGACTCGGGAATGGTGCTGATGCGCTGCGCCAGTTCCTGTAGCCGTTTCAGATCAAACTGGCTGGGATAGGCTTGATCCCATTCACGACTGAGGTAAGGTGACCATGCTAGCGAGTTCAAACTCATCGGCCGCCACTCCTCTACCACGCAATCGCCGTGATCAAGTGCGTCGCGATAGAGGTTGATCATTTCGGTGGCATCTTCCAGCGTCAGCACACTCTGTTCAATCAGCACATCGGCGTAGATCTTACGCGGTGTTGGGTGCTTTTTGATTTTCTGGTACATCACCGGCTGGGTAGCACTTGGCTCATCCGCCTCATTGTGACCATGCCGACGATAGCAAACCAAATCGATTACGACGTCACGCTTGAAGGCGTTACGAAAATCGAGTGCCAGGCGAGAAACAAACGCGACGGCTTCCGGATCATCGGCATTTACATGGAAGATCGGCGCTTGTACCATTTTGGCGATGTCGGTGCAGTATTGTGTCGAACGCGCGTCGAGCGGGTTGGAGGTGGTGAAGCCGACCTGATTATTGATCACAATCCGCACGGTACCGCCCACTTCATAGCCACGCGCCTGCGACATGTTGAGCGTCTCTTGTACCACACCCTGGCCGGTGATTGCTGCATCACCGTGAATAGTGATCGGTAGCACCATATTGCTGCGCGCTTCATCAAGGCGATCACGTCGAGCACGCACCGACCCCATAATCACAGGGCTGACAATCTCCAAGTGCGATGGGTTAAATGCCAGCGCCAAGTGTACCATGCCACCTTCGGTCTCCAGATCAGAGGAGAAGCCCTGGTGATATTTCACGTCACCGGTGCCCAGTTGATCATTGTGTTTGCCTGCAAACTCATCAAACAAGTCACCCGGCCTTTTGCCCAGTACGTTGACCAACACATTCAGGCGACCACGGTGTGCCATGCCCAGTACCACTTCGCGCGTGCCATTCTTGCCCGCATGGCGTACCAGCTCTTTCAGCATCGGGATCAGTGCATCACCCCCCTCTAACGAGAAGCGTTTTGCACCTGGGAATTTAGCCCCCAAATAGCGCTCTAAGCCCTCTGCTGCTGTCAGTTCACTCAGGAAACGCTGCTTTTCACTGCGGCTGAAACTGGCTTGGCCGACCACCGATTCGAGCCGCTGCTGTAACCAGCGCTTCTCTTGGGTGTCGGTAATGTGCATATATTCAGCACCGATCGAGCCACAATAGGTCTGTTTCAGTGCTTGATACAGATCACCCAACTTCATGCTGTCTTTGCCGATGGCAAAAGAACCCACGTTGAAGCTCTGTTCAAAATCCGCTTCGCTTAAGTTGTGGTAGGCCAGTTCCAGATCAGCAACCCGCTCCTGTTTCCACAAACCAAGTGGATCAAGGTTGGCGTGTTGATGACCACGAAAACGGAAGGCATTGATCAACTGCAATACCTTTACCTGTTTGGCATCTGTTTCAGGATCGTTGATGGTGCTGCTGTAACGCGCTGGTTCTTTCGCCAGACGACGAAAATAGTCGCGCGTTTGCGAGTGGAGCTGTTCCGGTTTATTTCCGGAGGTTGGCAGTTGCTGGAAAATAACTCGCCAACTCTCTTCAACTGAATTTGGATCCGTTAAAAAATCTTCATAAAGCTGTTCTACGTAGGACTGGTTCGCACCCGTCAAACAGGAGGAATCCAGCCAGGCCTTCATTTCACCGTTCTGCATTATGATCCCTTACGCTTTAAAGCATTCGTTTTGCCGTGGTTAATATCATCACCGTACACGTGTAACCGTGTTTCGGTTGGTCATAGAAAACAATTTTTGATGGACAACAATTTTTAATAGAAAACAATCCATTTGGCATGCTAATAATATCGCTTCTGAAGCCACTACCAATAACCAGCGCAGTCAGCATAGTATCGCCGATAATTTGCTCGGCGGCAGTTATAACAGAGGCCTAATACATGCTCTTTTTGGAACAGTATGCTCCTGCAATGAATCTCTAAACATTGGCAAGAAATCTTGTGATTATTTGTGATCGCAATCACAGGCCAGTTTTTAGAGCTTCTCTCCGTTTACTTCTAATATGCGTAAAACCGTCGTCAGAAAACAGAAGCTGCCCGGTACAACCATCACGCTGGGCTATTATGCCAGCCGAGAGGGTATCACCGGAACAGAGATTCAGTTTCAGTTAGGCACCACGCTGTAACAACATCGATTTAATGTGTCCAATTGCTCGGGTCGGGTTTAATCCCTTCGGGCAAACATTGACACAGTTCATAATGCCATGACAGCGAAAAACACTAAATGCGTCATCTAAACCATCTAAACGTGCCGCCGTTTCGGTGTCTCGGCTATCAATCAGGAAGCGGTAAGCCGCCAATAATCCAGCCGGGCCAACAAATTTGTCTGGGTTCCACCAAAATGATGGGCAAGAGGTTGAACAACAGGCGCAGAGAATACACTCATACAACCCATCCAATTTTGATCGTTCTTCTGGCGATTGCAGATATTCACGCGCTGGCGGCGTTTTACCATCATTGAGCAGGAACGGTTTGATTTTTTCATACTGTGCGTAAAACTGTCCCATATCTACCACCAGATCGCGGATCACCGGTAACCCTGGTAGTGGGCGAATGACCACTTTGTTGTTGCCTTTGCGCAGAGCGGAGAGTGGGGTGACACAAGCCAAGCCATTTTTACCGTTCATGTTGATGCCGTCTGAACCACAGACACCTTCACGGCAAGAACGGCGAAAAGCCAGGGTCGGATCTTGCTCTTTCAGCAGGATCAATGCATCGAGCAGCATCATGTCACGCCCTTCTTCCACCTCCAGTTGGTGATCCTGCATGTGTGGCGCGTCATCAACATCCGGGTTGTAGCGATAGATAGAAAATTCAACTTTCATCACTTTTGCTCCGCAATTAATAAGAACGCACTTTCGGCGGGAATGCCGCACGCAACTTAGGCTGCATGTTTACTGCGCGGCGAGTCATGCTCGAGGTTTGCGGTAGATAGAGTGAGTGGCAGAGCCACTGTGAATCATCACGCTCCGGATAGTCGAAACGGCTATGCGCACCACGGCTTTCAGTGCGGAAATTCGCTGAAACGGCTGTGGCGTAAGCGGTCTCCATCAGGTTATCCAGCTCTAAACACTCAACACGTTGGGTATTAAACTCCTGCGAATGGTCATCAAGACGCGCGCTCTGTAGGCGTTCACGCAACTCTTTCAGCTCTGCCAAACCTTTTGCCATCGCCTCGCCTTCACGGAACACCGAGAAGTTGTTCTGCATACAGGCTTGCAATGCTTTGCGGATCTCAACCGGATCTTCACCATTCCGATTGTTGTTCCAGCGGTTCAGCCGTGCCAGTCCTGCTTCAACATCAGATTCGCTGGCATCACGGCTTTCGCCCTGTTCCGCCAGGGCCTGCTGAAGATGCAGCCCGGCCGCACGACCAAATACCACCAGATCAAGCAGTGAGTTACCGCCAAGGCGGTTGGCACCATGCACCGATACGCAGGCAATCTCGCCAACAGCAAACAGGCCAGGGATGACAACATCTTCACCGTTCTCATTCACGCGTAACGCTTGACCAGTCACTTTGGTTGGGATACCGCCCATCATGTAGTGGCAGGTTGGGATCACCGGTATCGGTTCTTTAACCGGATCGACATGAGCAAAAGTGCGTGATAGCTCAAGGATCCCTGGCAGACGAGACTCAAGCACTTCCTTGCCCAGGTGATCCAGTTTCAATTTGACATGCGGCCCCCACGGGCCATCACAACCACGCCCTTCACGGATCTCAATCATAATTGACCGAGCAACAACATCACGCCCAGCCAAATCTTTGGCATTCGGTGCGTAACGTTCCATAAAGCGTTCACCATGCTTGTTCAGCAGATATCCGCCTTCACCACGGCAACCCTCAGTCACTAATACGCCTGCGCCAGCAATACCGGTCGGATGGAACTGCCACATCTCCATATCCTGTACCGGCACGCCGGCACGCAGCGCCATGCCAACCCCGTCGCCAGTATTGATATGGGCATTGGTGGTTGATTGGTAAATGCGCCCGGCACCACCAGTGGCGAGAATGGTCGCTTTCGCTTTGAAATAGACTACTTCACCGCTCTCAATGCTGAGTGCTGTGACACCGACTACAGCGCCATCCTGATTCTTCACCAGATCGAGCGCATACCACTCAGAAAAAATGGTGGTTTTGTTTTTCAGGTTTTGCTGATAGAGCGTGTGCAGCAATGCGTGACCGGTGCGGTCGGCCGCAGCAGCTGTGCGTGCTGCTTGCTCACCACCAAAATTGAGTGACTGCCCACCGAATGGGCGTTGATAGATACGACCATCATCCAGGCGGGAGAACGGCAGGCCCATGTGTTCCAGCTCGAGGATTGCCTCTGGGCCAGTTTTACACATGTATTCAATGGCATCCTGATCGCCAATATAGTCTGATCCCTTCACCGTGTCGTACATGTGCCATTCCCAGTTATCCTGGTGGCTATTGCCGAGTGCCACAGTAATTCCGCCTTGGGCAGAAACAGTGTGGGAACGGGTAGGAAAGACTTTCGATAGCAGGGCACAACTCGACCCAGCTTGCGAAATCTGTAGTGCCGCGCGCATACCTGCACCACCAGCACCAATAACAACAGCATCAAACTCTCTGACAGGCAGTTTCATCAAACACTCCACACAACAAGGGTTCCGAACAGCAGATAGACCAGCAACATCAATACCGTGACCAGTTGCAGCAGCAACCGCAGTGCTAACGGCTTGATATAGTCAGTCAGTACTTGCCAGATACCAATCCAGACATGCACTAGCACCGCCAGCAAAGTCAGCAGAGTGAACACTTTGGTCGGATAGAAGGCAAAAAATGCTTGCCAGTTCTGGTAGGTGATTTCAGAGGTGATGATGAAAGCGAGCAAATAGATAACATACAGGGCGATGACGATAGCTGAGGCACGCAGTAATAACCAGTCATGCACACCGTTACGTCCTAGTGCCGAACCGTTGTTTACCATACCAGTATCCCCGCTAACAGTGATAACACGATGGTGATAACCAGCACAGCCTGAGCTGAACGGGTTCCGGCAATCAAACTCTCTTCAAGATAGCCAAAATCCATCAATAAATGACGGATACCGGCGCAAATATGATAAGCCAATGCCGTTAAGATGCCCCAGATAATCAACTTGACGAACAGACTATCGATTATCGTTTGAACTTGCTGAAAACTTTCTTGAGATGAGAGCGACAGGTGCAACAACCACAGGAGAATGCCAACGGATAGAAAAATTATCACGCCAGAAACCCGATGTAAGATGGACGCAATCGCTGTTACAGGAAACTGGATCGTTTTCAAATCCAGATTTACAGGCCTTTGTTTTTTCACACTGTTACCTACACCGCTCTTGTTGTCTTATTATTTCCCTTTCTCTGCCCGCTAGCCGGGTTTCAGACAACGTTGAAACGAAAAATCAACGTTGGGCGCTCCTTTTTCAGGGTAATCTGGAGACCTGGCGGCAGTATAGGAGGTTCACATTCCCATTACAATTACCCCACAATCGCTTTGGCAACATTTGCCTCGAACAGTGATTTTGATCACGATTATCACATTTAGCACAAAATAGATAATCTTGTTTGACATCTGGGCAACATATACCTTACAAGTAGTAAGGATATTATCTGACTGCACGCTTTCAGTGACGATAAACCCGTGTGATAAAAACAATAAACCATCAAAAATAACAGTTTGTTAGCATCTTAGCTAACTGCTGATGCTCTCTCTGTCCGCCAGGTTAACATGCAGTAGCAGCAGTAATTTTATTGCTGATGTCAGAGCGTTACAGTTGCACTTAATCGTGTAACACGTTACAAATCGGTAGTCAGTGGTACAAAGTAGAGTTCTACCTCTGGTAAACCATAGAGCCTATTCCAGTGGGCCTCATCGGCGCTCACCAGTTTAGTCACCGGCAGCGTGCAGCAATCACAGTGTGTTGCCAGTATCGGAGAATTTGGCGCACTGCCGCGAGACAACAACTGATAATCGACCTAATGGGATAGCCTCTAAATTAATACACCGGCAAGATTCGGTGTGGTAGGCATTAAAGAGTTATTAATGATGATTTATAAATCGTCCTCTTTCGCCTGGTTAGCGCTCTGTGCCCCACTGCAATATCGGTAACGCTGTTCACAGAGTCAGTCTGCCCACCAAACTATTGGGTAAATAGTCTACATGGTGGACAAACTATTGAGATTTTAAGCTATTCCAGTTGTTAGAGGTTTTAAAATAAAGCGCTTAAGGAGAGTGTAAATGACAGACAAAGCGACGCTAAATATCAATGGCAAAGAACCGATCGAACTGGGCATACTTACCCCTACTCTCGGCCCTAAGGTTTTAGATGTTCGGACATTGGGCTCAAAAGGCTACTTCACCTTTGACCCCGGCTTTACCTCCACCGCTTCCTGTGAATCAAAAATTACTTTTATCGATGGCGATAAAGGCGTTTTACTGCACCGTGGCTTCCCGATCGAGCAGTTGGCAAAGCACTCTTCATATCTGGAAGTGTGCTATATCCTGCTGTACGGTGAGACGCCTACCCCAGAACAGTTTGCTGAATTCAAGACCACGGTTACCCGCCACAGCATGATCCATGATCAGATCACACATCTGTTCCGTGGTTTCCGCCGTGACTCACACCCAATGGCGGTGCTGTGTGGTGTCACTGGAGCCCTCGCCGCTTTCTACCATGATGCTCTTGATATCAGTAATGAACGCCACCGTGAAATCACCGCGTTCCGTCTGTTGTCGAAAATGCCAACCGTCGCAGCGATGTGTTACAAGTACTCGATTGGGCAACCATTTGTTTATCCGCAAAACTCACTCTCGTATGCCGGCAACTTCCTGCATATGATGTTCGCAACGCCATGCGAAGAATATGTGGTTAATCCGGTGCTGGAACGCGCTATGGATCGTATTCTGATCCTGCACGCTGATCATGAGCAGAATGCATCAACCTCCACTGTACGGACTGCCGGTTCATCCGGTGCCAATCCATTCGCCTGTATTGCCGCCGGTATTGCTTCACTCTGGGGGCCTGCACATGGTGGTGCTAACGAGGCGGCACTGAAGATGCTGGAAGAGATCAAGACGGTTGAACACATTCCCGAATTCATTCGACGTGCTAAAGACAAGAATGACTCGTTCCGTCTGATGGGCTTTGGTCACCGCGTTTACAAGAATTACGACCCGCGTGCCACCGTGATGCGTGAAACCTGCCATGAAGTGTTGAAAGAACTGAACAAGAAAGATGATAACTTGCTGCAAGTGGCGATGGAATTGGAACATATTGCACTGAACGATCCCTATTTCATTGAGAAAAAGCTCTACCCAAATGTCGATTTCTACTCAGGCATCATCCTCAAGGCGATCGGTATTCCAACGTCAATGTTCACCGTCATTTTTGCTATTGCACGCACCATCGGCTGGATTGCTCACTGGAACGAGATGCACCACGAAGGGCTGAAGATCGCGCGTCCACGCCAGCTTTACACTGGCTACACTGAGCGTGAATTTAAATCACAACTGAAATAAGTCGTACTCCCTCACAGCACAGTTGTCACACTGAGCTCTGTTTTAGCCGCTGGCTGTGAACCGAGGCTGTCTTTCCCTTCTGTTCCGATTTCCCGGACTCCAGCAGGGGAAGACACTCGGCAGCGTGTGTTTGCTACTGCTGCTTTAGCTTGACTTTTTACTTCACCAATCCTGTTTTAGCGTTCAACTGATCATACTGTATTCATTCAATAAACCCGGTATATCAGGGCAACGGTTAAATCACAAAAACAAAATAATCAATAAGTTATATAAACCCACCTCATCCAGAGAGATCACTATTTTCAACGTGCAGTCGCACCTAGCGATCATCCAGCTTACTCGCCGAGTGCTGCTAACAACCGCTCTGCAATTGCTGCCACTTTAGGTATATACTGTCGAAATTGTTGAGCTGCATTGCGTTAATGTCAGATTGGCTGGCACACACGAGGAATAATCGGACACCATGTTAAGTTACCGTCACAGTTTTCACGCTGGCAATCATGCTGATGTGCTGAAGCACACCGTTCAGAGTCTGATTATCGAGTCATTGAAAGAAAAAGAAAAACCTTTCCTCTATCTGGATACCCATGCCGGTGCAGGCTGCTACCAACTCACCGATCTGCACGCAGAACGGACAGGCGAATATCGCGAAGGGATCGCTAGAATTTGGCAACGGGATGACCAGCCTGCCGAGATGAGCGCCTATATGAAGGTGCTACAGCATGTCAACCACGCTGGCAATCTGCGTTACTACCCCGGTTCACCTCTGATTGCTGCACAACTGTTACGCCCACAGGATCGCTTACATCTGACTGAACTACACCCAACCGACTACCCATTGCTGCGACGCGAATTTCAAAAAGATCAGCGTACCCGGGTTGAACGTGCAGATGGCTATCAGCAACTGAAATCACAATTGCCACCCTTATCGCGCCGTGGGTTTGTTCTGATTGACCCGCCTTATGAAATCAAGAGCGATTATCAACAGGTCGTGAGCAGTATTGCCGAAGGCCACAAACGTTTTGCCACTGGCACCTATGCACTCTGGTATCCAGTGGTATTACGGCAACAGATTAAACGCATGTTTAGAGAGCTGGAAGCCACCGGCATTCGACGCATTTTGCAAATTGAACTGGCCGTGCGGCCCGATAACAGCCAGCGCGGAATGACCGCCTCCGGCATGATTGTGATCAATCCACCCTGGAAGTTGGAGCAGCAGATGAGAAGTTTGCTGCCGTGGTTGCATCAGGTACTGGTGCCTTCAGGTACTGGTCATCATCTGGTGAACTGGTTAGTTGCTGAATAAACAGTTGCAGCGCTAAGCACCCTCACTTAGCGCCTCAAATTTCAGCGATACCCGATAGGCACGAGTTATCACAGTTATCGATATGATTTTTACGCTAAGGCTCGATCAAGCAGTTACACTGCTTACCTTTCGAATAACACAATTCACGGAAAACCAAGATGACAAAACATTACGATTATCTAGCAATTGGTGGTGGTAGCGGTGGGATTGCTTCCATCAATCGGGCGGCAATGTACGGTAAAAAGTGCGCGATTGTTGAAGCAAAAGCGCTTGGCGGCACCTGTGTCAATGTGGGCTGTGTACCCAAAAAAGTGATGTGGCACGCCGCACAGATTGCTGAGGCTATCCATCTCTATGGCCCCGATTACGGCTTCGATACCACGGTGAACGCCTTTGACTGGCAAAAACTGATCAGCAGCCGTAGCGCCTATATCGAACGCATTCATACCTCTTATAACAATGTGCTGGGTAAGAATAAGGTTGATGTCATTAGCGGTTTTGCCCGTTTTGTTGATGCACACACCATCGAAGTAAATGGTGAACAAATCAGTGCAGATCACATTCTGATTGCCACCGGTGGCCGACCTTCAATTCCGGCAATTCCTGGAGCAGAGTACGGTATCGATTCGGACGGCTTCTTTGCCCTTGATGCAATGCCGAAGCGGGTGGCGATTGTCGGTGCTGGCTATATTGCAGTTGAGATTGCCGGTGTACTGAATGCACTGGGTGCAGAAACGCACCTGTTTGTGCGTAAACATGCACCACTGCGCAATTTTGATCCTCTGATTGTAGAGACACTGCTGGAAGTGATTAACAACGAAGGGCCTATGCTGCACACCGAGGCGATCCCGCAGTCGGTAGTGAAAAACGCTGATGGCAGCCTAACACTGCAACTAGAGGATGGGAAAACCTTCAGCGTAGATTGTCTGATCTGGGCGATCGGTCGTGAACCAGAGACTGATAACCTCAATCTGGCTGTCACTGGGGTGAAAACCAACACACAGGGTTACATCGAGGTAGACAAGTTCCAGAATACCAGTGTCGCAGGCATCTATGCCGTTGGTGACAATACCGGTGCTGTAGAACTAACGCCGGTCGCGGTTGCTGCAGGGCGGCGTCTCTCTGAGCGGCTGTTCAATAACAAACCGAATGAGCACCTCGACTACAGCAATATTGCTACGGTGGTGTTTAGCCATCCGCCAATTGGAACCATCGGTTTAACCGAGCCACAGGCAAGAGAAAAATATGGTGATGATCAGGTCAAGGTCTATAAATCCGCGTTTACTGCCATGTACAGTGCGGTGACACAACATCGTCAACCTTGCCGTATGAAACTGGTCTGTGTCGGTGAAGAGGAGAAAATTGTCGGGTTACACGGTATTGGTTTCGGTATGGATGAGATCCTACAAGGGTTTGCGGTGGCGATCAAAATGGGAGCAACTAAGAAAGATTTTGATAACACCGTGGCTATTCATCCAACCGCAGCGGAAGAGTTTGTGACCATGCGCTAATGTGCTCAGGTAAAGCCAAACAGTGCAAAAGCATCATCTTTGGGATAATAACCCAGTAGTTGCGAGGTCTCTTCCAGAGAGAGTCTTTTGTGCCGGTTGTTAGAAATACCATGCACGACCGCGTGCTGTACGTCCTGGACCCGAATGCAGCGATCGAGCAGATCTGCTGCATCTCGGTGACTGAGAAATGCACTCATCTCGCGCGCACTCATATGCCGCTTAGGCGGTTCTGACTGTAGCGTGGCAAGATTTGCGATGCGCACTGCGAGTGTCGACAAGCCTTCTTGGTAGGCAAAATAGGCAGCCAACCCCTCACCAAACGCTTTGCTAGCACCATAGATATTTTTCGGCCGAGGTGCATCTTCCGGTCGTACCTGATAACCAACAGGATAACCAGCAACCGCATGAGCGCTACTGGCAAACACGACACGCTGGCACCCTGCATCCTTCGCAGCACGAAAGATATTGAAAGTACCAAGAATATTGTTATCGATGAGCGAAACGCAAAAACCAGTTTCCGGTGGAGGTACCGCTGCAAGATGCAGTACGGTATCGATGTTGCGACAAGCGGAGCGACAGGCTTCAATATCACAAATATCAAAGGCAAGCAGTTGCTCGCCAGATTGCACTTTAGGCAGCATCCAAAGCTCCTTTTCGGCCAAACGCAGAGAATAGCGATGACCAGCAAATTGCCTGAATGCTGTCGCGACACGCCCAGCCGCACCAGTAATCAAAACTCGCCCAAGCTTGCTACGTAATGCCATTGCTATCTCAATCCACGCGTTCACTCTGGTTGGCAATAGTAATAATACGCAGGATCGCTTTTGTCCACTTTTAATTAGAAGATCTGATATATCTTGTGCCATTTTGTGACATGTTCTGCGCTGATCACGCTATGTGATTGACACGATTAACCGCCTGTTAATATCGAGATACAGCGCTAAGTAACATAATGGATAACCTATTGATAGTGAAGATAACAGCCAATAATACTGTTTTTAGCTGATGGAAGGCATGCTCATTCAACCACCATGAATGATTAGATATTTTAATTGAATTGTATTCACTATCAACAGAATGCCAGCAAAACAATTGAACGTGTTTAACGCAGTTAGCCAGCAAGCCAAAAAAACACACAGCCAGTTAACTGAAATTTAAATAAAAAAATGAGTCATGCCAGCGCCAGATGGTAGGGTTTTAGTTTGTTATTCTTGATATTTACAGAAGCTTTATTTGTTAATTTTCTGTAATCCGGTGGCGAATAAAAAATAAGCAACAGCCGCCGGCATTAACTAGCCAACTGTTTAACCAGTATTTTCTATCCGCTTTATTTAGCGCATTTTGCTGTCATTTTTGCACTCATTAACCGCTAACTTTTCAAACTGACGGTTATCAACACTGTAGTTAACCTGCTTATTCAGCAGATTCAGCAGCAGTATTGAGCGTGTTTCGCCATCCGGCTCACCGTAAATCGCCTGTAAGCCGATAAACGCACCACGAGTAATCAAAACACTGTCTCCTGGTTGTGGAGTTTTCGGATCAAGATAGTGTTTATCGTGATAGGCGTGTAACTCTTCAATCACCTGGCTAGGCACCTGAGCAGGCAACCCACCAAAGCGTACAAAGTGGCTCACCCCACGCGTGGCCGCAATGGTTGTAGTGTGGATACACTCGGTATCAAACTCGATAAACAGGTAATTGGGAAACAGCGGTTCATTGATGGTTGCCCGCTTACCGCGTACAACCTTTTCCAGCATAATGGTGGGACTAAAGCAGTTAACATTTTGTCTAACAAGGTGTTCCTGTGCCCGCAATAGCTGACCACGTTTACAATATAGTAGGTACCAAGATTCCATAGATTCACTTGTCCGGTTGCTCGGCGGGCAGCATAACAAAAGTTGATGCCGACCGCTAACACTCAAAATGTATCGATTCATGCGCTACCACCGTGACGACCATGCACACCCTTAACCAATAAAAGAAAAATTCTTACCCTCAACAGTTAGCTGCGGCACGTTAGCTGAATGCGCGGAGAGAGTTGGCGCGCGTCAATCGCTCTGTTAAGCTAAACCAAAGCGATAAATTGGATTAACCGTAGAAACAAAAATCGCTCCTGTGCTCAACACACTCGCTGTGGTTATCGACTGGCAACGGTAATGAGCTGGATACATTCATTTAATCAAGTTATACCTCGGTGACTTCAAACGGCTGTCAGTGTGGCTATCTGGTCTGAAAGCCATCGGGTATACCAATCAAGGGCGTTGTGGCTTGAATGAAATACAGTGATCTACGTGATTTCCTCTCACTGCTGGAGAAGAGAGGAGAATTAAAACGCATCAGCCAGCCAATCGATCCCTATTTGGAGATGACCGAGATTGCCGACCGCACATTACGTGCCGGTGGCCCTGCACTGCTGTTTGAAAACCCCAAAGGCTATCAAATGCCGGTACTGTGCAACCTGTTTGGTACGACCAAACGTGTTGCACTAGGTATGGGGCAGGAGGAAGTCAGCGCACTACGCGAAGTCGGTAAACTCCTGGCCTTTCTAAAAGAACCTGAGCCGCCAAATGGATTTCGTGATCTGTTTGATAAGCTGCCAAAATTCAAGCAAGTTCTTAACATGCCCGTCAAGGTGTTAACTTCTGCCCCTTGTCAGCAGCAGGTCTGGCAAGGAGAAGATGTTGATCTCAATCGCATTCCCGTTATGCACTGCTGGCCAGACGATGTTGCACCGCTGGTCACTTGGGGGCTAACTATCACTCGTGGACCATATAAACAGCGCCAGAACTTGGGTATCTATCGTCAACAACTGTTGGCTAAGAACAAGCTGATTATGCGTTGGCTTTCGCATCGCGGTGGCGCACTTGATTATCAAGAGTGGTGTCAAGCACACCCAGGGCAGCGCTTCCCAGTAGCCGTCGCACTGGGTGCTGATCCTGCAACGATTTTGGGCGCTGTCACACCCGTGCCTGATACCCTCTCTGAGTATGCTTTCGCTGGACTGTTGCGCGGCAATAAAACAGAAGTGGTTAAATGCCTGTCGTGCGATTTGAATGTCCCGGCTAGCGCAGAAATTGTCCTAGAAGGGTATATTGAGCCGGGTGAAACTGCCCCTGAAGGCCCTTATGGTGATCACACCGGTTACTACAACGAAGTTGATCATTTTCCGGTTTTTACCGTCACTCACGTTACGCAGCGACGCGATGCGATTTATCACTCGACTTATACTGGGCGCCCACCCGATGAGCCGGCAGTGATGGGCGTCGCGCTGAATGAAGTATTTGTACCGATTCTGCAAAAACAGTTCCCTGAAATTGTCGATTTCTACCTACCACCAGAAGGTTGTTCTTACCGTCTCGCCGTGGTGACGATCAAAAAGCAATATGCCGGACATGCTAAGCGCGTGATGATGGGCGTCTGGTCGTTTCTGCGCCAGTTTATGTACACCAAATTTGTTATCGTGTGCGATGATGATGTTAACGCTCGCGATTGGAATGATGTGATTTGGGCGATAACCACACGTATGGACCCTGCCAGAGACACCGTGTTGATGGAAAATACCCCGATCGACTATCTCGATTTCGCTTCGCCGGTCTCAGGCCTCGGCTCAAAGATGGGGTTGGATGCCACCAATAAATGGCCAGGCGAGACTCAACGTGAATGGGGGCGCCCGATCCAGCGTGATGAGCAAGTTGTCGCGCGTATTGATGCTATTTGGCATGAACTTGCCATTTTTCCTGACCAGAAACTTAACAATTAACCAACACCGAGTTCTGTTTTCAACTTTTGCGTGATGACCTAACAGAGGGATCGCATGACAATATTAAACTGTAGAGTGACCTCGGTAGAGGCGATTACCGACACCGTTTATCGAGTACGTTTGCTGCCAGATGCGCCATTCACTTTTAAAGCCGGGCAGTATCTGATGGTGGTGATGGATGAACGTGACAAGCGCCCGTTCTCTATCGCCTCAACACCGATGCAACAGCAATATATCGAATTGCACATCGGTGCTTCAGAGATCAATTTGTACGCGATGGCAGTGATGGATCGCATTCTGAAACAGCCGACGATCATGATCGATCTGCCTCATGGTGATGCCTGGTTACGCGAACAGAGCCAACGTCCGCTATTGTTGATTGCTGGTGGCACTGGCTTCTCCTATACGCGTTCAATTCTGTTAACAGTACTTGAGCAGCAGCCAGAGCGTCCTATCCTGATCTATTGGGGGGGGCGTGAAGCGAAACACCTTTACGATCTTGATGAACTTAACACGCTAGCAGAGCAGCACCCACAACTACAGGTAATTCCAGTGGTTGAACAGCCAGAAGCTGACTGGACTGGTCGCTCTGGCACTGTGTTAACGGCTGTATTGCAAGATTTTGGCTCACTGGCTGAGTATGACATTTACATTGCCGGACGCTTTGAGATGGCAAAAGTTGCACGTGAGCGTTTCTGCAATGAACGCGCCGCATTGGCTGATCATATTTTTGGTGACGCCTTCTCATTTATTTGAGATCCCCCTGCATCAGGTCACCATCATGGAATGACGGCTGTTTATGACGTTTTTTGTCTGGAGGTGAATGGCAATGAGCAACATTCTGTTAGTGGATGATGACCGCGAGCTAACCTCGCTGTTGCAGGAGTTACTTGAAATGGAAGGGTTCACTGTTGTGGTAGCACATGATGGTGAACAGGCGTTGTCGCTGCTTGATGATAGCATCGACCTGTTACTGCTCGATGTGATGATGCCAAAGAAAAATGGTATCGAAACCTTAAAGCAGCTACGCCTACACTATCAGACACCGGTGATGATGCTCACTGCTCGCGGCAGTGAGCTTGATCGGGTACTTGGCCTGGAACTGGGGGCCGACGACTATCTGCCAAAACCGTTTAATGATCGCGAGTTAATCGCACGCATCAAAGCCATTCTACGCCGCACCACTGCCCGCGAACTGCCACTACAGAAAGTGAGTGAAAACCACATATTACAGGTAGATGCACTGACACTTTTCCCCGGCCTGCAGGAGGCAAGATTTGAAGGGGATGTGCTCGATCTGACCGGTGCCGAATTTACCCTACTTTGTCTGTTAGCCCAACATGCCGGTCAGGTAGTGTCACGTGATCTGCTTAGCCAACAGGTGCTCGGTAAACGTCCGCTGCCGTTTGATCGCGCGATTGATATGCATGTTTCCAATTTGCGCCGAAAGCTACCGGCACGTAAAGATGGCCTGCCGTGGTTTAAAACTCTGCGTAATCGAGGTTACCTAATGGTATCAACGCGATGATCAACAGCCTGACAACACGCATCTTCGCTATCTTCTGGTTTACATTGGCTCTGGTGCTATTGCTGGTATTAATGCTACCGAAGCTCGACTCTCGCCAAATGACCGAGTTACCGCAGAGCGAACAGCGGCAAGCTGGTATGCTCAAACAGCATGTTGAGACCGAATTGCAACAACAGCCGGCTGATGAGCAGTGGCTACGTCGGCTGTTTGGTGCCATTGATAAATGGGCTCCACCCGGACAACGCTTGCTACTCGTGACGGCTGAAGGGCGGATCATCGGTGCACAACGCAATGAACTGCAAGTTGTTCATCATTTTATTGGCCAATCGGGCGACGCAGAACAACCGAAGAAGAAAAATTATGGCCGTGTTGAGCTGGTCGGCCCCTTTTTGGTACGTGATGGTGAAGATCAGTATCAACTTTATCTGATCCGCCCAGCCACCAGTTCACAATCTGATTTTCTCAACCTGATGTTTGATCGGCCACTACTGCTACTGCTGGTCACCATGCTTATCAGCGCGCCGCTGCTATTATGGCTGGCCTGGAGCTTGGCCAAACCGGCACGAAAATTAAAACAGGCGGCCGATCAAGTCGCCCTCGGTAACCTGAAACTGCATCCAGAATTGGAACATGGACCACAAGAGTTTGTTGCCACCGGAGCCAGTTTTAACCAGATGATCAGCGCGCTGGAGAGAATGATGACCGCGCAGCAACGCTTGATCTCCGATATGTCACACGAGCTACGCACCCCCCTCACGCGCTTACAACTGGCAAGCGCACTAATGCGCCGCCGCCGTGGTGAATGCCGCGAACTGGCACGCATTGAAACCGAAGCACAGCGCTTAGATAGCATGATTAATGACCTGTTGGAACTCTCACGCGGACAGCAAAAAAGTGAACTGATACGTGAACGGCTAACTGCCAATCAAATCTGGGCAGAAATGCTAGAAAATGCAAAATTTGAAGCGGAACAAATCGGTAAACAGCTCAACATTGTTACACATCCGCCAGCACTGGTGATCTATGGTAATCCGGCCGCACTGGAAAGCGCACTTGAGAATGTGATACGCAACGCCCTGCGCTACTCTCAGCAACAGATCGAAGTGACCTTTGCCAATGACGAGCACGGGATCACCATCACTGTTGATGATGATGGCCCTGGCGTTAGCCCGGAAGAGCGCGAACAGATTTTCCGCCCGTTTTACCGCACCGATGAAGCACGTGATCGCCAAAGTGGTGGTAGCGGCCTTGGCCTAGCGATTGTGGATAGCGTAGTGAAACAGCATCGTGGTTGGGCGCGCGCAGAACAAAGCCGATTGGGCGGATTGCGATTACTGATCTGGCTGCCATTCAATTAACCCTAACGCTGCAATATTTTTGTCCATATTGTGATCACCAGAGAGTGACTAGATGTTAAATATCGTGTTGTTTGAACCAGAAATACCGCCCAATACTGGCAATATCATCCGACTGTGCGCGAATACCGGCTTCCAGTTGCATCTGATTGAGCCAATGGGCTTTCCTTGGGATGATAAACGTCTGCGTCGAGCCGGTCTGGATTATCATGAATTTACCCAAGTCAAGCGTCATGCCAACTATGCTGCCTTCCAGCTCAGTGAAACACCACAACGGCTGTTCGCATTGACCACCAAGGGCTCGCCAGCACACAGTGCTGTTAACTACCAGGCTGGCGATTACCTGCTATTTGGCCCAGAGAGTCGTGGCCTGCCCAGTTGCATCCTGGATGCTCTGCCAACACAACAAAAGATCCGTATTCCAATGCAGCCACAGAGCCGCAGCATGAACCTCTCTAATGCTGTTTCGGTGGTGGTTTATGAAGCCTGGCGACAACTGGAGTATGCCGGAGCATTACTGCGCAGCTAAACCGCATCGGGCTGGGCAGTATCACGAGAGTTTCTGTCACCGTTCGATAAGTTATCAACACGGCTTCTGCATATACCAAGGTGACAACCCGCTGCAACTTCAAACCATAAGTGTATATACTGTGCGCCAGTATCGTTTCAATTCTCTCGTCCCTTTGTTGGAGGAAAACCTATGCGTCATCCCTTGGTTATGGGTAACTGGAAACTTAACGGCAGCGTCAAGATGACTAACGAACTGATCGCTGCACTGCGTAACGAAGTCAGCAGCATCAATGGGTGTGAAGTTGCTATCGCCCCCCCGGTGATGTACCTCGATATTGCCAAGCGTGCCTTGGGCGGCAGCCGCATTGCACTGGGTGCACAAAATGTTGACACCAACCTCAGCGGTGCTTTCACCGGTGAAATCTCTGCCACCATGCTAAAAGATGTTGGTGCGCAATATATCATCATCGGTCACTCAGAGCGCCGCACCTATCACTCAGAAAGCGATGCTGCAATTGCAGAAAAATTCGCACTACTAAAGACTGCGGGTCTGATCCCTGTGCTCTGCATTGGTGAAACCGAAGCAGAAAATGAGGCAGGCAAAACTGAAGAAGTCTGTGCACGTCAGATTGACGCAGTACTGAAAACCCAAGGTGCCGCTGCATTCAACGGCGCAGTCATTGCCTACGAACCCGTCTGGGCGATAGGTACTGGCAAATCAGCCACACCTGCACAAGCTCAAGCAGTGCATAAGTTCATTCGTAACCATATCGCCAAACAAGATGCTGCGGTTGCAGAGCAGTTGATCATTCAGTATGGCGGTTCTGTTAATGACAAGAATGCGGCAGAACTGTTTGCCCAACCAGATATTGATGGCGCACTGGTCGGTGGCGCTTCACTAAAAGCAGATGCCTTTAGCGCAATAGTGAAAGCAGCCGCAGCAGCAAAAAACGGCTAATGCTTTCCAAGCTGACTATTTGATTGCTAGGCAGGCTCAACGCAGAGTGTCACTCGGCCAGTTTTCATCAGGGCAACCTTCGTGTTGCCCTATTCGATCCCGCTAACAGCACAGTCAGCAGCTCAACATCCCGTAGCCGGTATAGACAAAGCAACTCAGTCATTGAACCGAAGTGCTGAACTCACCGGTAGAGCAAAAACAGCATAACAAGGTTATAAAACATGGAGATACATCGACTCGAATCGTTAACCCAATTCACTCAACGCTACGTTGCATTGTGGCAACAGCGCTATGGTCATGCACCTGCCAGTCACGAGCTATCTGGCCTCGCTTCACCCTGTATAGTCGAAAATCGCGATGAGTGTGTTCTTTGGCTACCCCAGCCGTTTCTGCCCGCAGCAACATTAAAACAGGTGGAAACTGCGTTCGACATTGTACTGAGACCCGAAGGACATGCTTTTTATACTCAACAGTATGCTGGTGATATGCCTGCCCAATTTGCAGGGCAAGATCTGACACTACTGCAAGTCTGGAGCCAACAGGACTTTATCCGCTTACAGCAAAATTTGATTGGTCATCTGGTAACGCAGAAAGCACGCAAACTGTCGCCAACCCTTTTTTTAGCCACCGTGCCAGCCGAGACTGCCGTGATCTCGCTGTGCAACATCAGTGGCAATGTGCTTCTTGAACAGCTTGGCAGTACTCAACGGCAACTGTTATCACCTTCACTGGCTGATTTTTTATTGGTACTGCAGCCGATTTGCCCAGATTGATCGATACGCTCGTTGCACACAAAACGCGCGACTAACCTCGTAATCGACTGAAAATAATAACCGTTTCTACTGCAGGTTAAAAAACAAACATGATTTTTACCTATATTGGTGATCACTATCAGCATAATCTTGGTTTTTTACTTAACGCATCGTGAGATATGTCTTACATGACATGTAAGACATCGCTATTAATTTTCCATTTAATAAAATCGTAATTTAATATAACATTTTGATTTAAATTAAATTAAATTATTTTATTGCCAGCACTTGCATTACTCGTTTCTGTAATCTACCCGCCGTTACCTTGTGATGAAACAGCAAATAAGGGATTCTATCTCTACCGGCAGGGACCCCGGCGGAGAGGAAAACGTTAGGAAAACGTCTCTCAAGGAGAGAGAAAAGGGATGCACTCAGGATGAGGAAAAAGGAAGCGCTTAGGAAGAGAGCAAGGAGGCACGATAAAGAGGGATGGAAGCTGCTCAGGATGAGAAAAGAGGATGCACTTAGGATGAGAGAAAAAGGATTGCTGTCAGGATGATAGTTTGGAATATTCAGGGTAGATAATAGGGACACCTCCAGGAAGGAGATCGAGAGCTGGCATGGGAAGGTCGGCAGGTCAGGAGGCCAAGGAAAGCATCGTTTTGATGTTATCGGATAAGACAAGGATTGTTTGGCTAGGATGGCCAAGGGGAGTGTTAGTGGAGTAGGTAGGGAGTATCTTGTAGCGGGATTGCTGCGAAAAGAATTGGGGGCACTGTGCTGAACAGTGCCCCCCGTTTGCTTTTGTGGATTGACTTTTTTTAGCAACACCTGTCAGATCAGTGCTAAGTCAATTCAGCAGATTTCAAGGTGAACAAATGAAGCAGATCGTCTACGTCGCTAGCCCGGAAAGCCAGCAAATCGATGTTTGGCAGTTAGCCGACTCAGGCACACTGACCTGGTTGCAGACCGTACCAACACCGGGACAGGTGCAACCGATGGTGCTTCATCCTGAACGCCACACTCTATATGTTGGCGTTCGCCCCAGTGCGGCGATTGTCAGCTATCAGATCCAAGCTGATGGTTGTTTGCAGCAAGCAGGTGTGGCCTCACTGCCTGCAGGGCCGACCCATATCAGTACCGATTTGGCTGGCGATTACCTGTTTGCCGTTTCTTACAGTGGTAACTGTCTCAGTGTTAGCCCGATCGCCGACGGTGCTGTGGTTGCTGAACCGATACTGAAAATTGATCAGTTAAATGCTCCTCACTCTGCCAATTTTGATGCCGCCACCCAGCGCCTGTGGGTACCTTGTCTGAAAGAAGATGCGATTCGGCTGTTTGATTTTAGCGCCGATGGGCAACTAATCCCCCATCAACCTGCAGCATTGCAAGTCGCAGCCGGTGCTGGACCACGCCATATGGTGTTTCATCCAAACCAACGTTTTGCTTATTGTGTGAATGAGTTAAATGGTACGGTAGATCTCTTTTGCCGTGATGATCAGGGTCATTATCAGCACCAGCAGAGCGTGAACATGATGCCTGCCGATTTCAGCGGTACCTGCTGGGCAGCCGATATTCATCTCACCCCCGATGGCCGATTCCTCTACACGAGTGATCGCACCACCAGCCTACTAGCAATCTTTAGTCTCTGCTCACAGAGTGGCCAGCTAACCCTGCTCGGCCATCACCCGACTGAGCAACAACCTCGCGGTTTTAATCTTGATCATAGCGGTCGTTTTGTCATCTCGGCTGGGCAAAAATCTGGGCATATTGCTGTTGATCGCATCGATACCAACAGCGGTTTGCTAACTCATCTGGCCCGCTATCCTGTCGGCAGCGGGCCAATGTGGGTCTGCTTGCTACTGTTAGCTGACAGTTAGAACAACTTTGCTGAGCCACTATGCCAGTAGCGCTAATCCAGATTGATCGCTATCATTAGCGCCGTTTGCAACGATCCTGCGAGTATGGCTATGAACGGTAAGATCACACAATTTTTTCCTGAGAAAGGCTTTGGCTTTATCACTGATGAACACGGTGATAATCGCTATTTTCATGTGGTGAAGGTGCAAAATCCTGAGTTGATCAAAAAGGATGCCTTGGTAACCTTTTCGCCAAGCAGTAATGATAAGGGGCTATCGGCTCATACAGTAAAAGTGCTACCCGCCAGCAAATACATTACCATTGCTAACGAAAAGATTAAGATCAGTGCGATCAAAAGTTATCAACAGTTCACCCGTCAGGTGCCAGCTAAGATGGCGGTAGATAAAGAAAATACCGTTCTTTCGGTGGGGTTACTGATGAATCGTATCAGGCCAAATGTCGATCCTAACGCGACTGAGACGGTAAACATGCTGTCGATCGAGACGTTTCACGGTGCAAGCTACACTTTTTCTGAACTGGAGATCGACATTACTGAGACACTACAGGCGCTGCGATCGCTACCACTACAACAGATCAAAAAATAGTTTTTCAACCAATGTTCCCTGACGAACAGCACGATAAATGGTGCTGACCGTCAGATCACACCAAGGCGAGTAGATTTGCAAACCGACGACAGAACGCCAGTATCACTGGCGTTCTATCATAGCGCACGATACAGAGTTACGTTACAACACAGTCATTCAGTTATAACGCAGCAATCGCTGCCTGCTGCTCTTGTAACTTGATCTGGCCCTGTTTGCACACTGCCAACCGCTCACGCTCTTTCGCCACTACCGCTTCCGGCGCACGAGCGACAAACCCCTCATTGGCCAGTTTGCCTTCAATCGCGCTAATCTCCGCACTCAGTTTTGCCATCTCTTTCGCCAAACGGGCAATTTCAGCCTGTTTATCGATAAAACCGGCCATTGGGATCAACAACTCAGCCCCCTCCAGCAGTTTCGTCACCGAGAGCGGCCCCTTATCACCATGAGGTAACAGCGTGATCGAGCTGAGGCGAGCCAATTTCTCGACAAAGCTCTGGTTCTCTTGCAAACGGCGCTGAGTGTCAATATCCGCATTACGCAACAAGACATCCAGTGCTTTACCTGGCGCAATGTTCATCTCTGCGCGAATATTACGCACCGCAGTGATTGCTTGTTTGATCCACTCCAAGTCGCTTAATGCCTGTGCATCATGCCACTCATCGTGTGGTGTTGGGAACGCTTGTAGCATGATGGTGTCAGCCGTAATGCCTGTGATCTGCTTAACACGTTGCCAGATAGTTTCCGTGATAAATGGGATGATCGGATGTGCCAAGCGCAGTAATGCTTCCAACACCGTGATCAAGGTGTGGCGAGTGCCGCGCTGTTGTGCCGGGTTGCCATTGCTCAGCAGCGGTTTGCTCAGTTCCAAATACCAGTCGCAGAACTGGTTCCAGGTAAATTCATACAGGATATTAGCTGCAATATCAAAACGGTAGCTATCAAGCGCTTCACGATAGCTTTTCACCGTGCGGTTAAATTCGGCCAAAATCCAGCGATCGGCCAGTGAACGCTGAAGCTCCCCACCCTGGAAACCACAATCGTGCTGCTGGGTGTTCATCAGCACAAAGCGGCTGGCATTCCACAATTTGTTGCAGAAGTTGCGATAGCCTTCCAGTCGTTTCATATCCCAGTTGATATCACGCCCAGTTGAAGCCAGTGCAGCAAGTGTAAAGCGCAACGCATCCGTGCCGTGCGGCTCGATACCATTTGGGAACTGTTTTTCCGTACGCTTGCGGATCTTCTCAGCTAATTGCGGCTGCATCATGTTGCCGGTGCGTTTTTCCAGCAGATCCGCCAGTGAGATGCCATCGACCATATCGAGCGGGTCAATGACATTCCCTTTCGATTTGGACATCTTCTGCCCCTCTTCATCGCGGATCAACCCCGTCATATAGACTGTTTTGAATGGCACTTGCGGTTTGCCATTTTCATCCTTGATGAAATGCATGGTCAGCATGATCATGCGGGCAATCCAGAAGAAAATAATGTCAAAACCACTGACCAACACGCTGGTGGGATGGAATGTCTTCAGCGCTTGCGTCTGCTCCGGCCAGCCAAGGGTAGAGAATGTCCATAGCCCGGAAGAGAACCAGGTATCGAGCACATCATCGTCCTGCTTCAGTTCCAAATCCGCCGGCAGTTGGTTCTCTTGCCGTACTTCCTCTTCACTGCGCCCAACGTAAACATTGCCCTGCTGATCATACCAAGCGGGAATACGGTGCCCCCACCAAAGCTGGCGTGAGATACACCAATCCTGAATATCACGCATCCAACTGAAATACATGTTCTCATACTGCTTGGGAACGAACTGGATCTGCCCCTGTTCGACCGCTTCCACCGCCACTTTCGCCAACGGTGCAGTACGCACATACCATTGATCGGTCAGCATTGGCTCAATCACCACTCCACCACGGTCACCATAAGGCACCGTGAGATCATGAGGTTTTACCTCATCCAGTAAGCCTAGCTGTTCAAATGCCGCAACCACTGCCTTGCGTGCAGCAAAACGCTCAAGACCGCAGAATTGTGCTGGCAATTCGCTGCTATAGACAGTGCTCACTTCACCGGCACTGTCGAATACTTCTGCCTGTTGACGTATTTCACCATCAAAGGTGAGCACATTGATCATAGGCAGAGCGTGACGTTTGCCGACTTCATAGTCGTTAAAATCGTGTGCAGGGGTGATTTTCACACAGCCGGTGCCCTTCTCCATATCGGCGTGTTCATCAGCCACAATCGGTATCCGACGCCCTACTAACGGCAGGATGATCTGTTTGCCAATCAGATCCTGGTAACGTGGATCTTGCGGATTTACCGCCACACCGGTATCGCCCAATACCGTTTCAGGCCGTGTGGTAGCGACAACCAGATAATCCTTGCCTTCTGCTGTTCTGGCACCGTCTGCCAGCGGGTAGCGCAGATGCCACATTGAACCTTTCGATTCACGGTTTTCCACTTCCAGATCAGAAATCGCAGTGCGCAGTTTTGGATCCCAATTCACTAGCCGCTTGCCACGGTAGATCAGATCCTGCTGGTAAAGACGGATAAACACCTCTTTTACCGCATTCGAGAGTCCCTCATCCATGGTAAAGCGCTCGCGCTCCCAATCCACTGAGTTACCCAGACGACGCATCTGGCGGGTAATGCTGCCGCCGGACTCCGCTTTCCACTGCCAGATTTTTTCGATGAAGGCGTCACGCCCATAGTCATGACGGGTTTTACCCTCTTCAGCGGCTATTTTTCTCTCCACCACCATCTGGGTGGCGATCCCGGCATGGTCAGTACCGGCTTGCCACAAGGTATTTTTACCCTGCATACGCTGGTAACGCGTCATGGTATCCATGATGGTTTGCTGAAAAGCATGGCCCATATGCAGGCTACCGGTCACATTCGGTGGCGGTATCATGATGCAGAAGCTTTCTTTACTGGTGTCACCATTCGGTTTGAAATAGCCCTGTTTCTCCCAGTGATCGTAAAGTTTTTGTTCGATCTGGCTGGGGTCATAAGCGGTATCAAGATGATCTGTTGCAGGATGAGTGTTTGTCTTTTCCATTTTATATCGCTGAGTTATGAGTTGGCGGCATGGCCGTAGTCAAATGGAAGCCGACGCTGCGATAAGTTTTATAGCGTTCGCGCGCCAACTGTTTCAAGTTCTCTGGGTAAGGCACAAAGTCTACCACTTGATGGAAAGCGGTAGCAAAATCTGCAAACTGCCCCTGTAAGGTAATCAACACATCACGCGGGGCATTATTACGTTTGCCTGGCCAGCATAATTCAACCGGAGCGCCAAAACCCGGCCCTTCGCCAACCAAATTATGCGGCACAAACTGTGGCGGTTCACGCTGCCATAACGCCTCATCAAGCCGCAGTGCCTGCTGCTGATTGTCACAGGCGATCAATACCCGCAGCCCCGCTCGCCAGCGCTCTGCGGCAATCTGACAGGCTAACGCCTCATGAGCACTGAGTTCACCACTCATCTGGTCATGTTCGAGAAGGTAAAAAGTCACCTGTTTCATCGTAGTTCTGCTGCCCTGAGGTTAAAAGTGTAGCCCGTTACTCATCATCACGGAATCCGGCACGATTGAACAGAAACTGTGCCAGCAAAGCCACTGGGCGGCCAGTTGCGCCTTTCGCTTTACCTGAACGCCAGGCAGTACCAGCAATATCCAAGTGTGCCCAGTGATATCTGCGCACAAAACGTGACAGGAAGCAGGCTGCAGTAATGGCTCCGCCAGGACGCCCCCCCACATTCGCCATGTCGGCAACGTTCGAGTCAAGCTGCTCGTTGTACTCATCTTGCAGTGGCAAACGCCAGGCACGATCACCCGTCTGCTCAGAAGCGGTCATCAACTCATGTGCGAGCGGATTGTGGTTTGACATCAATGCCGTCAAGTGGTGGCCAAGTGCAATCACACTGGCGCCTGTCAGCGTGGCCACATCGATCACCAGTTCTGGTTCAAAACGCTCGACATAGGTCAGCGCATCACACAGTACCAGACGCCCTTCTGCATCGGTATTCAATACCTCAACAGTCTGGCCTGAAAGCGTGGTCAACACATCCCCAGGCCGGTAGGCGGCGCCGGCAGGCATATTTTCACATCCGGCCAGAACACCAATCACTTTCAGTGGTAACTTCAGCTCGGCAATCACACGCATCACACCATAAACCGCCGCCGCACCACACATGTCGAATTTCATCTCGTCCATGCTTTCTGCCGGTTTAAGCGAAATACCACCCGAATCGAAAGTGACCCCTTTACCCAACAGGACAATCGGTTTAACCGAAGGCTTGGCGGTGCCCCGATAATCAATCACCGACATCAATGACTCATTTTGTGAGCCAGAACCGACGGCCAGATAAGCATTCATCCCTAAATCCCGCATCTCCTGTTCACCAATCACCCGTGTGGTAATGTAACCACTAAAGTTGTCTGCTAACTGACGCGCTTGGGAAGCCAGATAAGCGGGATTACAGATATTCGGTGGCATATTGCCAAGATCTTTCGCGACTTTGATACCCGCCGCAATCGCTAAGCCGTGTTTGATCGCCCGTTCGCTGCGGTTTAGGTCACGCCGGCTGGGCACATTGAGGACAATTTTACGCAGTGGCCGACGCAGTTCTACACGGTTACTTTTCAACTGATCAAACGAGTAGAGTGACTCTTCTGCGGTCTCCACCGCATAACGTACTTTCCAGTAGGTATTGCAGCCCCTGACATGCAACTCCGTCAGAAAACAAACTGCCTCCATCGAGCCGGTTTCATTGAGCGTACTGATGGCTTTCTGGATCACCTGCTTGTATTGGCGTTCATCAAGATCACGCTCTTTACCACAGCCAACCAGCAAAATACGCTCAGAGAGCACATTTGGCACATGATGTAACAACAGCGCCTGTCCTATTTTTCCCTCCAGATCACCTCGGCGTAATAAGGCGCTGATATATCCGTCACTGATCTTGTCTAGTTGCTCCGCGATAGGTGACAGGCGGCGAGGTTCAAATACTCCGACCACAACGCACGCACTACGCTGTTTCTCCGGACTACCGCTTTTTATACTGAACTCCATGCATTCTCCTGAATCTTAAAGACAGCCATCGATGCGACAGCTAGAATAAGTTCTTCTGCTGTCAGCTTCGGTTGTTAGAGGAGCTAACAAAGTTAGCTCGAACGGCGTAAACTATTGCGTTTTGAAAACCATACTCCCAAATGATGGCAAAACAGCGCCAACACCCTCATAATCTGGGTATGATTTTTTTTACGATCTCTGTGACCCACAGGCGCGGTCATCGCTAGTCAGCCTGCTGTTTTCCCCCTGACTTTAGCGGTCGGTGTGGTCAGGTAATGACAAAAAGTGGCAAAAGTAGTGACGAAACTATCGTTGTTCCTGCAAAAAGACAAGTTTTCACGGGCGTAACAAGTGTGATTATTATTCGATATCTAGTACGGGAAACGCTGAAAAGCCAAGTTGCCATCCTGTTCATCCTGCTGTTGATCTTTTTTTGCCAGAATCTGGTCAGGGTGCTCAGCGATGTCGTCGATGGCAGCCTCCCGACAAATTTAGTTTTCAGCCTGCTCGCCTTGAATGTACCGAAGATGGCGCAGTTGATCCTGCCACTCAGTCTGTTTCTCGGGCTGTTGATGACACTTGGGCGATTGTACACCGAAAGTGAAATCACCGTCATGCACGCCTGTGGATTAGGTAAGCGTACTTTGATCTCAGCCGCTATGCTGCTGGCAGTTTTAACGTCTTTAGTGGCGGCAGCAAATGTTTTCTGGTTAAGCCCCTGGGCGGCAGGCAGTCAAGATGAAGTGATTGCGGAAGCCAGAGCGAATCCCAGCTTGGCTGGTTTGGCTGAAGGGCGTTTTCACCCTTCGCCAGATGGCTCTGCTGTGCTGTTTATTGGCGATGTTGAAGGCAACAGCTTTCAAGATGTGTTCCTGGCACAGCTGCGACCTAGCGGCAACTTCCGCCCTTCCATCGTAGTTGCTGAACGCGGAGTCGTGCGGCAGAAAGCCGATGGTTCACAAGAGGCGACCCTGAAGCAAGGCACACGCTTTGAGGGTAGCGCACTGCTACGCGACTTCCGTATTACCGATTTCGCTGATTACCAAGTCATTATTGGTCATCGGCCCGTCTCTATCGACAATAATCAGACCGATCAACTGTCGATGCGTCAGTTATCGCGCTCAGCACAACCCGATGCTCGGGCGGAATTTCACTGGCGTTTGACCTTGGTGCTCTCGGTAGCACTCATGGCACTGATGGTAGTACCGCTCAGTGTGGTTAATCCGCGCCAGGGCCGTGTGCTCAGTATGCTGCCAGCGGTACTGCTCTACCTGATTTTCTTTCTGCTACAGAGTTCGCTGCGCTCCAATGGCAGCAAAGGCAAGATCGACCCGATGTTTTGGCTCTGGCTGGTCAATGCAGCCTATTTCCTGCTGGCGATAATATTAAATGCATGGGATACCGTGCCAATGCGCAGGTTGCGTTCACGGCTAAAAGGAGCTGCATAATGTTTGGAGTATTAGACCGTTACATCGGCCGTACCATTTTCAACACCATTATGATGACGCTATTCATGCTGGTGTCGCTCTCTGGCATCATTAAATTCGTTGAACAACTGCGTAAAGTAGGCCAAGGCGACTACACCGCACTGGGCGCAGGGCTATTCACACTGCTCAGTATGCCGAGAGACATAGAGATTTTTTTCCCTATGGCGGCACTGTTAGGTGCGCTGCTTGGTTTGGGCGGTTTAGCGACGCGCAGCGAGCTGGTAGTGATGCAAGCTTCAGGTTTTACCCGTTTGCAGATTGCCGGCTCAGTGATGAAAACTGCAATCCCCTTGATGTTACTGGCAATGGCAATCGGTGAATGGGTCACGCCACATTCAGAACAGATGGCGCGTAACTACCGTGCTCAACAGATGTATGGGGGTTCATTGCTCTCGAACCGGGGTTCATTATGGATCAGAGATGGCAATGATTTTATCTTTATCGAACGCGTGACTGGCGAAAACCAGGAGCAGCAACTGAGTGGTTTACACATCTACCACTTTAACGATAACCGACGGCTACAGATGATCCGCTACGCGGCCAATGCGCGTTTTGAACGAGATATCTGGCAACTTTCGCAAGTCGACAGCGCTGATCTGAGTGATCCTGATCAGATAACCGGCACACAGACCCTAACTGGCGTATGGAAAACCAGCATTACGCCAGAGAAATTAGGGGTAGTGGTGCTGGATCCCGCTGCACTGTCGATTCGTGGGTTACATAACTACGTCAACTACCTGATTAACAGCGGTCAGGAACCTAGCCGTTACCAACTCAATATGTGGAGCAAAATCTTCGCGCCACTCTCTGTCGCAGTCATGATGTTGATGGCACTATCGTTCATCTTTGGCCCACTACGCAGCGTGCCGATGGGCGCGCGCATTGTCACCGGTATTGGTTTTGGCTTTGTATTCTATTTACTGGATAAAGTTTTCGGCCAGTTGAGCCTGGTGTATAACCTGCCAGCCATACTCGGCGCACTGCTGCCCAGCCTACTGTTCTTTTCGCTTAGCCTCTACCTGCTACTCACCAGAAAGTAATTGGAACCAATGCGTTAAAAGCGTGTTGAATTTAAGGGTATCGCCCCTGACACAATTGCCGTCTCACACAATTGCCGCCTCACGCAATTGCCCCCTCACACAGAGGGGGCATATTCAGTTGTTTTCGCTTACTATTTTTTCGCTTACAACTTTGGCCCAGCAGTCACTAACGCCAAACCTGCGGGTGTATCAGTGTATTTATCAAAGTTAGCAATAAAGCGCTGAGCCAGATCTTTCGCCTTCACCTCCCACTGCGCAGCACTGGCATAAGTCGCACGCGGGTCAAGAATTGCCGAGTCTACCCCTGGTAGTGCCGTCGGCATGGCAAGATTGAAGATCGGCAGCGTCTGTGTCGGCGCATGGTCGATTTCACCGCTTAAAATGGCGTCGATAATATTGCGTGTATCCTTGATTGAGATACGCTTGCCGCTGCCATTCCAACCAGTGTTAACCAGATAAGCCTGTGCGCCCGCTGCTTGCATACGCTTCACCAATACCTGAGCATATTGTGTTGGATGCAGCGTCAGGAATGCCGCGCCAAAGCAGGCCGAGAAAGTCGGTGTTGGTTCAGTCACGCCACGCTCGGTTCCTGCCAACTTGGCGGTAAACCCAGACAAGAAGTGGTACTGCGTCTGCTCTGGCGTTAAACGTGATACCGGTGGCAATACACCAAACGCGTCAGCAGTGAGGAAAATCACTTTGGTTGCATGTCCGGCCTTTGACACCGGTTTGACAATGTTGTCGATGTGGTAAATCGGATAAGAAACACGGGTATTTTCCGTTTTCGAACCATCATTAAAGTCAACCCGACCATCACTCAGAACTGTCACGTTCTCTAACAACGCGTCACGCTTGATTGCACGGTAAATATCCGGCTCCGCTTCTTCAGAGAGTTTGATCGTCTTGGCGTAACACCCTCCTTCAAAGTTGAACACCCCATCGTCGTCCCAACCATGTTCATCGTCACCTATCAATTGACGCTTCGGATCCGTTGATAGGGTTGTTTTCCCGGTACCTGACAAACCAAAGAAGACAGCAACATCGCCTTTCTCACCAACATTCGCCGAGCAGTGCATCGAAGCGATCCCTTTCAGTGGCAGCAGGTAGTTCATCATTGAGAACATCCCCTTCTTCATCTCACCGCCATACCAGGTACCACAGATAAGTTGCATCCGCTCAGAAAGGTTAAACACCACCGCATTCTCTGAGTTCAACCCCTGCTGCTGCCAGTTTGGGTTGGTACACTTGGCACCATTCATGACCACAAAATCTGGCACAAAATCCTGCAACTCCTGCTCAGTCGGACGAATAAACATGTTCTTCACAAAGTGTGCCTGCCAGGCGACTTCGGTGATAAAGCGCACTTTCAAGCGGGTGTCGGCATTAGCACCACAGAAAGTATCAACCACAAACAGACGCTTACCGGAAAGTTGCCGAGTGACCAACTGTTTTAACTCTGCCCAAACTGCCGGACTCAGCGGTTTATTATCATTCTTACCTTTGCCCTGATCTGCCCACCATACGGTGTCACGAGTGATGTCATCGCGCACGATATACTTATCTTTCGGCGAACGGCCGGTGAATTCACCAGTATCAACCGCAATCGCACCCAGTTCAGTAACAACACCACGCTCAAACCCTTCAAGTGAAGGTTTTGTCTCCTCGGCAAACAGCAGTTCATAGCTGGGATTGTGAACCACTTCACTGACATTATGGATCCCGTAAGCAGCCAGGTCTTGCGGGGTGATATTTCTCGTCGTGCGCATGTAACCACTCCTTTAAAAAGAATTTCTGTCGACTATTTCTAGAAAGTCAGTTTGCAATAACTCAAACATGTATCAATTGGCTAACATGTTAACCGTTTTTTAATTACATTCTGAGAGCTAGCACACGGAACGATCAATGCACCCGCTGTTGTTATCAAAATATTGTGTCGGACAGTAAAAGCAGGCTTCGATTCCATACACCTGTTGCTGTACAGCCTGCTTTCACCGGTTTGAACACGGCGACTCAGTGCCCTAATGCGCTGATGGATTGCCATGTGCATAGAGTGCCGAAATATCAAGTGCGTCGAACAGATAGTGCTGCCCGCAGTAGTCACAATGCATGTCGATATGGCCATCTTGCGCCAGCATGGTCTGAACTTCTTCCGCAGGCAGTGTCATCAATGTCTCACCACAGCGCTGACGTGAGCAGCTACAACGGAAAATCACCGGTTGTGGTTGATAGAGTGTCACCTCTTCCTGATGGTAGAGACGGTAGAGCACGTCATTGGCTGGTAAGCTAAATAGCTCTTCATTCTTGATGGTTGCGGTCAATTGCACCAAGTGGTCAAACTCATCGTCGTGGCGCAGCTCGGCCGGCAATACCTGAAGTAACATGCCACTGGCTGCTGGCTTACCTTCATGGATGCCAGTGCGAATAAATAGCCTGGTTGGCAACTGCTCTGATTGACGAAAATAGCCCTCTAGAGATTCAGCCAATGTTTCGCCTTCTAAACTGACAATTCCCTGATAGCGTTCACCCTTCTCTGGCGTGATGGTGATCACCATGATGCCATTACCTACCATCTGGCGTAGCGTGCTGTCCGCAGCAATTTCATCCACTACTCGGGCAACACCACGCATCTCCTGCTGGTTATTGCCATTGATGACAGCTAATTTCAATGGGCCATCACCCTGGATTTGAACGGTAATATTACCAGCAAACTTCAGTGTTGCCGTCAACAGGCTGGTAGCAACCAGTAACTCGCCAAGCAGTGCCTGAACCGGTTGGGGATAGTTATGGTTAGCCAGGATCTGCTGATAGGTATGGCTCAGATTGACTAGCTCACCGCGTACCGCAAATTTTTCAAATAGATAACGGTGTAGTTGATCGTGGTTGGACATCGTTTTCTCTCATCACGGGGCGCATTAACTCTGTTATTGCGTTCCACCAAGTTTAAATTTCATCAAATCGCGCCGCTCTTTCTTATCCGGACGGCGATCAGGGTGTGGCATGGTCAATGCGTTCATTTTACGCGCCAGCGCCATTTTTTCACGCTGGGCGATGCTGGCTGCACTCTCCTGATACAACAACTGTGCTTCGCTGGCCGTACGCCGTTGCTGTGCCAGAGCAAGCACCTGCACAGTACGTTCATCACTGCCTTGGCGCAGCCTGATCTCGGCACCGATTTCAACCGCCTTACCAGGTTTACTACGCTGGCCGTTGTAATGCACCTTGCCAGCTTCAACCATCTCCCGCGCGACTGCACGAGTTTTGTAAAAACGTGCTGCCCATAGCCATTTATCTAGCCGAACAGCATCATCGACAACTGTTTTCGCTTTCATGGTTCTCTTCACCTCCACAGCGGGATACACTGACGGCTGCAAACTGTTGCTGTAGTCATGCCAATACCACGACAACCTGTTGCCCGTCATCATACACCCAAAATTATCAGCGTTGCAGATGGTGCAAACATGGTTGCGGTTGGCAAACCGGCGACAACAGCGACAAAGCGCGGTCAACCTGTTTGAGATAGCCATGAATAAACACCATAAAAAACCTGAAATCCTGAATGTCACCACTATCGCCCGCTCGCGGTTATTTAACATTGAATCGGTCGAATTGAAGTTTAGCAATGGTGTACAGCGCTGTTATGAACGCTTGCGACCTGCGCGTTACGAATCAGTGATGATCGTCCCGGTGTTAGGGGATGATTTACTGCTGATCCGTGAATATGCTGTCGCCACCGAAAGCTATGAGCTTGGTTTTCCGAAAGGGCTGATTGATGCAGGCGAAGAGGTGCTAGAGGCGGCAAACCGCGAGCTAATGGAAGAGGTCGGCTTTGCGGCCAGGCAGTTTGAACTGCTGACAAAACTCACCATTTCACCCGCCTACTTCTCCAGCCAGATGAACATCGTCCTGGCCAGTGATCTCTACCCACAAACCGGTGAAGGGGATGAACCTGAACCACTAATACAGGTGCGCTGGCCAATCGCTGACATGATGGCACTGTTACAGCAACCCGATTTTCGCGAAGCACGCAACATCAGCGCACTGTTTTTGGCTCACGCCGTTCTGCATGATCCACTCAGACTGCACAACGCAGCCTCCCGCTTTCGCTAGACCGATGTTGGCAAGGTTAATCATCGGGTAGAAACAGCTCAAGCACTGAGTTCAGAAACAGTTTGCCCTTGCCAGTGATCTGCCAATGGTGCTGACTTTCCTGCAAGTAACCCTGGGCGAGGGCTGCATCGAGCTGGCGACGGATGGTTGTTTCACTCAAGCCGGTATAGCGACTGAAATCAACACGAGGCGTTGGCTCCAGCAAACGTAACCGATTAATAAAAAACTCAAATGCGCGCTCATGCAACTCAACCTCCTGGTACTGATCACGATAGTTGCCCTGCATAAAACCACGTGGATGTTTGGTTTTACTGGTGCGCAAAATACGCCCATCGGTGAAACTCAACTTGCCATGCGCACCACAACCGATGCCTAAATAGTCACCGAAACGCCAGTAATTGAGATTATGTTGGCATTGGTAACCGGGTTTGGCATAAGCCGAGGTTTCGTACTGCTGATAGCCTGCCGCCGTTAACAGTGCATCGCCCTGCTGAAAGATCTGCCACAAAATTTCGTCATCCGGTAGCTGTGGCGGTCGTGAACTAAACAGCGTGTTCGGCTCAATCGTCAGTTGATACCACGACAAATGGGGGGGGTGTAGCGCAATCGCCTGGCGCAAATCATCCAGTGCTTGCTCAGCTGACTGCCCCGGTAAGCCGTGCATCAGATCAAGATTGAAGCTACGCAACGCTAATGAACTGGCCAACTCTGCTGCCGTTATTGCCTGCTGTGCATCATGAATGCGCCCGAGCGCTGACAGGTGTTGAGCATTAAAACTCTGCACGCCAATTGAGATACGGTTGATACCGGCGTGCTGATAAGCCGCAAAACGCTGCGCTTCCACCGTACCCGGGTTTGCTTCCATGGTGACTTCAGCCTGCGCTTCGAACGCAATCCGCGCCCGCACACCTTGCAGCAGCCTGTCCATCGCTTCAGCACTGAACAGGCTTGGTGTACCACCACCAATAAACAGCGTGCTGATTTTACGACCACTGGTCAGCGGCAGATCCGCTTCCAGATCCGCCAGCAGATGCTCGACATAATCCTGCTCGGCAATCTGCCCCTTTAGGGCGTGTGAGTTGAAATCACAATAGGGACATTTCTGTACACACCAGGGAATATGGATATACAGGCTCAGCGGTGGCAGTTGGAGAGCATTAATCGCCATTACGCAGCGCTTCCAACAGCAATTTCAGTGCTTGGCCACGGTGCGAAATAACGCTCTTCTGCTCACGAGGCAGTTGTGCCGCGCTACAGCCCAGTTCCGGCAGGTAGAAGATGGGATCGTAGCCAAACCCCCCATCACCGCTGGCACTGAAGGCAATCTCCCCCGCCCAACAGCCGTGACAGACCAGTGGCGTCGGATCTTCAGCATGGCGCAGATAGACCAGCACTGAATGAAACTGTGCTCCTCGTTGCCCTTTTGGCACTTCACGTAAGCTCAACAGCAATTTATCCAGATTTTGTTGATCGCTGGCTTGCTCGCCAGCATAGCGGGCAGAGTAGATGCCTGGCGCGCCACCCAACGCATCAACAGCCAAACCAGAATCATCAGCAATCGCCGGTAATCCGGTGATCTGTGCCGCATGACGTGCTTTCAGAATCGCATTCTCAATAAATGTTAAACCGGTTTCCTCGGCGCTTTCCACACCGAGCTCACTTTGAGCTACCACATCTAAACCAAAGTCGGCTAGCAGACCGGCCAACTCAGCCACCTTTCCAGCATTAGCGGTAGCAAGAACTACTTTTTGCATTCTGAACACCTCAGAAGATGATGAATTATCATTATCCAAATTTACCTGGCAGTTAACGCAATCCAAACTGATCACTCAATCTGGCAGAGTTGTGCGATTAACACCGGCAACTGTTGTGGGTTTCGGATATGTAGCTGCTTGTGTCGCCCCAGTTCTCCCCTCTCCAGACGGATATCGGACTTAGCGACAGCAAACTGTTTAGCAATAAATTTGATCAGATGAGCGTTCGCCTGCCCATCGACCGGAGGCGCAGTAATAGCAATTTTTATCTCATCACCATGTAAGCCGACAATCTGGTCACGACTGGCTTTAGGCTGAATATAACAGCGCATCACCAGCCCATCCTCAGTCAACGTCAGAGCACTCATAGTAAAAACCAGAGTCCACCAAACATATCTGCCCCAAGATAGTTAAGAAAATAGAGGATAAAAATGACAATCATGGCAGAGAAGTCAAGCCCCCCCATTGCTGGGATCACACGACGAATCGGTGCCATTAACGGCTCGGTGAGTTGGTACATCACATAATCGAGTGGGCCTCGCCCCTGACTGACCCAACTCATCAGTGCACGAATAATCATCAACCAGAAGATCAGATAACCGATCGCTTTCAATACCGCCAATAAACCAAACAGCAGATTAAACGGGCTAAATGACAAACCGCCACCTTGGATCAGCAGTAACAGCGGATATTTGACCGTCATCAACACAAATGCCAGTAATAGAGAGGCGGTATCCAAAGCACCCAGTGAAGGAATAATACGGCGTAACGGTCCAATCAGCGGCTGGGTAATTTTCACGATAAATTGTGAAAACGGGTTGTAAAAATCAGCTCGAGCCAATTGCAGCCAAATACGTAATAACAGCACCGACACATAAATATCAATCGCTGTTTTGACCAAGAAAATCGTTGTTTGCATCTCAATTAGCCTTCCATTTAAACGTGAGCACTAAAATAATGTTTCCATCTGCTGTGCGCGAGTGACTGCCGCCTGCATCGCTTGAGCAACGGTAGTCGACAATTGTTGCTCAGTAAAAACCCGTACCGCCTCAGCAGTGGTTCCACCCTTGGAAGTCACCTGCTCACGCAGGGTCTCCAGTGAGATCTCTGGGTTAGCCTCAGCCAGTGCCGCAGCGCCGATGGCCGCTTGCTGTACCAGTTGGCGTGCCGTCTGGCTACTAAAACCCATCTGTTCCGCCTGTTGTTGCATCGCTGCCATAAACAGAAAAAAGTAAGCCGGCGCACTGCCTGCCGCCGCAATCACAGCATTGATCGCTGTTTCCTGTTCAAGCCAGCAGACTTTGCCGACAGCGTGCATTAAATCGGTAACATAATCACGATCCTGCTGATCCACTTGCTCAGGAGCATAGAGTCCACTCATTCCTTTACCGATCAACGCTGGCGTATTAGGCATAATACGCACAATATTTAGCCCGTCACCAAGTAACTGATAAAAGCGGTCAATAGAGACACCGGCAGCAATCGACAACACCAGCTTAGCAGAGAAATCGACTGCTCCACGCAGAGCCTGGCACACACTTGCCATCACTTGGGGTTTCACCGCCAATACCAGCACATCAGCCGCTTGCGCTGCACTGATATTATCAGCACTGGTCAACACACCGTAATCTCGTGCCAACGCATCACGTCGCTCTGCCGAAGGGGCACAGACAGTGATCAATTCCGCGCGATAGCCTGACTCAACCAACCCGGCAATGATCGCACGCGCCATATTACCGGCACCAATAAAGCTAATTTTACGCTGCTGCATTCTGTTCCTCGTTAATTGTCGCGATAGGTTCAAGGCTCAGGTTAGTTTCAGTTGTTGTACTGCTCCGATAATCAAACGCGTTTCAGCGCTTGGTCGCTTTCAACGGCGAAACTTTCAACTGTCATACTTTCAACTGTCATACTTTCAACTACCAACATAGTTTCGAGCACCAAAAATTGCCGTACCAATACGCACCAAGGTACTACCGGCGGCAATTGCCGCCGACATATCATCACTCATCCCCATAGATAGGGTATCTAGCTGTGGATACTGTTGTCTTAACGCCTGATAGGCCTGATACATCTGCTGGAATACGGCCAGTTGCCGCTGATAATCGTGCTCTGGTGCCGGGATCGCCATCAAACCGCGTAATCTAAGCTTCGGCAACGCTGCCACCGCTGTTGCCAGCGCCGGTAACTCAGCTAAGCAAATGCCTGATTTACTCTGTTCGTCACTGATATTTACCTGGATCAACACATTCAGTGGCGGCATGCTCTCCGGGCGCTGATCGCTTAAACGCTGTGCGATACGCAGACGATCGACCGTGTGGCACCAGGCAAAGTTCTCCGCCACCAGCCGACTCTTGTTGGACTGCAATGGGCCAATAAAATGCCACTCGATTGCTGCTGCTTTTGGTTGTTGGGCAAAATGGTGGATCTTGTCCACGCCCTCCTGCACATAATTTTCACCAAAACAGTGCTGCCCCGCTGCAATCGCCTCTGCGATTTGTACCACAGATTTGGTTTTACTGACCGCAAGCAGTGTGACTGCCGCTGGAGCGCGATCGCACGCTTGTGCAGCACTGGCAATCTGCTGCCTGACATGTTGTAAATTTTGTTCGATAGTGCTCATAGCCATAAACCAGGGAGCCTAATATGGATATCGATGAAATCGTAGCGCTTAGTGTAAAGCATAATGCCTCTGATCTACACCTGTGTACCGGTGATACTGCAAGATTACGGATTGATGGTGAACTCTGTCCACTGCCAGAGGGAGATGTGCTGTCTCAGCAACAGATGGTCGCCTGGTGTCAAGCACAGTTATCTACCGCTGCCTGGCAACAGTTACAACAGAACGGCCAGCTTGACCTGGCGATTGTCAGCCGTGAAGGCGTAAGAATGCGCGCCAACTTCTTTTTACAGCAGCATGGATTGTCTGCTGCACTGCGCCACATTACCAGCCACTGCCCAACGCTGACTGAACTGGCAGTTCCTGCGATTATCCCAACCCTGTTGACCAAACAGGATGGGCTGATACTGGTTTGCGGCGCAACCGGTAGCGGTAAATCGACCACCTTGGCGGCAATGATCAACGCGATCAATCAGCAGCAGCGGCGTCACATTATTACGTTGGAAGATCCGATCGAATTTATCCACCACAGTCAATATTCGCTGATCCAGCAGCGCGAACTGGGGCGAGATACTCACTGCTTCGACGCTGCATTACGGGCTGCGCTACGTGAAGACCCTGATGTGATCCTGCTGGGTGAGTTGCGCGATACCGGCAGCATTCGCTTGGCGCTCACCGCCGCAGAGACCGGTCATCTGGTATTGGCAACACTCCATACGCGCAATGCTCCACAAGCAGTAGAACGGCTGATCGACGTCTTCCCTGCTGACGAAAAACCTTACCTGCGCGCGCAACTGGCCAGCAGCCTACAGGCCGTGATCGCGCAAAAACTGCTGTGTAAACCACAAGGGGGGCGCGTTGCCGTCTATGAGATCCTGACGGCAACTCCAGCGGTCAGCAATATGATCCGCGAAGGCAAAACCCACCAGTTAGCCAGTGTGCTACATACGGGGGCTGAGGCAGGAATGCAGACATTTGCACAAGCTATCGCACAGCGGATCGCTCAGGGAGTAGTGAGCCAACAGCAGAACAGTCGCTGATACCACAAACCTGAACCAGCCATAATCCACTGAAGGAATGCGGCCCTAAGACTCACTGTAGGCCGCAATCCCCACCAACGTTAGCAACTGATTGAAACTATTTTGTCGTGATGCTGTTCACTCCGACGGGTTATCGGTATAGTTTCGGCGACCACAGCACAGCTCTGTGAGTTTGCCTGTACTACCAGAAGAGGATCCAGGAAAGACTGGCTACCGGCTGAACCTGTGTCGCCATCCATGTTTGTTATCACCCACGGACGTTGTTATGCCAGATCAGATCGATATCAGTGTTATTATCCCAGTTTTTAACTCAGCCAAGTACTTAGACACACTATTCAGCTCCCTCGTAACCCAAACATCAGTCAATCTGGAGTTGATTGTTGTTGACGATGGTTCAACCGACGATAGCCCCACACTACTGCAACAGTGGGCAAAAAAAGAACCTCGCATAAGAATATTAACGCAAAAAAATCAGGGGCTTTCTGTTGCTCGAAACAACGGTATTCGGGCGGCATCAGGCAAATGGCTGGCTTTTGTTGACAGTGATGACTGGCTAGCACCCGACACTCTACTCAACTGGTTCACTTATGCTGAAAACAACCAGTTAGATTTACTGATTGGTAATGGTTTTACTTTTCAAACAGATCCTGTTAACGAAGAAAAAACACCGTTAATAACCAATCAATTGTGGGGGGATATAATCAACGGAAAAGAGTGGATCGTCCACGCTGTAAAACAACGTGAATGGCCCCATTTTGTGTGGCTTCAACTCACACGCAAGGAGATTGTCGATCAAGAACAGCTCGAGTTCATTGCTGATCTCTATCATGAAGATATCCTTTGGACCACGCAGTTGGCGCTTTCTGCTCAGCGGGTTGGTTTTTATCAGGCACCCAGTTATGGTTATCGCATCGGCAATCAGAACTCCATCTCCCGTAGTCCATCACCAGACATGCTTGCCTATCGTGCGCAAAGCTATCTAGCGATCATCACCAAACTGGCTGAATTAGCACAATCACAACCTGAGGATCGAAAACTAAGAAATGCCCTTTTTCTTCATGCAACAAGGGAGTGTCGACATTTTCACGGCCTGCTCAGAAAACGGGCGTTAACCGCTGAGGTACGCAAACGCATTGCCGGTGAGTTTGTACGTAGAAAGCTGCTACTGCTGCTGTTCAGTCAGATCCTGCACCCAAGAGATTTCTGGTTTGCACTGCGTGTCACTGCAACGGTCATCGGGGCGTTATTGCAGCGAGAGTAAAGTGAATTAATCAGACTGACAACCGGCAGTGCTTACCGATGACCAGTGACATTGCACTGCCCACCTCACTGGCACAGTCGATGCCAGCTAGCAGCCTAATCAGAGAGGCCACTAGCTGGTATGCCTCAATGGGTAGCTCCGCCCACCAATTTCAAATCCTGTTCAAACTGCAACGTCACAGCAACTGCTATTTTTAGCCCGGCGACCAAAGTCTGCGCGCTAACACTTGGCGCACCAGGATGCTTCGCGGCCTGTTGTGGTAAATAGGGAATGTGAATGAACCCGGCTTTGACCTCTGGCTGTTGGCGTAGACGGTGCAATAAGCCATACATCACACGGTTACAAACATAACTACCCGCACTCTGTGACACCGAAGCTGGAATGCCCGCATCACGTAACGCGGCTACCATTGCTTTGATCGGCAAAGTACTAAAATAGCCAGCAGGGCCATCGGCAATAATCGGCTGGTCGATCGGCTGCTGCCCCCGATTATCAGCAATACGCGCATCATCAACATTAATCGCCACCCGTTCTGGGGTGATGTCGACTCGACCACCAGCCTGACCGACCGCGATTACTGCTACTGGTTGCAGTTGGTCAATCGCAGCATTTAACACCGTCAAACTGTCGCCGAACACACAAGGCAACTGGCGTGCAACCACCTGAACGCCGTTTAGCTGCCAACCGTCAAGTTGCTTCAGCACCTCCCAAGAGGGATTGATCGACTCACCGTCAAAAGGTTCGAACCCGGTCATTAGCAGACAGCGCATCACTTATCCTATAAAAACAGCAAGAAATAGAGCAGAAAGATATTCACCAACAGCAACAGCAGACCGGTCGGTAGTTGCGCTTTGATCACCGCATTTCTATCTGGCAAATCGAGCAACGCCGCAGGTACGATATTGAAGTTGGCGGCCATTGGCGTCATTAAGGTGCCGCAATAACCAGAGAACATGCCGATCGCGGCCATCACGGCAGGGTTACCCCCATGCTGCAATATCAGGATCGGGATACCAATCCCTGCTGTCACAATCGGGAAGGCAGCAAACGCGTTACCCATCACCATAGTTAACAGCGCCATACCGATCGCATAGCTTGCAACGGCAATCAAACGGTTATCCACTGCCAGGTATTGCTCTGTCAGATAGGAAATTGCACTACCGACACCTGCGCTGGTAAACAGTAAGCCGAGGGTGGCTAAGATTTGCGGCAGGATAAAAGCCCATCCGATAGAGTCCAGCAGGCGACGCGCCTCTTGTACTGGTTGTAACGGCTTTTCGTGCGTCATTTTTACCGCAATAACCAAACCTATCAAGCAGCCGACTGTCATCGAAAAGAGGGTGATCAAGGTGGCATGGTTGCCGCTGCCAAACACTGCCTGCTGTAACGTGGGTAGATTGTTAAACAGCAATACGCCGATCACCGTGACCAGCGGGATCGCCAACGCCGGTACAAACAAGCGGTTACCCAAGCGGGTGGCACTGCTTTCACGCTGCTGCTGGCTACGCTGGTGGTAGCGCCCCAAACGCACGCCACCAAAACCGGCAATCAGTGCCATCAGTACCACTAATACACCAACAACCATGTGTACCTGTTGTTTGGCCTGTTCACCATCGCCCACTAACTGGTAACTCCAGTCACCAATCAGAAAAATCAAGCCATACAGAAACCAGAATAAGCCGGTGGTCAAGCGGCGCGGGTTGGCGCTATCACGCCATGACATCAATGCGATGATCAGCAGAATGACGCCGGCCAACCAGTAGAGATAGTGTTGTTGAAAAACCATCATTGAACCCCTTTTGCCTGTTGTGCTGCCTGATTGAGTCTGCTCAGCTCAAGTTCCAGTTTCTTGTCGAGACGATGCAGGCGCACCGCATGGATCAGGAAGGCAAAAATTGCTGTCGGGATACCCCATAACGCAATATGTAACGGTTCAGTCTCAATGCCAGCCGATGTCAGCATGAAATTGTGCATAAAGATAATCGCGCCAAAAGCGACAAAAATATCTTCACCAAAAAACAGCCCAACATTGTCTGTCGCCGCAGACATGGCACGCAGGCGGTAGCGGAGCGCTTCTGGCAATTCGCCATAACGGTTTTCGGCTGCACCTTCCGCCATTGGTGCCAGCAGTGGGCGAACCATTTGCGGATGCCCTCCGAGGCTGGTTAACCCCATTGCAGCGGTTATCTCGCGCACAAACAGATAGACAATTAATAAACGCCCAGCAGTAGCACTCTTAATTTTGGCGATCCACGTCTGCGCACGCTCCTTTAATCCGTGCCGCTCCAACAGACCGATCACTGCTAATGGTAATAACAGGATCAGTGGCAAATTGCGTGTTTTCAAAAAGCCTTCACCCAACTTCTCCAAAATATCCCCAAGTGGCATAAATGCTGCCAATCCAGTAATAATACCAGCAGTAATCACTACCAATACTGGATTAAATCGCAGAATAAAACCAACAACAATGGCACCGATGCCAATTAATGGCCAAAGATTTACTGCTTGTTCCATACTTTTTTCTCCTCATAGCCCCCGGAAATATGGCCTATAATCACCAAGTGAAAAACCATTACAATAGATGATATGACTACATGTCATCGTATATTTATTGAAATAAATTAAATGAAACCTGGGATCACTATACTTTTCGCTAAAAACAGGCAGAAATTACCCTGTTAATAGTGCAAGATTCTTATTCTGCACTGACGCAAATTTTATGCAAGGCAAAATTTTCCCGTAATTGACGCGCGTAACTCAACGCATGTTCACCATCACCATGCACGCAGACAGTTTGCGCGGTCACCTTGATTAATTGACCATCAATGGTGCCAACCTGCTGCTGACAGACCATCTGCAACGTTTGTTGTAATGCCTGCTGCTCATCAGTGATCACTGCGCATGGTTGATCACGCGGCACCAAGGTGCCATCAGCCTGGTAAGCACGATCGGCAAACACCTCTTGTCGCGTCAGTAAACCACGCCGTTCACCGGCGCGGATCAGCTCACTTCCCGCTAGGCCAACCAAACGCAGTGCCGGATCAACGGCAAATACTGCGTCGGCGATCGCCTCTGCCAATGCTGGCTCCACCGCTGCCTGGTTATAGAGCATACCGTGTGGTTTGACGTGTACCATCCTGCCGCCTTCCGCCTGAGCGATCGCCGCCAATGCGCCAAGCTGATAAATCAGTTGGGCATAGACTACCTCTGGTGGTAACTGCATTCGGGTGCGGCCAAAATTCTTACGATCGGGGAAACTGGGATGAGCGCCAATCGCCACACCATACTGAAGTGCCCAGCGCACCGATTGACGCATGGTTTGTGCATCGCCAGCGTGAAAACCGCAGGCAATATTGGCCGAACTGACCAACTGCAAGAGTGCCTGATCGTTGGCACTGCCCTCGCCAAGATCGGCATTGAGATCAATACGCATACCATTCTCCATTCTCTGCTAATTCCCCAGACGTGCCGACTGAACCCCCCAGGCAATCTGGGCGATAAAGTGATCTTGTGCCGCTTTAGCTCGCTGTGCTTCTGCCACGCTACAAGGGACAAAGTGGATCAGTTCACCCAAGCGAACTTGTGCCAAGTGGTAGAGATCAGCTTCGATGACGCAGGCGATTCGCGGATAACCGCCAGTGGTCTGTGCATCTGCCATCAGAATGATCGGCTGGCCATTGTGCGGCACCTGGATCACCCCCGGCAGCAGGCCGTGTGACAGCAGTTCACGCTGTTCAGTTCGTTGTAACGCACAACTGGATGAGAGGCGGTAGCCCATGCGGTTACTCTGCGGCGTTAACTGCCACGGTGTGCGCCAGAAATTCTCTTGCGCTTCAGGGCTGAACTCTTGATATTCAGGCCCAGGGATCACCCTTACACGATTACTGAACAGTAATTGGTGTACTCCAACCATCGCTTTCGGTTGCGCCTGAACAGCGCCAAGTGGCAACTGATCACCCTCTTTCAATTGACGCCCCTGCCAACCGCCAAAAGCGGCTTTCAGGTCAGTACTACGCGAACCAAGCACCTCGGGCACGTCAATGCCACCCGATACTGCCAAATAGCTGCGCATACCATATTTGGGCATTTTTAATGTCAATTGCTGGCCCTTTTTGACCGCATAACACCACCCAGTCCAGACCGGTTGACCATCCAGTTGAGCATTACAGCCCGCGCCGGTAAGCGCGATCCAACAATTCTTTGTAAATTTGGCACTAAACTGCCCGAGTGTGATCTCCAGCCCCGCAGCATCGGCTTGATTCCCAACCAGCAGATTAGCAATCTTCAACGCAGGAGCATCAAGTGCGCCACTTTGACTAACGCCTAAACGCCGAAAGCCATGACGTCCCAAATCCTGTACCGTGGTGTAGATACCTGCGCGCAAAACTTTCAGCATATCCCCTCCTGTTGTGGAACAAAGCGCACATTATCACCTGGGCGAAGCAGTGTCGGTGGCATCTGATCAGGGTTGAACAGGGCCAGTGAAGTGCGACCAATCAGTTGCCATCCACCCGGTGTAACCAGCGGATAGATGCCGGTCTGTGTGCCGCCAATGCCAACCGAACCGGCGGCAACCGCGAGACGAGGCTCCGCGCGGCGCGGCGTGGCCAACTGTTCCGGCATTCCCCCCAGATAGGTAAAACCCGGTTGAAAGCCTAAAAAATAGACCACATAAGTCGCCGACGAGTGGCACTCTACCACCTGCCGTGCCGTCATACCGGTGTGTGCCGCGACTTCATCGAGGTCAGGGCCATATTCAGCGCCATAAATCACCGGGATCTCGATGTCTCGTGATTCAAGTACCAGGCTTTGATCATCCTCCCACCCCTGTCGCAATAGCGTTAACATCGCTTCAGCGTTTGCCTGTGGTGTGGCTAGTAGCAGGGTTAAATTGTTCATTCCCGGGATCACTTCACGCACATCACTGTGACTGTTTAACTTTTTTGCCAACGCCCAAATCCGCTGTTGGCTCGCTAGTGTCACCGGGGGAGCGAGTTCAAGCACTACCGCGCGCTCACCCAGTAAGTAATATCGTGCTGATTGCATCCTAAATCTCCTTCACCCTGCCAGATTATCGACGCAGAGCTGTACATAATTGTGATCCTGACGCTCACTACCCGGAAGGAAAACAGAGCCATAGTCAGTGCTAGCTGACTCTGCCCAGATGTCATGGTGATGTGATAAACCAGGTACCAGATTGGCGATGGTGATGCCATATCCAGCCCAAGCTAATACCGCGTAATGCCAAAAATAGCGCGAGTGCAAGCCATAAAGCATGATTGCCCAGCAGCGGTAACGCAATCAGTAAGGTTAGACCATAACCGAACGCTGCCAGCGCCATACTATTACGCATCTCAGCCGCACGCGTGGCACCAATAAACATACCATCCAGCAAGTAGCAACCGACACCCAGTAGTGGCAGCAATGCTTGCCAGAGCAGATACTCGGCCGCTAAAACTCGTAGCTCAGACAGAGAAGTCAGTAGTGCCACAATATATTGGCCGGCAAACAGATAGGTCAGCGCTAACACAGCCGCAATTAAGTAAGCCTGTCTACAAGCGGCAACCCAGACGCGATGCAACTGCTGCTCATCACGTGCTCCATAAGCATGACCAGAGTGAACTTCTACCGCATAGGCAAAACCGTCAAGTGCATACGCACTAAAGGTTAATAAATTCATCAACAGCGCATTGACCGCAACCACTTCATGGCCCAAACCGGCACCCAATACCGTCAGCGTAACAAAGCAGAGTTGCAACAACAGTGATCGCAACAGAATATCGCGATTCAGTGCCAACAGACGGCCCAGCTCACCGCGCCAAGCTGTACCGAGCATCCGCCAGGAGATCGCGCGCATACGCAACACTCGCCAAGCAAATCCTGCGCCTAACAACAAAGTGACATACTCCGCTACCACAGTTGCCCATGCCACTCCCGGTACACTCAAATCCAACCCTACCACAAGCCAAATGTCCAAGACAATATTCAGTAAGTTACCAATAATCAATAACATCACTGGCGCGCGCAAGTACTGTGCCCCCAACAGCCAGCCGAGTAACACCAAATTGGCCAATGTAGCAGGCGCACTTAGCAGGCGAATTTCCAGAAAGTTTTTCGCCTGTAACACTACGGACGGTTCACCACCAACAAGCGCTAACGCCAGATTAATTATCGGTTGACGTAGCCAAAGCAGTAATAGCCCCAACAATAATGCCAATAGCAGCGGTTGCACCAGCGCACGTAGCAGTTTGCTATTCTGCTGCGCACCAACAGCCTGAGCCGCTAGCCCGGTCGTACTCATACGCAAAAACATCAGCAGCATGAACAGAAAACTGCTGACCATCGTGCCTATTGCAACGCCAGCGAGATAAACTGGGCTATCCAGATGCCCCATCACCGCAGTATCGACCAAACCAAGCAATGGCACACTGATGTTCGACAAAATCATTGGTAGTGCCAGGCGCCAAAGCGCTTTATCTGCAGGCGTGGTAAATGCGGACAATAGACGCATTAGGTGCAGGCACATAGTGGTGTTTTCCTGTCGCTGCTGTTGGGTTAATGATGGAGAGAAGGTTGCTACGCAACTGATACGTCAGTCAAGAGAAGTCAATATCAGCCAGTTGCTGAAGATAATACGTTGTTTGTGTCTGATCAGGTTATTTGTGTCTGATTAGGTTATTTGTGTCTGATTAGGTTACTTGCGTCCGCTCAGATTATTTTTACGTTACTTGCCTCTGTTTACGCTGGCGGCAATCGGTTGGTAAGTGTATTGCCTCAACTCCTGCTGCATGGACCTCTGCTGCACTGCCATGCCAACACGGCAAGGCAGTGACCACACGGCAACCAAGGTACCGCCGTCAGATCCAGGCACCGTTGCGGATCACGCCGACTGCCAGCCCTTCAATAGCAAATGCCTGGCGCTGTAGATTAACTATAATTGGTCGAAATTCGCTGTTTTCTGGTAGCAATTCAACAGTATTTCCATGTTTTTTCAATCGCTTAACAGTAACCTCATCATCAATGCGCGCGACCACAACCTGCCCATTGCGTACATCCGCTGTTTTGTGTACTGCCAGCAAGTCACCATCGAGAATACCAATGTCACGCATCGACATTCCACTGACGCGCAACAGAAAATCGGCGCTCGGTTTGAACAGACTGGGATCAACTTTGTAATAACCTTCAATATGTTGCTGCGCCAACAGCGGTTCACCGGCAGCAACGCGACCTACCAGCGGCAGCCCAGCTTCGTCCTCCAGTAGCAGACGAATACCGCGTGAAGCGCCAGACACCATCTCGATCACCCCTTTGCGTGCCAACGCTTTTAGGTGCTCTTCTGCTGCATTAGGTGAGCGAAAACCGAGCCGGATGGCGATCTCAGCCCGTGTTGGTGGCATCCCGGTCTGATTGATGTGTTCACGGATCAGATCATACACTTCCTGCTGCCGAGCTGTTAATGCCTTCATCCTACCCCCTGTTTGTTTATACAGTCATGCTGTGAGTATATACAGGTAAGTGAGCCTTGGGAACCAAGCAGAGAATAAAAATCAGCAGGACGTGAAGCCGCTCGCATTACGCCAAGTCCTTTTGCTAGCGCCAATGTTGCCATAGCAGTATCACCCAGACGACCAATGCCAAAACGATGGTCAGTAACACTGCCGCCGATCCCATGTCCTTCGCGCGCCCAGACAGCTCATGCTGCTCTGTACCGATACGATCCACTACTGCTTCAATCGCGCAGTTAATCATTTCCACCACGACCACCAGCCACACTGAACCGATCAGTAAGATACGTGTAACACTGTCAACATCCAGCCAGAATGCCAGTAGTACCGCCAGTACTGCCATCAGCAATTCCTGACGAAATGCTGCCTCGTAGCGCCAAGCCGCAAGCAACCCTTGATATGAGTAGCCGCTCGCTTTGACAATGCGCATCAAGCCTTTGGTTTTATTTACCACGCCAAACTCCCTCAATCGTGTTGTTTGTGACATGCTGATTTGCCTGTGTAACCAACACAATCATTAATCAACTGCATGATTAAAAAACATTCACACCTTGGTTCGATATTGCCACAACAACCTCTCTTGCAGTAATTTGGTGCGGTTGTGAGGATGATGACACTGCCTCAACAACAAGGATCAGCAGCCCAGTTTCTGGTATGCTTGAAAGCAGATTGCTCACAAGAGGCTTCAGGTTGTTATGTCAGGTTGGCGTAAATTTTATTATAAATTACTGAATTTACCACTAAAAATTTTAGTAAAGAGCAAAAAAATTCCTTCTGATCCCATTGCTGAACTGGGGTTAGATCCCTCTCGACCCATTTTGTATGTATTACCCTATAACTCCAAAACAGACTTACTGACACTACGTAACCAGTGCTTGGCACTCGATCTGCCCGATCCACTGGAAGCACAGGAAATTGATGGTCAGTTACTGCCAAGTTACGTCTTTATTCATCACGGCCCACGGCTGTTCCGCTACTACGTTCCGAAAGAGGAATCGGTAAAACTGTTCCATGATTATCTCGATCTACATCGCAATAATCCGGATTTAGATATTCAGATGTTACCGGTATCTGTGATGTTTGGCCGTTCTCCGGGGCGTAAAGGTCAGAACACGCCGCATTTGCGGCTACTTAACGGAGTGCAAAAGTTTTTTGCTGTGCTTTGGCTAGGGCGCGACAGCTTTGTCCGTTTCTCCAATATTGTGTCGCTGCGCTATATGGCACAAGAGCACGGTACCGATAAAAGCATTGCGCACAAGCTGGCGCGCGTTGCACGTATGCATTTTTCGCGTCAGCGGTTAGCTGCGGTCGGCCCCAGCCTGCCGGTACGTCAGGAGCTGTTTAGCAAACTGCTGGCTTCACCGGCAATAGAAAAGGCGGTTGACGATGAAGCTCGCAGCAAGAAAATCTCACGTGAGAAAGCACAACAGAATGCCGTCGCGCTGATGGAGGAGATCGCCGCTGACTTCTCTTATGGCATGTTGCGTCTCTCCGATCGGGTATTGAGTTGGACTTGGAACCGTCTTTATCAGGGTATCAATGTCACCAACGCAGAACGGGTGCGTCAGTTAGCGCAAGATGGCCATGAGATCGTTTATGTGCCTTCGCATCGTAGCCATATGGACTATCTGCTGCTGTCGTATGTGCTTTACCACCAAGGGTTGGTGCCGCCACATATCGCTGCTGGCATCAATCTCAATTTCTGGCCCGCCGGGCCGATTTTCCGTCGCCTCGGTGCGTTCTTTATCCGCCGAACCTTCAAGGGCAACAAACTCTACTCGACAGTGTTCCGTGAGTATCTCGGTGAGCTGTTTACACGCGGTTATTCGGTTGAATACTTTGTTGAGGGGGGGCGTTCACGCACTGGGCGACTGCTAGAACCCAAGACCGGTACCTTGACTATGACTATCCAGGCGATGTTGCGTGGTGGCTCACGCCCCATTACCCTGGTGCCGGTCTATATCGGTTATGAACATGTGATGGAAGTCGCTACGTATGCCAAAGAGTTACGTGGTGCGACCAAAGAGAAAGAGAGCCTGTTACAGATGTTGCGCGGGCTGCGTAAACTGCGCAATCTTGGCCAGGGTTATGTAAACTTTGGCGAGCCACTGTCATTAACCAGCTACTTTAACCAACAGATCCCACAGTGGCGTGAAGCGATTGATCCGATCGAAGCACAGCGCCCGAGTTGGTTAACCCCAGCCGTCAATGATCTTGCTGGTAAAATCATGACGCGTATTAACAATGCCGCAGCGGCCAATGCGATGAATCTCTGCTGTACCGCGCTGCTGGCATCCCGTCAGCGTGCGCTAACACGCAAGCAGTTGCTTGAACAGTTAGAGTGTTACCTGCAACTGTTACGTAATACTCCCTACACTGCCGATGTCACTGTACCGACGCAAACGCCTGAGCAGTTGTTGGAACATGCGCTGAACATGAACAAGTTCTCAGTCGAAAAAGACAGCATTGGCGATATCATCGTGCTGCCGCGCGAGCAGGCGGTGCTGATGACTTACTATCGCAATAACATTCACCACCTGTTGGTACTGCCTTCGTTGATTGCCAGTATTGTGATGCACCACCGTCAGGTCTGCTACACGGAGTTACTGCGTCAGGTGAACCTGATTTATCCAATGCTACAGGCAGAGCTTTTCCTGCATTACGCTAAGGAGCAACTGCCGGAAATCCTGCCGCCATTGATCGATGAACTGGTGCGCCAACAACTGATTGATCAACAGCAAGATCTTTTGATGATCAATGGTACGCGTATCCGCCCATTACAGTTGCTGGCAGCAGGTGTGCGCGAAACCCTACAACGTTACGCAATTACCATGTCACTGCTCAGTGCCAATCCGAGCATCAGCCGTGGCAGTTTAGAGAAAGAGTCGCGCATTATGGCGCAACGGCTGTCAGTGTTGCACGGTATCAATGCACCGGAATTTTTCGATAAAGCGGTATTCTCTACCCTAGTCGCCACATTGCGTGCTGAGAACTATATCAATGCCAGTGGTGATGCTATCCGCCAGAATACCATGGCGGTTTACACCATCCTGAGCAGTCTTATCACCCCCGAGGTGCGGCTAACCATTGAGAGTGCCAGCATTGTGCAGACTCACACTGCTGAGCCAGCAGAACAGCAAGAAGAGGAACAGGATGATTGATGTGTTAACCGCTATTGATGACTCAACCAATTAACTTGCTTACTTGGCTTGGCGAGTTAACACAACGATAAACTGACTGAGCTGTTGATTAATCTCGCCCCACTTCTCATGCAACGGAGCTGGGGCGAATCACTGTGTGGTGTCACAGATAGCTTAATGCAATGCCGATAAACAGCAGCAGACCAACGTAATTGTTGTTCATAAATGCGTTAAAACAGGCCATTCGCTCACGATGCACGATCTGCTGCTGCTGATAGACAAACAGTAAGCCAACCAACATCAAGCAACAGTAAAACCAGACAGTTAATGCCATCAAGTAGCCCACCCACAGCATTAACAAAAAGGTAGCCAGTTGCAGCAGTGCAATGATCAACCGGTCATAACGCCCAAACAGCAGTGCCGTCGATTTAACACCGATTTTCACGTCATCATCACGATCTACCATCGCGTACAGGGTATCGTAAGCCACAGTCCAACAAAGATTGGCCAAAAACAGCAGCCAACAACTGAATGGCAGTGACTCAGACACCGCTGCATAGGCCATTGGGATCGCCCAACCAAATGCCATACCGAGGATCAGTTGGGGTGCGTGAGTCAACCGCTTCATAAACGGGTAGATCCAAGCTAATGCAACACCGATCACTGACAGCGCAATCGCCATCCTGTTCAGCGTTAGCACCAGTAAAAACGCCACTAACAGCAACAGAATAAATAGCAGTTTGGCCTCGTTCTCACTGATGCGGCCACTGGGCAATGGACGATTGGCAGTACGCTTGACATGACCATCAAAGCGGCGATCGGCATAGTCATTTACCACACAACCGGCAGCGCGCATCAAGAAAACACCCACAACAAAAGTGAACAATACCGACAGTGGCGGTATACCTTGAGCTGCTAACCATAACGCCCAAAGTGTCGGCCAAAGCAGTAGCAAACTACCAATCGGTCGATCCAAGCGCATCAAATGGCAATACGCTTGCCATTTTTGATAAAAAATAGAGAATTGCAGAGTAGTTTCTCCCTTAATCAATCACCACAGCACGCGATGTTTGGCACATCAATACACTGCTATTGTAATCCAGATCGCAACACCAGGTCTGTTACCAGATATCGTTGGTGCCACAACAGCGCCACTAACGGCGCTGGCGCACTGCTTCAAACAGACAGACGCCGGTTGCGACTGAAACGTTAAGGGAAGAGACAGAACCCGCCATTGGGATGCTAATCAACTCATCACAGTGTTCACGCGTCAGGCGGCGCATACCTTCGCCTTCCGCCCCCATCACCAGTGCCAGTGGCTGATTCATGTTGCTTTGATACAGGGTGTGTTCTGCCTCACCGGCAGCCCCCACCACCCAAATATTCATCTGCTTCAACAGACGCAATGTGCGCGCCAGGTTGGTCACGCTGATCAGCGGTATATTTTCCGCCGCACCACACGCGACCTTCTTCGCAGTTGCATTCAGTTGCGCAGCACGATCGCGTGGTACAATCACTGCATTGACTCCTGCGGCATCAGCACTACGCAGACAGGCACCGAGGTTGTGGGGATCTGTCACGCCATCTAGCACCAGCAAAAATGGCATCGGCAACGCCGCCAACAGATCGGGCAGATCACTCTCTTGCAGTTTATGGCCTTCACGCACGCGGGCAATGATGCCCTGGTGAACCCCTCCCTCAGCCTTGTCATCCAGCCATTGGCGGTTCGCCAGTTGGATCACCACACCTGCTGCGTCCAGTTCAGCCAGTAACGGCTGTAGACGACGATCTTCGCGTCCCTTAAGAATAAATACTTCCAGCAAACGCTGCGGCTCACGCTGTAACAGCGCTGTGACGGCATGAATGCCGTAAATAATCTCACTCATGATGCTCTTTAAATCGTGTGGCAGAGCATCGCCCTGCCAATGATGGATGATCTATCACCTGTTCACTGGCCGCCAATGGCAGCCGCAACTCAAGATGACTCGGTACGGGTTTTCTTGCTGGCGCGTTTGGCCTTGGTTGCCGCCGCAATCTTCCGGGTTTTCTCTGATACCTTTTTGTTCTTGGCTTTTTTCTCTTGCTTCACGGTGCCAGCCGCCTGTTTATTACTCGCCTTCGGTCGAAAAACACTGTCGGGTTCAAAATTTGCGCTCTGCTTGCCTGCTGTTGCTTTACCTTTGCTCCCCTTTTGGGCACGTCGCCGTTCAGTTTTACCCTGCCCACGCGGCTGGCGACGACTGGAGATCAAGGCAAAGTCAATTTTTCGCTCATCCATGTGTACCGCTTCAACACGGATCTCGACGGTATCCCCCAGACGATAAACCATCCCGGAAGATTCGCCGATCAGACGCTGGCCGACATTATCGTGACGGTAATAATCATTATCAAGACTGGAAACGTGGACCAGTCCATCAATAAACAGATCATTCAAGCGCACAAAGAAGCCAAAACCGGTCACGCTGGTAATAATTCCGCTAAACAGCTCACCAACGTGATCTTGCATAAAATCGCATTTCAGCCAATCAGCCACATCGCGCGTTGCTTCATCAGCACGCCGTTCAGCCATTGAGCAGTGTGCCCCCAACTGGAGCATCTCAGCAAAGTCACAATGCCAGCCACCAGTCGGGGTTGCATTGCCGTTGACTTCACCCTGCTCTCGCGCCAACAAATACTTGATTGCACGGTGCAGCGACAAATCAGGATAACGGCGAATAGGGGAAGTGAAGTGGGCATAAGAGGCCAATGCCAGACCAAAGTGACCGCGATTTTGTGGATCATAAATCGCCTGTTTCATTGAGCGCAGCAACATTGTCTGCAACATCTCATGATCCGGGCGTTCAGACACTTCATCCATCAACACCGCATAATCCTGTGGTTGTGGCTTGACACCACCACCCAAGGTTAAACCTAATTCATTCAACACAGTACGCAATGCCGCAACGTGATCATCGCTCGGGCGGTCATGAACCCGGAATAGCGCTGGCTCACTGTTTTTTTCCACGAAACGTGCCGCAGCGACGTTAGCCATGATCATGCACTCTTCGATTAGCTTATGTGCATCATTACGTACTGTCGGTTCAACCCGTTCAATGCGGCGCTCTGCATTGAAAATAAATTTTGCTTCTTCGGTTTCAAAGGCAATACCGCCACGTTGCGCACGCGCCTGATCAAGAACCCGATACAGTGCATGTAACTCTTGCAACGGCTTCACTAGCGGCTGATAGTGCTGGCGTAACTCCTCATCGCCTTCTAGGATGTGCCACACTTTGGTGTAGGTTAAGCGCGCATGTGAGCTCATCACTGCTTCATAGAACTTATATGAGGATAACTTGCCCAAGGCCGAGATAGTCATCTCACATACCATACATAAACGGTCAACCTGCGGATTAAGCGAACATAAACCGTTAGAGAGCACTTCGGGCAGCATCGGCACCACCTGCGAAGGGAAGTAGACCGAGGTGCCACGGTTGCGCGCTTCATCATCAAGCGCAGTATTGGGCCGCACATAGTAGCTGACATCGGCAATCGCTACCCACAAACGCCAACCACCGGTGCGTTTTTTCTCGCAGTAGACTGCATCGTCAAAATCACGTGCATCCTCACCATCAATGGTCACCAGAGGCAACTGCCGCAGATCAACACGCCCAGCTTTTGCTGCCTCTGGCACCTGTTCGCTCAATTGTGCAATCTGCTGCTCAACGTCAGCAGGCCAAGCATAGGGAATTTCATGGGTGCGCAGCGCGATCTCCACCGCCATACTGGTACCCATTTTATCGCCCAGCACTTCAACAATCTTACCCACCGCTTTACTGCGACGTGTTGGCCGCTGCATCAACTCGACCACCACCATGTAGCCCATACGTGCACCACTGATCGCATCTGCCGGGATCAAAATGTCAAAACTTAAGCGGCTATCATCCGGTACCACAAAACCCGCACCGGCATCAGTAAAGTAGCGTCCAACAATCTGGCTCTTCTTCTCTACCAGCACACGCACAATCCGTGCTTCGCGCCGACCTTTGCGATCTTCTCCTAACGGCTGTGCCAACACGACATCGCCGTGGATCGCCATTTTCATCTGCTCAGCGGAGAGATAGAGATCGTCTTTACGTCCCTCGACACGCAAAAAACCATAACCATCACGATGTCCAATCACGGTACCACGCAGCAGATCCAGCCGTTCCGGCAATGCGTAACACTGACGGCGGGTAAACACTAACTGACCATCGCGCTCCATTGCACGTAAACGGCGGCGTAGTGCTTCAATCTGTTCTTCTGTAGATAAATTAAGCTCGTTAGCCAACTCCTCTCGGCTGGCTGGCGTCTGTCGTTTTGCCAAATGTGCTAAAAGAAATTCGCGACTGGGAATAGGAAATTCATATTTTTCTGCTTCGCGTTGCAGGAATGGATCTTGTGACATTGAGATTCCTCCGTTGTCATCAGCGGTGGGTAACTGAGTGCTTGTTATCAATAACCCATGATTGGACAAGTATAAAAGCCTATCCCATTATGGCTATTTTAGTGGCGATTTTGTCATTGGTGCGCCGATCCACAGATACTACCTGTACGCTACAGTTTGCGCGCACTCTCCATCACCAAATTGGCAGCACTGATGATACCTACTGGGATAAGCGCTAAGACTTGTTATTGATTATGGCAGGTCGGCTTATCTGCTCACTGCCACAGTGATTACTGTATCGACAACAGTTGTTGTAGTGGTGCTTTGGTTTCAACCATATCGGCCAAAGTATAGTTATCTAATTCATCAAGAAATTTTTGCACCGCCTGTGCAAGGACTCGTTTTAACTGGCAGGCTGAGGTGATATGACAAAATTCACCACTGCAATTCACCAGCGCCAACGGTTCCAGTGCGCGAACCACATCACCTATCGCAATTTCCGTTGCTGGTTTGGCCAAACGTATTCCGCCCTTTTTGCCACGCACTGTGATGATAAAACCTGCGCGACTTAGCTGATTGATAATTTTCACCATATGATTGCGCGAAACGCCATACACTTCAGTCACCACCGAAATGCTAGTCATCTGTTCTTCCGGCAACAATGCCATATAGATCAATGCACGCAATCCATAATCAGTAAAACTTGTTAGCTGCACAGGTACCTCTGAGCTCAATTTATCGGTGCCACCTGTCACGACAGGAAGCGACTGTGATGCATAGATGCTAGTTAACAGGTTTCACCCTGCACAATCCGATCCCGCTATTCTGATAACAATTTGAATAATAAACCAGCACCTAGATAGCTGCTAACGAAATAGTGGAATTTTTTGATGCAAAACAGCATTAAATAAGAATTTTTACATTACGAAGAGATCAATGACAGTCATAAAATCGAACAAACTGTCGTAAACAGCCAAGAAGGGAGCATCGACAGCCACGCATACCGCTCTTCAACTTCAGCCCAACGGTATCACTGGCTAACTGAACAGAACACATCGCCCCCCTTTCACCAAGGAGGGCTGGTTAAATATTGCCAGACAACCATACAAAATATGACCTAACGATCACAACAACCCCGACCACAATCCGGGTAGCTATCGATACAAAACAACCACAGTAAAATAGTGTTGATCGCCTGAATGGTTATTTGCTCAGATAGCGGCACAGATAAGCGGTGGCATCAGCAACCTGTACATTAAACTCGCTGTGGCCAGGTACAAAAAATTTCTCTCCTGGCGTGAACACCTGCCAATCTGGCGCGCCCGGCAGCAGCACTTTTAACGCGCCAGTGACCACGGTCATCTCCTCCGGCTGGGCGGTAGTGAAGGTATACTCCCCTTCTTCCATCACCCCCACGCTGGCAAGCCCGATACTGCTGCTGTCAAACCCAATCGACTTCACTTTTCCGGCAAAATATTCGCTCACTTTCAGCATGGCATGGCCTCATGTAATCATATTTGATGAATGAGCATATTGGCGGATGAAAACGCAACTGTCACTTTTTTTAAGCGGTTTTTTAACTTTCACTGATAGCATTCAATCAGCGACAAATCCCGTCACCCCTGTACAGCATCAGGCTGTTTTGCTTGTAAAATGTGTAGCACAGAAAAAATTACCCCAATAAAACAATGCATTAATTACTTACCAAAAAAATCGGATCCATCATCCGCTTCCTGCCCCTGATAATGATTAAACAACCGCTATCGCTTTATCCTGCTCACCTCACGCTGGATCTTAGCCATCAGGCAACTGCAACTATACTATCGTGTTAAGATTAAGACTTATTGGATCGGCTTAAGAACCGATACCATCAGAGTGCGCTCAGTTCTGGCGATGCACGAAACCGTCATCGGGTGTATTACACGTTCGGGTGTATTACACGTAGTGTCGGTGTACTCTCACTGTGCAAATTGACGACATCTACTGGGATAACTGCTTGGTTTTTCTAAGTTCTGAAGGGGTTAACCCAAAACGATTTTTGAAGCCAACTGTAAAACGAGACTGAGACTGATAACCACACTCCTCAGAAACCAAACCAATTGGTTTTGCTGTTGTTTGTAGCAGATGTAATCCAAACCCCAACCTAGCACTGTTTTTTATCTGTTTCATAGTGGTATTTTCTAGTTGAAGTTTGCGGCGCAATGTTGATTCACTCATTGCAAGCTCAGCGCATATTTTCTCCATACTTATCTCACGAAATTTATTTGAAATTAGCATGTCGTGTACTTTACGTTTAATTGTTGGCCGCCCTATAAGAGAAGCAACCTGCCTGTAGCCGGAGTGATAAAGAAACAGCAGTAACTCTTTTCGTCTTAAAGAACACACATCAGCAAGCGAGCATGTTGCTATTTCAAAGAACTGTTTTAAGCACATGGCTATTTCACCATCTACATCACCGATAAAATAATCAGTTTTATTTATTGAATTTTCTCTTGGTAACATATCAAAATCCAGATAATCAAACTCAATTAATATCGCAACATACTCTCCTTCATTAGGTATATTTCTTATATGAACTGAACTGTGCTCAGAAAAAAATATAAATTGATTTTTCCGGCAACTCAACTTAAATCCTTCACCAAACTGTTTCTCCCCCGCAACCACAAAAATACACATTGGCTTAGCTATTGGAATGTCTAAAATTTTTTGTTCACACTGCGATTGATAAATCGAGAATGGCAACTTTAGATCAGAAAACTGCAACTCTCGAATAAGACTCAGCATGTTATCCATCATGCACCTTAACCTTTAGAAAGACAGGTTAAATTTAATCAACTTAACCTGATAAAAAACTCACCAATGATTAAAATAAAATACACTCCAAGGTCATCACGCCCTATTACCAAACTTCAATCGCGCTTATATAGCGCTTCTAGAGTGGCAGAGCCCAATGAGTAGGCATTGACCATATAACCCACGAGCGCACTTGAATAATTCTCAGGTAATTCAATTTGTTGAGAAAGTGCATAGACCGTAAACTGATAACGATGCATGCCATGCCCTATCGGAGGACAGACGCCACCAAACCCTTGCTGGCCAAAATCATTCTTCAACTGTAAACTTCCTGCAGGGAAGTTGTTCTTTTTCGGATCTCCCGCCCCAGCAACCACTGAATTGACATTTTTAGGAATATTAATAACCTGCCAATGCCACCAGCCACTACCTGTTGGTGCATCAGGATCATAAGCGAAAATAGCAAAATACTCGGTTCCTTTCGGTACTCCGGACCAAGATAGCTGCGGTGAAATATTACCACCATTGCAACCAAAACCGATAAACTCTTTCGAGTTGTCCATCATCTTATTATGGCTAATATCGCTACTTGAAAGCGTTAGTGCCGCAGCCGAGCCTGATAAGCTCATCAGTAGAATAACAGGTAAAACCAATTTAGTTAAAGGTTGCATTAGACTCTCCGAATCAGTCGTGTAAAAGTAAACTACACCATCATATAGTGTTGGAGATTGTTGCTTTACTCTAAAAACTGTCAATTTTTCGCTTTTTTCATTCAAACTTAAATGCTACCAACGTCTATCAGGGCAAGATTGCGAGCATTTTTTGAGCATAAACATAATGTGTTATCTCTCGGCGTGCTTATGATCTTATCGGTCGATGTAGGGCGGAAGTTATGCTTCACCAAGGCTAATGCCATAAAAGTACGTTATTTAATCAACATCACTTATTTCTACTGCTAAAAGATGTTGTTCACTTTTATTTGTTAGCACAGTGAACTTCTCTTGATTTATTGATGAGCAATACCACAATCACGCGTTAGCCTTCAGGGCTTCTGCCAATCCGCCTATGAGTGCCCAAATAACGTGAATCTCGCCACTGTCCACTCATACAAAATGCAGGTGGATAAAGCCGCCAACCTGAATTACCAAACACTTTATTCGCACAACAGATAAAATACCCAAGTCACCTTAGCAATGAACACCCCATCACTTGCTGTTGCACCTCACACTCCTGCCCTATTCGTAGTGGCACAATTTTTTAAAACCCAGAGATGATGTTAATACCAACTTTCAGTGTACCGGCGATATCCTGTAGTCCTACACGACATTCAATCAACCAAACTCATCATCCTTTAATTTGTAGATGAGCAATGATAAAATGCGCACCCTGTTATCACTAGTGAGTCGTGTCGTTTTCATTAACGGCATATAGAAAGGAATGACATTCATGTCCAAAGTGAAAAATAATAACCCTGAAGGCAAACCCAACTCTATCTTTGGTCGTTTTGCTGACAGTTTGCGTGAAGCCATTTTTGAAGCTGATCCTAAGTCAACAACAGTGAGTGAAGGTACTCCAGAAAAACCAGAACCTCTTCTTTCAATTAGTGAAACGGAAGGCAATACGATCACTAATATTGCTGATAACCGGATGACAGAACGATTGCACCAAACCGTACTCGCACGTGCAACCGTATTTCGCCAACTTATTAGCAACATGACCGCGTTAGAAAAAGTTCTTCCTGATGAAACCGCGCGCTTACAGGCAGCCTTTGCCGTATTGAAGCAAAGTGGCGCATCCGTTGCGAATTTACAGCAAGATATTGAGCTGCATATGCGCGATCTTGAAACTCAGGAGTTACGCTTTCGTGAAGAAGCGGCTAGCGAACGTAAACAACGCGTAGATGAACCTCAAAAAATCATGGCAGAAAAACAGGCGATTGTTGAAACAGCACAGGCTGAAATAGAGCGCCAACAACAATTGATTTTGACAGAACAAGCTAAATTGGCCGAGCTCTCGCAAGAAATTAAAAATCAAACCGCCGAACTTGATCGTACAACTGAATTATTCAGTGCAGCGTGCAACCATGAGAGAGAGTGGCTATTGCGGCAAAAGCTAAACCTTGATATCTTGAGCGCCCAATAGTTGTAGTGTACATAGTGTCGTTGATATTAGTGAGAAAAAAATGGATAACGGAAACCTCGTACCCAAAAACTTCAAGCCTAAAAGTTTTTGGGAACGTCCTGAAGGGACGCTAGGAATGGTCGTTGCAGCATTACTTGGTGTTGGTGGTCTTGCTGTTCTCTACAAAATTTTGCCGTTCCTAGTGTCGATCGCCAGCAATACACTTTATCTCGTTGTTACCTGCTCAGCACTGGCAGCCATTCTCCATATTCTGTTTGACTCACGCTTCCGCAAATTAATTGCTTATATGTATCAGAGCACCATGCGGTGGTTAACGGGATTGTTTATCGAGATTGACCCAATTGGCATATTGAAGAACTATATTTCTGATTTACGCAAAAGCCAATCAGTGATGGATTCACGTATTAGTGATCTGAATGGTGTAATGAATCGACTGAAGAACATCATTAGCAAAAATGAACGAGAAGCACAGCAGGCACTCAAAATCGCTCGGCAAGCACAAAAAACCGGTAATAATAAACAACTGGTTTTGCAATCTAGGCAACACGGACGTCTGGAAAATGCCAATACCACCTATGGTGATTTATTGAGAAAATCACAATTCCTTTACAATGTACTAACGCGTTACCAAGAACATGCTGACACCATGATTATTGACATGGAAGAAGAAGTGCGCGTAGAAACCGAGCGTCGAGAAATGACTCGTTCAGCTCACGGCGCAATGACGGCAGCAATGCGTATTCTCAAAGGGCAAGATGCAGGGCGAGATATGTACAATGCCTCAATGGAATATCTGACCAAAGATTATGCTATAAAAATTGGTCAAATTGAGGACTTTGTTCGTGTTTCCGAGTCTTTTGTCGCCGGTATGGACTTAGAAAATGGCGTATTTGAGGCAGACGCGATGAAACGCTTAGAAGAATGGGAACAAAACAGCGATAATCTACTGCTGAATAATCTGTTGCTGGATCAAACGAACCGCACGATCCTAACTGACAGTTTGGATAAAACGCCTTCTGCTACTTCAACGCAAGTTACCTCTTTTTTTGATACACCATCCATAAAACGGAATGATCGTTAAGCTGATTTTTAATTAATTGTACGGATAACTTATTTTATGAAATTGAAACCATTACCAAAATTTATTTTAATTGCCAGCATCGTTGCAGGGTTGGGATATGGCATAACCATTGCCAACCAAAAAGGATTGTTAGGCGGAGAGCAGAAGAGTGCAAGTGTTACGCTGAAAGCAAATGTGCCTACCGCAAACGCAAATATTGCTAATTCGCCAGAATCTACCAGTTTAACCAGCGCCAGAGGAACCAGCAATCAACAAACGACGAATAGCTTATATCTGCCATCAGCCAATATATCACAGCCAGTACGTCTGTTTACCATCCCATGGAATGCCACTTCAGCATTGATGTATGCCAATGGTGATCAATTGACAACACCAGACAGTCTACTAGGCCGCCGAGGTGTGCAGTTGAAAATTGAACGCCAAGATGATTATCAGCGAATGACTGAGGAAATGGGCAGTTTTGCCAAAGAGTTCGCAGCAGGTAACGCTAATCCTGCCTCAGGTGCGGCCATGGTCATCATTATGGGCGATGGTGTGCCTGCATTTATCTCTAGTACTAACGCAGTGTTAAGTAAATTTGGACAATCAGCAGAAGTGGTCGGTGCTCTTGGGTATTCCCGTGGTGAAGATAAATGTATGCTGCCACCAGAAATGCGTGATAACCCACAAAAAGCACGAGGATCATTAATTGGTGCTGTGCTACGTGATGGCGATTGGAATATTTGTGTCAAATGGGCTGGCGATAACGATGTGCCGATTAACCCAAATGAACAAACATTTGATCCTGACGCTATGAACTTCGTTTCTACTACCAGTTTTACCGAAGCTGATGAAAAATATATTTCCGGTTACTGTGAAGAGCGGTCTGTCGTTAAAAATGGCAAACGTACTGGTGAAAAGCAGCGTGTCTGTCAAAATGGTACCGCTACCTGGACGCCTGGCGATGTTAAAGTAGCCATGCACCGTGGTGGATTGGTTTCCGTCGCTTCAACCAAAGAGTATATGTGGCAAATGCCGTCGACTCTGATTGTTAACAAACAGTGGGCAGAAAAAAATCCGACTATTGTGAGTAATATTCTTGCTGCATCATTTGAAGCTTCCGATCGCATCAAAACAGCACTTCATCGCGGTGATGATTCTGAACTGTTGAAAGCCTCTGCAGTATTGGCCAAGGTACATAACGAACAGACTGCCGAATGGTGGGCGAAATATTTCAAAGGTGTCACTGAAAAGGATAAACAAGGATTACAAGTTGAACTCGGTGGTTCGACCACCAACAATCTGTCCGACAACCAGTTTCTGTTCGGTATGAATGGTAATGACATGCTTTATAAGCGTGTATACGAAGTTTTCGGTGGTATCAGCAAACAACTGTATCCTGACATCATGCCTGACTTGGTGCCTTACAGTCAGGTAGTCAATACCACTTACTTACAGTCAGTTGCAGATAGTGCTAGAGCAACAAGTGTTGCAGAAACCCCGTCGTTCCGTGCTGAAGCTCCTGTACAGTATGTTGTGACGAAAAAGTCATGGTCGTTGGAATTCGACACTGGTAAAGCGACATTCCGCTCACAATCCATTCCTGTTATGGAAGAGCTACTCAATCAGATTGCGGTCTCTGGCTTATCCATCATTATTGAGGGCCATACCGACAGTGTTGGTAATAGTGAAGCCAATCTATTGTTATCTCGTAAACGTGCTGAAGCGGTGAGATCTTGGTTACAAGTAAATGCGCCGAGCAGTTTCCCTGAAGGTCGGGTACGTGTACGTGCCTATGGAGATAGTCAGCCAATCGCGGATAACGCCACTGCGGAAGGAAGAGCAAAAAATCGCCGAGTTACAGTGAGCATGGTACAAACAGCTAACTAGTAGTTAAATAAATGGTTTCCCTAGTTCATTCAAGTAGTAAATAAACGAAAATAAAATGAACAGGGCTATATGTAAAGCGGGTGCATTCGTGCCCGCTTTTTAGGGAGAGATGATGCGAAATATTTGGACACCTTATACCTACTTTAGTCGACGTAATTTTGTTATTTTGGTTGCAATTCAGATTGTGATTGCCATGGTCTGTTGGATCTCATTGGATGCCAAATGGTTGCCGACGCCACTCGCTATTGCTCAGGAATGGCAAAAACTAGTGCAAAACCAAGGATTGATCCCTAACCTGATCGAAAGTGTTCGCACTAGCTTAATTTCGCTTGTCTTAGCTGCCGGTTTTTCCACACTACTGGTTTTTTTATCCACAGCGCCGTTATTCTGGCCGTTCGCGAAATTCATGTCGGCAATGCGTTTTCTCGGCTTTGCCGGACTAACCTACATTTTTACTCTACTTACCAATAATGGTGATGATCTAAAAATTGGTCTATTAACATTTGGTATGACTGTTTTCATGACAACCAATCTATTGGCAGAGGTGAAGTCGATCCGACAATCTAGCATCGATCATTGCCGTACCATTGATATGCAGGGCTGGCGCATTTCTTATGAATTACTGCTGCGCGGCAAGCTAGATGTAATTCTTGATCTTCTGCGGCAAAATGCAGCTGTTGGTTGGACTTTGCTGACGATGGTAGAAGGATTAGTTCGTTCCTCTGGTGGAATTGGCGTGATGTTGCTCAATCAAAATCGTTACTTCAATTTGGCTGGTGTATTTGCAATACAGATTACTATCCTGCTATATGGGCTCATTCAGGATTGGTTTTTGGGATGGTTACGCTATACCGTTTGCCCTTATCTGACCAATAACAAAAAGTGAACTTATTATGTCTACCGGAACAAATACAAACTACAGTTTTACCTGTGCTGATGATTTAATGTTGATTAAAAACTTGGGTGTCAGTTACGATCGCCCGATTTTACGCGATATTAATCTGACTATCCGTGACATTAAGCGACCAAATATAGAGCAAGGACAAGTGGTCTCGATTCTAGGACCATCAGGGATCGGTAAAACCCAGTTATTACGTTGCATTGCAGGATTACAAATTCCCACTGTAGGCTCTGTTACGATAAATAATGGTGAAAATAAACCCGTTGCACCAGGTGACGTAGGTATGGTTAATCAAAGTTATGATTTATTCAATCACCGTACGGTTTATAACAACCTATTAATTGCCGCTAAACGTGCAAAAAGAGATCTCAGTCTCATTGATGACTATTTACAGGATTTTAATCTCGCTGACCATGCCCATAAATACCCAATGCAACTATCAGGTGGGCAAAGGCAACGCGTGGCCATTGTACAACAATTGCTCAATCGTTCTCATTTTCTGGTCATGGACGAACCATTCTCAGGGCTTGACTCTCTGACCAAACAAACCGTATGCGATACCATCCTATCCGTATCGCAAACACATGCGTGGAACTCTTCAGTCATCATCTCACATGATATTGATGCCGCCATTTATATCTCGGATACCATCTGGGTATTGGGTTACGAAAAGAATGAACAAGGCCAAAATATTCCCGGTGCAACCATTGTTGAGCAGTATGACTTAATTGAATTAGAACTTGCATGGCGTCCAGAAAAACAGAAATTGCCGCAATTTACCCAACTGAGAGAAACAATACTAGAACGTTTCAAGACGTTGTTATAACCAAGTTCACCTTACTCACGTTAATTCAGTAAGGTGAACAGCATAACATCACGAACGCTTCCTACCTGACTGTTGACTAAAAACATCACAAATAAATTGGTTAGCAATTTTTATTTGTAAGATTTTCGGTGTGGAAAGGTAAACCTCCAACGACCTCAGCTTGAATGTTAAGACCAATACATCAACATGAGAGGCGGCTTAGCTGAAGGTATTGCAGTTGGTTATCTTCCTGATCCACTCACGGTATCCGTGCTCATCGCTGAGTAGACATCCCCCAAACCGCAGCGCGTTAATACAAAATACGCGTATTAAGTAAACATCCGGCCATCTCACCTTGTTAGCCTCGTTGACCACGATCATTATTCTCGCCATCACATCCTCTGCTTGAGAATAAACCATGCCATATACCAAACAGCAAAAACAGCAGCATCTTGATAACTGGCAAAACAGCGGACTCTCCCAATCCGCTTACTGTCGCGAAAATAATCTGAAGTTAGCCACCTTCCATTACTGGAAAATTCAGGCGGATAAATCGGAGAAAAGTACCGTGACACCGTTTATTCCCACAACGGTTAAAGCGCCATCCGGCATGGTTACCGTCAATACGCCTGCCGGGCTATCGGTTGCCTGTCAACTGCACCAGTTACCCCACGTACTCCAGGCGCTTCAAGCATGTTGAACCCAGAACAGATTTGGATGGCTCGCCACCCCATCGACATGCGTTGTGGCGTGGATAAATTAACCCACTCTGTCACCGAACATCTCGGTCAGGCCTGGCAGGGAGAAGCCGCGTTTATCTTCTGCAATAAAGCACGAAATCGCCTCAAACTATTACGCTGGGATAAGCACGGTGTCTGGTTGGCGGTACGTCGATTGCACCGTGGGCATTTTGTCTGGCCGCGACAAGGCGATACCACTTGGACTCTCACCACGGAGCAATTTTCCTGGCTGATAAAAGGCATTGACTGGCAGCAGGTCGAGGGGCAAACACTGACAAAATGGCGATAAAAATAGAATA
>NZ_SBEF01000008.1 GCF_004011885.1 Serratia microhaemolytica | reverse complement strand
GGCGAAGCGCGCAGCACCAGCATGTGGTTACGCAGCGAAGGCGCACACAACCGCTCACGCGACAGCAGCCAGCAGTTAAAAACGCAGGCTAACCGTTACGTGATCCAGCTTGGTGGTGATGTTGCCCGCTGGCAGTTTGATCAGCAGCGCCTGCGTATGGGGGTCATGGCCGGTTATGGCAACAGCCGCAGCAGCACCGTTGCTCAGGTTTCTGGTTACAACAGCAAAGGCAAAGTCGACGGCTACAACCTGGGGCTGTATGCCACCTGGTATGCCAATGCGATAGATAATAGTGGTGGTTATCTGGACGGTTGGGTGCAGTATAGCTGGTTTGATAACACGGTATCCGGGCAGGGTCTACAATCGGAGCAGTATGACGCCGATGGCATCAGCGCCGCACTGGAGAGCGGCTACCGCTTCAAACTGCGTGACAACCCGGCCCAGACAGTGAGCTGGTACTTGCAGCCACAGGCGCAAGTGGTCTGGATGAATGTCGAGGCGGATGACCACCGCGAAGCCAATGGCACCTGGGTGCGTGGTGAAGGTGAAGGAAATCTGCAAACGCGTGTTGGCTTAAAACTGTTTGCACAGCGCAGCCATGCTCACGAACAGGCGATGGCATTTCAACCGTTTATTGAAGCCAACTGGGTACACAACAGCAAAGATTTCGCCAGCAATCTGGACGGTGTGGTGATCAGCCAACGCGGTGCAGCCAATATGGGTGAAGTCAAACTGGGCATGACCGGCAAGCTGAACGGGCAACTGAGCCTCTGGGGCAACGTGGCACAGCAGATCGGCAACCACGGTTACAGCGACAGCGCCGCCACACTGGGTGTGCGTTATCAGTTCTAATTGTTCTGACCACTTCTGGCACCGGTGATATTGGGTGCCAGGATACGCAATCGCTAGACACACAGGTGAGAACCAAACGATTCAGTGTATGGTGAGCACTCAACGCCGTATTAAACACTATTTTGTGTTAATTTAAAGAATAGTGATGGCGTAGAGGTGGCTATTACTGATAATCTACCCGTGGCCAGTTTTGTCGCCGATGATTACGGTAAAGTAGTATCACTGTGTAGCGGTATAAATATTTACCTTAATCGACTTGGATAGATAGTAATCAACAGGGAGGTAAGTGACTTCGATTAATTAAAAATAAATTATGATAAAGCTGTCAGTGATAATTTCATTGATGATGGCTTATTGCATTAATGTTGTTGATATTATATTTTCACAGAGTGATTATATACCCTGTTGGCAGTTTTCTATGTGAAAATTGTTTTATGTAAGTTTAATTGTGATTAGTGAAATTTTTATTAAAAAAATAAAATAATAGTTTTTGTTTTTGTTAAATCATAAGGAGAAACACAATGGCTAATCTCAGTGCAATACTGATTGCCTTTGGTTGGTGTGGTATTGTGGTCGGTATTTTAATGGGAGGGATAATGGGAATGTATGCCTTTAAAGGCCCACTACCTGCACCCAAGGGACACGAAAATTATACTGACTTGAACCGAAGAATGTTAAGGCTGGCACATATTGCGTTTATTATGTTGCCATTAATATCGATACTCTACGGCATGTGTATCGATGAACTGCAAATTTCCTACCTCTATAAATATTATGCTGTGATCTGCATGATGGTGCTTTCTATCGGTATCCCTGTGCTATTGATTGCATCATGTTTTTACTTACCTTTTAAATACTTACAGGTAATCCCGTTCAGCTGTGGATTATTTGCTTTGATTGTAATGGCTATCGGCAGGATTGCCGCACTGTAAACTGTAAAATATCGGAGATGTAAAAAATGAAGACACAACTGAGCAGTCGCCAATTGGGACGTGATTCTATTATTTCGACTATTGAAAAACACCTTTATCAAGAGAATAGACAATTTGCTAATCGGTTGATTGATAAAGTTCACTCTCATCCTCTGATGAGAAACTCGATTTTGTCGAAAATGAACAGTGGTGAATTTGATCTTCAACAGATGCGAGTGTTTCATTTAGAGTTTTATCACGCATTTGCACAGGTTTTCACTGATGCAGTCATTGAAGCGTTAAGTGCGGCGAAACAGTTAGAAGCTCGCCTGGGCGCGCGAGCCAAAATGTTTGCACGTTTTCTGTTGCAAATTAATTTGATGGATGAACTTGGCTTCCAGCCTGGTACAGATTGTGAAAATAACTATTGTGGGCAGCCTGGTTTAGCCCACTATGTGCAGTTTTTTAATACCATCGAACAACTGGGTATGACCGAACAGGAGGTAAAATCTTGGCTGCCGATGTCCAGCTCAGTTGCCTGTCGTGCAACGTTTGAGAGCACTTACGGCGATTACACACAATTGGTTGCACTGCTGGCAGTGGCGGAAACCGTCTTCCATGATTTTGCTACACCGTGGGCAAGAAGCGTTGGTAAAGCGACAGATATCGATATTACTGAAGGGTACCATAGCATTCATGTTGAGAGCGAAACTGGAGAGTCGATAGAGGATGGTCACTCTGAAGATGCATGGATCTTGTTCTGCCAGGCCATCACCCCAGAGCGTTATGATGAAATTGAACTGCGGGTCGATCTGTGGTTGAAGGTATGGAACGAGTTCTGTAATGACCTGCTGGCAGGTCGTGCAGGAAAATAGTTTGGCCAATTTGATGACACTTTAAAATATAGAGCAACGTTTTATGCCGTCTTATAAGTTTATTAATAAAGGATATTGCTGCTTTAATCAACTATTGCCTGAGCTAGCGGTACGAAATGCGGATAAGACGGTATTTGAATTTCTACGTGGTGCTGAAGAAATAGAGCACCAAAGCTATCAGCAATTACATCAGCGCGCGGCATCACTCGCCAATGTGCTCATACAATCTGGGCAACGTGGTGATCGGGTAATATTACTCTATCCTGATGGTGAGGATTTTATTGGTGCGTTCTTTGGCTGCCTCTACGCCGCTATGGTGGCCGTACCGGTTCCGATGCCGGTCAGAACATCTACAGAGGCATGGCAGAGTGTTGTAACAGTGTTACGCGATGCGCAAACCGAATTTATTGTTACTACAGCCAAGGGCGTGGAAACATTATCTCGACTGGAACTCGGCCTGTCTGCCACTATTTTCACTTTCGAACACACTGGTAATGTCTCATTACCAAGCGGCTATTCTGTTCATCATCTCGAACGCACTTTCTCCGCTGAGTTTACTCCTGTTAGCGTGGCAGAAAGCGAACTGGCGTTCTTGCAATACACATCCGGTTCGACCGGATCGCCGAAGGGGGTTATGGTCACACATGGCAACTTGTGGGCGAATTCATCGGCGATCTACCGCCATTTTGGTCATCACAGTGAAAGTCGCGGCATGATATGGCTACCGCATTTCCACGATATGGGGTTGATTGGCGGTTTGTTGCAGCCAGTATTTGGCGCATTTCCCTGTCGGGTGATGTCGCCGACGATGTTAATCAAAAATCCACTCAATTGGTTGCAACAGATTTCGGAATACCAGGCAACGACTTCTGGAGGCCCTAACTTCGCTTACGATTTATGTTTGCGCAAAATCAGCCAACAGCAAATGGCGGGATTAGACCTCTCATCTTGGGACGTGGCTTTTTGTGGTGCTGAACCGATACGCTCGGCAACACTGCGTCAGTTTAGTGAGTACTTTGCACCAGCCGGTTTTCGTGCCAACGCGTTATTGCCCTGTTATGGCATGGCGGAAAGCACACTGATGGTTAGCGGAATGGCCAAAGGGCAAGGGGTGCAAGTTGCTACGGGAACCCATGTGGTTAGTTGTGGGCAAGCACAGCCGGAAATGGAGATAGCCATCGTTGATCCGGATAGTCGGCAACGGCTGGCTGAAGGTGAAACCGGCGAGATCTGGCTGCGTGGTGCCAGTGTTGCGGCAGGATACTGGAACAATGCAGCGGCAACAGCGGAGACATTCCGGGCACATATTGAGGGTTGCCAAGCGCACTGGCTGCGCAGCGGGGATCTCGGTTTTCAACAGGGTGATGCGTTATATGTTAATGGGCGGCGCAAAGAGCTGTTGATTGTCAATGGTCACAATCACTATCCAAGCGATATTGAGGAGACCATTCGACATGCCGACCCGCTACTCGTTGATGCCACGGTATGCGTGTTTGCCAGTGAAGCAGAACAGCCAGTGGCACTGCTCAATCTGGCTGAACGCAACAAAAATGGTTTGGACATGGCGCGATTAGCTGCCCGCATCAGTGCTGCGGTGGCTGAACATCACGGTATTACCCTGTATGAGTTGCTTCTGGTCGGGCGTAAAGCAATAACACGCACAACCAGCGGTAAATTGCAGCGCACCCGCGCTAAACAGCATTATCAACAGCAGACATTGACGGTGGAGTGGCGTAGTCGTCAATTAACATCGCAGCCGCCGGTTGATGATAGACAACACGAGAAACAGACCGTACGCAGTGTGGCTGCACTACTCGCCAGCATTATCGCCAGTGCGATTAACCGCACGGTGAACGAATCACAATGGGATGATGCGTTTACCAGCTTTGGTTTGAATTCACTACAGGCGGTGAGCGTTATTGGTGAACTGGAACAACAGCTACAGCGCGAACTCTCACCTTCACTCATTTATGACTACCCGACGATTAACAAACTGGCGGCCTCGCTGATCGCGCCCATTAGCGAACAGCCAGTCAGTGCTACCACGGCACAACATGACATTGCGGTGATCGGCATCGGGGTTGAACTGCCTGGACACAGTGGCGTACAGGCATTGTGGACACTACTACAGCAGGGGCAAAGCACCACAGCCGAGATCCCCGCACACCGTTGGCAGCAGCAAACCCTGCGTGGTTTTAATCCTAACGGCAGCTTCTTCACCCATATTGACCAGTTTGATGCTGGTTATTTTGCCATCTCGCCGCGTGAAGCGCTGTATATCGATCCACAGCACCGTCTGCTACTGGAAACGGTACAGCAGGCACTCACTGATGCTGGTCTTCACTCTTCATCATTGCGTGGCAGCAATACCGGCGTTTTTATCGGCATCAGTGCCAGTGACTATGCACTGGCCTGTGGTGATAACGTTTCAGCATACAGTGGTCTCGGCAATGCACACAGCATCGCAGCTAACAGAATTTCTTACCTGTACGATTTAAAGGGGCCGAGCATGGCGGTTGATACCGCATGTTCTTCATCACTTGTTGCAATCGACAGTGCGCTACAGAGCTTGCGTGCTGGACGATGCTCACTGGCGATCGCCGGAGGCGTGAATCTGGCACTGACCCCACATCTGCAAAAAGTATTTAGCGAAGCACAGATGTTAGCACCAGATGGCCGTTGTAAAACCTTCGATGCCAGTGCTGATGGTTATGTGCGTGGTGAAGGGTGTGGCATTGTACTACTGAAACCACTGGCACAGGCATTGGCTGACGGTGATCGCATCTATGCCACACTGGTAGCAAGCGCATTAAACCAAGATGGGCGCAGCAACGGCATTACAGCGCCGAATGGGCCATCACAACAAGCAGTGATTAGCTGTGCCATGGCAGAGGCAGGCATTGATAGCGACGCTATCGACTACATAGAAGCGCATGGCACCGGAACGGCACTGGGTGATCTGATTGAATACCAGGCATTAGAAACAGTGTTTGCAGATCGCCAACGTTCACAGCCACTGCTGGTGGGATCGATTAAAACCAATATTGGCCATCTGGAAGCGGCTGCCGGGGTGCTAGGGTTAGTGAAAACCGCACTGATGCTCTATCACCAACAGTATGTTCCCCATCTCAATTTTCAGCAAAAAAACCAGCATATTGCCGCTATCAGTCGCAAGGTTGAAGTGAGTGGGCACAAAACGGTGGCATGGCACTCGACGTCTGGCAAGCGCTATGCGGGTGTCAGCAGTTTCGGTTTTGGTGGAACCAACGCGCATGTGATCTTACGCAATGCACCAACGGGTGAGCCACGCATGGAACCGATGCGCCCCTATCAGCTATTACTGCTTAGCTCCCACGATCTCGATGCTTTTAACGCACAGCAACACGCGCTGTTAGAGGGATTACAGGCACAGCCAGAGAACGCCAGTGCAACCTGGTGTCGTCTGGTCAATACCCGTTACGATGCCGCCCGCTATCGCGCGGTGGCCTATGGCACAGATCAACAGCAGTTGGCAGCCAGTCTGGCAACACTCACACCGCAAAAGAGTGGCAACAAACAGCCACAAGTTTGGCTATTCCCGGGGCAAGGAACCCAGCAAATTGGCATGGCGGTCGAACTGTATCAGTACCTGCCACACTATCGCGCCTGTTTTGACACACTGGCAGCGACGATCCAACAGCGTTATCAGATCGACATCACACAGGCACTGTTTGCCGAAGATGATCGTTGGCAACACTGTGCCAAAACCTGCCAACTCTCACTGTTTGCCACCAGCTATGCGCTTGCACAAAGTCTAATGCAGTTTGGTGTGCGTCCGGCGGCAGTCATCGGCCACAGCTTAGGGGAGTATTGCGCGGCAGTGATTGCAGGGCAACTCACACTGGATGATGGACTGGCAATGGTTCACCAGCGCGCACTGTTGATGTCAGCACTGACAGCGCCGGGTGCGATGGCCGTATTGTTTGGTGGTGAAGTTGAGGCGCGATCGGCAATTGCTGCATCGGCAGCAGCGATTGATATTGCTGCCTTCAACACCCCAAACTTGACCACTATCGCTGGCAGCAGTGCGGCGATTGATAGCTGCCTTGCCGCCATTGCGACCCAGGGTGGCCATGCGCGTAAAATTAAAACGACCACGGCTTTTCATAGCATATTGATGGAGCCGATGCTCGCAGCCTGGCAGCAGTGGCTGGCCAATAATGTCAGCTTTGCCAAGGGGGATATTCCGTTCTACAGCAATCTGGATGGCAACCAGTGTGACCAAACGGATGTTGACTACTGGTGCCGACAGATCCGCCAGCCGGTACACTTCCTGCAAGGGATACAGAATCTGATGGCACAACAGCCGCACACCTTTGTTGACTTGAGTGCGGATAGCTCACTGGGCAAGTTTGTCACTGCGATTGATCGACAGCAGCAGGTAGTGACAGCAGGCGATCATCGTCACCAGTACCGATCATACCTGATGCTGCTCGGCAGCTTATGGCAGCAAGGGCATGACATTGATTGGCAAAAACTCTATATCACAACAGAACGTACCGCATTAACGCTACCTAGGATCCAGTTCCATCGCAAAAGTTATTGGTTGCCAGCAGCGCAGCCAGCTCAAACGCTCTCGGTATCTGAGGAAATCATGTCAAATAAACAACAATTATCTGATGAAATAAAAGGAATTATTGCTGGTTTTCTTGCGACAGATCCAGCAACGCTGGACGATAATCAGCCTTTCTTGGAGATGGGTGCTGATTCGTTGGTGCTGCTCGACGCCATCAATACCATTAAAGACCGCTACGGTGTCATTATTCCGGTACGTTCGTTATTTGAGGAACTTAACACACTGGCGGCGGTGATCCGCTATGTGGTGGAACACGCCACTGAGCAGCAGCGAGAGCAACAGGCACTTGTGCAACCGGCAACTGCCACAGAAGACACACAGCAGGGGCAACAGCCGCGCGAACCGAACAGCCGTGAGGCAACGCGACCACCAACAGCAGAGGCCCAACAACTGGTGAACCGACAGTTAGACCTTATCTCACAGCAGTTGGCATTGATGTCACAACAGATGAGCCTGTTGCACGGGGCTGAAAATAGCGTCCAGCCGACCAGCGCGCTGGTAACCGCTGCCGACAGCGTTCAATCTGTGCCAACGCCAACGCCAACGCCAACGCCAACGCCAACGCCAACGCCTGCTCCCGCGTTAACAGTGAAAGCCTCGGCTCACAATAGCTGGTTTAAAAAAGAGACCAACAGAGTCTCTTTGGGTAGCGAACGAGATCGGCATGTGGCGCAGCTCACCGAACAGGTGGTTGCTAAAACAGCCAGTTCTAAACGCAATGCTCAGCAATATCGAGCGCTATTGGCAGATAACCGTGCTTCCGCTGGATTCCGTTTATCGACCAAAGAGATGCTCTACCCCATCGTCGGAGAACGCTCGCAAGGATCGCGTATTTGGGATATCGATGGTAACGAATATATTGATTTTACAATGGGTTTTGGTTGCAACTTGTTGGGACACACACCAGAGTGTGTGCAGAAAGCGCTGGCGGAGCAATTGGCGCAAGGAATGCAGATTGGTCCACAAACTGCGCTTGCCGGTGAGGTGGCCACACTGATTAGTGAATTGACTGGGCTAGAACGTGTGGCATTTTGTAACTCAGGCTCTGAAGCGGTGATGAGTGCCGTTCGCCTGGCACGAGCGGTGACCGGGAAAAATAAAGTGGCGCTGTTCACTGGCTCATATCATGGTGTTTTTGACGGCATGCTAGGACGTCAGCAGGGGGGGACAACACCAGAACGCGCGACACCGATTGCAGCAGGAACACCGCAATCACTGGTAGATGACCTGCTGGTCCTCGACTACGGTAGTGAAAGGAGTCTGGAACTTATCGCCCAATACGCGTCACAACTGGCGGTAGTGGTGGTTGAACCGGTACAGAGCCGTTATCCGGATCATCAGCCACGTGAATATCTTCATGCTTTGCGCAAACTGACGGCAGATAACAACATTGCATTGATGTTCGATGAGGTGATCACCGGTTTTCGTTTAGCCGTGGGAGGCGCACAGGCTTATTACGGTGTTCAGGCCGACATTGCTTCTTACGGCAAAATCGTCGGTGGCGGGATGCCGATTGGTGTTATCGCCGGCTCACGCCGCTTTATGGATAGCATCGACGGTGGCTTCTGGCAGTATGGTGACGACTCCTGGCCACAGGCAGAACTGATCTTTTTTGCCGGCACCTTTTCCAAACACCCACTGACCATGGCGGCGAGCAAAGCGGTACTTGAATACATCAAACAGCACCCTGAGCTGTATGACGAGATTAACCAGAAGACAGCACATATCACGCAATCGCTGAATAACTGGTTTGCGGCTACCAGTACCCCGATTGAGATCGTCTCGGCAGGTAGTCTGTTTCGGTTTAAATTCAGTGGTAACTACGACATTCTGTTCCATCACCTGATGTTGCGCGGCATCTTTATCTGGGAAGGGCGTAACTGTTTTGTCTCAACTGCACACACGGCGCAGGACATTGAGCAATTTATTTCAACGGTAAAACAGTGTGTTAATGCCATGCGAGTCGATGGTTTCTTTGGTGAGCCAGGACTACACCCCGATACCCCTTATGCTACAGCCGATAGCCAGCAACGCTTCTTGCTGTTGGCGGCACAAGATCACAGTGGGCTGGTGGCAGGAAATATTGGTGGTGTGATTGAAACGCCAAAACAACTGGATGCTGATGTGATACGCAACGCTTGGTCTCTGCTCAGTGAGCGCCACGAAGCACTGCGTATGCAGTTCAACCATGCCGGTCAACTACAGGTGTCAGCGACAGCTTCTGTTGATATCTCTGAACAAAGCGCTGAACCATCAACTTGCCTCAGCGCGTTTGCCGCCCGTCCGTTCGATCTCACCAAGGCACCGTTGGCACGTCTGTTATTGCTACACCAGCAGCAGAAAACCACACTGGCGATTGCCGCACACCATAGCGTGCTCGATGGTTGGTCACTGATGGTGATATTGCGTGAACTACTGCAACTTTATGATGCCCTGATTTTGGCACAGCAGCCGAAATTGAGTACAGCGCCAAGCTATCTACGGTTTCTGCAAGTTGAGAAGCGAGCCAGTGGCGTGGAATTAATGCAGCGTCTCTCAGCACTGCCTGCGCGCCGTTTTGTTCCAGCCAGCGATCTGCCACTGTTGGAACCTACACTGACCTATCAGGGGCAGCGTTTAGTGCGGCGATTGGCGTATCCGGCACTGGCTGGAGAGTTGCGTAAGGCCTCGGCAGCGCTGAGTGTCACACGTGTTGTGCTATTAAATACCCTCTTTATTGTTGCACTTGAGCAGGCGATTGGACACTCATTGCTGCCTGTTGCAGTGCCAGATGCCGGACGCAATTTCGAAAATAGTGAAACCATGGTGGGAGAGTGCATTAGGCTACTGCCACTGTGCATCGACAGCGCTACGGCGACATCGTTCTCAGCGCTCGCCAGCACACTACAACAGCGTATCCTTACCCAACGTGAACAGGCTGCATTACCGTCGGATTGTTTCCACGGTGAACAGGCTTTATTGCCTCTGCTGGCGACCTTTAATGTTGAACCGCAACTGCCACAGGCGGAGATGCAGCAGTGGCAGGCCAGTCTATCGTTATTGCCGATTAGCGCAGTCGAGTTTCCGCTGATGATCAATCTGCTTGAAACTCAACAAGGCTTGTCGCTGGAACTGGATTACCAGATGCGTTACTTTAGCGCGGAATGGGCAGCAACTCTGTTAGATCAATATGTTGATTTAATCAAGCTATTGGCTGAACAGGGGGCAGAAATGGTCTGGCAGCAATGTTATTCCGTCGCGGACATGGAGGAAAGATGAAAAAACTGGTCGCTGCACTACTGATCGGCGCGGTAGTGGTATTTATCGTTAACCTATTGATTGATGCTGGTGTGTTCTACCAGGTTGAAGAACATGGCACTGAACAGTGCCAGAAAATTGGCGCGATCCCAGGTGTTGAAGATATTGCGCCTTTACCGCACGGCGATGCACTAGCGAGCAGCGTTGACCAGTATCACAAGACATCGGGTGCGCTTTACTATCTCAAACAGGGCGATACACCGCAGCGATTATCTGGCGATTATCCGACGGCATTTTTCCCGCATGGCATCGATGTTTGGCAACAGGATGGCGAGACGTGGGTCTATGTGGTGAATCATCGCCCTGAGGGAGATTATATCGAGGTGTTTCGCTTTGACCGTGCTGAGATGAGGCTGGCGTATCAGCCTACGATGTCACGCAGCGTGGGCAACAATATCAACGATATAGCTGTAATTGATCAATCACGCTGGTTGCTAACGCGTGATCATCATTGGTCTGGTCTGGCAGGGCGGTTCGAAGACTACCTTCGTTTACCGCTTGCTCGTGTCCTGTTGGTGGATGAGCACGGGCTGCACACCCTGCTTGATCGCCTGCATTTTGCCAATGGCATTTATTACAACCAACAGCGCGGGTTGTTGTATGTGGCAGAAACCACCACAGGCGCAGTGAGTAGCTGGGCATGGCATCCCAACGGCAAGGCTCCTGTGTTGGTAGGGCGTTTAACCGGCTTGCATGGTGTGGATAATATTATCCCGAAGGGTGATCAGTTATTGGTAGCAGCACATCCACAGTTATTAAAGCTGGCTGCATATCAAAAAGATCCTCAGGCACGTTCGCCATCAATGGTCTGGCGGTTAAAAATCAGCCCGCACGGCGAACTGCATGATGCAGAAATATTTTATCAAAGCGATGGCCGAGCATTGGCAGCGATAAGTGTTGCCGCACCGCTTGGCAAGCACGTGATAATGGGCAGTGTTTTTGATAACGGCTTACTGCTTTGCCAAGCACAGCAGTGATCGATTGACTTACTTTTACCCCCACATTACTGGAATAGAACCAGACAGCCTCGATAGGTTGTTTGGTTATTAGATCATTGACTGCCAGCCGACGGAAACCCGCCCTGTCAGCGGGCGGGGTCAAGGCAAAAAGTGTAAAGCCCGAACAGAGGGCATAGAGCGTGATATAGCGAATAAACTTAACGGCACCGCTGAGTAACTTATTCATTAAAATCATCACTTCCATGTTCAAACAACTTTGCCTTGAATCAGACTACGCCATGGGCGTAAAATTTTTCAACTGCTGGTAACGGGGAGTTGTCTTGAGTGAGGGATTTGCGTTACCGATATCATCTAAGCACTGGCTTAGGTCTTCAGGAAAAAAAGGTGATTGTCTGATGACACCATTAAGCAGTTGGAGTGCCTTATCAGGAAATCTGCTACATAAATCCGTTTCATGCAGTAGAGAGATAATATCGTGGTAGTTATCAGGTTCGATTCTGTCTAGCCAACCGTTGATTGCATCTATTGCTGCCGGGAATGCCTCCCGGGCAGTTATCGCTAAACGAGCCAATAAGTAGGACATCGATGGGGTGTTGAGATGTTTATCTTTAGGCCAAACCTGTTGCCAGAATGGCTGAATGCGATTCTCCCAATATGCTTCCCGTTGTGTATCTGCCCCTTCGAGGGCTTGCAGCAGGGCTTGTGCTGATGCCTCTAAGCCTGCTGGCGGAAGTGCTGCAAATACAGGGCAGAACTCTTCTAATGAGAGGCCCTCTAATCGCTCCAGTGCCGCATAGGTAAGGAATGTCGCAAATTGTTTGCCATGATTACCAAGAGCATCATAATGTTTGCTACGTGCTGCCAGCATATCTTGCTTCAATGCGAGCTGCACGGGTGGATACAGGCGTGCGGTGCTCAGAAAACCCGCCCACACCATTTTGGCTTCATCAGGGTTTTCCCAACTAAATAATGGCAAAAGGTGTTGCCTTGTCCATTCACTGTCGACACGAAAAATAGCGATTAGAGCACTCCCTAACAACACACGGGCATCGCGAAATTGTTGTTTCGATGGTTCACACAATAGAGTAAAAAAAACTTTAATATCTGTCGGCAGTGTGTCGCCGTCATTTGGAGTGTGGATTTTCAAGTAACAATTTATCATTGCCCGTGTTATTCGCCCGATAGGACGATTAATGGCACTATCAACAAAGTTAGTCTCGTTATTCTCCTGTTCACCGTCCTCCATAGACTTTAGTAGAACAACAATACGTTGAGCTAGCAAAGCCAGCTCTTCGCATTTGCTGATAGACTCGGCAACTGCCTTTAACCACCAAGCCAGTTCACTGAGCAGATCTTTAAGTTTTTCATCAGGTGCTGACACTATCCACAGTGAAACATGACGCCAAACGCGCTTTACCTTATATTTTGCACACCATTTTTCAAGAGCAACACGCCATCGTTCAATGGGCCAAATGTCGGAATCAGCTAGATCCTGCAACGCATAAAAACTATTCAACGGATGCTTGCGGCAGACATCAGCCCATGTATTTCTGTTAAACGCTGACCATCTATTCTGAACTGGAGTATCTTTAAGCCACTGCACCAGCTCTTTTCGTTTCCTTGGTGCCACACTGATATTGCGGCGATGGTTATCATCGGCAATGCTGCCTATCATCCTCTCATCCTCAGCTAATTGCCATTCTGGATAGCGATGAGTGAGTTCATCGAATTTAGCCATGGCAGAATCACCAAGCGTTACGCCTGAAGATATTAATTTGGCTAAACGCAGCCAGATAGCATAATCTGAGTTCTCTTGTCGCTGATTCTCCGACCATCCAGTGCATAGCATGTTTTCTGGTAGTCCATTTAATATAGCGCTTTCCAAACGCTGTTGTTGGGTGTTAGTCAATCGCCGACCCTGTAGTACAAACAGCCTCAGTACCTCACGTTTTGTTGCTTGAGACCATAAGCAAGACGCCTCTTCTGTTAGCAGCAGATCAATCCATTGCTTTGCTTTAATACCTGTGTGTTGACTAGCTGCAAATAGCGCTAGACGCTTAAAAGTGGGATAAGGTAGCGTAAACCATGTGTTAGCTATGCGCGCTGCTTTAGCTTTATCATCATTCAGCAAAGCTAGCCAGGCATCACGCAGTAGTTCAATCAAGATCATCCACTGTTTGTTTATCCAATCGTGGTACTCTCCGTTTTGTTCATGTGCTGAAATAGAGGGGAGATAGCTCTCCAGATGATCATCGGCATCACCCAGTTCACGCAGCAGATCCAAAGCATCACACAGTAATTGCTGTAACTCTTCCAGCATTGGTGACAATGGTGGCGGATTGTTGCCAGACAGTGTCGAGTTGATCTGATAATAACCACAGTTTAATACGACGCTTTTTCTAACAGGATCGTTACCATAATCTGACTTTTGCAGACACACTCTAGGTGCAAGTAATTGACGCAATTCAAAACGCAGGATATTTGTTGGTCCTTCTTGCTGTAGACGTTTTTTCCAAAACTGTAACTTATAATCATACTGTTTAGGGTTCACCTGGCCATTAATCACCAATTGCCATAATTTGCGCATTTTCTCATCTGGTATCGCATTGGGCGCTCGCTGCTTTATTTGAGCAATTTTGGCCGAGTGACCTTGGTACTGCCATTCTATCCGTTCTTTTAATGTTGCCTCGAGTCGCTGTTTCCAGCGGTTCTCTAATTGATGGTTTGGAGAGGTCACCCAGAGTAACAACTGTGGATCATTGAGATGGTCTAATAACCAGTCTGCTAATTCAACCATCACTTTATCCCATGATGTATTTTGATTATGGGTTATCTGCATCCTCTGTGCACAGTCATAAGATGCCGGGCGATTCATCAGACTAAATGATAACTGACTATTTTCACTGCTGTTTGGTGTGATACCAAACAGGGGGAGATCCTGATGTCCAAACGATGTTTCGGTAAAAACAGCTAACCACTTTAGTGATGGGGTGGGAGTGAAATTAGCGAAAAATTTAGCTGGTTCTCCTGAGCGATCAGATAATGCCCATAACATTCGTCCAACAAAATTATCTTCTTGAGTGTTCTGCTTTGGATCACAGTTAACATATTCGCGAATAATATCTTTTTTAGCTTTAATGCCATTAAGATAGACATTAGCCCACTGTTTTAATGTGTGATGTAGTAAGGAGTGATCATTTTCTTTAACATAATAAAGGATTGGAGTCACTCCTTTGCTTTGCCATTGTGCAGTTTGTTGGACTTCTTCTTCGGGTTCACAATCACTGAAAATCCAAGCTTTTGGGGAGTGTTCACCTAGCAGCCGATCTGCCGCTAGGGCATCGATCATATAACGCAGCACCGGATCATTGATGCTGTAACCAACAAAGCAGACGGTATAATCACGAAATAAGCGGGTAACAAAACGTGCTGCCCAACCCTCGGTCAGATAAGCTAAACCAAAATCACCACTGGTAATCACTAGACGGTTGAGATCGGTGCTATTTGGCCTCTCAGGCAATAAACCATGTAGGTAAACTAATCCATCCCATTGGCTTTTTTTCGGAGCAGGTAACAGTGGCGCAGCATATTCGTAAAATGTAGCTTCAACTGCATGGTGAAACAGGCGGTCAAAGTTAGTAGTGACCAAGCGCAGTTTGCCATCACGATTACGAGCCAGATCTAACAGTGCTCGGTGTGTTTCTATGGCGTTAGGCCGGTTAAGCTGTGGTTGCAACGCCTCCAGTAGCTTTTTTCGCATCTCGTCACGCCCACCAGGCAGGCGTTGTTCAAGCTGATGCAGGGCGACATCATACTGCTTACTGTTGAAAGCAAACTGTTCAGATTTTGAGTGCTCATATGATGTTCCATTAAGCTCGTAGAGCTTTTCTACCAACTTCTCGAACCCGGGTAGCCCAGCAGGATAGGAGATCCCTGCGCCACAGAAAAAGATCACATTTCCTTCTTCATGTGCATGGAGTAATTCATTCGGAATATCAGGTCCATTAGCAATAAATTGCATATTTACTCCTCGTTAGCTTTAACTTTTTACTGTGTTGAACGAGCACGAAGCGGATACATTATCAGTCAACTGAATGTTCTGTTTCGAGCTGGGTTTAGGCGCGATAACAGTTATCTTGGGTTAATTAACAGTAGAATTCTCTGACTGAATACCGCCATTCTTCTGCTGCATAATGATACCGCAACTGGCTATCTTATCACCAAAATCGTGCAGTAATGTTTAGTTGTGTTAATTGATTGATGTATTTGTATGTTGATGCATCAACATAAAATTAAGATTGAACGCTATGCGTTGTGTGGAAGGTTTGCGGTCTAATCTGCGATAGCAACATGATTGTGCTGGCTAGAAAACATGAGTTGGTGAGTGTTTGAGATGCCCGCGCCTGGAATTATTATAATTAATCAAAGGCTAATACACTCAACGCTTGCCGTTTGTGGTGTTCAATCCGCATCAGCAGATCCGGCAGCTTATCCAGCGAGTAGATAAAACAGATGCCTTATTGAAATGCGCTAAAAACGTTAAAGGGGATATTAAATAATGAGATATGGCAGATTGGAGACATAAAAAAAGCCACCGTAAGGTAGCTTGATTTTTATTGATGGTGCCCGGACTCGGAATCGAACCAAGGACACGGGGATTTTCAATCCCCTCTCTGGTGTTAATTTTTGCAAAAGTGGATGTCTTCTCAATAGTTATAATGAGTTAAATAGTTCTGCTTGCAACTTTACTATGCGAGCAGATTATGAAAATTTTACCGATCATTTCCCCTAAAGGCGGCGAAGGAAAATCTACTTTTGCGGCTTATCTTGCGGGCTTTATTGCTGATGCAGGACTCCGAACTCTGCTGATTGATGCTGACTGGTCACAACCCACTGCCAGTAGTATTTTCCCCTTGAAGCAAGAGGCGACCTGCGGCCTCTATGAGCTGCTGATGCAAATGTTACCCGATCCGCTTTTGGCTATCTCACACACGAGTATTGATAATCTCGATGTGATTTACTCCAATGACCCTGACGAACTGCTCCCTACGGCCATGCTACATGCCGCAGACGGTCGGTTACGGTTAAGGAATATTCTCCAGCAGCCTGCCTTTGCCACACATTACGATGTGATTATTGTTGACTCAAAAGGGGCGACCGGTGTCATGACTGAGTTGTCTATTCTCTCGTCAACTGGCACTGTGATGGGTGTGGTGAAGCCTATCCTGCCCGATGTGCGCGAATTTATTCGTGGCTCTCTCCATATGTTTGCTCGCCTGAAAACTTATGAGAACTACGGTATTCAACTACCTGATATCGCCATTCTGGTGAATTGTTTTGAAAACACGCTGCTTGATCGTGAAGCGATGGAAAGTCTCGCCACTATCATCAACCAGAAACAGTATGACAGTTCAGTACTGGGCAATCGTGATATTTATCGTTTGCTCGATACCCGAATTGAAGCGCTTGACATCTATAAACTGGGGCATGTGAAGTCGCAGCCTGTTCACCGTTTGGAGTATAAAACACGCCGTAAGGGGCCAGCGGCCGCAGAGACTATGCACAGTTTGGCCTGTGAGCTGTTTCCTGAATGGAAAGCTGAGTTTGATGGCGTGCTGGTTGCTCAACCAAGTAATGAGCCAGGTGAGGTGAAAAATGCCTAAAGCACAGCAAAGTTCACCGCATGATTTCCCACATTCAGTCGATGCTGAGCAGGCGGTGCTCGGTGGCTTGATGCTGGATAATGATCGCTGGAATGATGTGATCCTGCTATTAGCGCCTGACGACTTCCATCTCGTACCGCATCGTATCATCTATCGTGCAATCGCTGAGTTGGCCAGTGCTAACCAGCCGTTTGATCTGGTGACACTATCCAGCCTACTGGAAAACCATGATCAACTTGTACAGTGTGGTGGATTCGCTTATCTGGCAGAGTTATCAAAGAACACTCCCTCAGCGGCTAATATTCTGGCTTATTCCGGCGTCGTGTTAGAAAAAAGCCGATTGAGAAAACTCCAAAATGTGGGCACTACGCTGATCAGCGATGTGCAAGCACCTCAAGCCCACTCCATTTCAGTACTGGAAGTGGCTGAACAACAGCTCTTTCGGATCGCCGAACAGGGTATCGCACAGCACAATACCGATCTGGCAATTAATGAGGCACTCGATGCCCTGGTCAATCAACTTGAAACCATGATGGCACAAGAAGGTCTGGCGGGTGCGCCAACTGGTTTTAGTCAACTGGATGAGATGACCAGCGGTTTGCAAGCCGGTGATCTTGCTTTGCTGGCTGCTCGCCCTGCCTTGGGTAAAACGTCACTGGCCTTGGCGATGTGTACCGCAACAGTACGCGCCAAACCCACGCAACCGGTTTTTATTTACAGCCTGGAAATGCCCACTGCCCAGCTCACCATGCGCCTGATTGCCATGGAGGGGCGAGTGGAGTTGGCACGATTGCGCAACGCTCAACTGCACGATATTGAATGGGCTGGTATCTCGCGTGCTATCGGTGAGATTGGTCAGTGGAATAACAGACTCATTATTGATGATGCCAGCGAGCAAACGCCTACCACACTACGTGCCAGGACACGTCGCTATATCCGTAAGTACGGCTCTCCCGCCTTGATTATGGTGGATTATCTGCAATTGGTTCGTGCACCAGAACAAGAGAATCGCACCCAGGAAATTGCCGAAATATCACGAGCGCTCAAAGCGATGGCGAAGGAGTTTCACTGCCCGGTGCTGGCACTCTCTCAGCTTAATCGTCAAGTGGAGCAGCGTGCAGACAAGCGCCCCAATAATGGCGATTTGCGTGATTCCGGCGCACTGGAGCAGGATGCTGACCTGATCCTGTTCATTTACCGCGATGAAATTTATAACCCCGGTACGTTAACGCCAGGTATGGCCGAAATCATTATTGGTAAACAGCGACAGGGGCCGACAGGCAGTGTGAAAGTGAAGTTTGATGGTCGTTACACGCTCTTTTCTGATTATCAGGAAGGGTATGACTTGGGGTACCAGACAGGAGGGCAAGCATGAACCGTCATCGTAACAACAATATGGGGGCAGCGATGCTCCAGCCTGGGCGCAAAGCCTCTCAGGTGGCGGTACTCCCTGCGGTAGAAATGCCAATGGTACTGACACTGGATCAACTGGGTCCCAATCCTGACAACCCACGGACTACGCGCAATCCCCAGTATGAAGAGATCAAAGCATCAATCAGTGCACGTGGACTGGATACTGTGCCTAAAGTGACGTGCGATCCTGACGGCGAACCTGATAAATACATTTTCAGCGATGGTGGCAATACCCGCTATCAAATTCTCAGTGAGTTATGGCAGGAGACAAAAGACGAGCGTTTTTACCGGATCCACGTGCTGTTCAAACCTTGGCCGGGGCGACTGCAATGCCTGATTGGTCATCTGGCAGAAAATGAGGTACGGGGAGAACTCTCCTTTATTGAGAAGGCTAAAGGGATCCATAAAGCTCGTACTATTTATGAAGAGCAACTAGGAAAAAGAGTTTCTCTTCGTGAATTATCGGCTTTTTTAAGTAACGCAGGCTTACCTGTTCATAACTCAACGATAAGTCGAATGGAGGATGCTTTAGCGCACCTTTACCCCTGGATGCCAGATCTCTTGGAGTCTGGTCTTGGTGCGCCCCAAATCAGAGTGTTACTCGCACTACGCCAGGATGCTGAGAAAGTATGGGGCAAATTTAGCTTTCAACTCACTGATGGAAAAAACGATTTTTCCACAGTTTTTGGTACGTGCTGTAGCAAGTTCAATGCGCCTGAACTCTGGTCGCTCGATATGTTCAGGGATGAACTGATCGGTGATCTATTGCAGGCTTTACCCCACCCCGAACTGAATTATGACCGCTGGCTATTTGAACTCGATCCTAAACACAAAGGCGTGCTTAGCACGGCGTCGGTGTTACCGAACACTGATGAAGAAACATCAAGGGTTACTGCGCCATCAGACACGACTGAAGCGGCTTTTCCAGTCGTACTCTCATCACGGCAAGTTGAAAAACAGCCATCACCTTCACCGAAAAATGCGCCTGTCGCTGTGGAAGAACCACGTGAGGAAGAAGCACGACATGATGAATACTGCGCTGTCATCCTCAATCCAGAAAGACGTTCAATGGACGTGGCGGACGATGATGAAGACTTGATGTCGATGCTCTCACCAGCATTGGAGCCTGAGGAAGAGGAATACTCCCCTCTCCCTGTTGATGCGATTTGGCCTATCTCCTTGTATCAGGATGATATTGAACATCTCCAGAACCTGGCCTTTGTGAGTGCCTGGGAGTTGGCTGAACAACTGGGCTGTGAAGCAGAGATTTTACCTGATCGCACTCACACACATTCACCTGGTTATCGTGGGGCTGCGGCACAGTGTAGTTCATCTGCGGCACTGCTGTTATCACTGGCAGGCTGTTGTCCTGTGTCGTGCCCACCGATTGGATTGGATGCAATGTTGATCGGGGGGAGTGCCGAGCAGGATAGCCCAGTACTGGATGATACCCATGCGATCAAATTGCTGAGATTGATGCGCATTATGCGCCGGTTACGCGAATTGCAACGGTGCGTGGTTATTCTGGAAGAGGGCGAGCCTGATGAAGATGAATAACACGATATACCAACGAACAGGGAGAATGTGCGGATGAACAATTTATCTCAAGCAGCCAACGGATTACTGATGCAGTTAGTCCTGGATCTGAAAAATGGTTATTTGCGGCGCTGCGAGGCACTTGGCATTGCGCGTGAAGAGATGCAGATGTTGCTCAGTCTATCACTGGAAGAGTTGCACTATCTCTCCAACAGTGAAGTCTCGGTTGTCAGTGTCAGTATCGATCATAACAACTTGGTGAGTATGTTACAGCGAGCTAGGCAAGAGCAACAGCGGATGCAGCGTGTTGATCGTGCACTGGCGCTTGGCGCATCCATCGAACTGATGCAGACCTTTTTCGGGCTGACAAGCAGTGATGTGGCCACACGTCGCCGCATTGCCGGGATCAGTGCGCGTTCTGGTCGCAGCAGTACGCTCGGCGATGAAGAGAGTGCGGAAATCTGGCGGCAATGGAAAAAGTCAGAGGTCAAGGATGCAGAAAGCCTGGATGGACTGGAGGTGATGATGTTGGCTGCCGAGCAGTTGAATATTCCGCTGACCGCTGTTTGGCACGCAGTAAAAAGTTGGCATAAAACCCGCGTTGCCAACAATCGTACAGTCACCGTAAAAACCAATGTATAGCAGTGTGTTTATCCTGCATCTGTCGTTGCGGATGCAGGCATAAGCATACAGCGCTTGTAGCAAGGTAAGGAAGAAGAAGATGGCACTCCCCACAGAAGGTTTAATTGCGTATACGCTAGAGAAGATGAATGCTCGTCTGGTGGCCGCGCCACGCGAAGATGGACGGATACGCAGTGGTTTACTGTTTACTGGCAACGTGCATGATGCCATTCCACGCCGCCTGCTATTGGACACCCAGTTATCCCCCCTGGATAAGATGGCCTGGATGATGATCCGCCTGTACGCACAGAATAATGAAGGCGCGATTTTCCCTCGTTATGATGAGTTGCAGCAGCAACTTGCTTCGCCGGGTAAAGGCAAGGCTTCACGTGAAACGGTCAGCCGTGTGTTGCTGATGTTACGCCTGACGGGTTGGCTCAGTCTATGCAAACAGGTTCGTGATGAGAAAGGACGGGTACGTGGCAATATCTATGCGCAACATGATGAACCATTAACATTTCGTGATGCTGAGACATTTGATCCCCACTATGTTGATATGTTGACGAAGGCGTGCTTGAGTAAAAACCGCACTATCAGTCAAACAGCACAGCGTCTGCTTGAAGAGATAAAAAACGATCCGACCATGCGCCATTATCACAGCCATTTAGCCTTAATAGAAAGCCGGTTGGATCGCCCACAAAATTCGCAGCAGATGGCTACCCGCCTGGCGGTGTACCAGACAAACGAAGCCGACGAACCGGAAGAACCTGCACTGGAGTCAGTACTGAGTTCGGAAACCGAACTTGGCGAAAATGCAGCGCAGACCCTGAGTTCGGATCCCGAACTCAGTCAGGAAAGCATAAAAAGCGACCAGAAAAAGCTGGGTTCGGAAACCGAACTGAGTCACCCCCTACTGAGTTCGGAAACCGAACTGAGTCACCCCCTACTGAGTTCGGAAACCGAACAAACTAAAGATTCAATAAGTTATCCCAGAGTTCGGGATCCGAACCATTACGTACGTAATATTACACACAGTGTAATAAAAAATACGTACGTAGCAGGGGAAGGAGAACTGGTTTTGCCTGATAGCGCGAAAGCTGTGATCACCGATCATGACCAAGCTATGTTACTTGCTCAACTGCGTGCGTTACCTGTGGCGCAGGCTCAACAAATTTTGGCTATGTTGGCTAACCAGCAGGTGTTGAACCCGGTTGGCTGGTTGCTTTCGATGATGAAAAAAGCGCGTGAGGGCAAACTGAATCCTGTCAGAAACCTCAACAAATCCTCAGAACCCTCTCCAACCCAATACCCTGAACAGCGCCCCTTTGTTGCACAGAAATCGGAGGCACCGCCAATATCAGAGGAAGCCGTGCGTGGCTACCTGAAGCAAATCCGTGAGCAACTGAGTTCTAGGGGTAATAAGTGAATGGTCAATAAATACACACTGCTGGCAGTGCCAGCAGTGGTTAATAAGTATACAGCACCAACTCGACTAAAAAACAACCAGACATGAGGATATCTCAATGAAAGCGCCTATTTCTGCAGTCACTCGTACTGAGATAGAAAACAAATGTTGTGACAGTAGTGCAGTTTTTGTGCTTAATAACGGTAGTGATGATTTTGCTGTTTCGCTTGAAACGATACTTGCCTGCCTGAAAATAGCAGAGGAGCACGGGCATATTCCCCCACTCAACGCAGAGTGGTGGGGATTGATTGCCAACCACACAGCCTGGCAATACCATCCATGAAGTGAAACGGAGACGAATGATGGATATCTTCAAAATTTCTGTAGAGTCAATACAGGTTTATAAAATCACACAGGAGAATTTTGATGAAGCAACAAAAAAGCAGGCTCCCTGGTATCAACCCATCAATGGGCATGACGGGTGGTTTGCAGTGTGTCCTGCTTGCGATAATCCTGTGCAAATCATCGGGATGATGAGCAGAGAAAAACCATTTGGTAAGCACTTTCTCTCTTCTCAGGCATCCATGTTAGTGCCGTTAAAAGGCATCGTTGATAATGACGAATACGAATGGTGTCCTTATGCCAGTAAAAATAAAACATTAAACAAAAGTGCCCAGCGACACGCAGACAGCAAAGTGGGGCTGTTAATCAGACAGACACTACTTGAACAATTTGACCGGATCATTTACCTGTTAGAAAAATGTCTGGGCATAAAAATCACATTGGCGTTGGCGGAAAGTATGTTACGTGATTATTGTGCGGTCGAAGGATGGCGTTACCGTGGTGCGACACGACAAAACATTCCCTGGATATTTGCCTACATGATGCAGGCCAAGAAACTTTATGGTCGCATTTTTCTCAAACAGGGGCTGCTATTGGCGGAGGAGTTATGCCGTAAACGCCCTGACTTGCTGTGCAATCAGGAACATAAGATTGTGACGAAAACAGAGAAGGCTTTTTGTGATTTAACTTTTAGCTTTATTAAACATCGCCGTCACCTTGATGGGGAAACTCTGTCAGAGAGTATGGAACTCAACATTGCCGACTCTCGGCAACAGACGGTGTGTAGCAAAATCATCCCGTTTGATTACGACTTTTTCTTTAAGTTAATCAACAGTAAAGATGAGACTTATCGAAATGGGCAACTGCTCCGATTGGCACAAACCTTCTTGGCAGGATAGTGTTTTGATACATCAATATATTAGCAGCATAACGGCGAAACAGCCCAGGCACTGTTAGCCGTGCAAAACTCCCTACGCCGCCATTTTGGTTTTCTCTTGTCCACTGTGGCATTACTGCCGACTATCTCAACCCTGACCTGATACAAGCAAAGTCACTATGCAAAGTAACAATGGGGGCCATATGGCTGAGATAAAAAGTAAATCACAGAAAATAGCAGAGGGAGAACCACCCCGTTCAGGGGCATTAACCTCGACACTCTCTATTGCGCTACACACCCATTACGCCATACGGTTATGGGATGGGCGTAAAAGTGATGATGAGAAACACAAGCGCACAGATATTTTAAGCATGCCAGAAGTTATCCAGCGTGCTGGGCGAGTATTTAGTGATTCAGCCGCCGATAATCCTTATGCTGATGCGTTACTGATGAAACTGGAGACCACGCTTAACGCCAGTTCAGCAAAAATTGCGCTACAGGTGCGTGAGCTGGAGTCCATACTGGCTGACTTGCCAAAAGGTGTCACCCTGTCTGAAGTCACATCAACCCACCCACTGAATATTGGTGTCTACAGCCGTTCCCCACTGGGGTATCGCTGTGTATGGCTCCTTGTGGGTTATGATCAACTGGTGATGAAAACGTTTCAAGCCTGGCATTATGGGCTGATTGCGCGCTCAATGCGTGATCATTATCTCAGTGAAGGCGGGTACGCCGTCAGGCAGGTCTATGGCGTGATCCGCACTTACCGTGTCATGCCCGTTACCCGTGATGATATTCGTCATTCTACGGAACGCGGACAGAAGGCTCTCAGTCAACTGGGTGAGCTTGATCCTGATATTTTTTCAGGTAAAAAGCGATCTTCGTTTGTTTCTTCACAGCTTGTCGAGAAAGACGAACGGTGAGGTCAGCCAGATGGAGGATATTGCTGAAGTTCGGTTACCGTTGGAGAGGTTTATATAAAAGCAGTTTCATTGGTCTCGTCATTGGGTGGGAAAGGGTGTCAGTAGTACCGTAAAGCTCACAGTGGCACTGATGGCGGTATGGTGATTTATTCTGTTTTTTGTGCTATCCAGCATGAGATGGAATTGTTGACAGTAAAAAATCAGAAATAAAAAATGATTTGGGAAAATAACTCTGAAAGAGCAAAGTTAATTCTCTACTGTTTCTGTGATTTCTGAGTACCCCTTCAGGCCAGGTTCTGGTATGGTAAGCGCGCTTTGATGCATCAATAAGTACCCCGTCAGCCTCGGGAGTTATCTTGATCTCTCGCATAGGGTTCAAGGTAACTAGGCTCGACAGACAGTGCTCTGGTTGACGCTGGTCTGTAAGGCGTATGCACTCCGTGAAAACCGCGCCAGGTATCACTGCCAAGCACCTCGGAGCATGATGAGACACTACAGGTTACGTACTTAGCCCAAGGGCACCGGAAACGGTGCCTTTTTTTGTGGTTTTTTCATTCAATCGTGCTGAGAGTTTCCGTGTTGACATTTTACTGACGGGAAACAATGATAAACAGGCTTATCCGTTGCTTGTGAGCAACCACCAATGTTCCCGTCGTCTGTGAGGAACGCCTTAGGGTGGCGACACAATAACACTCCCGTAGCCTGCAAGGGAGTACATGCGAATGTGGTACATCTGCACACCTTTGGAAGCAGATATCGTCAATACAAGCGCACTATGACGCGACGATGAAGGTTGGTTTTATTAACTGCTAGACAGTCAGGATCAGAAAACAGCTAATCCTGATACCCCGACGGGAAGAACTCTCCCGTTAGGGTGATGTTCTTTCTCCGTTGTCCCTATTTTTATCTCCATGGAGAAAACATCATGTCTGAAATTAATACTACTACTGATACTACGGTTACCACTAAAACTGCTGACTACTTCAATCTGACACTAAAAGGATTGGGCTATCTCAGCCATATCCGTCAGGTGAATCATCAGAACGGGTCTTTCCTCTGTTGTGTCATCAACGCACTGAGTGGGCCAACTGATAATCCGACTTATGTACGTTTCGATGTCTGTGTTGCTGGCAAAGAAGCAACCAGCCTGATTGCACGTTGCCATAAGGCGGTGGATGAAGACAAAAAAGTGCTGCTGGGGTTCACCCTGAGCAACCCTTCCACGGATATTTTTACCTTGAACAAAGGTGAACATGCCGGTGAACACCGTGTTAGCCTGAAAGCCCGATTGATCAAAGTTGACTGGATCAAAGTCGGCCAGGTTATGGCTTACAAGGCGGAAAAATCCGACACAACACCACCACAGAGTGATGGCACACTTCAGCGCGAATACGCTGAAAATTCATTCTGATCACTGCGTTTACGCTTCTCCCTGAAAAACAGAACCGCCGTTTTTCAGGGTGGTCTGTTTTCTTTTCATTTCAACAAGAAGGAAATACATCATGGCTTCACGTGGCGTTAACAAAGTTACCTTGATTGGTTTTCTCGGCCAAGAGCCTGAAATTCGCTATCTGCCAGATGGCGGTGCGATTGCAACCTTGTCCGTGGCGACATCAGAAAGCTGGCGCGATAAGCAGACTGGTGAGGCTAAAGAATCTACTGAGTGGCATCGTGTGGTTATTTTCGGCAAACTAGCGGAAATTGTGGGGGAATATGCTCACAAAGGTACGCAAGTTTATGTCGAAGGTAAGTTGCGTCACCGGAAATGGCAAGACCAAAATGGCCAAGATCGCTACACCACTGAGGTGGTGGTAGACATGAGAGGGGCATTTCAGATGTTAGGTGCTCGTCAGCAAGGGCAAGGCAGCACAGCCTCTTCACTACAGAAAGCGGCATCTTCTGGTGTCTCTTCTCAAGCGCAACCACCGGTCACAGCTTATGCTGATATGCCGATGGATTTTGATGATGACATACCGTTTTGAATATGTGGTTTTAATCTTAACAAAACAAAAACGTCAGCCTTTCCGGTTGGCGTTTTTTTCATTTAACGCAGTATGAGTTGTTGATTGAGTGCATTGAGGGAGTTTCGCACAGTGAGCCCAGTTATCACTGTATAAGGAAACTTTCTGATGAAATGGCTATACCTACTGACTTCATCCTTTCTGCTACTCGGTGGTTGCACTCAGCACCCGCCAGAAAAATCACCCTCATCACAAACATCGCTCCGCGCCTCGGTACTGACCAGCAATGTGCAATCCGCTCAGCCAGATGAGTTTGCCAAGCCACCAGAGGTGATCCGTTATGATCGCTATCTGCTGCTCAACACGGATCCGATGGCGGCGCAACGTGATCCGCTTGCTCAGACGATTGAGATACGTATTCCGGCCTCATTAAACCCGACTGTGGGTGAAGCGATGCGTTATGCCATGAAGCAGTCAGGGTTCTCTCTGTGCAACCATGAACCGGCAAATCGGGTGCTCTATCAACAACCGCTTCCCGCTGTGCAGTACCAACTGGGGCCGATGCGCTTGCGCACTGCGTTGCAAGTGATGGCAGGGCCCGCCTGGCAGTTAGAGGTTGATAGTGTGCAGCGTGTGGTGTGTCACAGCCTGCGTCCTGGTTATCAACTGCCAGCGAACGGGGTCACACCATGAATGAGGTGACGAATGACACAGCAGAGAGCCAGCCTGTGCGCCGCCGCCACGGGTTACGCCGTGGTGCCATGAAGATAGTGTTAATCAGTGTGCTACTGATAGGCAGTGGATTGCTTGTCAGCCTGGTTTTTCTAGGGTTGGGCGAACTTGACCAGCGCTTGGCACGTCTGGAGTTGCAGGACAACACGGTGAGCACGGTGGAAGCGCTATCTGTGCTGCAAACCGATGTCTCTACCCTGAAAAGTACCCTGCAAACGTTGCAAGCTAGCCTGACGGAGAGCCAGCAACAGCTTGCTCAGTTGCAACAGCAAGTGACACAACAGGCCGCGCAGCGACAAGCACAGCAACAGGCGCTGGATAGTTTTCGCCAGACACAAACTCACCTGCAACAAACCCTACAAAATGCCCTGCAAACACAAGAGCAACGGTTGAACACGCTCACCGAGCAGTTCACTACGCTGAATGCGGCTGTGGACTCGTTGAAACTGAAACCGCTGAGCAGCGCAGCCAGCGCAACAAACCTGCCTGCCGAAAAAACGACAGCGACAAAAACCACGCCTACCGCAGCAACAAAAACCGCTGCCAAAAAACTCACGCTACCGACATCCCGCGTCCTCACAACAGTTCGCGCCCCGTTTATTTTAACGGCGATAGAGCGACGAGGCACAGCATCCTGGGCAGCGGTTGCGCCACGCGATTATCGAAGCTTGTCGCAAATCACATTAGTAGGAAAAGGTGACACGGTTTCAGGCTGGACGCTGGTACAGACTGGCATCGGTCAAGCCACCTTTCGGGTTAAAGGGCGCTTGGCCGTGGTGAAAGTGGAGAATTGAGCATGAAACGACAACTGATCATCCCATTAATGCTGTTATTCAGCCTGCCAGTAGTGGCAGCAAACAACATAGCAAACAGTGAGATCACACACTCACAAAATGAAAATAGCCCTTCACAGTCCCTTCAGGCACAGGCTAAACAATGGGGATTGAGTGAGGATGCCTATCAGCGTTACCAACAGTTGATGAGCGGCCCACGCGGCATTCAGTCGCCAGGACTTGATCCGCTTTCCGTCTTGGGTATTGAGGCGCGTTCAGCAACAGAACGGCGCGAGTATGCGGAAAAGTGGGTGAAAGCCGAATTTGCCCGCACGGAAAAAGAGCTGGCGTTTCAGCGTGAAATCAACGCTGCCTGGCAACGACTCTATCCCACTATTTTACCCGTGAATATTGGCAATGCTGATGGTGTCACGACAGGGCGCTTTGCGCTGTTTGTCAGAGCCAAGGATTGCCCAACCTGTGAGACGCGGCTGGCGGCTGTGTTGCGCGATAACCGCCAGGTCGATATCTATCTGGTCGATAGTCAGGGCAATGACAATACTCTGCGCCAATGGGCAAGCGATCATCATATTCCACTCGAAAAAGTACGCACACGCCAGATCACGCTTAACCATGATCGCGGGAATTGGCTGCGTTTTGGCGAAGGTTTAATGCCTGTGTTGCTGCAACAAAGGGAGGATGGATGGCATATCGCTGCTTTTTGATGATGCTGGCACTGTGCAGTGCCAGTGTGACGGCCGGTCAGTCAGTGCCTGAGCGCTATGAGCATATTGCCCAAACGCACGGCATTCCTGCTGAAGTGTTATATGCCGTGTCACTGACAGAAAGCGCCCTGTCACCTCAAGCGATCACCGCGTTACTCTCATCCGCTACCCCACAATCGCTAACCACGGTCAGTCGCCCTTGGCCTTGGACAATCAACGTGGCTGGCAAAGGTTATCGCTACCCTAGTCGGCTCGCTGCCTGGCAAGCCTTGCAGGTGTGGATGAAACACACTCCACTCAAGCGCATCGATGTTGGCATCGCGCAAGTCAATTTGGGCTGGCATGGTCAGCGTTTTGCTTCCACCTGGGCGGTTTTTGATCCGCAAGAGAATCTGCACGTAGCGGCTACGCTGCTGCGTGATTGTTGGGATCGCCGCCCCGGTAGCTGGTTAAACGCTATCGGCTGCTATCACCATCCTGCCGGAGGTAAAACGGCAGCACGTTACCAAGCGCAGGTACAACACCAGTTGAATCATGTGCTCGTTGCACCAACGCTGGCCACTTACTGGATCGAACCCAAGGAATTCACCCCATGAAACTGACCTACTCTATTGCTTTGCCATTAATGCTACTGTCGTTGTCAGGACAAGCTGAATTGCGTGTGATCGCCGATCTGGGTGGCGAGTCTACCGAAGCTTACTTTGAGAGTATCAACAAGCAGGAAGAGACGGCTCTCAGCCCACCACTTTCCACTCCGTCTGTCAGCGGATTAGCTGCGATGTTACCCGTGCGAACGCCAGAACTCTCACCGGGTGCGGTGGCTGATCGCCCACTGAATTTACCCGGTATCGGTGCGCTGTTTCTGGTGGGCGATGACGCCTTGTCACGCGCCTGGCTCATACAACATGCTGCCACACTGCGTGAACGGCGAGCGGTGGGCATGATCGTCAATGTTGAGCGTATTGAGGCAGTGCAAGCGTTACGCGATGCCGTGCCGCAGTTACTGTTAGTCCCTGCTTCCGGCTCTGAATTGGCGCAACGCTTGCAGTTACAACACTATCCGGTGCTGATCAGCGATAGTTTGTTAACCCAACAGAAGGTGCAACCATGATAGCGCCAACCCCACAGTGGCTTGCACCGTTTATCAACCCTGTACTTATGTTGTTACTGATTTTACTGGCAGGTAAGCCAACGTGGTTTCCTGCCTTTTATCAGGAGAGATTATGAGCAAGCGTTATGTGATCGAAGCCTTACTGCGACCCGCTGTAGAGCTCAATACTGCTGTGGTTGCTGGGGTGGCGGCCTTTATCTGTGTACAGGCACCGTGGGCGGTGGCGCTCGATCCCACGGTCAGTTACGGCATGGCGGCAGGCTTTGGCGTGTTATCAGTGGTGCGGGGGCGGCAAGGCTGGCAGATCCTGCGTTATCGGCGTAACCTAAAGCGTTTACCGCGTTATGTGATGACCGCACGGCAGATTCCCCTCAGTCAGCAACGGCTGTTTCTTGGTTTGGGATTTCGCTGGACGCAAAAACATACCCAGCGTTTGCAGGATACGCTGCGGCCAGAAGTGGAGAAATACCTGCAACCGAACAGCCTCTACCGTACAGCGCGTTGGCTTGAGCTGAAAACTGAACAGCGTCTGACTTGGCTTGGGCAATTGCTGCGCTATGACAGTCTGCTTAATCCGGTTCGTCCTTTACCACCGGTTGGCGGTAACCCCGTATTGCATGGTGTGGAGCCAGAAGAGCGTGATGTCTGGCTACCGCTGCTTGAGCGTGTCGGACACACCATTATTTATGGCACTACGCGCGTGGGGAAAACCCGCCTAGCGGAATTGCTGATCACTCAGGATATTCATCGGGGCGAGGTCACCATTGTGTTTGATCCGAAAGGCGACGCCGATTTGATGAAGCGTGTCTGGGCAGAGGCACATCGTGCGGGTCGTGGTGACGCGCTGACTATTTTCCATTTAGGCTGGCCGGAAATTTCGGCGCGTTACAATGCCGTGGGACGTTTTGGTCGCGTATCGGAAGTGGCCTCGCGTATTGCTGGTCAGCTTTCAGGGGAAGGCAACAGCGCTGCGTTCCGTGAATTTGCCTGGCGTTTTGTCAATATCATTGCGCGGGCATTGGTAGCACTCGGCGAACGCCCCGATTACACCCTGATCACCCGCTATGTGAATAATATTGCTGATCTCTATATCCGCTACGCCGAGCAAGTCATTCAGGAGCAATTGCCTGCTTTACAAGCACAAATCAGTAACAATGCTCAAGTGTTGGGAGAAAATGATGTGCCGCGCACTATGCAAGGACAACCGCAGGCGGTGCGGATTTGGTCGATTGAGTTAGCGCTCAGCTCAGAAATGGGTAAAGCCCTGTATGATCCGATCCTGGATGGCTTACGCAGCGCGGTACGCTATGACCGCACCTATTTTGACAAGATTGTCGCTTCACTGCTGCCGTTACTGGAAAAGCTGACGACGGGCAAAACGGCTGAACTGCTCGCGCCGGATTATCTGGATATGGACGATCCCCGCCCGATTTTTGACTGGGAACAGGTGATCCGCAAAAAGGGCATTGTCTACGTTGGTCTGGATGCACTCAGTGACAGCGAAGTAGCCAGTGCGGTGGGGAACAGCATGTTTGCTGATCTGGTGAGCATGGCGGGGCATATCTACAAGCATGGCATCATGAGTGGTTTACCTGGCACCAGTGAAAAGAAAACGCCGATCAACCTGCATTGTGATGAGTTTAACGAGCTAATGGGCGATGAGTTTATCCCGTTAATCAACAAGGGCGGTGGCGCAGGAATGCAGGTGACGGCCTATACCCAAACCTCCTCAGATATTGAAGCGCGGATTGGCAATGCGGCGAAAACCGCGCAGGTACAGGGCAACTTCAACAACCTGATCATGTTGCGCGTGCGCGATAATGTGACAGCGGAATTACTGACCAGTCAGCTCCCCCAGGTGGAGATTTATAGTAAAACCCTGGTCTCGGGTCACCAGGATACCGATAGCGAAAGTGGCCAGGATTTTAGCTCGAGCACGCAAGACCGGGTGGGCACAGTGAAAGTGCCGCTGTTAGAACCCGCAGATGTGGTCACCTTGCCCAAGGGACAGGCGTTCGCACTGTTAGAAGGTGGCCAACTGTGGAAAATCCGTATGCCACTGCCAGCGGGTGATCGTCGTGATGTCATGTTACCGGAGAGTCTTTCACAAATCGCTGAAGCGATGCGCCGCAACTACCGTAGTAGCGAAGGATGGTGGCATGAGACACCCGAGGCGGTGAATAGGGGGGAACATGGCTGAAATCAAACGTCAACCGCCCCCACCACAGCCAGAGAAGAAACATGGTCTGCTCTATAACCTGCTCTGGGCATGGCCTTGGGCACTGCTTGGCATGTTACTGGCTTCGCTGTTACTGAGCTTAGTGATTGAATACATCGGTATTGCCTTTTTCTGGCCGGAACTCGGATCAAAACACAGTGAAACGGTGATGAGCACCGAGCTGGGCTGGCTGTCACGCGAATTTACTCGCAGTCTACTGCTCTCTGACCCTGCTGTTACCGTGACAGGCTGGATCACCACAGCCTATCAATGGGCATTTGTTGACAGTGGCCTGTTGGCCTGGATCCAGCAATCGTCGCACGACGGCAATGCGTTCTCGCGCCAATTAGAACAATGGCACGTAGGATTAGCCAACTACCTGCATGATTACCTGATGGCCACCATTTGGGTAACGGTGATCGTGTTGGTGCGTGTCACCATACTGGTGTTATCGCTGCCGTTGTTTGTGATGGCGGTAGTGGTGGCACTGGTTGAGGGGCTCGGGCGGCGAGATTTACGTCGTTATGGTGCCGGTTATGAGAGTTCGTTTGTCTATCACCGTGCCAAAAAGATGGTGAAATCAGCATTTGCGATACCAATTATCCTCTACCTCTCCTGGCCTACCGCTATCTACCCCAACCTGATCCTGTTACCCGGTGCACTGCTGCTGGGCATGGCAATTATGGTGACGACGGCATCGTTCAAGAAATATCTTTAATCGCGCTGGACGCAGGCGCGTAAAACTTGCTTTTGTGCGCTTGCGTCAGCAGACAAGCCCTGTCATTACGGGTACTGGCGCGTCAGTTGTCCGCTAGTCTTGTTAGACTGTCCCTTCCCTGACTTTCTTATTTCCTTTTTTTTGTAGATTCACTTGGTTTTAACTCTGGGGTGTTTCCTGGCGTATCTTTATTATCACGCCGACGTTTATCTGGTTTGCCTGTCGATTCAGCAATCGGTTTCGGACCAGGTTTAAGTGCCATGATGATTATCCTTCAGATAGTTAATAGGAAATTTTTCTGACCGAATATAGTTACTGGTTTACAGCATGTTGATACTCACAGTAACCACATCATTTTAAAAGTACTACACGTTTATTAGAAAATCAATATATGGTGTTAAATTTAACAAAAAACACTATATATAGTATTTCGTCTATCGCGAATTAGTCTTTGACGACAACATTATTAAACTGAGTGAGAACGAATAGGAAACAACTTTTATTATACCACATCTCTCACATCTCCTCAGTCTTCTGATAAAAATCACACAAGATTACCAAATAAGGGAATTAACTCTCACCAACGCAGAAAGAGTTTATCGCTGACTCCTCACTTTAGTTTGCTCATGCTGTAAGCACCTTAACTTTATAAGGAGGTGCTTATGAACCATCCCCGTTCAGCGTGGTGTGCTTACGGCGCACTGCTGCTGGCCATGGCGCTGCCGGTGATGGCCGCCGAAAAAGATGAACTGGCCTCAGCGCTACGTCAGCTCGATCAGGTGCAGGCCGCACTGGAAAGAGCGCGGGTAGCTGCCGTTCAGGCTGACCCCGCTGATCGTGGCCGTTTCTTCTTCGATTATCGCCAAGCTACATCTGATCTCAACACTATCCGTGACGGCATTGGCCGCTATCTCGAACCTTCGCGTGCGCAGCCGCGCACGTTGTCGGTGAGTGGGCAGTTTCGTCGGGAGCGCCCTTGATGGCGATGACGCAAGAGCAATCCGATGCCTTTCTTTCTGCATCCGGTGAACTCGCTATTGATGTGTTGCATTTGACCTGTATCGGGCTATTGCTGGCCTTGCTGTTTCTGTGGTCAGCCTGGGCGCTGGCCGATGTCTGGCTGGGTTGGAGTAACGAAAAAGTGCGCCATGCGGCGCTGGGGCGTTTTGCCATCCGCGCCGTGATTTTGCTGGTGATCACTATCTGGATGTTTGCCAGTTGACGCTTGTTATCCCGTTTTACGCAATCTCAATCTTATTTTTGGAGACACTTAATGACATTACCACCTGCCATTTTCTCATTTTTCTCACTCTCAAATTGGCGTGCGCGTTGGACGCGTGCCAGTACCCTGGTGTTGCTTGCCTGGCTGCACAGCCAGGCTGCCCTGGCAGATTTACCCACCGTAGAACCGCCGACCTCGAATGTTAGCGGGGGTGGCTTGATGGGGCAAATAAAAGGTTACCTACAAGATGGAATTGTTATCGGTGGCTTTGTGGTGGCGGCGATTGCTTTTATCGTCGTCGCATCCGCAGCGGTCAGCACCTTCTCCGAGGTACGTGAAGATAAAGCCACTTGGAGTAAGTTCGGGGCGATCGTTGTGGTCGGTGTCGTGTTACTGGTTGCGGTGATTTGGCTCTTGGGCAAAGCTGCCAGCATCATTACCTAGGAGGAAACCACGATGCAGACCATTCGATTTTTGCCTGATCGCCTGAACTGCGAGCCGATGGTATTTCGTGGGTTTACTACCCCAGAAATGGGGCTGGCCGCGTTGTTGGGCGTTGGTGTCGGTCTGCTGTGGTCGTTGCCGATGGCGATGCTGTTCGGCTGGGTGATGATTCCGAGCGGCATGTTAGTGACCCCGTTATTGCTGATTGGCTTTGGTGGACGTTGGCTAAGCAGCATGAAACGGGGCAAACCGGAGAACTACATCTGGCAGCGACTGGGAGTCTTCAAGCAGCATCACAATCTGGGCAGACGTAAGGGGGGGAGTGTGCTCATTATTGATGCCCGTGGATGGTCACTTAAACGAACCGGGAGGATCTAATGAGCCGTTTTCGTCATGCGGTGAAAGATCGGGATCAGCATATCCTGACGTTGCGTCTAGCTTGTGCGGTACTGACCTTTTTCCTGTTAATTACTTGTGCTGGCTGGATGCTGGCACCGAGCAAACTTACTGTACATAACCCACCAGATTTACGTTCTGGCAGTACCCGCCCCTGGTGGGAGGTGCCGACACCCTCTGTTTATGCCTTTGCGTTCTATATCTTTCAGCAGCTCAATGCCTGGCCGAAAAGTGGTGAGGTGAATTACCCGGCAAAAATCCAGGCACTTTCCGCCTATCTGACGCCGACCTGTCAGGATTTCTTTTACGCTGATGCTAAAAAACGCAGCCAAACGGGTGAGTTGATTGACCGGGTGCGGGTGGTGTATGAGATCCCCGGACGCGGCTACCAACCTAAAAGTGTCACGGTGCTTGATAACGATCACTGGGTGGTACGGCTGGATCTGGTGGCGGATGAGTACTTTCACTCAGAGCCGGTAAAACGCGCTTTGGTACGTTATCCGCTCAAAGTGGTGCGGTGGGATGGCGATCCCGAGCGCAACCCCTTTGGCTTGGCGCTGGATTGCTATGACGGCATCCCACAACGCCTTGAAGCGGCGAACTAGGAGATGATGATGATGTGTCATTACCTGCAACGTGGCGTGCTGCTGTTATTGCTGTCACTGGCAACAGCGGTTCAGGCAGAGGAATTAATGAAATGGGAGCGTATTCCGTTGCAAATCCCGCTGAAAGTGGGGCAAGAGCGGGTGCTCTTTGTAGAAAAAAATGTGCGTGTTGGTTTCCCATCGACGCTCGATGGCAAACTGCGTGTGCAGAGTAGCGGTGGCGCAGTCTATCTGAAAGCGGACACGGCCTTTAGTGCCACGCGCATACAATTACAGGATGTGGAAACCGGCGAGGTGATTTTGCTGGATTTGACGGCAGCCGCCAAGGGTTCGGCTGAGCCAATTCGCTTGGTCTACCATGGTGATGTCACGTCAGTCACGCGAGCCAGTGAACTCCAGCAAACGACAACCCCGCCAGCCACAAGCGATGGCAACCCGGCCAATCCCACTGATAAAAAAGTGACCTACAGCGCACCGTTGCCGGTATTGCTGACCCGTTATGCCGCCCAGAGTCTCTACGCGCCGTTGCGCACAGTAGAGGCAGTACCCGGTATTCGTCCGATTAACCCCAGGTTGGCCGGACGCCTAACCACGCTCTACCCCTCAGAACCGATCCAGGCTACCCCCTTGGCGGCTTGGGCGGTGGCCGATCGCGCTGTGGTGGCCATTCGCTTGAAAAATACCGCCTCACGGCAAATCATCCTCGATCCGCGTGTTTTACAAGGGAGGTTTATCGCCGCCACTTTTCAGCATCGTTGGCTTGGTGCAGTAGGTACACCGGAAGATACCACCACGGTTTACCTGGTGACGGATGCACAACCTGCACACGCTTTTATTGCGGAACCTCGACAGCCTAGCACAACGGGCAGAAAAAAAGCGGAGGTGCATCGTGCAAATTAAATCCAATGCGATAGTGAAAATTATCGTTCCTACCGTGGTGATGATAGGACTGTTTGTTGGTCTGAAAAGCTGCAAACAACAGGCTCCAACCAACAGTGCGGTAGAAGAGATGACCACAGCACTGAAAAGCCTGTCACCGGATGAGCTGAAATCTCTCGGAGTCGAGGGAGATACACCCGCAGACACTTTACGCACGTTGATAGGCAGCCTCAAAGATGTGCGTGATCGTCAAAAAGCGCTGGATAAACGGAATGCAGAGTTGATGAAGGAGAACAAACAACTGTTACGCACCCAAGATGGCACGGCGTATCAGGAGACAGTTGACAGTATCCGTCGGCAATATGAAGAGCGCCATCAACAGTTATTGAGTGAGCAAGCCAAGCTGATGAGCAGTGTCGAGGCACTGTCGACTAAACTTAACCAAGTCAATGAGAACAAAACCCAAAGTGGTTCAAATATTCAGCGCGCCCAAAATACTCAGACAACCGGTACGACTGGTGGCAGTTTGGGTGATATCCCGTTGGGATTTGGTTTTGATAACCTGGGTAAAAGCTTGCCAGGGCAACGCACATCGTTGGAAAGCACGTCCAATGATGGGCTGATTTGGGTACTGCCCAGCGATCAGCAAGCCAGTGATCCGCGTGATGCCAGTGGTAAAGCGTTACCCCTGTTTCCTACCTCATTTTTAGACAACAACCCGCTGACACGGCAAAAAGCGGCCTATGAACAGCAGGTCAAAGGCTACAGCAACGAAAAAGGCGCACAAGTCACCACCACACCGGTTTACACCGTGCCGGAAAACGCCACGCTGGTTGGCAGCCGTGCCATGACAGCCTTGTTAGGACGTGTGCCGATCAACGGCACCGTCACCGACCCCTATCCGTTCAAGATTTTAATCGGCAAAGACAACCTGACGGCGAACGGCATTGAACTGCCGGAAGTAGAAGGGGCGATTGTCTCGGGCAGTGCCAGTGGTGATTGGGTGCTCTCCTGTGTCCGTGGCCAAGTCAATAGCATCACCTTTGTGTTTGCCGATGGCACACTGCGCACGGTACCGCAACCGGATGCCAACGGAAACAACACAGGCAATGGTAATAGCCAGAATAAAACCGGCACTGACGGTGGCATCGGCTGGATCTCCGATAACGACGGTATTCCCTGTATCAGTGGTACGCGCAAAACCAATGCTGGCACCTATTTACCGAGCCTGTTTGCCCTTTCAGCGGCAGCAGCAGCGGGAGAAGCCATCAGCGAAGGTCAGTACACCACACAGAATAATGTCAACGGTATTACCTCCACGTTGACCGGCAGCGCTGGACAGGCTGCGTTGGGTAAGGCGCTCTCAGGTGGTATGAGCGAGACCACCGACTGGCTGAAACAACGTTACGGCCAGACCTTTGACGCGATTTACGTGCCACCTGGCGCGACCGTGGCAGTGCATATCACGCGCCAGTTAGCGATTGATTACGATACGCAAGGGCGCAAAGTTCACCACGATTTTACGCTGCCGGGTGGTATTGCCCAGCACGGCGGCCTGGATTAAGGAGTCATGATGAAGATAAACACAATTCTGGTCGTTATCGCGCTGACAGGCTTATTGGCAGGGTGTTCGACTTCCAAAGAGGAACTGTTACCCGCAGGCGAACATAATATGCTGGCACTGTGGAACGGTGAGGATGGTGCAGGCAGTGTGGTACGACAGCGCAGTATTGCACGTGAAACATTACGGCGTTCGCTCCAGGATGATGAAAGCCAAGCTGCCATGCAGCGCGATCTCAGTTATAGCCGCACACAACAAAGCGAAATTTCCCAGCAATTTAGTCGCTTACCCAATCCCGATATGGTGATGTACCTCTATCCGCATTTGGCACAGGGCAACACGCCCGTGCCGGGCTACAGCACCGTTTTCCCTTTTTACAGCCAAACCCACTATGCGTTGCCGGGTGAACGGCAGGAGACGCTGTAATGTTCTCGTTGTTTAAACCGAAAAGTAAAAAGAGCAAAAACCTATCAGAGGTCGCTGTGGAGGAAGAAGTGGACTCACCGCTGGCGATCCAGGGACGTGAGCCGCTAACACGCCCAGGGAAAATGACACATCAGGAGGAGGCCAAAGTTTACCAGGCCAACCCTTCTATCATTGATTACCTACCTTGGGTCGAATACCTGGATGAGGAGAAATGCTTGCTGTTGGATGATGGCGTGTCAGTCGGAGCAGTGTATGAGGTGATCCCGGTGGCCACCGAAGGACGCACTCAGGCACATTTGGAGCAGATCCGTGATACGGTAGAAAATGCGCTACAGGACAGCCTCGATGAGTTTGATGAACATCCGTGGGTGGTACAGTTCTACTGCCAAGATGAAGAGGATGTCGATAATTACCTGATGCATTTGCGTGATTATGTGAAACCCCATGCGCAGGGAAGTACTTTTACTGAGGCATGGCTTACTGAAATGGAGCGCCATATTCGCGGTATCTCTCGCCCTGCTGGGCTGTTTGAGGATGAACTGGTTACTGGGCAACCGTGGCGCGGACAACAGCGACGTATTCGCATGGTGATTTATCGCTGGTTGGGTAAGAGCACAATAAGCAATGGCTTATCACCGGTGGCACAACTTAACCAGACCGGTGAGCGTATCGAAAGTGCTTTAGGCAGCGCGGGGATCCGCTGTATTCGGCAGGATGGCCAGCGCGTACATCGCTGGCTGTTGCGACTGTTTAATCCGGCACCCGAGTGGATAGATAAACGCACACTGTACCGCGAAGCGCGTCACGTGGATCACCGCGATACTCCCGCTGGGCAGATCCCGGTTAACAACGATTTCACCGAGACACTCTGGTTTACGCCGCCCGTGTCTGATCCTGAGCAAGGGGTATGGTGGATCGACAACCAGCCACATTGCGCGGTGGCAGTAGAAAAACTGCGTGATGCGCCTGAACCGGGGGCTATTACGGGGGAACGGGAGCGCGGCAAAAAAATCAATGCGCTGATGGACATGTTTCCAGAAGGCTCACTGCTGTGTATTACCATTGTGGTGCAACCGCAAGATCGCCTGGAGGCGCAATTTAACGCGCTGGCAAAAAATGCCGTCGGTGAGAACACCGAGTCTGCCCGTGTACGTCAAGATGTGAAAACGGTGAAAGAGTATCTGGGTAATCGTCATAAGCTTTATCGCGCCGCGATCACGGTGCTGTTGCGTGCGCAAGATATGGGTAGCCTGAAACGTAAACGGCTAGAGCTCTCGACCGTGTTATTGAATGCTGGATTGGAGATCATGCGCCCTGAGTTTGATGTTGCGCCGCTTAATAGTTGGCTGCGGGCGCTGCCGATGTGTTTTAACCCGGAGAATGATAAAAAGAATTGGTATACACGCCTGACCTGGGTACAACATTTGGCAGGGTTGTTGCCGATCACAGGGCGGGAAACCGGCACCGGGCACCCCGGTTTCAGCTTCTTTAATCGCGGTGGCGATGTGTTGACGTTCGATCCGCTCAATAAGTATGACCGCACTCAAAATGCCCATCTATTGCTGTTTGGCCCCAGCGGTGCAGGTAAATCCGCGACATTGTGTGCCAGCTTGTCGCAGGTGATGGCGATCCATCGACCACGGCTGTTTATTGCTGAAGCAGGCAACTCATTTGGCTTGTTGGCGGATTATTTTGAAGAGCTGGGACTCACAGTGAATAAAATCAGCATCAAACCTGGCAGTGGTGTCAGCCTACCCCCGTTTGCCGATGCGCATCGGTTGGTGGCGGCAGGGCTGTCGGTGGAGGATGTGCTGGAGAGTGAAGAACAGGACGAAGAGAATGAAGACGAACGTGATGTGCTGGGTGAGATGGAGATTTCAGCACGACTGATGATCACTGGCGGAGATCTTCAAGAAGAGGCCGACCTCAAGCGTGCTGACCGTGCGATGATCCGTGAAGCCTTGCTGGCAGCGGCCAACAAAACTTACCAGGAAGGGCGGCAGATGTTACCCGCTGATCTGCAACAGGCACTGTATGCCATTGCCACTGATAACAATGCGGCACGCAATGCGCAGCGTAAGGCCAAGGCAGCAGAAATGGCGGAATCTTTAGGCATGTTTACCCAGCAAGGCAGCTTTGAAGCTGAGCTGTTTAACCGCGAAGGGGCACTGTGGGCGGAGGCCGATGTGACGCTGGTTGACTTGGGGCACTTCGCTCGCCAGGGATATGAAGCACAAATGGCGTTAACCATGGTGTCGATGACCAACATGATTAACAATATTGCCGAACGTGACCAATATCTGGGGCGCGATATTATTTTTGCTGTGGATGAAGCGCATATTGTGACGGTGAACCCACTGTTATCGCCCTACATGACCAAAGTAGTGAAAATGTGGCGTAAGTTGGGTGCCTGGTTATGGTTGGCGACACAGAACCTGAAAGACTTCCCCGATGTTGCTGAGAAAATGCTGAACATGGCGGAGTGGTGGGTGTGTTTGACCATGCCGCCTGAGGAAGTGAAAGAAGTGAGTCGGTTTAGAGCCTTGACGCCGGAACAACAGGCGGTACTGTTATCAGCACGCAAACAGTCAGGTTGTTATACCGAAGGGGTGGTACTGGCCAAGCGTATCGAAGCGCTGTTCCGTGCCGTGCCACCGAGTCTCTACCTGGCATTGGGCATGACCGAAAAAGAAGAGAAAGCGGCACGCCGCGCCTTGATGCAGCAATACCAGTGCAGTGAACTGGACGCCGCAAAACGGATCGCTCATCAGTTGGATATCAAGCGTGGTCTGCTTGATAGCAACGCGCCACAACCTACATAAAAGGAGTGACATGATCACCTTGACCTACCCAACTCCCCAGATGGCTGGGGAGGAAAGCCTGGATCATCATCTGTTCACCCTGCCACCACAGGGTGAGCCGCTGGTCAGTGCCAGCACACAGGCACATCTACAACGGTTACACTGGCATATCGACCAGCGCCTGACTCGTGTTGTCGGCCTCACCTGCCACCCACACCGTGTGGGCTTAAGCAGTTGTGTGGCAGTGACGATGAAGGGCAAACTGCACGGTATCGTCAATATTTTAATCACCGTCAGCAACGGCCAGGAAAACTGGCCAACAGAAGAGGACTACAGCCACCCACGCTGGTACATCACTGTCACTGACACGGCGGATATGCTGTATCTGGTGTTGTGGTTGGGGAGGGTTGGCGAAGGCCGATCGTGATGCCTACTGTTTAAATGCGATTAATTGCGTGTAAAATACATTGATTCTATTTATGGTTGCAGATTTTCCCACAGCCTCAAGCTTGTGATCAGGTTAATGGATACAGCCTAGAAGAAAGACAAAGTGGAAGTCACTTGTTATCTGGCTAGTCATGATTACTCTACAATGAATCTAAGGAGTTTATGATGGGATGTTCTCAAGCAGTCACTATCGGAAAACGGGAGTTTAGTTCTCAAAAAATGGCAGTCGGGTATTTCATGGATCAGCGTGAGGCAATCAAACTCAGTGGTCCAGTTACGCAAGGTGATTTTTTTGAGGAATTGAAGGATCTCTATACTCGCTACTGTGAATGTTCATCATCGTGGGAGTTGAATGGCCGACGTATTGAAGGGTTTGTTGTGGAGTATGAACTACGTGAAAACGGGAGATATGCACAACATCTCTGTTATAAAGTTTTATTCTCTAATAAAGAGTTACGACCATTTTCGGTGAAAAAAGCCGTACAGGCGATTGTGAAAGCATCTGCAGAATAGGCTGATCAATAATGGTAAACAGGACACAATTTCTTGTGCCGCTGATTGCGGCGTTGAGTGGTATTGTAGGAACACTACTTTGTCATTATTAGTTAGAGAATCAAAATACTAAGTGGGGGTGCAAAGACAAGGAAACGTCTTGATGTTTTTGGTCGTGATCATCCGCTTGGCAATGTACAATGGCACCTCATGTAGGGGGATCACAGCATGGCGATTGCAAACCAACTTAAGGCATTGCTCCAGTCACATCTGGAGGGTGACGATAACCGCTTTTATTCCGTGGCCATGCAGGTGGCAGCCCACGAAGCCAAACTTGGCCATGGTAAGCTGGCTGAAGAATTACGTACACTGGTCGATCAGGCTAAAGCCCAGCGTTCAGTAACAACTGAAAGCAAAGCGGTACCCATCAGCAAGCCAAGAGGCGAGCTGGCCAACCTCCTGTCCGTAAGTTACCCCAAATCTCGACTGAGTGATATGGTGCTTAGCATTGAGCTTACCCAACAACTAGAACGTATCGTCTGCGAACAGCGTCATGCTGCAGAAATCTTGTCTCATGGCTTATCTCCTCGACGTAAGTTGCTTTTAGTTGGGCCACCTGGTACTGGCAAGACCATGACCGCTTCAGTACTGGCTGGTGAGCTGGGACTACCCTTGTTTCAGGTTCGCCTAGATGGATTGCTCACCAAGTTTATGGGTGAGACTGCTGCTAAACTCAGACAGGTTTTCGACTCAACCCAGCAAACTAGGGGTGTCTATTTCTTTGACGAATTTGATGCTATTGGCTCCCAGCGAGGTTTGACCAACGATGTAGGAGAAGTGCGGCGTATTCTCAACAGCTTCCTACAAATGATCGAGCAGGATAAATCCCATAGTCTTATCATTGGCGCGACCAACCACCCAGATATTCTGGATAATGCCTTGTTCCGCCGTTTTGATGATTTGCTGCATTATGAACTGCCAGATGAAGCACACATAGCGAGTGTGCTGAAGTCGCGCTTGTCTGGTATGTCGCTCAAAAGTACATCATGGAAACGCTTAGCATCCAAGGCCGTAGGTCTTAGCTATGCGGAGTTGACCCGCGCAGCAGATGAAGTGTTAAAAACAGCCCTGATTGAGCGCATACAAAAAATCACCGAAAAAAATATTGCTTATGCCTTGGAAGAACGCCGAAAGTTATCAGAACGATTTAATAAGATGAGTTAACAGGAAGGATATGGCATGGTAGATAGAGAGCAGAATAACCGTCGGCACTTTATTTTCCAAAATAGTGCTCAAGCTGAAGGCTTTACTTCACCTGGCAGGGGGGGAAGTAACGATTTGCCTACTAGAGACAGACATGCTCACGGTAATATGCTACTTAGTAAGCTCCAGCAACTGAATCCTGTCTTGCGCAATGCAGTAGAACAGCAACGGCAAGCAGGTATTGATGAAGGCTTCGGCTTGCAAATTGAGTTTGCCAGCTTCCCCACTGTTGAACTTGCTTTTGAATCCCTCGCCCGTGAGCGTTCAGGTATCGAGCTGCGTAACGTCAGGCAACAAGGAAACATAACCTTTGCCACTGTTTTTGTGCCCGATGGTAAGCTGACTGTTTTTGAGAAGTGGATATTAGCTTACCTGGATGAAAGTAAAGATAAAAAAAATGGTCCAGCGCATAGCCAGTTACTGAATACCATTGCAGATATTCGCGCCGCAACCTTGCAAGCGCTGTGGACCGACGCGCTAGAGTCCATACCAACAGCAGATGATGAACATCTCTGGTGGGAAGTTTGGCTACCAACGCGAGGTGATCGTCTAGGGTTAGTGGAACAATTCAAGGCAATGGCCACTGAGCTGAACTTCCGTATTGCTGCGGGTGAATTATATTTTCCCGAGCGCTCTGTTCTGCTGCTTTATGGTTCAGTCGGCCAGATGAAGCGATCAATGATGATGTTAAATTGCATTGCAGAGTTGCGTCGCGCCAAAGAAACTGCTGAGTTCTTTGATTCCTTGCCACCTAGCGAGCAATCAGAGTGGGTTGATGAGTTGAACGAGCGCTTGGAAATAGTAGAAAATGGTAGCGATGTACCCTATGTTTGCCTGTTGGATACTGGTGTGAACAACGGTCACCCATTGCTACAGCGAGCCATTACTGAGGAGGATAAACATAGTGTTGATCCTAACTGGGGCTTGGATGATGTTGGAGGCCACGGCACAGGATTGGCAGGCCTTGCGCTACTTGGTAACCTAACGGATGCTCTTTCTCAACAAACATCAATATCTGTTTCACATCGGTTAGAATCAGTTAAATTGCTTCCAAAAGATGGAGCCAACAGCAGTGATTCTCAACTACATGGCTACCTTATGACAGAAGCTGTTGCTCGCCCGACAGTGACCGCACCTCATCGTAAGCGCGTTTTCAGCATGGCTATTACCGCCAAGGATAATCGTGACCGTGGACGACCTTCTGCTTGGTCAGCAACCATAGATAGACTTGCTTACGATGCTGATGAACAAGGAGAAACACCAAAACTCTTTGTCATTTCTGCAGGTAATATCAATGATCCAAACGCTTGGATGGAATATCCAAACAGTAATTCCTCTGATGGTATTCACGACCCAGCACAAGCTTGGAATGCATTGACCGTAGGCGCGATGACCGATCTGGTTAACATTCAGGAAGATGCAAGGCATTACACCCCCATTGCAGAAGCGGGCGGTTTAAGTCCGTTCAGTACCACATCACAGACATGGCAAGCTCATTGGCCATTAAAGCCAGATGTGGTTTTTGAAGGGGGCAATGTAGCAAAAGATGGCTTAGGAGCCGCATGGATGCCTAGTTTAAGCCTGCTAACCACCCATGCTAGCCCTAGTGAACGATTATTGACGACCAGCAACGCCACTAGTGCCGCCTCTGCACTGTGCGCAAGAATGGCTGCTCAACTAATGGCTAACTATCCTGACCTATGGCCTGAAAGTATTCGTGGCCTCATCGTACATTCAGCAGAATGGACAGCAGCGATGAAAAGCCTTTTTTTGCCTGCCCGAGGAACACCTACCAAAGCTCAAATGACCCACTTGGTCAGGCACTGTGGTTTCGGTGAACCCGATCTTGAGCGGGCTCTTTGGAGCGCCGGCAACTCGCTAACCATGATTTGCGAGGAAACTCTGCAACCGTTTAAACGAGAGCCAGGAAAAGATGCTCAGCTACGGGATATGAATCTGCATCGCCTGCCATGGCCATTGGATGAGCTTGAAGTTTTAGGTAATACCCAAGTAGCAATGCGGGTAACACTTTCATACTTTATTGAACCGAATCCATCAGCCCGTGGTGTGACCTCGCGCTATTGTTATGAGTCTCATGGTCTTCGGTTTGATGTTAAACGCCCCTTGGAAAGCGAAGAACAGTTCAGGGCGCGAATAAATGCTGCTGCTAGAGACGATGATGAACGTGCAAACAGAAACGATAATGATCCGGATTGGATCATTGGAAAAATGAATCGGCATAAAGGTTCACTGCATGCCGATATTTGGCGGGGTAGTGCAGCGGAATTGGCTAGCAGGGGAGCTATCGCCATTTATCCTGCTCGTGGATGGTGGAAAACAAGACCAGTACTAGAGCGTTACAATCAGCGAGTAAGGTATTCGCTGATTGTTTCAATCAGCGCGCCTAGTGTAGATGTTGATTTATATACGCCGATTGCCAATCAAATTGGCATACCGGTTGTCATCGAGTAGTTGGTTTTCACCTGCACTCGTTAAAAAAGAAATTTGTGGGATATTTTCTGAGATCCCCCAATTTAACTCACCCAATCGCATTTTGAGTTTTTTGCAGCTTTTCTAAGCTTCCCCGCGCACGCTGTCAGGCGAGTTAGTCTGATGGAGATGCGCAATGAAATTCAGTCATTTTATCTTTCCGTTGCCGGCCTTATGGTCGGCTTCTGTGTTGGCAGGGACGGTGCTGTATACCGACAGCCAGCACATGCCTAATCACTTGCCAACAGATGTCATGGTGGTGCCACTGGATGCACCTGAACAGCTACAAGCCCAGTTTTTTGGTTCACTTTCTGCTGATCCGGTTCAGGCTGCCGCCCAGGTGAAGCAGGTGATGGCTTCACCACGCTGGGCGCAACAGCAGCAGCAATTGGCTCACGCCTATCAGCAGGTAGTGAAAGCCTGGGAACTGGGGGTGAGTAAAGTGCCTGCGGTGGTGTTTGATGAACGTGATGTGGTGTATGGCACCACGGATATTGTCCTTGCCACGGCACTGCGTCAGCAGGCAGGAGGGCAACCATGAAGCGAACCAGCTCAGCAATTGCCGTGGCCACCACGCTGTTTACTGCGACACTACCGGCTACGGTGGCGGCAATGAATACGGCACAGATTGCGGCCAGCGCATTGACACAGGATTGTATCAGTTGGCGTGTCAGTGGCGTCTGTTATTGGCTGTTCTGCTCGATGTTTGGCTGTACGGTTAAAACTTCAGTAAAAGTGACCCACTTTATTCCTGAAGTGGTGGTCTCGACCTATGGCACACCAGGGGGGAATCCCTGGAAGGAAATGGCGTTGGTCAGCAAGACGTCAGGGGGGATGGAAAATCTGCTCACCAGCAGCCTAACCGGGTTCTCTGCGGATGGCGGTAATCCTGCTGATATGAAAAACCCCAAGCAACGTGATACCAAGTTGCGTTTTAAATACGCCGATGCCATCGGGCATCCGGCCACTTCAACGATTGGTGGCAGTGTACCCGGTTACTCCTGTAGTACTGCTGCCACGCCGTTTATGCCCTATTTTCTGAGTCCTTTGGATGTAGTGGCCTGGCGTCTGAGTATCCCCGAAACGCTCTACCCGGAAGCCTTGATCCCCGGCTCGCGTGAAGTGGGTAGTCAATTGAGCGGCAATATGTGGGGCGCGGTCTACCCGCGTTCAGGGTTTATTCATCAGGTTGATGATGATAAAGCCGCCGCCGTGGTGGCACAGCGGGTAGCAGACATCATTACCCGCAGTGGCCAGGCACATGTTTATCAGACTTTAAAAGGCAACCGTAAAGACGGTTATTGGCCACCGGATCCCGTAGAAGAAAACAACGCTCGCAATCACAAATGGCAACGTTTAGCACCGCAAATGAGCCGCCAGTGTGCGGTATTTCCCGATGGTAGTCACAGTGCGGCCAGTGACAACACTGCGGCATTTGCACTCTGGCAACCTTATAGCTGTTGCCAGCGTCGAGGACAGCGCTTTTTAACTAGTACTAATTTTTGAGGGGGATCGTGATGAAAATTTCGCAGATGTTTGTTGTGGCTACCTTCGCATTGTCCAGCCTGTCTTCATGGGCAGCCCTCCCCATTTTGTCATCCCAGATGAGCGGAAACAGCACCGGTGCAGCGGTCACTGGTGCTGTTTCCGACAGGTTATTTTATACCCTCGGTGGCGGTTCGGTGATTTCACAACCGCCAACCCGCAGTCAGATGCAAAAGCTAGGGTTCAACATCGGTTGGCGCAGCAATCTGATGTGTGGGAATTTTGATTTGAAAACCACAGTGGGCAACCAGCTTAACGGCATGACAGCAGGGTTTAAAAATCTGATGGGAGAAGTGATCCAAGGCGCAACGGGAGCGGTGGCCAGCCTGCCCGCCATGCTTATTCAACGCGCCAATCCCGGTCTGTATGAGATGCTGACCAACGGTATGTTGCAGGCCAATGTGGCGTTTGATAAGGCACAACTGAACTGTGAGAGCATGGCGAAAAAGATGGCGGATTTCACCACCAATGACTGGTCACAGCAGGCGATGTTCAGTGAATACACCTCGATTGTCAATAACGGCGGTGGTGATGCGGTGCGCAGTGATGAAGCGGGACGTAAGGTCACGGGCACAGGAGGGAGTCCCTGGATCGGTGGGCAACAGCGTGGCGGTGCCGGGCAACCGGCTATTCGCCCCACCCATGATTTGGTGGCTGCTGGCTTTAATATGATGAACGGTCTGCCGGTGACCAGCACTCAGGCTGTCAGTGGCAGTCAGTGCAATGGCAGCGTCTGCCAGAAATTCAGCCGTGCTGAAGAAGCCGCACAAGCGGTAGTGAAAGTGTTGGGCGACAAAACCCAGCGCACCTGTAGTGATGCGACAAAGTGTACCAGCGGCAGCAGTGACGATCAGGCAGGCACAGTGGCAGGTACCGGCTTTTCACCCATGCTGGAAGAAACCACTAAAAGCAACAGTGAGCAGTTGGTCAAACTGGTGAATGGTGCAGTTCCCCTTTCGGTTGAGGAACTGGCGAAATTAAAGAGTGGTGGGCTTCCTATCACTGCCAATGTAATCACTGCACTGAAACGTGATCCCGATAATGCCACCCTAGTCGCACGTTTGGCTAGTGAATTGGCGATGGCCGAGACAATAGAGACCGCTTTATTGATGCGTCGCATGTTGATCACCGGCATGGCTGAACCTAATGCCAGCAATCAGAAAGCGGCGATGGAAGAGGCGCAACGTCGTATTGATGCGCTTGATCGTGAACTGACTGCATTGAAAAACGAGATGGAAATCCGGCGAGCGCTAGCGAACAACTCGGCGTTAACCATTATTGAGCGCGAGAACCAGCGTATTGCTACTCATCCCCAGACCCAGATTGACGACGACACCGACAGTCGCGTCAATCAGTTGGAAAATCAATAAGGGGGCACAATGAAACCGATTCACTGGAAACACTGGAAAAAAATCCTGCTGCCTGCTGGCAAGGTGTTGTTAGGGCTACTGCTGTTCTCTGTTGTCGCCCTGCTGGGTGCCTATCTTGCCTTGCAACATCCGTCTGAAATCGTGGCGGTACAGGCATGGTTTTATGCTCACCGTTTGGGTTGGCTGTTGTGGCGGTTGATGCTGTATGTCGCACTGGGTTGGCTTTTCTGGAAAATTCACCACGCGCCAGGCTTTCGCACGGAATATCGTCAACCACTGAGGCGCATCATGCTGGCCAGTGTGGCGTTTATCGTGGTGTGTGAATACACATTCTTTAAACAACTGGGAGCGTGATGATGAGCACTAACAGTTATCTTGAATTTTTTCTAACGCTCTTGGGCTGGGTGATCAATAACGGCCTGTGGAGTCTGTTGGTTGGCACGGGGTTGTTTGCGCTGCCCCTGGCCTTCAAAGTGATGAGTATTTGGCTGAAAGTACGTGAAGAGGGCGAAGATGAAGGCAACAAGGGAATGCTCTCGTTACCGCGTATTGAGAACACGGTGTATGGGGCATTTTTTGTGATCATTACCTGCTGTGCGCCGCTGCTCAACGTCAGCCTGAGTACTTTACAGTATGACGCTTCACGCGCTGCAACATGCGGTACCTGGACACCGAAAAAACCGGATCAAAGTGGTTATGCCAATGTGATTTCCAGCCTGAATGGCAAAACGGCTGCCGCGCCGATATGGTGGGTGTTGGTGCATAAGCTGTCAAAGGGGATCACCCAGGCTTCGGTGGCCACCATTCCTTGCCGCCCTGATCTACGACAGTTGCGTTTTGAGATCCAACATACCCGTATTGCCAACCGTGCTTTGGCTGAGGAGTTACAGGATTTTGCCAATGACTGTTATTCGTTGGCATTGTACGACTGGCAGCGAGCTGATCGTGGATATACGACTGACAAAGCGGTGCTGAAAGATATCGAATGGTTGGGCAGTAAACTGTTTTTGGCGGAGTACTACCCGAAAATGCAATCGAAAATGCCTAGACCTGACTTTCCTTATATCAAGAGCCGTGACAGCGCACGCCCGAACACCGGGCAAGGGGGCTATCCCTATTGTACGGAATGGTGGAGTGATGCGGATGATGGTTTGAAAGCGCGGGTGATGGCACAAGCCAATCCGGGCATGTGGTTACGTATTTCGGCGGCAATGAAACTGATTAACGCGGCAAGTGGAGATTATGAAGAAGCAGTGATCCGCCGCCTTGTCAGCCCGAAAAGTCTGAATGCCTCACAAAATGGACACGCCTATGCGGGCTACGGTGGCAATGCGGATTTTACCACCACCAATGCCATTACACGCGTCGGTTCAATTGCGGGTACGGCATTAGGCAGCCTAGCGGCATTTCCGGCACTGGATGCGATGCGCCAGGCATTGCCAATGGTGCAGGCGGTGTTACTGATGGCGCTGTATGTGATGTTGCCGCTGATTTTGGTATTTGCCGCTTATGAGTTCAAAACGGTGATCACATTGACGTTTGTGATTTTTGCATTGAACTTCCTGACGTTCTGGTGGGAGCTGGCACGTTGGCTGGACAGTTGGCTGTTAACGGCACTCTACAGTTCCGATACCCATAGCCGTTTTAATATGGCTGGGTTACAAAATAGTTCAGATGATCTGATCATGAACATGGTGATGGGTTCGATGTTCTTGGTATTGCCGATGGTGTGGATTGGGGCGTTGTCATGGGCTGGGGTGAATGTTGGCGATGCAGTAGGGAGATCATTGAGTAATGGTAGTCAAGAACCTAAAAACACGGGCGGTTCACTAGGTTCCAAAGTTAGCGGAACTGTGGCGACGAAGGGAGTAGATAATGTAATGCCTAAATAACTTGCTGGTAAAGAGCACCATCTAGCGATTGGTGCTCTTTACACCATTTATTGCCTTCATGTCATTACCACCAGTTATTAAACCACTTATCGTGTTCTTGTTGATGGTGTGTAACTTCGCTGTACTCCATACCAGAGTAAATAGAGTAAGGAGAGTCGACCGTTGGTTGTACTGCTTTCGCTTGGTTGCCTGATTCAGATTGGGTTGGAGTTTTGAGTAGAAGTACAGCCAGTAACGTTGCGAGCAGGGTGAAAACGATACTGGCAACCATAAACAAGCCCATTGCAACCAGTATAAGGCTTGTTAAGCCAATGATGCCCAGTGGCGTATGCCCTACCCAACCAGGAAGATTGCGTTTTTTCGCCACAGCAACACAGTGTGCATCCCAAGCTAACACGCCACTTTTCACTTTTCGCCAAAACGCAGCAGCTCGAATACCACGCTGGAAAGCACGTTCTTGTCTGGTTGCCATGTTACTCTCCTGCTTGCCTGGTTGTTGATTATTTGCCCGACTGCCATCTTGACACCATCAGCGGGTGGCTTCAAGGGGTTTGTAGTTATCGTGATGAGTGTCAGATATTATAATATTTGATACTCATCAAAATTTGCATAAAAAGGAGTATCATAAATCGTATTTTATATATTATGATACTCTTGTGTATCAAAAACGATTTATGAGACTTAAATGGCGTTATTGGGCTATGCCAGGGTATCAACCAGCCATCAGAAGCTGACGTTACAGCTCGCTGAGCTAAAAGCTGTTGGTGTGAGGGAAGATAGAATTTTTACCGACACGATGACCGGAGCCACTGACGAACGTGAAGGTCTACAGCGTTTGCTTGGACGTGCTGAAAAAGACGATATCATTATCTGTACCAAGATGGACAGGCTTGGACGTAATACTGCTGATATGATTCACATCATTGATGCCTGCCACAAAAAAGGGATTGCTATCCGCTTTTTGGAAAACGGTCTTAGCACGGAAGGTTCCATGGGGAAAATGGTGATCCAGATCCTGGCTGCTGTTGCCGAGGCTGAACGTGAACGTATTTTAGAGCGCACCAATGAAGGACGTATTGCGGCGATGGACTCTGGGGTAAAGTTTGGAAGGAAACCTCATCCTGCAACAGCAACAGCATTATCCCTGATTCAGCAGGGGTTGCCATTTAGAACAGTAGCAGAGAAAACAGGTATCTCGCGACCCACCTATTTTAGATTGAAACGACGATTGATAAACGAAAAACGGGAAGACAAAGAACGCCAGTGAACTTGACAGATGTCTTCTTGGGGTTTCACCTGAATTACTTCAGGTTCTTGTAAATGTTTTATAAACGAATTATTTTTTTTATTACTCATTCCACTATACGTGATATGAAAGCAAGGGGTATGATATGTTTATAAAAAAGGTTCTGGTGATTGGTTTATTGTCAATTCTTACTACAGCCTGTTCTATGTCTGAAATATCAGAGATAAATAAAAAAGTCAGTGATGGCGCTGAAAGTCTTATGAATGCGTTCAAATCTGACAATGGCTCAGCAGATAAGACAGCATCAGCTTCATCTAGTCAAAAAGTTGCGAAGAAAGAGTCGACATTAAAGCAATATGACATTCCTGTTGATGTCGATACTGCGGCAGCAAGATTGAAGCGGCATTATAAGTTTTATTCTAATGAAGAAGTAGAGGCCATTAGAAAAAAGAATACATCAGGTGATTGGGTTGCCAGTGCAATTACTAGTAATGGACAGAAATGGGAGTCGATGCCTGGCAGTTATTACAAAATGGGTAATAATTGGGGTGATTATGGTGACCACCTCACCATCGAGGTTGAAAAAAATGGTGTAGGGAGTCGGCTGTATATAACTTATAGTTCTTCATCCCCTCAAACGTTAACAGGTGAAGGCTTAAAGGAGTTAATGGCAGAAGTTAAAGGTGTTGCAGAAGGTACTGTTCGATAATTATTGGAATTGTCTCGAGTCTTAGAACTATTTTCCGTACACATTCCTATGAATTGAATTGTGTCATCTATAAATCCCTCATGGGCAACAGATTGCGTGAAGCCAGGCGCTAACCAGCGTCCTGGCGAACGGTATGGAGTCGATTGCTGATTTGTCGAAAAAAATCAGTTTTTTCTTTAACTACCACCATCATCATTTTTAACGTTGCTCACATTTTTATTTTTTGAAAAAATGATTTTATCAATAATGTGCAATGTAACCAGCATCGCTATTGATAATACAAGCATGATTATCAAAAAACTAAAACCAGTATTATAATAATCTTCAATTGTTCTATTCTCCTGTATGAGTTCTTTTATGTTTATAATGTATCCATGAAATATATTTAGAGTGACCAGTGAGCCAGCGCTTGCCCCGAAAAGACAATATCCAAAAACCCAGATTTGATTTCTGATGAATTTACAGTAAATATCTTTTTCTTTGTAAGCAAGAGCACATACAGCAATAAATGATGCTCCAAAAAAGCTAAACAAGTATCTTAACCATTCATCCTTTTAGATTTATCTCTTGTAGTGTCAATAAGTCGCTACATTTTACATCCATCAAGCAGCACTGAACAACCTCCTCATCTTACGGAGTTGTTTGGGGTTGGGCTGACACCGCTTGACGAACACCTCCACCACTGATAGTCTTCAATCGCTTTATCTGTCGTCAAACGACGACCACCAATGTTCCTAGTAGCCTGTGAGGAACGCCTTCGGGTGGCTACATGAGCTCTCGTTACCTGCAAGAGAGTCCATGCAAATGGGTAAATCTGCTCACCTTTGAAAGCAGATGTCGTCAATACAAGCGCACTATGACGCGACGATGAAGGTTCTTGGCAGCCATGTATATGTATGTTGGCTGTAATTCCACTTGCACATGCATAGCGTTGTCCATGCATGCTAGCCAGTTCGCTCATATCGGGAATTTTTGCCGAGATGAGTTTCAACACGTCTTTATGACGTAACGTCTTTATTTCTTTGCATGACGCCTTGAGATCCGTATGACTTTTGCATGACGTAATAAGGCCAATTGGTACATTTGGCCGCTTTACGGCGATGCATTAGGAACACGGAGCTTTGCGGCGTCACTTGTGAAGTGGCGAAGACACTACCAAGTGACGCCGCAAGCGTCATTAACGGCAAACCACGCCATGCGTGGTTTTCACCATTCCAGTACCCTCTGACACACACGTAGTCACTGTGGTAACTGGGATTGACTTTCAACATCAACGTAACGATGACGGTAAACCGTCTAACCGTTCCATTTATAAGGAGGAAATCAATCAACTCGGTATCGATGGCGACACTGCGAAAGTAGTGTCGGAGGCAGCTTGACGAATGTCAGCTCTGCATTAGCAGCAAACAGGTCAGAGACCTGGGGAGCCTTGCAATAACTCAACATTTCGCCGCTCCGATGCACAGGTACCCGTTGAGACGCAGGAAGCGCAAGAATAACCGTGTCGTCGGAGATGAAATTATTTTGTTGACGGTTGGGTGAGCCATTGGAGATATCGATATGTCTAAACTGAGCAAGCAACTTGTAACATTCGCTCGTCAGGCGGGTGGGAGCTTTAAAACTGTGGCGGATCGTTCGAAAATTGCTGACCGATTTTCTGAGCGCCTGGCAAAGCTCAATATTCAAATCAAAGATGTAAAACACATCAAGATTAAGCATATTGAAAATTACATTAATAGTCGAAAGGTGGAAAATATATCGCTGCGTACACTGCAAAATGAAATGGCAGCGCTGCGCGCCATCTTGTCGGTGGCAGGCAGAAATAAGCTATCTGATTCTCATCATGAACAACTGAGTAATAGGGCATTGGGGATTGCGGGCGCCAGCCGAGATGGCACTAAACGACCTATCCCTGATGAGAAGTTGCATGAAGTGATTAAATTGGTTTTAGAGAAAGATCCTGGTGTTGCATTGGCGATTGAACTCTCTCGCTATATTGGTTTAAGAACAGAAGAAGCGGTGCAATCAGCAAAATCGCTTAAGACGTGGCAGGCTGAATTACAAAAGGGTCATGAACGGGTGCGTGTGGTATTTGGCACTAAAGGGGGGCGTCCTCGTGAAACAACGATTTTTGAACGTGATAAAGTATTGTCTCTACTTGCTCGTGCAATAACGTACTGTAATGAAAATGACGGCAAGCTGATTAATCGGTCTTCACTACATACTGCCATTGATCGGTATAGAAATGTCGTGCGTGAAGCCGGTTTAAACGGCAAATATTCGCCACACAGTTTACGTTATGCTTATGCACGCGATGCAGTGGATCATCATATTAAAATGGGTATGAGCCGTGAAGAAGCAGGCGCATTGGTCTCTATGGATTTAGGGCATGGTGATGGCAGAGGCCGATATGTCAAACAGGTTTATTTTCGTCAGGGCGATGAATAACGGTTACACAGCGCTGGACGTTTCGGTCACAGCCCACACTGGCTGTGACCTTTTACAAAGTATGTAAACAGTATGATCGTCACATTAATTAAAATCTCAATGCCCTACATGGCGCTCATGACTCATTTGTTGGTGTAATATACGGATAATCAGAATATCGTTATCCCGAACAGAATAAAAAATAACATGCTGTTGGAATTCAATACGCATTATGCCAGGAACGACAAGATAATCACGTCCGATAGTAGGCATTTCAGCTAATGTTTCGAAGAATGCCTCAAGGGTATCGGTGTAAAGATCCGCCTGTGCTTCGCCAAATTTCAGCAAGGTATAATCATAAATGCCGCCGAAGTCATCAGCCGCGCGTTCAGTGAGTTTATACACGATGCTTTTGCTTTTTTTGTGCAGCGATGTCACTCAGTGAGAGAGGGCTCTCGCCGCTTTCCAGTCCGGCGAGAACGGCCAAGCGAATTTGTTCATCTTTGGCTTCCTGCTGCTCAAGCAATCGTAACGCGGAACGCATCACTTCACTGGCAGAGCCGTAGCGTCCACTTTCGATGAGACGGCTAATGAATGCATTGAGTTGTTCGCCAATGGTCACACTTGTTGTTCTGCTCATGCTGCCTCCAGTGTTAATTATTCACACAATGATAGAGTGCCTGACTTTTCACGTCAAGTATGGTTTGATTGGAGCCAGGAACCCCAAAAAGAGTATCGTCTTGACATTTACGAAAAGTCATTCAAGAATGTTCAGGCTTATCCGTTGCTTTCGAGCAACCACCAATGTTCCTGTCGCCTGTGAGGAACGCCTTCGGGTGGCGGCACAACAACACTCCCGTAGCCTGCAAGGGAGAACATGCAAATGTGGTACATCTGCACACCTTTGGAAGCAGATATCGTCAATACCCGCGCACTATGACGCGACGATGAAGGTTTCTTGAATCTACCGCCATGTCTTCAGTGCTAACGCGCTGGGCATCCAATCTAAACTCACCCTGAAGGGAGCATCCATCCCATCAGGGGCATGGTGTTCCCTTTTTTATTGGAGTACACCATGCAAATAGCAACTGAGATCCGTGTTGGATTTGAGATCCAGACTGTTCCTTTTTTCAAATACGCCGCTTCATTTTTACGTCATGTTTTGCCGAAAAAAATTAAGCAAGCAGAACGTGAAATGTACCAAGTGATTGAAAGTAAATGGATGGAGAGCAAGTCAGGAAGTTTTGGCTGTCGCGTGATTGTTGATAACTTAATTGAGGGTTATTGCCAATTCACTATTTTATGTCGCTATTTCACTGCCTCTGGCGATTATCACTATCAATATTGTGCGATTGATGACTCTATTCGGTGTGATATCAACAGTGCCTACATTGAAGCGTGTTTTTTAGCTAAAAAACTTGTGTGGTCTTATCGTCACATCTAAGTCAAGTTATTTGAATACTGCCATTTTACCCACACTTTGCGGGATCTCTCCGCAAAGGGCAGATCCTGCATGTTTTGAGGATCGACCATGACACAATCCATTGAAGTTAATATAACCGGCATCCAAGCATTTCGGGAGGAGTCTCTGGCACTGGGCTGTTACAAACAGTCCGTCACGATGAGGCAACAGGGTAGACAGAACATTGAGTATAATTTATTTGTCTTCAATGACCTCTGCTTCCGTTTTGCTCGACAATTCTGTGATGATTACCTGATTGATAGTTGGGATTGGTACACGCTTTCAAATGGAGGTTTTTTTATCTGTCCTAAGACTGAAAAGACCTATCGGATCAGCGTGCAATCCAATTATTACCAAGGTGAGATGAGCGCTCAGGCATTAGGGATAACGGTTTCACTGTTTGCATTGTGTGCATTAGCTGAGCTGGCGCACGATAAGAACCAAGAGGACGAGTACTTCACCGAATGTTATCACTGGCTTCGTGATTACTCATTTGACGTTCGCGAGAGTTTTGCCATTGCCGGTGCAATTGATTAGCATCACGTTTATTCATGCCTGAAGCCGTTACCGGTGAGGCAGATGAATTCATTAACCTTTGCGGGAATACGTCCCGCCAAAGGCAGGGTATTCCCCCCTTTTTATGACGGGAAAATACCATGTATTATCAAGATCATGAACAGAAAATCATCACACAGGCAATCAGTTTGTTGGAGAGCCGACTACAAACATGTGAGATCCAGTTCACTCATTCTGGTACGGTGCGTCGCTACCTGCGTTTACATCTGGAAGGGCTAGAGCGCGAAATCTTTTTTGTGATGTATCTAGACAACCAACATCGTTTGATTGCCGGTGAAACGGTATTCACTGGCACATTGAATTCAGTCAATGTTTATCCGCGAGAAATCGTCAAACAGGTGCTGTTTTACAATGCAGGCGCTGTCATTTTTGCCCATAACCACCCTTCAGGTGTGGCAGAACCCAGCCAAGCAGACAGGCAGGTCACTGATAGGTTAAAGCAAGCACTGTCATTGATAGATGTCCCTGTGCTGGATCATATGGTGATTGGTCATGGGCAAATAGTCTCCTTTGCTGATCAAGGCTTATTGTAGTGTTTTTACCCAATGTGATCTCATCACCATTTACTGTTGGATAGCAGCAGTTATAACCCCTGTTATCTCCCCATGGGGCCTTGTTCCTCATGGGACAAGGCCCTCTTTTTTTCTTAAAGAGAGGATGTTAACTATGTCTCAATGGTGCCAGAACGCTTGACATTACAAGTAGTCATTCACCTTGGAATAACCTCATCCCCTTCGAAAGAGGGGGATATCTGTCTGAATAAAACTCTCACTTCGCTGTTGAGAGTTTTTTATCGTCACAATGTTGTGTTTTTGTCATGGTAAGCTGACTTAATCTGCGATTGGAAAGAACACAATGAATCCATTGAAAAACGCCATTAATCCGTGCAAAAGACTATTACCCCTGCTGATCCATGCACTGAAAGAGAGCATGTTATTTACGCCATTTTTCGTAATGATGTCTGTTGTATTCTTCCCAACAAGCGGATTGATTGAGATAGGGCAAGAGATGGTAGACACCACTATTGAAGTCAAAATGGGTTTTGCCAAGCACTTGATCTTACAAGCCTGGATGCTCACTTTTACTGTGTCCTTTTTCACAGCGCTATTTGTTGGTATCGGCAATAACATCAGCAGAAAAAAGGGAGAATATCAAGACGCAGCAGGAGATCTTTCAAAGGAGCAGGAGAGTGCAGCACCCGTCAGTGGGTCAACGCACTGGCTGCCACTCTGGCTACCGCTTGATGAACCGTTGTGGAAGCGTGCTCATAATTTGGGGCAAGGGGATATTTATGAGGGGGTGAAATTGGCTTTGATAAACATTGATCTCCACGAAAAAGACCTCAAAGAAGAGAAGCGCTGATGAATTTGTAACTTGCTCTTAACTCTTTCATTTAGAATGAAATCAGCGATAACAAAATTAATCGTCTATTAGGGTTGATTCCCTCGGCTCCTTTTCATGCTCAGTAAAATCAAAACATTGTTATTACGTACAGCGCTGCGTGATACCTCGTTAGCACCAACGCACGAGGGGTACTATGCCCCTGAATCCGTAGATAGCTTGCTGACCAGCGCATTACGCCAAGATTGCCTGCTAAAGATTAAGGAGAGCAGTTCACTGCCCAGTGAGCTGTATCAGAGCCTGTATCTGATGCCCATCACCCAGTTACTGGAATATGTGCAGCATGTTCCTGCTGCTATCTGTGGTGACTGGGCATACACCGGTGGATTTGGTGATTTAACGCTACGCTTTACTGCCAATGCCGTTAGGCTGTCGAAAGGCTATATGTTCCCACCCGGTGCCACACCAGAAGATCAGGCATCACAAGGCGTGATGTGGCAAGCGGTCATTTTCTGGGCTGCCCTGTTTTACCATCTGCCCTTATTAACTCACCTGGAGGGTGAGGAGAGTACGGGAAATATCTGGCAACCGGGGATCACTGTGCCTGCTGGGCCTTATCGCTTCCGGTTTCGTCCATCTTCGCTGGCTGCTAAGGACATTTCGGCGTTGGCTGCGGTGATCGCCAATCAGTTGATGCCCATAGCGGGGATCCGTTGGTTAGCAGGCAATCCGGCAGCCTTGAGTAATCTTGCTGGCGCATTGTGGAATAGCAAGCCAGCCATGCCATTAATCAGGTCATTACTGCAACAGTCGGCAGAACGTGTTGCTTCACCGTTGGCCATGAACCAACCCGCCACAACGATTGAACCTCTTGTGCCTTCGCATGAGTTCGATATCGTCACATTACTGCCATCAACAGCGCAGACAGTGCCCAATGTAGCACCTATTCAGCCTGATGTGATGCCATCACAAAGTGAGATTGCTGAGGACACACCGATCCCTGTCATGCTGCCAGATGAACCCACAAAACTATCACCTGTACCGTTGGAGGATTATGGAGACACGGAAATAGTACCTGTGCGGTCACTCGGGGAACAGTTCCTAACTTGGCTGATTCATGGTTTGTCGACTGGTACGATTAGCGCGAATGAACCTGCGTCACGCGTGCATTTTATTGCCGGTTTCGTGTACCTGTTGGTGCCAGATATTTTTTATCTATTTATTAAAGAAAGTGGATGTCAGCACAAACGAGAGAAGATCCAGTCTGCTTTTGAAAAATTACAACTGCACCGTACACGAAAAGGAGAACGTTTTACTCCAGCGAACTTATCCCAACCTGATGAAAAAAAGATGAAGTTTAACAAAGTTAATGGTTATCTTATTAAGGTTGCCCGCTTGAGAGGCATTACTGTTCAAGCGGACAGTCAGCATCTTTTCTTTTCACAAGGATAACGGAGAAGGTCATATGTGCAATGAAATCACTTGGGATGAACTCTTGGAAGAATATTTTCTCGCGCGCCGACTTAAAGCTATTTCAGAGCAGAGCTACCGTAAAGTCGTTAAGGGGTTTGTTGACTATCTGGATGAAGGTGTGCCACCGGCACGGATCAGCCATCAACAAGTGTTGCGCTGGCGGCGTCATCTGCTGAATGATAAGAAACGATCATCGCAGACATGGAACAATAAAATGGCACACCTGCGGGCGCTATATAACCATGCGCTGGAGCATGAGTTATTGCCTGCGGGTAAAAATCCCTTTAACCAATGCAATGTTCCACGTGACAAAAAGAAAAAGAAAACCTTGACGCGAACACAGATGCTCAAAATTTATCTGTTGATGGAGCAATGTGAAGAGGCGGAAGGCAAAGGTCAGGGACAACGCGGCGGACGTAATGCCCTTTATCCAGCTTGGTATTGGCTGACAGTGCTTGATATGTTGCGTTACACCGGTATACGATTTAATCAACTTTTGCATATCCGTTTACGTGATGTGAATCTCCTTGAAGGGTACTTGGATCTGTGTCTGGAAGGGAGTAAAACTCGCCGAGAATGGCGAGTGCCGATTGTGACGGTACTAAAATCACGTTTGCAGCGATTGATGGCACAGGCTGAATCTGTCGGAGCGACGGCCAATGACTTTCTGTTTGATGTCGATCGCGTGGTGCTCAATCAGCAAGTCGAGTGGGATGTTGAACATGCTCGGCAGAAAGTACGTTCATTTTTCAATCGACTTTCCAAGATGTGTGGTTTTGAGGTGTCACCACATCGTTTTCGCCATACCTTGGCCACAGATTTAATGAAGTCGCCCGATCGTAATTTGCAACTGGTGAAAAATCTGCTGGGACACTGTTGTGTCAGCACCACAATGGAGTATGTAGAGTTAGATATGAAAATCGTCGGGAAGACATTAGAATCGGAATTGGCGATTTATACCGATAAAAAGAGATAAAAAACCCTTCATCCCTTGACATAAGTCTAGTTGACTGGGATGATGATTATTGACTTGACATGAGAATAGGGATCCTGTTACCAGCAGGTTCCCTATTTTTGGCAGTCGAACGTATTATCAACCAGCACAGAACTATTTAAAATCACAACGATTAAGAAAACCACTTTTAAACAGCAATGCCAGAGGACAAAATGGACGATGCCAGTATTAACCACCCGTTAAGGCTCTCATCTCTTAACCAGCGTGCTTTGATGCAGGAAAAGATGATGGTGCCCGGACTCGGAATCGAACCAAGGACACGGGGATTTTCAATCCCCTGCTCTACCGACTGAGCTATCCGGGCAACGACGCGCATTAAACCCCATTTGCCGCAGGGCGTCAAACAGTTTTTACTGTTAGTGGATTTAGTTGTCTTCTTTTCAGGCAGTGTATCTGGTTATGTTATTGCTGCGACGGTAAGTCGCTCTGTTTTAGTGCCAATTTCAGCAAAACGGTGTCAGGTCGGGGGGCTTTTAGCTGGTTGTTAGGCTAGCGTGTTAACCACCGACAACGCGTGCTACCGGTTGTCGGCAGTGTGAGTTAATCGGCGATTATTGGCTTTAATCAAAAATAGTGGCACCACACTCAGCGCTGGAGATGGTTCGGCGCATCACATTAAACAGTTCACGTCCCCAACTCTGCTGTTGTTGCGTGAGATCGATGTCAGCCTGCGCACGACCACTCAAATTACTCAGGCAATCGATACTTCCTGTTTCTGCATCGATACGCAGTAGGTCGCCATCTTGTAGCAGTCCAATGGTGCCGCCATGCAGTGCTTCCGGTGTGACATGAATGGCTGCCAGGATCTTGCCGGATGCCCCAGAGAGACGCCCATCGGTGACCAGTGCGACCCGGTGACCAGCATTTTGCAAGTTGCCCAATATTGGCATCAGCTTATGTAGTTCAGGCATTCCGTTCGCAGCCGGACCATTGTGACGCACGACAATCACCACATCCTGATTAAGCTCTCCAGCTTGATAAGCCGCTTCGACTGCATGTTGGCAGGAAAAGATGCGTGCTGGCGCTTCAATGGTGCGGTATTCCGTGGCAACAGCAGAAACTTTGACCACCGCACGGCCAAGATTACCTGTCAGTAGGCGAGTGCCGCCGGTAGCTTGAAAGTATTGACCGCTGGTCGCCAGTACGCTTGGATCTTGGCTCTCACCTACCGCTTGCCATATTAGTTTTCCCTGTTGTAGCGTTGGTCGAGTCAGATAATCCGCCATGCTACCAAAGACCGGCAGTGCATCCATGTGGATCAACTGCTGTTCAGCCAAACGGCGCATCAATCCAGGAACGCTACCAGCCTGTTCGAAGGCGTTAACATCGGCGGAACCGTTGGGGTACATGCGCACCAGTAGCGGTACGACCTCTGAGAGGTCGTTAATGTCATCCCAAGTTATTAGTAAACCAGCCATTTTCGCTACTGCCACCATGTGAATGCTGTGATTAGTACTCCCGCCAGAGGCGAGCAGCGCAACCAGGCCGTTGACCAGTGAGCGCTCATCTAACACGCTACTTAAAGGGCGGTAGGCTGGGGCACCGGGGATCATCGCACTGATGCGGCGAGCGGCCTCTGCGTTTAGCGCTTGGCGCAGTTCGCTGTCTGGCGCGACAAAAGCTGAGCCTGGTAACATCAGACCCATCGCTTCAAACACCAATTGATTGGTGTTGGCAGTGCCGTAGAAGGTGCAGGTGCCAGGTGCGTGGTAGGCGTTACACTCCATCTCCAGTAGTGCATCGCGCCCTAATTTGCCCGCTGAGTAACCTTGGCGTACTTTGACCTTTTCATCATTACTGATACCGCTGCTCATTGGGCCTACCGGCACAAATGCAGTGGGCAAGTGAGCATGGGAGAGTGCCCCCATAATCTGCCCTGGTGCGATTTTGTCGCAGACACCGAGCAGCAGCGTGGCATCAAAGGTGTTGTGCGAGAGCGAAACTGCGGTTGCTTGTGCAATCAAATCACGTGAGAACAACGACATATCCATGCCGGGTTGTCCCTGGGTGATGCCATCACACATTGCCGGTACACCACCGGCTACCTGTGCGCTATGCCCGAGTTCACTTAACGCCTGTTTGATTTGATCTGGATAATGTTGGTAGGGCTGATGGGCGCTGAGCATATCGTTGTAGGCGGTAACAATCGCGACATTGGCGCGCGTCATATCAAGGATGCGCCGCTTGTCGTCACTGCTACAGGCAGCAACGGCATGAGCCAGATTACCACAGGCCAATGTTGCACGGGTTTTCCCTTGCTCGGCTTGTTGCTGGATGCGGGCAAGAAAAGCCTGACGCCGCTGCTGGCTGCGCTGGCGGATCCGTTCAGTGATTGCAGAGATATCAGGGTTGATCATGGCGCCTGCTCCAGTGCTGCCAGTGCCCGATCGACCACTTGGTTAAAGCTGCCATCGATATCTACCCGAAAGACACCGGCTTCGCCATCTGGGCGCTCTAAGGTATCAAATTGACTTTGCACCATGTTTTCACGCATGAAATGGCCTTTACGTGCGCGCATTCGTTTCAGGATCAACGGCTGATCACCATCCATAAACAGAAAACAGACTGATTGATTGCCTTCACGGATCTGATCACGATATTGACGTTTTAGTGCTGAACAGACGATAACACCCACCTCATTTTTCTGTTCAAGACTGTAAGCGGCATCACGGATCCGCTCCAGCCAGGGCGCACGATCCTGATCATTAAGCGGGTTACCAGCAGCCATTTTCTGGATATTGGCTTTTGGGTGCAGATCATCACCGTCAATAAACTTAGCCCCCAGTTTTTGCGCAACACTCAAGCCAATACTCGATTTGCCGCTACCGCACACGCCCATAACAATAATGCATTTCCCCGCCATAATTTGACCTCTGTCTCATTTTGCAAAAAACGCGCTGTTCAAGACTGTTAATCCACCACGTTACCGGTAACATGTTACCGGTAACGTGGTCGGTTGTGAAAGCACGAAGCTTGAAAGTGTGAACTCTGCCACAGACTGAACTCCGATATGACTGCCCAGAGTAGCAATCAGCACTCTGGCAGACATTGCTTAAAAATAGCCCCTGCCATGCCATTATTGCGGGGAGATTGAAGGAATATATACCTATGTCTGACCTCTCTTTGATCATGACCGCAGCAGGTTCGATTGTGCTGCTGCTTTTCCTGGTGATGAAGGCACGTCTGCACGCCGTTGTTTCACTAATTTTAGTTTCTATGGTGGCGGGATTGGCCGCTGGTATGAGTCCGGCCAATATTGCCAGTACTATCCAAAAGGGAATGGGCGGAACCTTGGGTTTTGTTGCTGTGGTGGTGGCATTAGGGGCAATGTTTGGCAAGGTGATGGAAGTGACTGGGGCGCTGGATCGTGTGGCACACACGCTGCTGGGGCGCTTTGGTGTCAAGCGTGCCAACTGGGCGATCACACTTACCGGCTTTGTCTGCGCATTACCGCTGTTTTTTGATGTCGCGGTGGTGTTGTTGATTGGGGTGGCGTTCGCGATTGTGCGACGCGGTGGTGGCGGTGTGGTCAAAATTGGTATTGCACTGTTGGCCGGTATTGCCACTTGCCAAGCATTTTTGATCCCTGCACCAGGGCCGATCCTGGTGGCTTCTGAATTGGGTGCCGATTTCGGTTACATGATTTTGTTCGGGCTGATGGCAGCGATCCCGGCGATGATCTTGGCAGGGCCGCTGTTTGGTACTTTTATCAGCAAATTTGTTGATGTACCACTGCCTGCCGAGGCACAAACTAGCGTGCATGACCAGAGCAAACCGTTGCCTTCGTTTGGTTTGGCGATGGGCCTGATTGGTTTACCGCTGCTGATGATAGGATTGAAGACCATTGTTAGCCGTTTTGTTGAGCAGGGTTCTAACTTGCATAACTGGTTAGGATTTATTGGTCACCCGTTCACGGCGATTATGGTTGCCTGCTTGGCGGCGTTCTATCTGCTCGGTATTCGTCGCGGTATGTCGCGTGAACAGGTGATGAATGTCTGTAACAGCGCACTACAGCCAGCCGGTGTGATTATTCTGGTTACCGGTGCGGGCGGGGTATTCAAGCAGGTGCTGGTCGATTCTGGGGTAGGTGCTGCGCTGGGCAATATGCTGGCCGATTCAGGTTTGCCGATTGTGGCGCTGGCGTTCATTCTGGCAGCAGCAGTCCGTGTGATCCAAGGTTCGGCGACAGTGGCGATGTTAACTGCGTGTGGGTTAGTTCTGCCAATGTTGACACCGCTCGGTTTGAGTGGTGCACAACTGGCGGCAGTGACGATCGCAATTGGTGGAGGTGCTATCGTGCTGTCGCATGTCAATGATTCCGGTTTCTGGTTAGCTAACCGTTATTTAGGGCTTTCAGAGAAACAGACATTGCAGACTTGGACTGTGATGGAGACGATCATTGGCACTACCGGTGGAATAGTGGCGATGGTGATCTACAGCTTCCTCTAGCAGCTTGATGTGAGATTCGGCAGTTCAGTGGATCAGCACAAGAGTTGTTGAGCGCTCGACAGTGGTTGAACTGCATCGATAGTGGTTCAACCAGATAGGGTTGTTGAGCTGCATCTGGTTTTGAGCAGCATACAGGTAAAGTGGCCTCATTAGCGTATTGTCGTCTAAGGAACGGGTGTAGAACTGCATCTGATCATCATGTGGTCAGATCGCGCCTGCTGACTTTTTCCACCCAACCGGGTAATGTTACAAGTAACATTCAGCCAGGATATAGAGATGAACGCGATACGCAAACGCAGACCAACGCTACAAGATATTGCCGATCAAACCGGTGTTACCAAAATGACGGTGAGTCGCTACCTGCGTGATCCGCTCACTGTTGCTGAAGCGACCCGGGCACGGATTGCACAGGTCGTAGAACAACTGGGTTATATTCCCAATCGCGTGCCAGACATTCTCTCTAACGCCACCAGTAAGGCGATTGGTATCTTGATCCCATCGCTGTCTAATCAAGTATTTTCTGCCCTTATCCAAGGTATTGAGTCGGTGACTGAGCCGGCGGGTTATCAGACGCTACTGGCGCATTACGGCTATAGCCCGCAACGCGAGGAACAGCAGATCGCCGCGCTGCTCTCTTACCATGTTGATGGACTGATCCTGGCAGAGAGTCAACATACCGCGCGGACACGCAAGATGATCGCCACCGCAGCAATTCCGGTGGTGGAGACGATGGATCTGCCGCAGGATCCGATCGACATGGTGGTCGGCATGGATCACCAGGCAGCGGCGCGCGCGATGGTGACAGAAATGTTACGCCGTGGCCGACGCCAGGTGATTTATCTCGGTGCGCGGCTGGATAGACGCACCCAGTTGCGGATGGAGGGCTATTACCAGGCAATGCAGGATAATGGTTTGTCTGGTCGGCATCTGTTGACCGAGCAGTCATCCACTTTTACCCTAGGCGGCGAGTTGTTGGAGGCGGCACTGGCACGTTACCCAGAGTTGGATGGCATATTCTGCACCAATGACGATTTGGCGGTTGGGGCGTTATTGCGTTGTCAGGCCAGATCGATTGCGGTGCCACAGCAGATAGCGATTGCCGGTAGCAATGCCTTGGACATTGGCCAGGCATTGACACCCAAACTGGCCACTATCGTAACACCTCGTGAAACTATCGGACGCATGGCTGCCAGCATGTTGCTGGCTCGTCTCTCGGGGCAAGCAGTGGCGGAGTGGCACAAAGATGTCGGTTTCTCGCTTGATTTTGGCCAGAGTCTGGGCAGCGAAGTTGTTGAGCAATCTGCTGCTTTGATTTAACAGCAATAAGTTATCTCACTTTGCGCCAGCGCAAAGTGCTAAGCCAATGTGCAGCTATAATGCAGCGCAGCGGATTGGGCTGTTTCCTGGGCCCGATTCGGAAGCTGAAAGGAATTTTGTTTAACGATTTGTGAGCCAATCATGTCTACAAGTGTTTTCAATCGTCGCTGGGCAGCGTTGCTGTTAGAGGCGTTGGCGCGTCATGGGGTACGACATGTTTGCATCGCCCCTGGTTCGCGCTCTGCACCGTTGACACTGGCTGCGGCTGACAGTCGCAAATTTATCTGCCACACCCATTTTGATGAGCGCGGATTGGCGCATTTAGCGTTGGGGCTAGCCAAAGCCTCTGCCGAGCCAGTTGCAATCATTGTCACTTCTGGCACAGCGGCTGCCAATCTCTATCCGGCCTTGATCGAAGCCGGATTAACCGGTGAACGTTTAGTGCTGTTAACCGCTGATCGCCCAGTAGAGCTGATTGATTGTGGTGCTAACCAAGCGATTCGCCAAACTGGGCTGTATGCCAGCCATGCTAAACAGACTATTGAGTTACCGCGCCCCAGCCCAGAGATCCCTGCACGCTGGTTAGTTTCGGTGCTTGATAGTGCTATGGCTCAGCTATCACACGGTGGCTTGCATATTAACTGCCCGTTTGCCGAACCGCTCTATGGTGGTGATCAGCAGCAATATGCCGAATGGTCAGCAGCGTTGGGGGACTGGTGGCAACAGCATCGTCCCTGGTTACTGGAGTCTGTGGCACAACCAATCAGTGCTGAACTGGATTGGCCAGTATGGCGGCAAAAACGTGGCGTAGTGATTGCCGGTCGCTTAAAACCGTACGAGGGTGAACTGCTGGCTAATTGGGCTGCAACACTGGGTTGGCCACTGATTGGCGATCTGCTTTCACAGACCGGGCAACCACTGCCGTGTGCAGATCTCTGGCTGGCACACCCACAAGCAGGCAAATGGTTGTCACAAGCTGAACTGGTGCTACAAGTCGGCAGCCGCTTGACCGGAAAACGCTTATTACAGTGGCAGGCAACTTGCCAACCGGCAGAGTATTGGCTGATCGACCCGCTACCGGGACGGCTTGATCCGGCACACCACCGAGGCCGACGCATCTGTGCCGACATTGCGCAGTGGTTGGCATTGCATCCGCCACAATCCCAGCCTGCTTGGGCGAGCGGGCTTACTGAGTTAGCCAGCAAGAGTGCCAAACTGGCTGCTAACCATGTTGCCGAACAGTTTGGTGAAGCACAGTTAGCACAACGATTACCACAGTTATTGGCCGAACAGGGGCAACTTTTTGTTGGTAATAGTCTGATTGTCAGACTCATTGATGCATTGGCTCAGTTACCCGTCGGCTACCCGGTGTTCAGCAATCGCGGAGCCAGTGGTATTGATGGGCTGATTTCTACTGCTGCCGGTGTACAACGCGCCAACCAGAAACCGACACTGGTGATCATCGGTGATCTCTCGGCATTGTACGATCTGAATGCACTGGCACTGCTGCGCGACTGCACCACACCGTTGCTGTTATTGGTGATCAACAACAATGGTGGACAGATCTTTTCTTTGCTGCCGACACCAGAGGCACAGCGTCAACGTTTTTTCTGTATGCCTCAACATATTGAATTTAGCCACGCGGCGGCAATGTTTCACCTGCAATATGCGCGAGTGGAAAACTGGTGCCAACTTGAGCAGGCGGTTGAACAGGGCTGGCAGCATCAGGGGGCAAGCTTGATTGAAGTGACGGTCGCTGCGAGCGAAGGGGCAGAGAGCTTGCGTCAGTTGGTGAATCTGCTGGCGTCAGGCCAATGTTAGCGGCTCAAGTATGGCAGCGCGCAGGGCAGCCGATTGCCGCAGGGCAACCTTGGCTAGTCTGGCTACATGGTCTGCTTGGTAATAGCCGCGAATGGCAGCCCATCGCTGCCCGTTTTGCTGATTGGCCCTCGCTGGCGGTTGATCTCCCTGGCCACGGCGGCTCAGTGACACAACGTTGCCACGGCTTTGACGATGTTAGCCAACAGTTACTGGCGACACTCAGACAGCACCGAATTGAGCGCTATTGGTTAATTGGTTATTCGCTGGGTGGACGTATCGCCATGTATCATGCCTGTCACGGGCAGTCTGCCGGGCTGCTGGGGCTGGTGGTTGAAGGTGGGCACCCGGGGATCGCACAACCGCAATTGCGCCAGCAGCGTTGCCAACATGATGCCGACTGGGCGCAACGTTTCCGTTCTCAGCCGCTCTCGCAACTGTTGCCACACTGGTACCAACAGGCGGTTTTCGCCTCGCTGACTGTAGCACAACGGCAACAGTTAATTGCTAGCCGGTTGAAAAATCACGGGGCAGCAGTCGCTGACATGCTGGAAGCCACCTCATTGGGGCGGCAACCCTGGTTAGTGCCGAAACTGCGACAGCTCACACGGCCACTACGGCTGATATGCGGTGCGCAGGACGCCAAATTTTTGGCATTGGCACAGCAGGCTAAATTACCATTGTGCTCTGTAGCGGCGGCTGGGCACAATGTGCATCTGAGCAATCCGGCGGCTTTTACTGCGCTGTTAGAGACCTTTTTTGATGAGATAGGAAGCAAACATGCTGTACCCGAATGAACAACAACTGTATGCCGCGATTGAGTGGCAACCATCTGGCACCAATTTTGACGATATCCTGTACCACAAATCGGCGGATGGCATTGCCAAAATTACCATTAATCGTCCACAGGTTCGTAATGCCTTCCGGCCACATACAGTAAAAGAGATGCTCGAAGCGCTGGCCGATGCACGTTATGACGAGCAGATCGGCACCATCATTTTGACCGGTGCGGGTGAACAAGCGTTCTGTTCAGGGGGGGATCAGAAAGTACGAGGTGATTACGGTGGCTATCTGGATCAGCGTGGCACCCATCACCTGAATGTGCTCGACTTTCAGCGTCAGATCCGCACCTGTCCAAAACCAGTAGTGGCGATGGTAGCCGGTTATGCGATTGGTGGCGGGCATGTACTGCATATGATGTGTGATCTGACTATCGCGGCGGATAACGCTGTTTTTGGTCAAACAGGGCCGAAAGTTGGCTCGTTCGATGGGGGCTGGGGCGCATCCTACATGGCACGTATTGTCGGGCAAAAGAAGGCGCGTGAGATCTGGTTCTTATGCCGCCAGTATGATGCTGCTGCTGCACTGGATATGGGGCTGGTGAATTGCGTGGTTCCGTTGGCACAGCTAGAGCGTGAGACAGTGCGCTGGTGTCGCGAAATGTTGCAGAACAGCCCAATGGCACTGCGCTGTTTGAAAGCAGCACTGAATGCCGATTGCGATGGTCAGGCAGGATTACAGGAGTTAGCCGGTAACGCGACGATGCTGTTCTACATGACCGAAGAGGGGCAGGAAGGGCGCAATGCGTTTAATCAAAAACGCCAACCAGACTTTAGCAAATTCAAACGTAACCCATGATGACCAACCCAACGCGCCAAGCAGTGCTCTACCGCTATCAATTGCCGATGGAGGCCGGTGTGGTATTGCGCCATCAGCGCCTGAAAACCCGAACCGGATTACTACTCCAGCTACGCCAAGGTGAACAGCAGGGGTGGGGGGAGATCGCTCCGCTGCCAGAATTTAGCCATGAAACCCTGGAGCAGGCGCAGAGTGCCACGTTAGTTTGGCTAGCGGATTGGTTGGCGGGAGCATCAGAGCCAGCGACAGCCTGGCCTTCGGTGGCATTTGGCAGCAGTTGTGCGCTGGCCGAACTGGCGGGTGAGTTGCCGCTGGCGGCGGATCACCGCAAAGCACCACTGTGCAGTGGGGATCCGGACGAACTGTTTGCTCGCTTGGCTGCGTTACCGGGTGAAAAAGTGGCCAAAGTGAAAGTTGGGCTGTACGAAGCGGTGCGTGATGGCATCGTGGTCAACTTGCTGCTGGAAGCACTGCCTGATCTGAGATTGCGACTGGATGCTAACCGCAGTTGGACACGCGCTAAAGCGGATGCCTTTGCCAAGTATATCAATCCACAATGGCGAGACCGCATCGCTTTTCTCGAAGAACCGTGCCAGACGCGCGACGAATCGCGCCAGTTTGCCCAAGCCAGCGGTATCGCGATTGCCTGGGATGAGAGCGTGCGAGAGGCTGATTTTGTGGTGGCAGCGGAGCCGGGCGTAGCAGCACTGGTGATTAAACCTACGCTGGTGGGAAGTTTGGCGCGCTGTGGTGAACTGATCACACAGGCACAACAGGCAGGGTTGGTGGCGGTGATCAGTTCCAGTCTCGAATCAAGCTTGGGGCTAACCCAGTTAGCGCGGTTAGCGCACTGGCTAACGCCCGGCACCGTTCCGGGGCTGGATACGCTGGATCTGATGCAGGCACAACTGCTGCGTGCGTGGCCGGGCAGTGAATTACCGCTTTGGCAAACTGACAGCCTGGAATTGGTATGGCAGCGTTAACCGATTGGCCCTGGCGCTACTGGGCAGCACAACGCCCACAAGCAACCGCATTACTCGATCAACAGCAGCCAGTCAGTTGGCTGAGCTTACAGCAGCAGATTGATCGACTGGCTACAGGCTTTTATCAGCAGCGGGTCGAGCCTGGCCAGGTGATTGCGCTACATGGTCACAATAGCTACACACAGTTATTGGCCTATCTGGCGCTGTTACAGTGTGGTGCTCTGGTACTACCGCTCAACCCGGAATTGCCTGGCTCGATACTCAACGCGCTGTGGCAGGATTTACCGATCACTGCGGTTGTTGCCATCGAGACACCATCAACGCTACCTGCAACGGTCACCCGGCTATCGATGGAGCCAGCTGGATGCTCGACTATCGCACAGCTTGAGTGGCAGCCTACACGTCTAGCAACACTGACACTGACCTCTGGTTCGGTCGGTTTGCCTAAGGCAGCAGCGCATAGTTATCACGCACACCTACGCAGTGCCGATGCTGTGCTACAACGGTTCACCTTTCAAGCGGACGATCGTTGGCTGCTATCGTTACCGCTGTTCCATATTTCTGGCCAAGCAATTATCTGGCGTTGGCTATCGGTGGGCGCGCAACTGGTGTTGCGTCAACGGCAACCCTTGTTGACGGCGTTAGCGGGCTGTAGTCATGCTTCATTGGTGCCAACGCAGTTATGGCGTCTACTTGCACAACCGTCAGCCGTACCTGGTTTAAAGCAGGTGCTATTGGGAGGAGCACAGATCCCGCTTGAATTAACACAGCAAGCTGAACAGCGCGGTATTGCCTGTTGGTGTGGTTATGGGCTAACTGAGCTGGCCTCTACTGTGTGCATGAAACGTGCGGATGCACACGCGAGTGTCGGTGAACCACTGGCTGGCTATCAACTGCGTCTGGTTGATCAAGAGGTGTGGATCCGTTCAGCCAGTTTGGCTGCGGGGTATTGGAAACAGGGGCAGTTGCGCCCGATGGTAGATCGCCAAGGCTGGTTCCATAGCCGAGATCGCGGCAGTTTGGTTCACAGCGAGTTGAGTCTGTTAGGACGTCTGGACAATCTGTTCTTTTCTGGCGCAGAGGGAGTACAACCGGAGATGATTGAACGTGAATTGGCAGCACATCCGCAAATCCGACAGGTGATCATCGTGCCGGTGAATGATATCGAATTTGGTCAGCGGCCGGTGGCCGTGGCCGAGTGGCAAGGTGAGCTATCACTGGCTGGACTACTGCACTGGGCACAGTCACGGTTGACGAACTTTCAGCGCCCGATTGCGTTGTTACCGCTACCGGCTGAATTGCGAAACGGTACACTCAAAATCGCACGCTATCGAGTGCAGCAGTGGGCTGCCACGCAGTTAGCGCTAGGCTCGCGGATGGATTGACCATCAACATCACAGCAGTCGCGGCAGCGAGAAAATCGAACGTGTCTTCCGCTTCGGCAAAGCCTTTAATATCACCGACCACCAGGACAAAATCGGCCAAGATTGAGAGCTGGCTGATGACCTTCTGAGAGCGCGGGTCTTGGTAATCAGCATGATAAGTGCTTAGCGCCTCACCGCCCAACTGTTCGGCGATAGTGGTAAATGTAGCCGGGTTCCTGTCGGTAAGCCTAGAAAAACTTCAGTATACATATAGCCTGTGACACAGCCGATAAACTCACCGTGTAGCACTAAATTAACTCATATAAAAATCAAATAGTGACATCAATATAAGTTATCCTCTCTTCTTTCTCGTACTGTAATGATAGAGAATCAAAAATACTTATCTCATCGCCTGTATTCAAGATAATTAAATTAATCTGATTTTTAAAGCAAAGCTTCATTCCAATAATCGAATTTTCAGTCGCAGAGTAAATTGCAAAAAAACCTGACAACACCTGACCAAGGTACTGTTGAAAATGGGGGGTGTAAGAAATATTCATAATTACTTCTCTTCCATATTCTCCAAGATCACTTTCTTGCATTTCTATATCAGTAAACTCAAGTGTTGAACCATCCATCCCACAACGAAAACTAATCTTAGTTTGTGCCCTGGAAAAAGTAAATTGTATCTGTTGCGGATGAATGAGATCGGGTTCTTCAAGCCAGTAAATCAACCCATTAATACCCAATAGACTTTCACCTATAATCGATTTTATAATTTCTGCATGTTCATTTTTAAAGCGGGTCATTGTGGGTTCCCTCTTAGTGCATTGTTTACTGAGGTATTGTTCCTCACGCCATCCTTAAGAATAGTGATAAAGCTACCATTAGGTTTAGTCACGACCACATCATTACCTTTTATTCTAAAAAATACATCTCCACGACTAGCTCCACCACCAATTCCCTGACCGGAAAATTTTCCTGGAACAGTTTTATCCGGATTGGAGCCAATGTTATTTATAACATCTAATACTCGCTGTCTATCCTCTGGATTCGAGGGGTTGCCACCGAAATCCTCAACATGCTTTCCAAGTTTTTTACCTACCTGGGCTTTATTAACCGTAAATGGAGCACTAGCCCCAATACCAGAACTTGATATTTTCCCAGGAGCAGGTAGATATTCCGAGATCTGATTGCTGGCCTGATTAACCAACTTCGACGCCCCGGCGACATCGCCTTTTTTCAGTGCTTGTTTCGCTGCTTTCAGCGCGTTGCCAGCGGCGTCGCCGACGACTGGGATCACCCCGATAGCGGCGGCGAGAAAATCGAGTGTGTCTTCCGCTTCAGCAAAGCCCTTAATATCACCAACCACCGGGACAAAATCGGCCAAGGTTGAGAGCTGGCCGATTAACTCTTTCGAACGCGGGTCTTGGTAGTCGTTATGATAGGCACTGAGCGCTTCGCCGCCCAACTGTTCGGCGATAGTGGCAAAGGTCTCTGGGTTTTGGTGATACAGCGCACCGGCGGCCAGTAATCGACCCACCGCTGCGCTGTTGAGTGTGCTCAGTGCCGGTTCAGTGCGGTTGTGCTCGCCGTCCGCTGCGGTGCTTGCCGTGGCAGCCGCTTCCGCTGTGATATTGGTGCCGGTTTCGACCGTTAATGGCTGGCCAATCAACGCATTTTTTATCCATTGGCTGGCTTCGGCAAGCTGCTGTTCATCGTTGAGATCGAGCGCTTGGCTGGCGGTGATCTGGCCGTTGTGTGTGGCGTAGAGGTTGAAGTTTTTGCCGTGTAGGCTGATACGCCCATCGGCGTGCAGTTCCAGTGCCGATGCGCCGCTCTCCAGCCGAATGCCGCGCGCCGAGGCCAGTTCCAGCACCTGTTGTACCGTGCGTTGCTGTTGGCCGTTGATCTCGGTGTGTTGATCGCCCTGAACCGTCAGGGTGTGGTTGCCGTGCGCGGTGAAGTGATAATGTTGGCCAATTTCAATCTGCTGATTTTGTCGCACCGTTTCGATGTGGTTAGCGCCGACTTCAGTCACTCGGTTGTTGCGCACTTGGGTGGTCATGTCGCGCTGGGCACGCAGGAATAGGCTTTCCCTGCCTTTGGCATCTTCAAAACGCAGTTCGTTGTAGCCTTCGCCTTTGTGGGTTTTGCTGCGCAATACCATCTGGGTCTTCGCCATCGGCAGTTTCAGCGCGGCGCGGTTGACCGCGTGATAGGTGCGGCCGGTGACGATCGGTTGATCCGGGTCGCCGTGCAGGAAGTGGATCACCACTTCCTGGCCAACGCGCGGGATGGCGATCATGCCCCAGCCTTGTCCTGCCCACGGTTGGCTGACGCGGATCCAGCATGAGCTGTGGTCGTCGTTGTTGCCGTAGCGATCCCAACGGAACTGCACGCGGATGCGGCCATGTTCATCGCAGAAGATCTCTTCGTTGCCGGGGCCAACCACGTTGGCCAGATGTGGCCCGTCGATGACCGGTTTCGGCAGTGGCGTTGGCCGCCAGGTTTGGCTACGCGGGATAAATTGGAACTCGGTATTCAGGTGGGTGCCTTGCTCGCCGGCTTCTTGTTCCATGGCTTGCGGCTGTTGGCCGCTGTGGCGGGTGGCGATCAGTTGCCAGGCGCAGTTCAGGTCGGCGCGCGGGTGCTGGCTCAGCGTCAGGAGAATGCCGGGTTGCAGGCGGAAGTCGTTGCTGTGGCCGCGCCCCAAACGGGCGTCGTTGCGCAGCGCCTCCAGCCGGTAGCGGGTGAAATCTTTGCCGTGCTGCTGATCTTTGAAGCGACCAGGAAAATCAAACTGTTGGTAACTACGACGCTGAGCGATTTCACCGCTGGCTTGTTGGCTGAATGTCGCATCCCAGCGCGGGTTTTTGAAGGTGTAATCCTTCATTTGTACCACGGCGGGGCGCACTTGGGCGCTACAGATAAAGCTGTTGACACACAGCTCTTGCGCTTGTGCGGCGACGTTCGGGTTGTACGGCAGGCTGGTTTTTTTCCGGATGATGCCGCAGTCATCGGCAAACACTACGGTATGGCGGCCTTGGTTGAACTCAAAATAGTAGAAGATGCCCTCTTCGGCGGTTAGGCGCTGGATAAACTCAAGGTCGGTCTCTTGGTACTGCACGCAGAATTCGCGCGCCGGGTGCGGGTGGCGCAGACCGAAGGCGTAGTCGACGATTTGTGCTTCACGCAGCAGCTTGCTGATGATCTGTTCGATGGTTTCAAGCTGGAAGATACGTGAGTTGCGGCGCAAGCCCAAGCGCCACAGGCTGGGGCGCACGGACATGCGGTAGCGGGTTTGCTGGAAGCCGGTGTCACCCTGTTGAAAGCAGGTGACGATGCCGGAAACCGCGCGTTGTAGCACGCCGTCACGCCAGACCGAGAGTGTGGCACCGCGATCAAGCACGGCATCAAAATCAACCGCCGGGTTGGCGCTGGCGAGGTTAAGTTCCAGTTCAAACAGCGAGGAGTAGTGTTCGTTAAGGGTGAAATCGACCACCGCGAAGGTGCCTGCCGGTTGGCCACCGGCGCTGAGGGTAAATTGCAATCCACTGGGTTGAGTGCTCATGTTCACATTCCCTGATCTCGCGTTGATTACGCGCGTAAATGGCTTGGTTTTAGTGCTTCTGATCACGGTGAGTGATGGTCGGTACAGAAACGGCTAAAAGACTAGCCTAGACGATAGCTTAATCACTGCTTGCGGATTAAATCACGCAATTACATGCAAAGAAACTGGTTTTTTCACCCTGCTTTAATACAGGGTGTCTGGCTGTTACAGAGCAATAATCGGTGTTAGCGCGTAAACGAGAGGCGGTAGTCACCAGTACCAGGATGGGCATTAAGCCATTTTTTTGTGCCGATCAGTAAAAAAATTTTGATGTATGTCAATATTTGGTATGACCAAATAACCGCTCGTGCTATCCTGCTATTGGGTAGCAAACTTGTAGGTGAGAGCGGCTCCTGATGGCGTTTTCACTTTGATCTGTTGATAATCATTGCTTGCATTTGGGGGCATCTTGACAACGCCAAAGAAAAAAATCGTTATTGTTGGTGGGGGCGCTGGTGGTCTGGAACTGGCAACCCGTTTAGGGCACAAATTGGGCCGTAGGAACAAAGCGGATATCACCCTGGTAGACCGCAACCATAGCCACTTGTGGAAACCGTTGCTACATGAAGTCGCCACCGGATCTTTGGATGATGGCGTTGATGCTCTCAACTACCTTGCCCATGCACGTAATCACCATTTTCACTTCCAGCTTGGGTCGTTAATCAATATCGACCGTGAAAATAAAACCATTCAACTTAAGCAAATTTGTGATGAGCATGGTGATGAACTGGTGCCTGAGCGCACGTTGCCGTATGACACACTGGTAATGGCGCTGGGTAGTGTTTCAAATGATTTTTCTACTGCTGGGGTCAAAGAGCACTGTATCTTTTTGGATAGCCCAGATCAGGCACACCGTTTCCATAATGAAATGATGAACCTGTTTCTCAAGTTTTCCGCCCACGCTACAGAGAAGAAGAGCGTTAACATCGCAATTGTCGGTGCTGGTGCGACTGGCGTCGAGTTGTCTGCAGAACTCTATAATGCGGTGAAACAACTGCATAGCTACGGATTTGAAGGCCTGGACAGCCACGCATTGAAAGTCACCTTGGTTGAAGCGGGTGAGCGTATTTTGCCAGCATTACCGACACGTATCTCCGCTGCCGCCCACTCCGAATTGGTACAACTTGGGGTTCGGGTGTTGACCAATACCATGGTGGTGAGCGCCAATGAGAATGGTTTGAATATTAAGAGCGGTGAATTTATTGATGCCGATCTGATGGTTTGGGCCGCTGGCATTAAAGTTCCTGATTTTATGAAGGAGATTGCCGGGCTGGAAACCAATCGTATCAACCAGTTACTGGTGTTGCCAACGCTACAGACGACACGTGATGCTGACATTTTTGCTATTGGTGATTGTGCCAGTTGCCCACGTGAAGAGGGGGGTTTTGTGCCGCCGCGTGCGCAGTCGGCGCATCAAATGGCGACGCTGTGTTTTAAAAATATCTTGGCACAAATCAACAATCAGCCGCTGAAGCACTATGTCTACAAAGATCATGGTTCGCTGGTATCGCTGTCGCGTTTTAGTACCGTAGGCAGCTTAATGGGCAACCTGATGCGTGGTTCAATGATGGTTGAGGGGCGTATTGCGCGTGCAGTCTATATCTCACTGTATCGAATGCATCAGGTGGCGTTACATGGTTACACCAAAACTGGCCTGATGATGCTGGTTGGTGGCATTAACCGGGTAATCCGGCCAAGATTGAAGATGCACTGATAGTCATGTAGGACGGTAACATTAACGGATTAGCGCTACCGTCCACAAACTGGTATCTTGGTGAACGTCAGTGAATCAACAATCTGTGTACTACTAACGCAAAGGTGTAAGTATGGATAATGCAAGTAAGCCAAGTTTCCAGAACGTCCTGGAGTTTGTGCGTATATTCCGCCGTAAAAATAAGTTGCAGCGTGAAATTGTCGATAATGAGAAGAAAATCCGCGACAACCAGAAGCGTGTGTTACTGCTCGATAATCTGAGCCAATATATCAAACCAGGCATGACTATTGAGGATATTCAGAACATTATCGCCAATATGCGTAGTGACTATGAAGATCGTGTTGACGACTACATCATCAAGAATGCCGAGCTGTCGAAAGAGCGCCGTGATCTCTCCAGCAAGTTAAAAGCTATGGGTGAGATCAAGTAAGTGATGTTGCGCAGAGTGGGCGATTGTTCCTGCCCTGCGCCCCTTTCCCACGCCTCGTTGCGAAATGTTATGTTACTTATTGCCTGAGAGCGATAGGATAGCAAACCATCTTAAAAGCGCTACGCTAGTTGATAGATAGAGTAACTAGTCAGTAAGCTGCTCGTTTTATAATCCTAAAGTGGTATGTTATGGTACTTACAGAGGCTATTGATGATATCCTCGCACGTTGGTGTATTGTCATCAGCCTGAGCAGGGAGCGTCATTACCGATCAGTAAATTGGATCGATTGTTAACATAATATCGTGCGTTATGCAGGCAGAGCAGCAGCGCCAACAGTGAGCAAACCGCGCAACTGTCTGGCATGAGGTAACCGGTTTTTATGACACAACAGCAACTTGGAACATTACTCACCTGGAGTGAACAGCTTCATCCTACCCGCGTTGTGATCAGCGGAGAGTGGACACTCATTCACTATCGCTTGCTAGAACCCGCAGTGACGCAATTAGCTGCGCGTCTCGATGTACAGACAACCTTCGATTTTAGCCAATTAAAAGCACTCGATACCTCAGGAGCTGCGCTACTGGTCAAATTGCTTGGTGAACAGCGTGTCGCCGTGCTGGAGCAAATTGCCCCGCACCTTGCACCGGAACGCCGGGTATTATTAGCGACGGTGGCGCATTCATTGCGAGGATTTACGCCACCGCCGAGTGAAAAACCACCGGGATTGCTGTTGGAATTGCTGGCGACTGTCGGCCGTTCGATAGAAGGTTTTTGGCATAATTTGTTGGCACTACTTGCGTTTATTGGCTTGACCTTACAGACGTTATTGAGCGTGCTGCCACGGCCTGCGCGCTGGCGTGTCACATCGCTGGTGGCCAATCTGCAACAGATTGGTTTAAATGCGGTGCCAATCATCATGCTGCTCACCTTTCTGGTTGGAGCGGTGATCGCCTTTTTGGGGTCGACAGTACTGAGTGTTTTTGGCGCGACTATTTTCACCGTTCACCTTGTGGTGTTCTCGTTTCTGCGCGAATTTGCCGTACTTCTCTGTGCGATATTGATGGCTGGTCGCACGGCCAGTGCTTTTACGGCCGAGATTGGTTTGATGAAGGCCAATGAAGAGCTGGATGCGATCCAGACATTAGGGCTAAACCCGGTTGAGCTGCTGGTGTTGCCTCGGGTGTTGGCGCTCCTGCTGGCACTGCCGATGTTGACCTTTATTGGCATTATCAGTGGCATCTTCGGTGGCATGGTGGTGTGTGCACTGACGCTCGACATCTCGCCAACCATGTTTCTCTCCATCATGCAGTCAAGTGATGCCTTTCAGCATTTTCTGGTCGGGATGAGTAAAGCGCCAATTTTTGCTTTTCTGATCGCGATCATCGGCTGTCTGGAAGGATTTAAAGTTTCCGGCAGCGCCGAGTCAGTGGGCATTCACACGACCGCCAGTGTGGTTCACTCCATTTTTGTGGTGATCTTGCTTGATGCTGTCGCGGCACTGTTCTTTATGGAGATGGGATGGTGAAACAGCAGATGGCAGAGTCAATCATTCGTATCCGTCAGTTACGCAACTGTTTTGGTCAACAGTGTGTGCATGACAACCTTGATCTGGATGTGCGCCGTGGCGAGATACTCGGCATTGTTGGTGGTTCAGGCACCGGTAAATCGGTACTGCTGCGCACCATCGTTGGTTTGCGTCGACCCAATGCAGGGAAGATAGAGGTTTTTGGTGAGGATCTACTGGCACTCACTGGATCGCGGCGTTCAGCGCTGGAGCGGCGGTTTGGTGTGCTGTTTCAGCGTGGTGCGTTGTTTAGTTCATTGACAGTAACTGAAAATGTCGCTCTGCCGTTGATTGAGTATGTAGGCTTGCCACGTAGTGAAGCCGAAGCGCTGGCACAGGTCAAGCTGGCATTGGCGGGCTTACCGGCCAATGCGGGGAGCAAGTATCCGGCCTCGCTCTCTGGCGGCATGGTGAAACGTGCGGCGTTAGCCAGAGCGTTGGCACTCGATCCGGAAATTCTGTTTCTCGATGAACCGACAGCCGGGTTAGATCCCATCGGCGCAGCCGCGTTTGATAACCTGATTCTTACTTTGCGTGATGCACTGGGGTTGACGGTATTTCTGGTCACTCATGATCTTGACACGCTTTACACCATCTGTGACCGCGTGGCGGTGTTATCACAAAAGCGGGTGCTGGTGGTCGATTCGCTGGATGTTGTGGCAGCAACTGATGATCGCTGGATCCAGGACTATTTTCATGGCCCACGAGGCAGAGCAGCACAGCAGGCCGTTACCAATATACCTGAGAGGAAATAATCGATGGAGACCCGAGCTCACCATGTGTTGATTGGGCTGTTTAGCGTGCTAATTTTCAGCGCCGTGCTGATGTTCAGCCTGTGGTTAACCAACTCTGGCAGTGACCGTGAGTTTAAATTGGTTGATATCGTATTTAATGAACCGGTGAGTGGATTGTCACAGGGCAGCACCGTCAATTACAGCGGTATCCGCATTGGTGAAGTGGTGCAGTTGCGGTTAGATCGTGAAGTACCCAGCCGCGTATGGGCGCGCATTCGAGTCTCTGCTTCGGCACCTATTCGTCAGGATACTCAGGCACGTTTGGCGGTAGCGGGTATTACCGGCACCTCGAATATTCAACTGATCGGTGGTGGTGAGGGCAGCCCGCTGCTGCGCGGCGTGAACAACCAAATCCCGGTGATCATCGCCACGCCTTCACCGTTGAGCCAATTTATTAGTAATGGTGAAGACATTGTGACTAATATTAACGAGGTATTGATCCGGCTCAATCAGGTTTTAACGCCAACCAACCAACAGCGGTTGACCAATACCCTGGAAAATCTGGATAAGATCACCGATACCATTGCCGAACAGCATGAAGACATCCGCACCATTTTGCAGCAACTGGTCGTGGTCACTAAACAGGGCAACGAGACGTTGCTACAGACCAGTCAGTTGATGAGCAATGCCAACAGGTTACTACAAGGGCAGGGCAGACAGTTGGTCGGTTCGGCAACCAACACCATGGCATCGCTGGAAAAAAGCAGTGCCATTCTCAACCGGCTACTACGCGACAACCAGGAATCATTGAACAGTGGCATACAAGGATTTAAAGATTTTGGCCCAGCGGTGGATGAGTTGCGCCGCACACTGGTTGCGCTGCGCGCCGCAGTCAATCGTTTGGAAGAGAATCCCTCAGCACTGTTAAGAGGCCGTGAGCGAACTAAGGAGTTTACCCCATAATGCGTTACTTCAATCTGATGGCGAACAGTTGGCGTCGCTACCTGCCGTTGCTGCTGGTGATGATTCTGGCCGGTTGTACCATCATACCGGAAAGCCCAGTGTCACAAGTTTATCTGTTACCCGCTAAACCGGGCGTGGCAACGGCAACGGCAACGAAACCGCTTAACCGTTCACTCCGTATCGCCCAGCCGAATACCAGCCAGTTCTTGGCTGGAGCCAGAATTGCGGTACAGCCACAAGGCTCAGAGATCACTGTTTACAGTGGTGCTCGCTGGAGTGATCCAACACCAGCGCTACTACGTAACCGTTTGATCCAGGAGTTTCGTGCTCATGGCTATTTCCGCTCGGTAAGCAGTGATGAAGATAATCTTCAGGCTGACTATGAGCTTGGTGGGGATCTGACATCGTTCCAGAGCATCTATCAAGGCAAGCAGGGCGAGGTGGTGATCCGTTTCGATGCGCGCATCCTGCGCGTCTCTGATCGCCGAGTGGTTGCCAGCCGCAGTTTTGTGGTGCGTCAACCGATCGAAGGGCGAAACATGCAACTGGTGGTAAAAGCGTTTGGCAACGCAAGCGATCAGCTAGCAGCAAGCATGGTTAACTGGACAACACAACAGGTGAGGAATTAATCGGTTGTGGTGTAATGTTCACGCGGTTGATCAATTGGCGATTAACGTGGCCCAACTGGATAGGCGGTTAAGATGGCACAGATTGTGCTGACTTGTGCGGATACTGCGCGATGATAAGTCTTGTCAAGCAGCTACTGATTATTTTATGCTACACAAGGCTCTCTCACAGCGGTAAATCGCGCCATTCCCTTGCTTCCCGGAGTTTTTGAGTAATGAAAAAAATAGTAGCGGTAGCCACATTCAGTTGTCTGTTGCTGGCAGGGTGCCAGAGCGCCAATGAGAGCGGCAAAGCGCCAGCAACAACTCAGACATCGGCATCAGCCGCCTCGAAACCTACCGGTGGCATGTTAAGCGCGCCCTCTTCAGAAGCAATGGCATCGATTGGCAGTGATGGTGTGATGCAGAGCTGTGTCAGGGAACTCAATGCGCTACGGCAGATCAATGCCAAACGTTACCAGCAGCGCAGTGAAGAGCTGGAGCAGATTGTCAGCGAAGCCAAGTTATACATCAGTGTGCGCGACAAGGTGAGTGACTCGATCCATCAAATCATGGATCCAGCCTATCAATTCCGCATCTCAAAAGTCTGTAGCCGCATCCGTTCTGATCTCACCACATCACTGGTCGAGCGTGTCTCTGGTGCCTGATGTTAATTGACCTTGTATTCAGGGGAGCCGACTCGCTCCCCATTCCGGTGCAGGGTAACCTAGGTTATCAGTGACGATAAACCTTAACGTTGTGATAGCCCTGTTCCAGCAGATAGAGCGCCTGTAGACGGCTCATCACACCACGATTGCAGTAAAGCAGATAGGTTTTCTGCTGATCCAGTTCACTAAACTGGTTACCCAATTTATAGAACGGCAGTGATTTCACCTCGATTTGCGCCAGTTGCAGTGGCTGCTGCTCCTGCTCATCCAATGTGCGGATATCGAGGATCACCTGATTGTTGCCAACCTCGCTTACCGTCTCAACTTCCTGCACTTGCTCTGCTGCCAGTTCGGCAATGGTGCGAATATCAACATTACAGGCCTCGCGCACCACACGATTTAAAATGGCAACGTCAACAAGTGACTCTTCTGCCTCAATACGCGCTTTTACCGCTTTCACTGTCGGGCTTTTGGAGATCACACCGCAGTACTCAGGCATGGTTTTGGCGAAATCCTCAGTGCCAATTTCACGCGCGATTTTGATGATCTGCTCTTTGTCATGCGAGATTAGCGGTCTTAAGATCAGCGTATCACTGGCGTTATCAATCAGACGCAAGTTGGTTAGCGTCTGGCTGGAGACCTGCCCCAGAGCCTCACCGGTCACTAACGCCTCGATACCATAACGCTCAGCCAGCAGTGATGCGGCACGCACCATCATGCGCTTCAGTACCACCCCCATTTGACCATCATCGACTTTCTCCAAGATCTCGGTGACGACTGGAGCAAAGTCGACCGCGATAAAGCGTACTTTGTGTGAGCTGCCAAAACGGTTCCACAGATAGTGCGCAACCTGTTTAACGCCAATTTCATGCGCAGCACCGCCAAGATTGAAAAAGCAGTAGTGAACACGGCAACCGCGACGCATTAACATAAAGCTCGATACACCGGAATCGAAGCCGCCGGAGATCAGCGACAACACATCTTCCTGAGTACCGATCGGGTAGCCACCAAGTCCAGTAAGGCGGTTTTTAACCAACAACAGACGATCATCCTCAATCTGTAGGTTCACGGTAATATCCGGCTGCTCCAACTTAACGCGCGCACTGGCGATATGTTGATTCAAACCGCCGCCGACATAGCGCTCGACATCCTGTGAATTGAAACTATGCTGGCCGCGCCGTTTGACACGCACACAAAAACTCTTACCAATCAACTGCTGCTGATAGGCGGCCAGTGTTTGCTGAAAAATATCATCCAGATCGACATAGTGGCGATCTTCGACCTCAAGAATGTGGTGAATACCTGGAATACGCGTCAGCGCTTCGGCCAACATCGGACGTAGGCTCTCATTCTTGCTGCGCACTTCGATATAATCCCAATGACGCACGACTGCCAGCGTTTCATCGTGTGGCTTCAAGATATTACGGATATTGGTAGTCAGGATCTTAATGAAGCGCAAACGCACCGATTGGCTCTTAATGGTGATTTCGGGGAATAATTTAACGATAAACTTCATGGTAGTTTTGATTTTTTGGTGTCAATGATAAATAAAAGAAAAAGATCTGTTTGCTTTCCGGCAACTCTGTTTACAGCGTGAGAGGGCTACTGTTTGTTAATAAGCATTCATGCGTTTCCCTTGGCTGAACTTGGCGGCGAGTATATCACCAACTGATGCTACAGAGTGCATAAAAGCGTGCAGATGCACCATGATTTGCGCGGCAAGATCCGTTAGGATAGGCAACCATAAGCCCGTTGATCGGATATGAAAGGGAAAGTATGCCAAAAAAAACTGTGCAATCAGATAATAAACAGCCGGATATCAGCTTTGAGAGTGCATTGCACGAACTTGAGAACATTGTCGCACACCTAGAGTCTGGTGAACTGCCATTGGAGCAAGCGCTGAACGAGTTTGAACGTGGTGTACAACTGGCTCGTCAAGGACAGCAGACACTGCAACAGGCGGAGCAGCGTGTCCAGATCCTGCTGAATGACAACAGTGACAGTGCGACGCTATCGCCTTTTAGCCAACATATTGAGCCATGAAGATGTCTGATCTTGAACAGCAGTTCACCGCCTTTCGTCAACGTAGCGATCAGGTACTGCTTGGTTACATTGCTGAATTGCCACTCAACCAGAGCGAGATGGTGGCCGCGATGCGCCACAGCGTGCTCCAGGGTGGAAAACGGTTGCGGCCATTTTTGGTTTATGCCACCGGACAAATGTTACGGCTGGAACTGAATAGCCTGGATGCCGCAGCGGCGGCGGTGGAGTGCATTCACGCCTATTCATTGATCCATGATGACCTGCCAGCGATGGACGACGATGATCTACGCCGTGGGCAACCGACCTGCCATATCAAGTTTGGTGAAGCAAACGCAATTTTAGCCGGTGATGCGCTGCAAACACTGGCCTTCTCGATCCTGGCTGATGCGCCAATGCCGGATGTCACGATGCGTGACCGGCTGGCAATGTTGTCAGAACTGGCCTCAGCCAGCGGTGCTGCGGGTATGTGTGCTGGCCAGGCACTCGATCTGCAAGCTGAAGGCCAGCAGATTGATCTGACAGCACTGGAACAGATACACCGCTACAAAACGGGAGCGCTGATCCGCACCGCAGTGCGTCTGGCGGTGCTGGCAGCGGGAGAAAGCGGTCGCCATCTGATGCCACAGCTTGATCACTATGCCGATGCAATCGGTTTAGCATTTCAAGTGCAGGATGATATTCTGGATGTCATTGGTGAAACGGAAAAACTGGGCAAACGGCAAGGCGCAGACCAGCAACTTGGCAAAAATACCTATCCGGCACTGCTAGGATTGCAACAAGCGCAGCAAAAAGCACAGGCGCTACAGCAACAGGCGCTGGCGTCGCTACAGCCGTTGACTGCACAAGGTTATGACACCGCAGTGCTGCGCGCGCTGGCCAGTTTTATCGTGGAACGTGATAGATAACGTGATACGCCAGTGAGATCAGCCAATACTGGGCATAGCGCTATTGCAGTTCAGCCTATCCGCACTGGCACTTATATCATGCTCAAATCGTGCCTACTTGCTCTGTAACGGTAACTTGGCGTACTTTGAGCATAAACACCTCGGACATGAATATCGAATGAACTTTGATATAACCAGATACCCTACATTGGCATTGGCTGAAACGCCACAGGAGCTACGCTCCCTGCCAAAAGAGCTGCTGCCAAAGCTGTGTGACGAACTGCGGCAATACCTGCTCGATAGTGTCAGCCGCTCTAGTGGACACTTTGCCTCTGGCTTGGGCTGTGTGGAACTGACAGTGGCGCTGCACTATGTCTACAACACACCGTTTGACCAGCTATTATGGGATGTAGGTCACCAAGCCTATCCACACAAAATCTTGACCGGTCGCCGTGATCGCATTGCTAGCATTCGGCAAAAGGGCGGCCTGCACCCGTTCCCGTGGCGCGAAGAGAGTGAGTACGATGTGTTATCTGTCGGTCACTCCTCGACCTCGATCAGCGCTGGGCTTGGCATTGCAGTTGCCGCAGCGCGTGAAGGTAAAAACCGCCGCACCGTCTGTGTGATCGGTGACGGCGCCATCACTGCGGGGATGGCGTTTGAAGCGATGAATCATGCTGGCGACATCACTCCCGACATTCTGGTGGTGCTCAATGACAATGAGATGTCGATCTCAGAAAATGTTGGAGCATTAAATAATCACCTGGCGCAGCTATTGTCCGGCAAGCTCTACTCGACCTTGCGTGAAGGGGGCAAAAAAGTGCTCTCCGGCCTGCCGCCGATCAAAGAGTTGATGAAACGCACCGAGGAGCATCTGAAAGGCATGGTAGTGCCCGGTACGCTATTTGAGGAGTTGGGTTTTAACTACATCGGCCCAGTTGACGGTCATGATGTGCAGGGCTTGGCAGTGACGCTAAAAAATATGCGCGATCTGAAAGGGCCACAACTGCTGCATGTGATGACCAAAAAGGGGCGTGGCTACGCACCAGCAGAACAGGATCCGATCAGCTTCCATGCGGTACCGAAGTTTGATCCTGCCAGCGGCTGCTTACCGAAAAATAGAAGTGCCTTGCCGACTTACTCAGAGATTTTTGGCCAGTGGCTGTGTGAAACCGCAGCACAAGACCGCCAGTTAATGGCGATCACACCGGCGATGCGTGAAGGCTCCGGCATGGTGCAATTCTCACGCGACTTCCCACAGCAATATTTTGACGTGGCAATTGCCGAACAACATGCGGTCACTTTTGCGGCTGGCTTGGCGATTGCTGGCTATAAACCGGTAGTGGCGATTTATTCCACCTTTTTGCAGCGTGCTTACGATCAGGTGATCCACGATGTCGCGATCCAGAACCTGCCAGTGATGTTTGCTATCGATCGTGGCGGTATCGTCGGCGCTGATGGACAAACCCATCAAGGCGCGTTTGATCTCTCATTCCTGCGCTGTATCCCGAATATGGTGATCATGACCCCGAGCGACGAGAACGAATGTCGGCAAATGCTCTACACCGGTTACCACTATCAAGCAGGCCCGAGTGCAGTACGTTACCCGCGCGGTAATGCGATTGGCGTCACCCTGCAACCACTGGCACCACTCCCCATCGGCAAAGCGCGGCGGCTACGTGAAGGAAACAACATCGCGATCCTTAACTTTGGCACTTTACTGCCGCAAGCGGCAGCAGCGGCAGCAGCACTGGATGCCACCTTGGTAGATATGCGTTTTGTTAAACCGCTGGATCAACAGTTGCTGCTTGAACTGGCTGCCAGCCACACAGCATTAGTGACAGTAGAAGAGAACGCAATCATGGGGGGGGCTGGCAGTGCGGTGAATGAACTGCTGATCAGCAAACGGCAACATATCGCGGTATTGAACCTTGGCCTGCCGGATTATTTCATTCCACAGGGCAGCCAAGAGGAGATCCGTGCCGAACTGGGGTTGGATGCCGCAGGCATCCAACGCCAGATCAGCACCTGGCTGGCAGAGGCGGTGGTTTAACTCGGCAATAAATAACAGGGCGCGCCACTGTGCGCCCATCGGGTTTTAATACACGCTGTTTGTACCATGCTCATTTCAGCCAGGTGCTTTCACTGGTGGAGATCAGCTGTCGCATCAAGCGACTCGCTCCAGCCAGAACGTCAGTTCCCAGTTAGCCACGTTAACCCAATTCACTGCTGCGTAATCGCTTGGCTGCCAGCACCATATTGGCTAATGCAGCACGGGTTTCTGGCCAATCACGCGTTTTTAGTCCGCAATCTGGGTTAACCCATAGTCGCTGTGCTGGGATATGCTGTGCCGCTTTGCGTAGTAGCGCCTCGATCCACTCCACGTCTGGCACATTCGGTGAATGAATATCGTAGACACCGGGGCCGATCTCATTCGGATAATCAAATAATTGAAAGGCTTCCAACAACTCCATATCTGAGCGTGATGTCTCGATAGTGATCACATCAGCATCCAGTGCCGCAATGGCTGGCATAATGTCGTTAAATTCACAGTAACACATATGGGTATGGATCTGAGTCTGATCCTGCGCAACCGCAGCATTGAGGCGGAATGCGTCGACCGCCCAATTTAAATAAGCTTGCCACTGCGATTGACGCAACGGCAACCCCTCACGTAGAGCAGGCTCATCAATCTGAATAATGGCAATCCCAGCCTGTTGTAAATCTGCTACTTCATCACGCAGTGCTAGGGCGATCTGCTTCGCGATCAGCTCGCGGTCAATATCTTCACGCGGGAAAGACCAGCAGAGAATGGTCACCGGCCCAGTCAACATCCCCTTTAGCGGTTTTTGACTCAGTGACTGGGCAAACCGCGCCCAGTCAACGGTAATGGGTTGTGGACGACTAATATCACCGACAATGATTGGCGGTTTGACACAACGAGAACCGTAACTCTGTACCCAGCCATGTTGCGTAAAGACAAAACCCTCCAGATGCTCGGCAAAATACTCCACCATATCATTACGCTCAGCCTCACCATGCACCAGCACATCCAGCCCCAGTTGCTCCTGCTCGTTAATCACTCGCCGGATCTGCTCAGCAATTTGTGCTTGATAATCAGCCGCGCTGAGGCGTTGCTGCCTGAATTCGCGGCGCAAACGTCGGATCTCGGCGGTTTGCGGGAAAGAGCCAATAGTGGTGGTTGGCCAAGCGGGAAGCTGCAAGCGTTGGCGCTGTAACTCTGCACGTTGTGGGTAGTCGTGCTGACGTTGTAACGCCTGCGGTGTGAGCGCAGCCAGCCGGTGAGCAACCTGCGGGTTATGCACCGACGGTGAACATTGCCGCGCATTCAGTGGCGCACTATGGTCGATTAACAACTGCCGATGGTGATCACTCGGCTGACTTAATGCCTTGCTCAGCAGCGCCAACTCGGCACACTTTTGCAGAGAAAATGCCAACCAGCTTTTTACTTCTGCGTTTAGACGACGTTCAATGCTTAAATCGATCGGGCAGTGCAGTAGAGAACAAGAGGTTGCCAGCCACAGCGAACGTTGATCTAACAACGGTTGCAACTTGTTAAACCACCTATTGAGATCTGCCCGCCAAACGTTGCGACCATTAATCACCCCAAGAGAAAACAGCCAATGTATCGGCAGTGTGTGGTGCAGGGTGACAATATCATCGTTACCAGCCACCAAATCGACATGTAGCCCTTGCACGGGTAGCGTGCGCAGTGTAGCCAGATTATGGCTAATGCCATCGAAGTAGGTGGTCAGCAGCAGCTTCACCTGCCCCTGCAATGAGGCATAAGCGGTTTGATAAGCCAGCAACCACTCCGGTGGCAGTTCTAACACCAGTGCTGGCTCATCGATCTGCACCCATTCAATATTGCGTTTTGCTAGTTCAGCCAGCAACTGCTGGTAAACCGGTAGGATCTGCGGCAACAGCGTCAGCCGATCAAACGCTTCTCCCTTCACCTTACCGAGCCAAAGATAGGTCACCGGCCCGAGCAGGACGGGCTTAATCCGATAGCCCAATGCCAGTGCTTCATCCACCTCTTCCAGCAGTTGCCGCCAACTCAGGCTGAACTGTTGGCCTAAACTAAATTCCGGCACGATGTAGTGATAGTTGGTATTAAACCACTTGGTCATCTCAGCGGCTGCAGCCGGTTTACCGCTTGGCGCACGGCCCCGGGCGATGCGGAACAGCGTATCAAGATCGATAGAGCCATCTTGGCTGCGGTGACGCTCAGGCACATTGCCTAGCATCAGGCTGGTGGTCAACACCTGATCGTACCAGGCAAAGTCCCCGACCGGCAGCAGATCGATGCCGGCTTGCTGCTGCTGTTGCCAATGGCGCACACGTAACTGGCGACCCACCGCCAACAACTCAGTGGCACTGCTACGGCCTGCCCAGTAATCTTCCTGCGCTCTCTTTAACTCCCGCTGTAGGCCGATACGTGGAAAACCGAGTGTGTGAGTCACTATCTTCATGTTAATTTCTCCCAATTAGCCATCTAGATGTTTACACATCCATCATTGACGGTTAGGGTAGTGATCTCAAGCGCAATTTGTTCACTGTCATTGTGAAGGTTTCTCATGATCGAACTAAAACATCTACGCACACTACGAACACTGCGCAGCAGTGGTTCACTCTCTGCGGCGGCATTACAACTACACCAAACTCAATCGGCATTGTCACATCAACTGAATGAACTGGAACAGCGTCTTGGTTTTAGGCTCTTTATGCGCAAAAGCCAGCCGCTCAGCTTCACCGCACAAGGGGAGATCTTGCTACAACTGGCTGATCAGGTGTTACCTCAGGTTCAGCAGGCGTTACAGCAGTGCCAACAACCGGTACAGGATCGGCTACGGATCGCCATTGAGTGTCACAGCTGCATCCAGTGGTTAACACCGGCACTGGATAACTTTCGTGCCGCCTTCCCACAAGTGGTGATCGATTTTAAATCGGGGGTTATTTTTGATCCGCAACCGGCGTTACAGCAGGGCAACCTCGATCTGGTACTCACCTCAGACATTCTGCCGCGCAGCGGCTTACACTATTCGCCACTGTTTGATTTTGAAGTGCGTCTGATCGTGGCACCAAACCACCATTTAGCGCTGAAAAGTGAGATTGTGCCTGAAGATCTGACACAGGAAACCTTGCTGATCTACCCGGTACAGCGCCAGCGCTTGGACATCTGGCGACGCTTTCTACAACCTGCCACTGTGGCCCCACAGTTAAAAAGCGTGGATAACACACTGCTGTTACTACAAATGGTAGCGGCAAAACTCGGTGTTGCAGCACTACCGCACTGGGTAGTGGAGAGCGTCGAACGTCAAGGCCTGGTGGTCAGCAAACCTCTAGGCAGTGGTTTATGGAGCCGGTTATATGCGGCCACCCGTGAAGGAGAACAGCGGCAACCAATCACTCATGCCTTTATCTGCTCAGCCCGGCAAAACGCTTGCAACCACTTACCGTTTGTGCGTGATGCCCAAGTGCCTGGTGATCACCGGACAGGGCATTAACATCAGGTTCTAGCTCGCTGGAACGGCGGTGTCAGGAACTGTTCTCCCATAGGTGCGGTGACATAAATCCGGATGGGAAAACAGTAGACAAAACGCAGCATAAAAAACAGGCAAACAGTGACAACTATCTTGAAAAACACCGCTAAACGCTCATCCTCAATTGATAGCGAATTAAAAAGAGCTATGGCTGCTCTGGATTAGCTACTTTAAGGTCTTTAAGTAACGCTTGACAGAGTTCAAGGCTTCTTATTCTTTTCCTTGTTTCTCTAGGCTGGAATGGCTCTAAGGGTCTAGTCGCAGGGATCGGTGTTCCACCGTAGATTTTAAGGTCTTCTATTCTTTCGAGTGTTTTTTCAATAAGGCACTGGGTATAGATGGTATCAAAAGTTGGTGCTATTCGAGATGCATATGTCTCATAATCGCAACTGGTCGCTCTCATTTTCACCCATGCTAGCTGGGCTTTTTCTAGTACTAGGTGCTCTGGATCCCTTTCTCTTATCCTCTGAAATAAATCTCCTTCCACAACAGTATCATCATTATATCGGGCCACTCGCCTTGCAATAGTATATATCATATCCAACTCTTCCTCGATATATCTATATTCTTGTTTTATCAAAGAACTGAGACAGGTGTCGCTTGGATTGGAGGCATAGCCCGCAGAGGAAACAAAAAAGCATATAGCGATTGCAGGTTTACTTAACTTAATCATAAAAATTCCTTGTTTTATTAAAATATTATGCAAGCTTCTGCACTGGTCTGGTAGCAGGAGCATCCCCAGAAAAAATAGACAGGCATAAGGTACCGTGATCTAATGAACTCAGCACAAAATCAGCGATTGAACTTATACTGATTCGGTAGTTATACCAAAAAAATTGTCGTGAAGCTTTATTTTCTGTGCGCCAATTATAGAAAACATACTTTATTGGCTGCCCTGTTACTTGAAAAACAGGGCAGCGAGTCAGGGCAAGATCACGAATATTTTTTGAACAAACAGGAACGATTTGACGAGCTGTTTTCGTTGTGATCTTATACTCTCTTTCAGGGGAGTTCATCATGCCATTCAGATTATTTCACTTCATGACAAAAATCCTCAATTGATGGCGAATTAAAAAGAGCTATGGTTGTTCTGAAGTATATAGTCCAAGGTATTTGGATAAGTATTCACAGTGTCCATAGGCTGTTATTTTTTTCCTTGTTTCTCTAGGTAGGAATGGATGTAAGGGTTTAGTAGCAGAGATCGGTGTTCCACCGTGGATTTTAAGGTATTCTATTCTTTCCTGTGTTTTTGCAATAAGACATCCCATATGGATGGAACCAAAAGCTGATCCGATTCGAGATTCATATGTCTCATGATCACAACTGGCCGCTCTCATTTTCACCCATGCTAGCTGGGCTTTTTCTAGCACTAGGTGCTCTGGATCCTTTTTTCTTATTCTCTGAAATAGACTCTCTTCCACACTAACATCATCATTATATTGGGCCGTTAGCTTTGCAATAGTATATACCATATCCAATTCTTCCTCGAGATGTCTATAGTCTTGTTCTAAAAAGTAATCTAAACATGCATCTTCTGCATTGTAGGCATAACCCGAAGAGGAAATAAAAAAGCATATAGCGATTGCAGATTTACTTAACTTAATCATAAAAACTCCTTGTTTTATTAAAATACTATGCAAGCTTTTGCTCTGCTCCGGTAAGCAGGAGCATTCCCAGAAAAAATAGACAGGATAAGGAACCGTGATCTGCTGAACTCAGCACAAAATCAGCGATTGAACTTATACTGGTTCAGTAGTTATACCAAAAATTTTGTCGTGAAGCTTTATTTTCTGTGCGCCAATTATAGAAAACATAGTTTATTGGTTGCCCTGTTACCTGAAAAACAGGGCAGCGAGTAGACAAAATCGGGCAGGATAGAATGGCTGCTTCAGAACGGAACTGTTTTTTGGTTGAATATCAATCAAAGTGGAGTCCCGCTCTGCTTCACAGTGTGGTTAAACAATAGAATGCCAATCGGTGCCATCAAATAGAACTGCCGAATTTGTATCGACAACCAACAACACACCATCTCTGGCATCCATATGTCCGCGAAGCTCTATTTCTTCACCGTTATGCACCGGATTGACCATTTGCTTACCATCCCAGATTTTTAACTCATAGTCTGAACAGAGCCATAATTGCTCCTGAAACCAGCGCATTTCATTCCATTCTACAGAGGAAGTTCCTTGATAAATGCAACGCCAACTATGCTCTCTTCCTGCCCATAAATTACCTCCTTCACCACCAATATAAACCTGTCCATCTGGCGCACAAACCACGGTAGTCAACTCTTCATTAGAGGGAAAGCCACATTGATTCCAAATTGTACCATCGTAGTACCAGAGATCCCCTTCACTGCCAACTACATAAATATCTTTCTCATTAAAGCCATCAATATCGTTGAAGTTTTTTTCTTCAATGTCTAAGCTGTCAAAATAATCATCAAAGTTATCAAACTTATCAGCTTCACTTTTATCTATCGATATTTCTGGTAATCCATTTTCAAGCTTAATCCATTTATTTAAATCTTCTCTTTTATAAACGGAGCGGTCACTACCTACTGCATAAGCGTAGCCATTGACACACTTTATATTTATTACTCCTGGCAAATGTCCTTCATCGATGGCTTCCACCAGCCAATCATTATCTCCTTTAAGTAATACGGTACCATTAAGATCAAAAAAGGTAGACACCATTAACAGATGCTCTTGAGGGAAAATAGAAATGGCTATTTTCGGTTTGTAAAGACTATCAACTTCAATTTGTTCAATATGTTCTGAGTTTTCTTCTTGATTAGAAAGCAACACCGTTTTATCTATTTGTATGGTTAGTAATCTGGTAGGTATTTCATCATCAGAAAGTGAGCTTGCCTTTTTAGATGATATCTCTTTTCGTAAGCAAAGAGATATCAATTGATTGCTTTTTACCACGCAAGATGTCACTACCCAACCAGAAAAATATTTTTTATAACTACTCTTTGATATATATGTCATTAGAATAACCTTTGTTGTTGAATTTTATCTGTAAAATGCAATGTATTCACTTGGTCACATGATTGGTTTATGTGGCTTTATAAGCACTTTTGATTGAAGCAAGAAAATTATTCTTGACGTCATTGAGGCTTTTGTTAACTAATTTTATCTTTGGTTTACAGATGGGTTTATCTTTATCCTGCTTTTCTGAATAAAATTTTTCTAATTGTGAACGCACACACTCATCGGTACATCCTGAGTTTTTAAAGGTTTTTAAATGAGAGTTCACTGCAGACTCAATCGTTTCATTCATAGTTAGTTCTATTCCATTCTTAGCATCTGGTAATTTTGCACTAAGCTTAAGTAACACCTTAAGTTTCTGCTTTAATTTTACAATCATCTCTTTGTCCATCATGTCATGTATCTTTTTATGTGAACCAAAGTGCTGATTTGTCGATTCAACACATACGGTGGGAGCTTTATTATGACTATACTTACAGTGCTCTACCATTGTTCTAGGTATTAAATGATGCCCTGTTTGTCCGGGACAGCATCCGCCATTTCTTGATGAATTATCCCCACTGTTATAATTTACTAGCTGGCATCTTCTTGCAGTGAGGCATTTATTTTTATCGACAAGCTTGGTTTGTTCATCTGAGAGTAATGGCAATGATTCTTCTTTTTTTGATCCTGTGGGTAAATTAAGTGCTTTTAGAATAGATTTTGCTCGGGCATGTGCTGACGTTTTTTTCTGTAATGCCCCGGTACAATGCTTCTCAACCCAATTGTTTCCACATGCGTCTTCCATCTCCTTTTTTCTCTCTTCGCAACTTTTTGGTGAGGTCATGTCTGCTTGGTTAACTGTAGTTGCGGTATTAGCTGGTTGTGCACCATGATTATGCGTGGTTAAATCCATATTGCGCGGTATGCAGCAGCCTTCAAATTTGACATTTTGTGACCAATTGACGAAATAGGTTTTACCGGTGATTTTTCCGGTCGCCACGCCCTTGTTAAAGGCTTGTGTCGCGCCTTCATTACCCGTACTGGTGGAAAAATAGGAGCGATCCTCTTTCGCTACCATGCCGCGTTTAATAAATACCGTGGTGGTGCCCTTGGCCATATCAGCGGCTTTGCTGGAGTTAGGATAGGGGATCACCACTGGCCCGGCCGGTGGGCTAGGTGGGCTCCAGCAGGGATCCGGAAAGGCTGCCTTGGAAGCGCTATTAGAGGATTTGCTACAGGCTTCATGATTATTGATATAAACATGGGTGCTCATTATTAATCACTCCGTTGTGAGAACTTAGTAATAATGACTGCCGCCGATTGACAGGTATTACAGTAGAAGCGGGAGCAGCAGCCATCTATTGGCTCTGTTTTAGCATCTTACTTACACTATCCCTTTATATGACGGCACGTTACGATTTGCTTCACTCCAATAAAAACTCTCGAATACCCAGATCGTGGCTGTGCATTATGGCCACCTGGTCAACGGCTGGATAATTAAGCATAAAACCTCCTTTGCGACTTGCCAATAAAATGCCGCATCCGCCACATGTTGGTGCACCAGTGGTGTGGTCATTGATGGGTAATCTGTAGTTACCATGCTTCCCTCTCAGTGTGGTTAAACAATAGAATGCCATGTTTTACCATCAAACAGATCAACGGAATTCAGATCAGCCACCAGCAAAATGCCATCACGAGCATCCATATGGCCACAAGGACCGCTTTTGATGCCTAATTCTATTAGGACAGCATCTTCATCACTATATTCTGGATCCACAAGCTCTTTTCCATTCCATTTTTTAAGTGCATAGTCTGAACAAAGCCATAACTGATCTTGAAACCAACGCATTTCATTCCATAATTTTTCTTTACCTTGATAAATACACTGCCAGCTGTGTTGCCTGCCAGCCCATATATTTCCACCATGGCCGCCAATATAAACCTGACCATCAGGGGCACAGATTACAGTACTGAGTTTTTCATTCGAAGGGAAACCACATTGGCTCCAAATGTTTCCATCATAGTGCCAAATATCACCTTTACCTCCAACTGCATACATGTCTTTTTCATGAAAACCATCAAGATCATAGAATCCTATATCGGAATTATTATCACTTTTTGCAACTTCACGGGTTAGTTTAATCCAATGATCAATATTGGTTCTTTTGTAGACACTACGATGCAACCCAACAGCATAAGCGAATTCATTGATACATTTTATTTTTTTTACACCAGGATAGTTTTCTTTATCAATATACTCGATAGAGAAATCTTCATCAGCCCCTTGAACTAAAACGGAGCCATCTTCGTCAAGATTGGATGATGCCAGTAACGTTTGTGTCATAGGGGAAAATGTAACACCTAATTTTGGTTTATACATGCCTTCAAATTCTAATACGTCATAGACATCCTTTGATAAGTCACCTGAAAATAGGTTGTCAAGATGAATGGCCACAAGTCTGCTAGGGATTTCACTGTCCCACAACATACTGGCTTTTTTTGCTGACACTTCTTTTCTTAAGCAAAGATAGGCGAGGTTTTTATTTATTACGATACAATCAGTAATAAGCCACCCTTTAAATATTTTTTTATAAGACTTATCAGATATATGTGGCATTTTAGGCTCCATTTTAAGTGGTTAGATAAAAATTATCGCTTGCTATTTAATCTGTTTTTTATTAATAGCTTTCCTCCTATTACTTTCCTATCAAACCTATCTTTTTTTGATATAAGCTCTATTGCTTCTTCTTTATTTTTTGTGATGGCAGGGGCAGCACGGGCTATGCAGCTTTTAAGCTGATTATAGTATCCATTTAGTTGGGCTTTAATACATTCTTTTGAGCAATTTGGGAAAACTTCTTCGTGAGCCTCTGCGGCAAGTTCTACGGCTTCATCCATTTTCATAAGTGGGCCATTCTGTTTTATATGGTTCAGTAGTTTTTCATCCATTATCTCATGGATTGTTTTATGACTTCCTTTATGCCATGAGTTTCCTTCTACACAGACAGTTGGTGCGAGGTTATGCTTATAATCAGGACAATCTTTAACCATTGATCCATAGACCAAATGATGGCCCGTTTGAGCTGTACAGCATCCTTTTTGAGTGGATGATTCAAGTTTGTCTTTTTCAGCAGCTTGTTTGCCATTAAGCGAATAAGGAACAAGTTGGCATTTTCTTGCTTTTAAGCAGGGGTTTTTCTCTGCAGCTTTTTCTTGCTCTTTGATTAGATTATTGAGTAAATCTTTACGCTGTTTTCTTATCTGTTCGTGAGTGTATGATATTCCATCAATTACTATGGGGGAAGGGGTTATATCAAGGGCTTTCTTCAGAATCCTAGGATCTGATAAGAACCTTTGTATTTGTATTGCTGAGTTATTATTTTGCAACTTGGCTGCTGATTCGATGACCGCTTGATCTTGTGAAATGAACTTTTTATTCAATCCCTCACAATGATCCTGTGTCCAATGCCAACCTTCTTTTGCAGGTTTGTCATTAGGTTTGCATTTGCTCAGAATTTCATGCTGCTCCTTTTTACAATGTTTTTTTATTTCCCGTTTAGAAAGATAAGGAAACGTCGCCGAATTACCCGGTTTTGAGCCATGATTATGTGTGGTTAAATCGATATCACGCGGTACGCAACACCCTTCAAATTTGACATTTTGCGACCATTTGACGAAGTAGGTTTTACCGGTGATTTTGCTGGTCGCCACGCCCTTGTTAAAGGCTTGTGTCGCGCCTTCATTACCCGTACTGGTGGCAAAATAGGAGCGATCCTCTTTCGCTACCATACTACGTTTAATAAATACCGTGCTGGTGCCTTTGGTTAGATCGCTAGCCTTGCTGGAGTTAGGATAGGGGATCACCACTGGTCCGGCAGGTGGGCTGGGTGGGCTCCAGCAGGGGTCAGGAAAAGCGCCGTTAGACGCGCCACGGGAGGATTTGCTACAGGCTTCATGATTATTGATATAAACATGGGTGCTCATTATTAATCACTCCGTTGTGAGAACTTAGTAATAATGACTGCCGCCGATTGATAGGTATTACAGTAGAAGCGGGAGCAGCAGCCATCTATTGGCTCTGTTTTAGCATCTTACTTACACTATCCCTTTATATGACGGCACGTTACGATTTGCTTCACTCCAATAAAAACTCTCGAATACCCGGATCGTGGCTGTGCATTAGCGCGTTACTCGATTGCAGCAAACGCTCGGTCACGCCAGGTTCGGGTGTCACCGGACCGAGATAGCACACTTGTTCAGGCTGCTGGATTAATAAAACCGGTAAAACATCCAGATCAACTTCAGCCACCATATCAGGGTGTTCATCGATATCTAGCCAAACAAAACAATCAGTTGGGTGGTTGGCTGCCAGTGTGTTGAGTGTTTTTTTCCACCCCTCACAGTTATTACACCAAGCGGCACATAATCCGACCACCAGTCTTTTCCCTCGTTCCAGTTGCTGTTTAATGGCCACCTGGTCAACGGCTGGATAATTAAGCATAAAACCTCCTTTGCGACTAAAAAATGTCCTTGCTAAGATCAATGTGTTGTTCTGCGGTGCGCTGGCGAAACAGATGCCAATTGGCGATATAACGCTCCACCTGACGCCCTGTTGCTAATACTGCCTGACAATGGGCTACCGTGATCGGTTGGCCCAACAGCAGTGGGGCACTGGTACTTATTTTTTCCTGGCAGAGTGGTGTTATCACCGGTAGGTTCGGCCAATATAACCCAGTGCTCAGTTGTGACACGCGATCGGTAACGGCATTTTCATCATCAATATGATTCATCGCTAGTAGAATGTAACGGCTGTCTTCCATATTGAGCCCCGTCAACACATGGATAGCCCAAAAGGCGAGTGGTGCAACTGCATTATTACTGATTTTTACAGTGTCATCACTGCTTTCGGCCTGTGCATTTTCACCACAAAGCGCTAGCAAGTGTGGTAACTGTCGAGCATCACCCGCGTGCGCCAGAAACAGCACTGTCAGGTAGGGGGGCAATGCGGCGAACACACGGTTAATATCGTCACCACTGGCGGCAAAGTTTTGTCCGGCCAGCCGTACTAGGGTTTCTAACCGTTGCGTGTGCTGTAATCCGGCCAATCCTTTGCGTGAGGGCGCTTGTTGATAGGCTTCGATCACTGTCCAGAGTTGCGCAAAAGTGGTTGATTGCCCGGCCGCCAACCAACCGATAGCTACAGCGGCGCTATAGCGCACCATGAGCGATTGATCGTTTAGCCGTGCCTGTAAATGGGGTAGCCAGGTCAACTGCTGCTGTTGCACGACATAATGGCATACCGCAGCCCTGACATTTTCATCGTCATGGTCAAACGCCTGCTGCAAAATATCTGGCGCTAATAATTGCGTTAACTGGCTACTCGCGAGCAGAAACACGTGCAAACTCAAACTATCTCCGGCGGTATACAGTGTACGCAGGCGGGCGAGCAGGATGTCAGTGGGTTGTGTTATCAGCGCTGCAATATGACCCTCCAAACTGGTTTCTGGCATCGATGTGACTAACTGCCAGCAGGTGTCCAGCTTTTCCTGGTCACCAAATTGGTAGGCCAACCGGGTGCAGACATAGGCTTCGCCTTGTGTTTTCCAGCGCTTAAATGCTTGCAGTGCCTGCCGCCACCCCTCATCCCCGGCAATACGCAGACCATCCAGATTGGCTTGCAGGTAGTGCTGAAACACGGTGATATCTTCTGCCGACTGCAGCGCAGACAAACGACTACTATTGAGTTGCTGCCAATAAAATGCCGCATCCGCCGCATGTTGGCGCACCAGTGGTGTGATCACTGCTGGGTAATCCGTAGTTACCATAGTTCCCTCTCTGTGTGGTTAAACAATAACATGCCACTCAGTGCCATCAAATAAATCAACAGAGTACGCACTAGCTACCAACAAAACGCCATCGCGAGCATCTATATGGCCAAAAAGATCCAGTTCTTCGCCGTTATGAACTGGAATAGTCATTTGCTTACCGTTCCAAACCTTAAGTTCATAATCTGAACAAAGCCATAATTGATCCTGAAACCAGCGCATCTCATTCCATTCCAAAGCAGAATCACCTTGGTAGACGCAACGCCAACTGTGTTGTCGCCCAACCCACAAATTGCCACCCATTCCACCAACATAAACTTGACCATCGGGAGCACAAACTACTGAACTTAGCGTTTCATTTGAGGGGAAACCACACTGTGTCCAAATACTGCCGTTGTAGTGCCAAATATCTCCACTGTTTCCTACTGCATATATATCTTGTTCGTTAAATGCATCCAGATCTACAAATCCTTGATCTGACTCCATGTCATCTTCTGGAAACCCAGCGTCTAGTTTTACCCAATAACCAATCTCTGGTCGTTTATAAATAGCACGTCTTAACCCTACGGCATAAGCATAACCATTAATGCATTTTATATTTTGAATTCCTGGAGCATTCCCCTTGTCAATACATTCAACTGAACCGCCATCACTTCCTCTGACTAAGACACTGCCATCTTGGTCAAGAGTAGATGATGCCAGTAGTACCTGCTCTCTAGGAAAAAATGTGATTCCAACTTTAGGCTTATAAAGCCCATCAACTTCAACTGAGCTAAAAATATTATCTGTTTTTTTTGTCTGAAAATTATTTTTTACATAAATGGCCAATAACTTACTAGGGATTTCATGATCCCATAGCAAGCCAATCTTTTCTTCAGGTAATTCTTTTCGTAAGCAAAAATATAACACGCTTTTGTTTTTTACTGAGCATCCAGAAATAAACCATTCATGAAAAATTTCAGCTTGCAGTTCGTCTGATATGTATGACATAGTTTCCTCTTTTATTGAAGTTATTTCCAGCCAGAGTCATGATTCTGATTGTTTTTCGTTATTGCAATAGCTATTCCTTCTAAGGAAATAGGCATTGCAGCTAATCCTGCGTTAAACATTTCATTACCTGGTTTTGTAATGGGGTTTATTTCTAGATTACTTTCCTTACAATTAAGGATGTAATAGTTCTCGAGCTGTTTCTGTATGCATTTCATATTGCAATTTGAGTATGGAAGAGCTTCTTGAAAAGATCTTACTGCTGCACCAATCGTTTCCCCCATACTGATCATGCGATTTCCACCTTTTTTAACGAACAATTTAAAAAGTTGTTGATCAAATGCTCTATGTAATTTCCCGTGAGTTCCCGAATCCTGTGTGGTTCCCTCTGCACATACTGTAGGAGCCCTGCCATGATGATAATTTTTACAGGCTGGCCTCATCATTGCCCCAGGGATTAGATGATGTCCTGTTTGTCCAGGGCAACAACCTTTATTGGTGGACGGTTCTGCCTTTGATTCTTGTTTGGGGGTGATTTTTGTTTTTGTCGAATAAGGAACTAATAAGCACTTTCTAGACTTTATGCATTTATTGCTAGCAGCTCTTTTAACTTGTTTGGCTAGTACTCTATTACGTACCTTTTTATTAATGATGTCCTCTTGATTTTTATTTTTCGGAGTTGATTTTATGAGTTTGTCAAATTTTCTCTCAAATTTACTTAAGCTATTTTTCATGAAGTCTTTAGCTTTATCAAAACTATTAAATGTTATACTCAACTCATCTGTGCAGTGGGTTTTTGTCCAGTGCTCATCTTCAGTTTTACAATTTTGCTCAATTGCCTTTTTCTCTTCCTTACAATATTTATTTACTGCTCTTTTAGAAAGATAAGGAAACGTCGCCGAATTACCCGGTTTTGAGCCATGATTATGTGTGGTTAAATCGATATCACGCGGTACACAACGCCCTTCAAATTTGACATTTTGCGACCATTTGACGAAGTAGGTTTTACCGGTGATTTTGCCGGTCGCCACGCCCTTATTAAAGGCTTGTGTTGCGCCTTCATTACCCGTACTGGTGGCAAAATAGGAGCGATCCTCTTTCGCTACCATACCGCGTTTAATAAATACCGTGCTGGTGCCTTTGGCCATATCAGCGGCTTTGCTGGAGTTAGGATAGGGGATCACCACTGGCCCAGCAGGTGGGCTGGGTGGGCTCCAGCAGGGGTCAGGAAAAGCGCCGTTAGACGCGCCACGGGAGGATTTGCTACAGGCTTCATGATCATTGATATAAACTTGGGTGCTCATTATTAATGACTCCTTTCCGAGAAATTAGTGAGAATGACGGCTGCCCGTTGTCCGCTATCAGCACTGAAGTGCAGTAGTCCGCTCTGCCCGGGGCTATCGGGTAACGGCCTTAGTGATCCCCTCATTTCTATAAACTCAAATAATGCCAAGTGTGCGGGTATATAATCGATGCTGCCTCAGGTAATAAGTAAATTTCTCCATCAACAATATCGCATAGGCTTCTTTCATTTTGGGCAGCAACTGATAGTAGATGACACCTTGACGGAAAAATGAATACGTTCTGCTTTTGCTGGTATTGACCTTGATCGTTCGCTCCAGACCCGCGCTGTCCCCCGCCTTGCCCAGC
>NZ_ML137209.1:118088-122492 GCF_004011885.1 Serratia microhaemolytica | reverse complement strand
ACCCGCCGTTTATTAATGCTCGATTCCAGTCGATGCCGTTGGTGCAGCCAGTTTGTGTTCAGGCTGCACATAGCAACGGGGCCCTACATGTTGTAGCCGAGAATGTAGATCGCTATCCAAGGATAACCTGGTAGCTAAAAATGGTTGGCTAGCACCTTTAAGACACTCTATCTTCCCAGAAACTGTACGCGCTGGTATTGGAGAGTTTATGCTCCCAACTGATAGATTTATAGCGCAACAATATTCTTTCGAATGGCATAGTTCCCGCTTCGTTAAGCGTATGTGGCGTGTGCAGACCAAACTCTTGCAGCACGGCATCAGTCAAGACAATGTTAAAGAAGTGCTCGATACTGCCCTGTTGGTTGGTGCGATACAGTTTAAATGTCGCTTTTAACAGTTCAGCTTTATCCAACGCCTGAGCCAGTAACGGTGTGCTTTTATCCACCGGTTTAAGAAATTCAAAAGCGTGGTGATGAACGTTCTGTTCTCTAGAGATAATATTCGACAGTGAGAAAACCTGAATTTCGTTGCTGTGCGCTGCTTGGTAACGATTGCCTATTGAATCCAGCGAAGAACAACCCGCTGAAATTAATCCCTGACTCTTTCCCTCTAACGATAAATAACCAAGGTAAGACATGAAAACCTCTGATCCATTTGAGTAATTTATATCGAAAATTGAAAATATCATTGCTTTTTGTTGATAGTCAATAAATTTCTCATCATATCCTAGAGTTAAATCTAAATCGGTGGTTTTTGCTGTTTTATTCGATATTCCGTACTTAATTGAGGTGTGAATTTGCCGAATATCCCTCGGTTTTGTGTTTTTTTATTCCACCGGGTAGCCGTTTCTGCGGCTACTCGGTGATTGAGTGGGTTAGGCTAGCGATGTTAATCAAACTGCTAGTGATAATTTGTGCTTGCCGAGGAGAGTGTGTAATTTGGGCAAGCACAGCATACCGTAAGCCTTTATTTGGCGATCTTCTTATACTTAATTCGGTGCGGTTCGAGTGCATCGGCACCCAATGTCCGCTTCTTATACTCTTCGTATTCGCTAAAGTTGCCTTCAAAGAACTCAACCTTGCCCTCATCCTGGTAATCAAGAATATGGGTCGCGATACGGTCGAGGAACCAGCGGTCGTGTGAGATCACCATCGCACACCCTGGGAACTCGAGCAGTGCGTTTTCCAGGGCGCGTAGGGTTTCGATATCGAGATCGTTGGTTGGCTCATCAAGCAGTAACACGTTGCCACCCACTTGCAGCAGTTTTGCCAGATGCAGGCGGCCACGCTCACCGCCAGATAGCTCGCCGACACGTTTGCCCTGATCAACGCCTTTGAAGTTAAAGCGTCCAACATAGGCGCGGCTTGGCATTTCGGTGTTACCGATACGCATAATATCCAGGCCGCCAGAGACCTCTTCCCACACCGTTTTGCTGTTGTCCATGCTGTCGCGGAACTGATCCACTGAAGCCAGCTTCACTGTTTCACCCAACACAATCGAACCTGAATCAGGCTGCTCCTGACCCGACATCATACGGAACAGTGTTGATTTACCGGCACCGTTCGGGCCGATAATGCCAACAATCGCCCCTTTTGGTACTGAGAACGAGAGATTGTCGATCAGCACTCGTTCACCATACGATTTGCACAGATTGTTGACTTCAATCACTTTATCGCCCAAACGTGCGCCTGGTGGAATGAACAGTTCGTTGGTTTCGTTGCGTTTCTGATATTCCGTGCTGTTAAGCTCTTCAAAGCGTGCCAGACGTGCTTTGCCTTTCGATTGGCGCCCTTTAACCCCTTGGCGTACCCACTCCAGCTCTTTCTCAATCGATTTCCGTCGTGCCGCTTCAGCAGAGGCTTCCTGTGCCAGACGGGCATCTTTCTGCTCCAGCCAAGAGGAGTAGTTGCCTTCCCAAGGAATACCCTCACCACGGTCTAGTTCGAGGATCCAACCTGCAACGTTATCCAGGAAGTAACGGTCGTGGGTGATGGCGACCACGGTGCCTTGGAACTCATGCAGGAAGCGCTCTAACCAGGCGACAGACTCGGCATCCAGGTGGTTGGTCGGTTCGTCGAGTAGCAGCATATCGGGTTTTTCCAGCAGTAACCGACACAGCGCAACGCGGCGACGTTCCCCCCCGGAGAGATTGGCGATCTTGGCATCCCACTCCGGCAGACGCAGAGCATCTGCGGCGCGTTCAAGCTGGGTATTCAGATTATGGCCATCATGCGCCTGGATGATCTCTTCCAGTTTGCCCTGCTCAGCAGCCAATTTATCAAAATCAGCTCCCTCTTCGGCATAAAGCGCATAAACCTCATCGAGCCGTTTCAGTGCGCCGACCACTTCGGCCACCGCCTCTTCAACCGATTCGCGCACGGTATGTGCCAGATTGAGTTGCGGCTCTTGTGGCAGGTAGCCAATCTTCAGCCCTGGCTGAGGGCGCGCTTCGCCCTCAATGTCGGTATCGATACCGGCCATAATGCGCAGCAGGGTTGATTTACCGGCACCATTAAGCCCCAGTACACCAATTTTGGCACCGGGGAAAAAACTGAGCGAGATGTTCTTCAATATATGACGTTTCGGCGGGACAACTTTACCGACACGATGCATGGTGTAGACGAATTGAGCCACGTTGCTTTCAGCCTCTTAGTAATGAATGTTGATGGTATCCCACTTCGCTTACTGAGCAGGTAACCGCTGATGAATTGACACTAATGGCCCAGCGGCAAACCGACCACTGCTGTTTGCAGCACTTAGATCCGGCACTGGGCAAATGGCCGCTGCCAACCGCTTCAGGCGACAGGAATAGCCGCGCATCTTAACACAAGTTAGCGCAAAATCTGCCCCTTATCTCCGCTGTGTGAAGCGCTGTCTTTTGTCATCATGCTGGATTAACATAGCGCCAGATTGATCAACCGGCGTATCGGCGGCTCCCGTGCAGCGACAGCCATGATAATGTCAATAGCAACCACAGTGCCGCCCGACGCCATGCCAGCAGTTACCCCGTATTGATACGATACGGCTTGCCCGGATGGAAACCATGAAGCAACCACAACCCGCAGCCATCGGTTCTGCAACGCTCTATATTGTGCCGACACCGATCGGCAACTTAAGCGATATCACTCTGCGTGCGCTGGAGGTACTGAAGCAGGTTGATCTGATTGCAGCGGAGGACACTCGCCACACCGGTTTGTTGTTGCAACACTTCGCCATCAACGCCCGTCTGTTCGCGCTGCATGATCATAATGAACAACAGAAGGCGGAGCTGTTACTGGCCAGATTGCAGCAGGGGCAGAATATCGCACTGGTTTCTGATGCGGGTACGCCACTGATCAATGATCCGGGTTATCACTTGGTGCAGCAGTGCCGTGCGGCAGGTGTTCGTGTGGTACCTCTGCCTGGTGCTTGTGCGGCGATCACCGCGCTGTGTGCTGCCGGTCTGCCGTCTGATCGTTTCTGTTATGAGGGCTTTCTTCCGGCCAAAGGTAAAGGGCGTAAAGACCGGTTGCAGGCGTTGGCGAGTGAGTCGCGCACGCTGATTTTTTATGAATCGCCGCACCGCTTGCTGGAGAGTTTGCAGGATATGGTCACCGTTTGGGGTGCGCAGCGCCATGTGGTGTTGGCACGTGAATTGACCAAAACCTGGGAGTCGATCTATGGCGCGCCGGTCGCTGAACTGCTGGAATGGGTGCAACAGGATGAGATGCGTCGCCGTGGCGAAATGGTGCTGATTGTCGAGGGTTATCAGGCACCGACCGAGGTGCTGCCACCAGAAGCACTGCGCACATTGGCACTGCTACAGCAGGAGCTGCCGCTGAAACGTGCTGCCGCGTTGACAGCAGAGATCCACGCCGTCAAGAAGAACGCGCTCTACCAGTATGCGTTAACACAGCAAAACGGTTGACCTGCCCGGTGCTCTCGGCTACCATCCGGCGCGGAGTTGACCAGACAGTCGCCGCTTCGTTGCCGTCCCTTGCGGGAGACAGATGAAGGGGAGGAAAGTCCGGGCTTCATAGGGCAGGGTGCCAGGTAACGCCTGGGGGGCGCAAGCCTACGACAAGTGCAACAGAGAGCAAACCGCCGATGGCTCACGCAAGTGAGATCAGGTAAGGGTGAAAGGGTGCGGTAAGAGCGCACCGCGCGGCTGGTAACAGTCCGTGGCACGGTAAACTCCACCCGAAGCAAGGCCAAATAGGGGTTCACATGGTACGGCCCGTACTGAACCCGGGTAGGCTGCTTGAGCCAGTGAGCGATTGCTGGCCTAGAGGAATGACTGTCCACGACAGAACCCGGCTTACCGGTCGACTCCCTCTATTTCATCGTAGCTCCCCCGGTATAGGGGGAGCTACGATTGCTGTCAGCCGTAAATGGTTAAACAGTATTAAATTCAATGCTATTGTT
>NZ_ML137209.1:0-118078 GCF_004011885.1 Serratia microhaemolytica | reverse complement strand
GCCAATCAGCCAATCAGCCAATCAGCCAATCAGCCAATCAGCCAATCAGCCAATCAGCCAATCAGCCAATCAGCCAATCAGCGCTTACTTCTACCTATGCGATAGGCTGCTTGCCGTTAACTGACCCCCACTCACTCCAGGCGCCATCGTATAGCTGCACCTGTTCGGCGCCCAATGAGATGAGCCCGAATGCCAGTACTGCGGCAGTGACGCCAGAGCCACAACTGACAATCGTTGGGGCATGAATATCAACACCTCGCTCACTGAAAGTCTGCTGTAATGCTGCCAGCGATTTGAAACGCCCATCGCTGAGTAATTCGGTATAGGGGATATTGATACTGCCGGGAATATGCCCCCGGTGCAGGTTGGGGCGCGGTTCATCGGCCTGTGCGTAGAAGCGTGCGGCGGGGCGGGCATCGATAATTTGCATCTGATTGTGCATCGCCTGTTCAACCTGCGCCATCGTCGCCACCTGTTGCGGATCACCCGGTTGGCCGTTAAAGCGCGTGGCGATCGGTGTTGCGGCGCCCAATTCCAGCCGGTTGCCGCGTGCTAGCCAACCACGCAACCCTTCATCCAGCACCAGCACGCGCTGGGCACCGAAATGGCGGAATGTCCACCAGCCACGCGGTGCAGAAAACAGGTTGCCGTCGTCATAGAACAGCAGTGTTTTCTGTTCGTCGATGCCCAATTTGCCCACGGCAGCGCTGAACTGCTCTGCTGTCGGTAACATATGTGGCAGATCACTACGTTGATCCGCGACTTCATCGATATCGAAATAGACTGCACCGGGAATATGCCCAGCGGCAAATTCTGCCAGCATATCCTTCTTTGGCGTTAATCCAACCGGCGACATGCGAACATCAATCACCCGTAGATTGTCATCATCAATATGTTGTTCCAGCCACTCAGTTGTCACTAAAAAGGGGGAATTCATGGTGATTATTACCCAGTTATCTGCAGATAAGGAAACTACTATAAACGGCAAAAATGGTACGGCAAGCACTCACCGGCAAAAAAAATAGTGCAGGCGCCTTGCAGCAGCAATTTGTTGTCTATCCTGAATGAGGTAATGCCAAAAAAGAACGAGCAATAGGTTAAGCCTCACTATCACCAAACGGAAGGTAAAAAAGTGAATAGTGGTTCATCTCAGGTAGCAGTGGCCTGCATCCTCAGTGGCGGCACCGTTATCGTTCCTGATTATGGCTGAATGAGGAATTCCTGATAGAGGTTAACATCAATGTTAAAACCAAATCATTATTCGCCTTTCAACCAGGCGATAGGGGTGAAGTTGCTGTTAGGCGGTGTTGTGCTCAGTACGATGAGTGGTATGGCGTGGGCAGGCTCCTGTACTTTAACCCCGACACCGAACAGCTATAGCTGCCAAGGGGCAGCGCAACCCACTACCGATACGACTCAAAGTATTACCGGTTCTGCACTTTCATTTACCACCGCCAGTGGTTTTGGCATCTCTACCCTGATCGGTGATGCGCTGCGTTTTAATACCACTGCGGGTCTCACTTTTAACGACAGCAATCTCTCCAATATCACCGGAGCTTCTGACGGTATTGAAGCAATCAATAATGGCAGTGGCGCATTATCAATTACCACTACCGGTACTGTCACTGGTAACAGTGGCCGAGGTATTTATGCTTATCAGCAGGCCGGTACTAACCTGGTGATTAACTCGGCCAATGTTTATGGTGACAGTTTCGGTATTTTTGCCAACAGCTACGGCTCTGGCAGTTTATCGATTACCAATACTGGCACCGTCACAGGCCATAGAGAGCGCGGCATTTATGCTTGGCAGCATCATGGCAGCAACCTCACCATTCAAGTTAATAATGTCTCCGGTAATACCGATGGCATCTGGGCTGTCAATGATGGCAGTGGTGCCTTGACCATTAATGCCAGCGGTACTGTCACCGGCACTAATGGGCGTGGCATTGTTGCCTGGAATGAGGCCGGAACCAATCTGAGCATTAATGCCAATGTCGTGTCAGGTGGTATTTTTGCCGATAATCTTGGCAGTGGCAATTTGTCGATCACCACCACAGGTAACGTTACCAGCAGTACCGACAGCGGAATTTATGCGATTAATAATGGCAATCAGCTCACCATCTCGGCGGTGAATGTCAGCGGAGGATTAGAGGGAATACGTGCTTATAACTACGGCACGGGTGCTATGTCAATTAACACCAGCACCGGTAATGTGGTTGGTGCTGGCGACGACGGTATTGATGCCTATAACTATGGCAGTTCCCTCACGCTACAGGTTAACAATGTCACTGGCTCGCACGACGGTATTCTGGCGATTAACCGTGGTACTGGGGCATTGTCAATCACCGCTTCAAGCGGCACGGTCACCGGCACGAATGGCACCGGTATCCTGGCATGGAACTACGGTACAGATCTCACCATCACGGCAAATCATGTTGTAGGTGGTATCGATGCGGTTAACCAGGGCAGTGGAAATTTAAACATTACCAGTAATGGCGCGGTGAGCAGTGCAAACAACGATATCGGTATTAGCGCGCAGAACTACAGTGGTTCGGGTAGTCTGACCGTGAATGCTAATGGTGCGGTGAGTGGAGACTACAACGGCATCTATGCCAGTAATGAAGGCAGTGGAGCGCTGTCGGTCACCGCACAGAGCAGTGTCAGCGCAAGTAATACCTACGGTAGCGGCATTGAGGCCAGCAACAGCGGCACTTCGTTGTCGATCAATACCAACGGTTTGGTCAGCGGCGGTCTATTTGGCATTAATGCGATACAGAATGGCTCAGGGTTGGTTAATATCAACGTCAATGCCACCAGTACCGTTGAGGGCAGTAATGCGGCGATTAACGTCGACTCATCACGCAGCGTGAATATTACCAACCGTGGCATTACCCGTTTCTCACCCACCTCCAGCTACAATACGGCGATCCAGGTCAATAATACCGATATTGATAATTTGAATAACGTTAGCAACACCGTGGTTAACTACGGCACTATCATCGGCGGGGTGGTGCTGAGTGGTGTCAACAATAGCTTGCAGAATCTGGCGGGTGCAACCTGGGATAGTTCTGGCAGTACCAGCGATTTTGGTGCTATGGGCACTAACTCGATCACCAATGTCGGCACATTGCGGACAGCAAATGGTGGCGCCAGTTCACCGGTACAAACCACCACCTTTAACAACATTGACACATTCACGCATGGCGGCACACTGACGATGAACAATAATCGTGTCGGTGATACCACGGTGATCAACGGTAATTATTTTGGTAACCGGGGGCTGTTACGGCTCGATGTACAACTGATGGATGATAGTTCGGTAGCGGATAAGCTGGTGATCAATGGTAACTCCGCCGGTCGCACCCGAGTCCAGATTCTTAATGTGGGTGGGCTGGGTGCCGCGACACTAAATGGCATTGAGGTGATTACCGTCAGCGGTATTTCTGAGGCCAACTTTACCCTGGCAGCCCGTGTGGTTGCCGGTGCCTATGAATACTTTTTGCGCCGGGGTACCATTAATGACAAAAACTGGTATCTAACGAGTGAGTGGTGCGGTGAGGATGAGGGTGAAAAGCTCGGCGCACCGATTTCCCGCCAGCGGCTTGCCGCTTCTTATAATGCACCACCGCCAGCACCGGATGCGGCACAGCCCGATGGCGCAAACGGTGAAAACGTGCAGCCTGAAGCCGACCAGCCGGCTACGCCAGTTCGTCGCATGACCATGCGTAGTGAAGGTGCGGTCTACGCTGCCAACTTGGCAACAGCGAATAGTCTGTTTTCGCTACGCCTGCATGATCGCCTAGGTGAAACAAGCTATACCGATGTGATCACTGGCCAACAGCGTGTTACCAGCATGTGGCTGCGTAATGAGGGTGGGCACAACCGCTTCCGCGATACCAGCAGCCAACTGAACACCCAAGCCAACCGTTATGTACTGCAACTGGGCGGCGATATTGCGCAGTGGAGCTACGACGGTGTGAGCCGTTTCCAACTTGGTGTGATGGCCGGTTACGGTAACAGCAACAGCAACACGGTATCGAGCCTCACCGGTTATAGCGCAAAGGGTAAAGTTGATGGTTACAGTGCCGGACTCTACGCTACTTGGCTGAGTCATGCCGCTGAGCGTTCAGGGGGGTATGTCGATGTTTGGGCGCAGTACAGTTGGCTGGATAATCAGGTTTCTGGCGAGGGTCTACCACAGGAAGAGTATCAATCGAGTGGGGTCACTGCTTCACTGGAAACAGGTTATGCGCTGAAAATAATGGAAAACAGCACCGGAAGTGTTGCCTGGTTTGTACAGCCGCAAGCACAGTTGATCTGGATGGGCGTGAAAGCGGATGATCACGTCGAAACTAACGGTAGCCGCATTGTCGGTGACGGTGATGGTAACCTACAGACGCGTCTAGGGGTGAAAACGTTCCTCAGTGGCCATCACCATCGCGATCAGGGTAAAAATCGTAACTTTGAACCGTTCGTGGAGGCTAACTGGTTACACAACAGCAACGACTTTGCGAGTAATCTGAATGAGATCAAAGCGGCACAGGATGGCGCGCGCAATATTGCTGAGTTGAAGATTGGGGTTGAGAGCAGCATCAATCGCCAGTTCAACCTATCGGGTAACATCAGCCAACAGATCGGTAGCAAAGGTTATAGTGATCTTTCCGCCAGTCTGGGCATGAAATATTACTTCTAACTGATAACAGCAACATCGTCAGGGGTCGACTTCACCGTCGGCCCCTGCTGTTTTTTGCCCATCATGTGCCACTCATTCGGTCATGTTAAACCCTGGTAGTGTTCAGCGTTATGCCCAAAACTCACCGGTGGTTACTGTCTGTGAATTCAGATAAGTAGATGCAATTCGAATTATTTAAAGTATATAGTGGGGCCGGATTGCGTTAATGCTGCTGCGATATTGGTTTTTGTTGAGTAAAACACCACATATTCAACACCACAGAAATAACGGGATAGCGAGGGAGGGAAGTGATGTATAAGCTACGAGTACCGATTACCGAACAGGAGCTACATGACTATTACCAGTTCCGCTGGCAGATGTTGCGCCAACCGCTGCATCAACCGGTAGGCTCGGAAAAAGATGGTTACGATGCGCTGGCACACCACCAGATGGTACTGGATGAACAGGGCACGATTGTTGCCATCGGTCGGCTGTACATTAACGCTGAAAATGAAGGCGCAATACGCTTTCTGGCCGTTGACCCACGCTACAGAAATCAGGGACTGGGGCGGCTGGTCGCACGCACATTGGAAGCGGTGGCTCGCCGAGAGGGACTAAAGCGGATCGTCTGTAGTGCGCGCGAAGATGCGCTGACGTTCTTTGCTAAACTTGGTTTTATCAATCAGGGCGAGATCACCGCCCGACAGACCACACCGGTGCGCCACTATCTGATGATCAAGCCGTTGACCGGGTTAGAGGATATTCACTATCGGCCTGAGTGGTGTACCGAGTTACAACACGCCTGGCATCGGGAAATTCCGCTTAGCGAGAAGATGGGCGTGCGGATCAGCCAGTACAATGGCCAGCATTTTGTCACCACTATGCCGGAAGCGGGCAACCAGAACCCGCACCATTCACTGTTTGCCGGCAGCCTGTTCTCATTGGCAACATTAACCGGTTGGGGGCTGATCTGGCTATCGCTGCGCGAGTATCAACTCAGTGGCACGATTGTGCTAGCCGATGCAGCCATCCGTTATCAACAAGCAATCCATGGTCAGCCAACGGCGCGTGCTGAACTGAACAACCCAGAGCGCCACCTAGTGCGCCTGCAACGTGGTAGCAAGGCACGTTGGCAGACAGAAGTTCAGTTACTCGGTGATGACAAACCGGGAGCACTCTTCACCGGCACCTACCTGGTGCTGCCTAACCCTAGTTAATCTTTCGGCTGTGCTTGGCATCTGGCAGGTGTGCCTGGCGCAGCTACGCTAACAGCGAGGCAATTGATGACAACACATCTGGTCTGGTTCCGTAATGATCTGCGCATCACCGACAATTTGGCACTGAATGCCGCCTGTAGCGATGCCACAGCACAGGTGATCGCGGTATTTATCGCCACGCCACAACAGTGGCGACAACATGATATGGCGCCGCGCCAGGCGGCCTTCATCCATGCCCACCTGTTGTCACTACAGCAAGCGTTGGCTGAGCGTGGTATTGAGCTTTACTCCCATCAAAGCACTACCTTTAGCGATGCGGTGCATTGGCTGGTGCAGTTTTGTCAGCAGCGACAGGTTTCAGCACTGTTTTATAATCGCCAGTATGAATTTAATGAACGCCAGCGTGATGCTGCACTTGAACGGGCACTGGCTGGGCAGGTACATTGCCAGGGTTTTGATGACAGTTTGCTGTTAGCCCCAGGAACTGTCACCACGGCTAACGGTGAGATGTACAAAGTTTACACGCCATTTCGGCGCGCTTTTTTACAGCAACTACAGTTAACCGCACAGGCCGTTTTGCCTGCACCTGCCGCACGCGCAACGCCATTGCCGCTACACCCGCTACCGGCATTTGATTATCCACAGTTGCCAGTTGGCAGCGAGTATCCGGTTGGCGAAACAGCAGCATTGCAGCGCCTGCGCCATTTTTGCCGTGAACGGGTTGCACGTTACGCCATTGATCGCGATCTGCCAGCGGTGCCTGGTACCAGCCAACTTTCCGCCTATTTGGCGATCGGCGTGTTATCGGTACGCCAATGCTTTAATCGCCTGCGGCTAGAGTGGCCAGATCTGCTCGACAATCCGCAAGCTGGAGCCTTCTGCTGGTTAAACGAGTTAATTTGGCGTGAGTTTTACCGCCATTTGCTGGTTGCCTATCCGCGCTTAAGCCAACATCGCCCGTTTATTGGCTGGACTGATAATATCCGCTGGCGCAACGACAGTGCTGCGTTGGCGGCATGGCAGCAAGGGCGCACCGGTTACCCGATTGTTGATGCGGCAATGCGTCAACTGAATCAGACCGGCTGGATGCATAACCGACTACGAATGATCTGCGCTAGCTTTCTGGTTAAAGATCTGCTGATCGACTGGCGGTTAGGCGAACGTTACTTCATGTCGCAACTGATTGACGGTGATCTAGCCGCCAACAACGGCGGCTGGCAGTGGGCGGCTTCTACCGGCACGGATGCTGCGCCCTATTTCCGTATTTTCAACCCAACCACACAGGGCAAACGATTTGATCCCGCTGGCACTTTTATTGTGCAGTGGTTGCCTGAACTACAGCAAGTGCCGGAAAATGAGCGGCATCAACCACAACGTTGGGCACAACAACAGCGGCGCGCGCTGGATTATCCAGCGCCAATCGTTGATCACCAACAAGCGCGTTTGGCCACCTTGGCAGCGTTCGAAGCGGCGAAAACCGCCAGCACCTGAATGCCTGGCAAGCAAGGCCGCCAGCGGCAGTGCTCAGCACGCAGCTTGGCATTGTGGTTGACAGCAGCTTCAGGCTGCATTGTGCAATCGGTGGTTGATACAAGGAGTTTTTCACATGCTTAAGAAAATTCTAGCGTTATGCTGGTTTGGTTATTCAACCTTGGCATTGGCGGGTTTTGAGGTGGTGGCATTGGGTGTCGAAGGGGGCGTGAATAGCGCTAACCTTACTGCCTATTTGATCCGCGCCGACAATCAGACACAATACCTGGCACTGGATGCCGGCTCACTGCTACCCGGGATCAGCAAAGGGCTAGCGCAGGGCAGCTTTCCACAAGTCACTGACGCAGTCACCGGTGATGATCAGCCAGAGCGTTACATTTTTCGTCAACTGATTGGCAGCTACTTTATCAGTCATCCCCATCTGGATCATGTGGCTGGTTTACTGCTGGTGGCACCGCAAGATCGCAAGAAAACCATTTATGCTGCTGCTGATACGGTACAAACGCTGCACAACCACTACTTTAACTGGAAAGTATGGCCAAACTTCACCGATGCGGGTAACGGTGCTCGGCTAGGGATCTACCGGTTACAAACCATGCGACCACGACAGCGGGTCACGCTCGGTTTTACCGGCCTGACTGGGGTACTTTACCCGCTAAGTCACGCTGGCACGCTCTCTTCCATGCTGCTGATCAGCAATGAAAACCAGGCATTCGCTTATTTTGGTGACACCGGTGCGGATGCGTTGGAGCAGTCAAACCATCTTGAGCGCATTTGGCAGGATCTGGCACCGTTGGTGCAGCAAAAGCGGCTGAAAGGGATGATTATCGAGACTTCAGTCAGCAATCAGGTTGCGGATAACGCACTCTATGGACATCTAAACCCCACCTGGCTACTGAAAGAGCTGAAAAAGTTAGAGCAGCTCAGCGGCGGCGCAGGTTCGTTACAGGATTTACCGGTGATCATCAGCCACATCAAACCGAGCATGAAACAGGGCGCTGCCAGTGATGTGACCATCAGACAGCAACTGGAACAGGGTAACGATTTGGCGGTAAAATTCGTCTTTATGCAGCAAGGCGAACGGCAGCAGTTTTAACAGAGAAAACAGAATGCATAACCTAGAGTTAGAGAGTTTACTGAATCGGGAATTGGATTGTGGCGCCTTTCAGGATTACGCACCGAATGGCCTGCAAGTAGAGGGACGAGCGGAAGTACAGCGCATTGTCACCGGTGTCACTGCGTGCCAAGCATTGATCGAGGCAGCGGTGCAGCAGCAGGCAGATGCCATTGTGGTACATCACGGTTATTTCTGGAAAGGGGAAGCGCCGGTGGTGCGAGGTATGAAACGCCGACGGTTGAAGACGCTGCTCAGCCATGACATCAACCTTTACGGTTACCATTTGCCGCTCGATGCCCATCCAACCTTGGGCAACAATGCGCAGTTAGCAAAACTGTGGGGAATTGAAAGCAAAGGGTTGATTGAACCACTGCTGCCTTATGGCGAATTTAGCCAACCACTCAGCGCGGCAGCATTGCGGCAACGGCTTGAAAGCTCGCTTGGTCGTTCGGTGCTGCACTGCGGTGATAACGCACCGACAGATATTCGCCGCGTAGCCTGGTGCAGCGGTGGTGGGCAGAGTTTTATCGACCGTGCCGCCAGTTTTGGTGTTGATGCGTTTATCAGTGGTGAAGTCTCAGAGCAGACTATCCATAGCGCACGTGAAATGGGGCTACACTTTTTTGCTGCTGGCCACCATGCCACCGAACGTGGTGGCGTAAAAGCATTGGGCGAGTGGCTCGCCAGTCAACACGGATTTGAGGTGACTTTCATCGATATCGCTAACCCTGCGTGACGGGGTTAGTGATCGCCCTCATCTCAAACCATAATCGGCTTATTGTCTATGATCAGCGGTTGCTCTGTGACATCGACAGCCGTGGCGATCATGTCGGGTGTCATCGCTACCGGTATAACATTCCCTTATTCTGGGGCTAAGCGACATGATGCTGGTTTTTTCTTTTGTTTGCGCTGCTGATTTCAGCTTACCTATGCTTCTTCTTGCGCCCTGGTTGGGTGAAGCGTTTACGTGCCGGTTGGTTGGCGGGTTTGTTGCCCTCTTTCGGACGCTGAGTGGCGCTTTTTTTCCCGCTTGTACTGCCTTTTGCAGGCGCTTTTGCTTGTGAGGATGAGTCTTCCAGTAGTTTAAACAGTTCAATTAGCTCATCGTCGGTTAAATCACGCCACTCGCCCAACGGCAGACCTGCCAGGCTGATATTCATAATACGGATGCGTTCCAGTTTGGTGACTTCATAGCCAAAATGTTCACACATACGACGGATCTGGCGGTTTAATCCTTGAATTAATACAATACGGAAGACAAATGCCGCCTCTTTTTTCACCTTGCATTTTTTGGTTACCGTGCCAAGCATTGGCACTCCGGCGGCTAATCCTCGGATAAAATCCTCAGTGACCGGTTTGTTGACCGTGACGAGATACTCTTTCTGGTGTTCATTACCTGCACGCAGAATTTTGTTGACCAGATCGCCGTGGTTTGTCAGCAGGATTAACCCTTGTGAATCCTTATCCAGTCGTCCAATAGGGAAGATGCGGCTGCTGTGGTTCACAAAGTCGACGATGTTATCTTTCTCTGTTTCTTCAGTGGTACTGACAATGCCTACCGGTTTGTTGAGTGCGATCAGCACCAGATCTTCGGCGTTACGTGGCTCGATCAGTTGGCCATTGACTTTAACGATGTCACCCGCGATCACCTGGCTGCCTAAGTCGGCGCGTTTACCGTTGATAAACACCAGCCCTTGTTCAATGTAACGATCAGCATCACGCCGCGAGCAGATACCACTCTCGCTGATATATTTGTTTAACCGTAGTGAAGATTTTATCTGCATTTTTTGCTCATTATGTTGCTACTGCCGGGTGATCGGGCAGCCGGCAGTTCGGTGGTTAGCGCTGTTTGGCGGCCTGTAGGTAGAGCATCTCTAGCCCCAAGGTTGCGGCGGCCAGTGCGGTAATTTCGGATTGGTCATAAGCGGGTGCCACTTCAACCACATCCATGCCAACAATATTGAGTGACTGCATACCGCGTACCAGTTTGAGTGCGCGATCGCTGGTTAAGCCACCAATCACCGGTGTGCCAGTGCCAGGGGCAAATGCCGGATCCAGGCAGTCAATATCGAAGGTGAGATAAACCGGTAGATCACCCACTACCTGTGTGATCTGCGCCAGCAGGTCATCCACGGTACGGTCATTGACTTGTGCCGCATCCAGCACGGTGAAGCCGTTGTTGCGCTTGAATTCAGTACGAATGCCGATCTGCACTGAGTGATGAGGATCGATTAAGCCTTCGTTGGGGGCGTGGTAGAACATGGTGCCGTGGTCAAACTGGCTACCGTTCGCGTAGGTGTCGGTGTGGGCATCGAAGTGTACCAGTGCCATTTTGCCAAAATATTTGGCGTGCGCACGCAGTAGCGGCAGGGTTACGAAGTGGTCGCCGCCAAAGCTGAGCATCCGTTTACCGGCCTGTAGCAGTTTTTCTGCATGAGCTTGGAGTTTGTTGCACATATCTTGCGCATCACCAAAATCAAATACGATGTCACCACAGTCAACCACATTTAACCGTTCGCGCAGTTTAAAGTTCCACGGCCAGCGCGCGCTCTCCCAGGCAAGGTTGGTCGATACCTGGCGGATTGCGGCTGGGCCATGTCGACCACCGGCACGCCCCGAGGTTGCCATATCGAATGGAATGCCGGTGATCACCCACTGGGCATCGCTGTCGTAGGGCATGAAGTTAAGTGGAAAGCGTAAAAAACCAAACGCGTTTGAGACTAAAGAATTATCGGGTTGGTGACCTAGTGTGCTCATGTCTGGCCTCATATCGTGGCGGTTAAACGGTCATAACTAGTTTGAACGGGAAAATGGCTCACGCCATTATCTAGTAGCGCTGTTAGGCATTTGAGTAGCGTGCTGTCTCCGGCAACCAGCGTTCGATCAGCGCTTGTGCGTGCTGAGGATAGTGCTGGTGAATGTGGCGCGCTATGCGTTGCACTTGCGGGATCATCGCTTGATCGCGCAGTAGCTGTGCCACTTTGAAGTTTACACTGCCGGTTTGCCGTGTGCCGAGCAGTTCGCCTGGGCCACGGATCTCCAGATCTTGTTGTGCAATTACAAAGCCGTCGTTGCTGTCACGCAGCACTTGCAGCCGTCGTTGTGCGGTTTTGCTCAGTGGTGTTTTGTATAACAGTACGCAGTGTGAGGCGATGGCACCTCGCCCAACCCGGCCACGTAATTGGTGTAGTTGGGCTAATCCGAGTCGTTCCGGGTTTTCGATGATCATTAGGCTGGCGTTTGGCACATCAACACCGACCTCAATCACGGTGGTGGCAACCAGCAGTTGCAGTTCGCCCTGTTTGAATGCGTGCATGACGGCCTGCTTCTCGCTTGCTTTCATGCGGCCATGAACCAGGCCAATGCGCAGTTCCGGTAGCGCGCTGGTCAGTTCCTGCCAGGTGGCTTCTGCTGCTTGCGCTGCCAGTAGTTCTGACTGTTCGATCAGGGTGCAGACCCAATAAGCTTGTCGCCCTTCCGATAGGCTGGCCTGTTTGACGCGTGCAATCACTTCTTCACGGCGTGTATCCGGGATCGCTACCGTTGTGACGGGGGTTCGCCCGGGCGGCAGTTGGTCGATCACTGAGGTGTCAAGATCGGCATAGGCGGTCATGGCCAGAGTACGAGGAATCGGGGTAGCGGTCATGATCAGTTGATGGGCGTGTCGCCCCTGTTCAGCGCCTTTTTCCCATAATGCTAACCGCTGGTGGACACCAAAGCGGTGCTGTTCATCAATGATCACCAGCGCCAGGCTGTTAAACTCGACCTGTTCCTGAAACATGGCATGGGTGCCGATGACCATTGCGACTTGGCCACTGCTGATCGCCTGTTGCTGTGTCGCACGCGCTTTGCCTTTCTGTTTGCCAGCCAGCCAGCCGACTTCAATCCCCAGCGGAGTAAACCATTGGCGGAAATTGTTGGCGTGTTGCTCGGCCAGTAGTTCGGTCGGCGCCATTAGCGCGACTTGTTTACCGTGCGCAATGGCTCGCAGCGCAGCCAGTGCTGCGACCAGCGTTTTGCCTGAGCCGACATCCCCTTGAACCAGGCGCATCATTGGTAGCGCTTGTTCCAAATCGGCTTCGATTTCTGCTACCACACGCAGTTGTGCTGCGGTCGGCGAGAATGGCAACTGTTTGAGGAAGTCGGTTTTTAACTGATCATTGGCGGCTAATGGCAGTGCTTTATAGCGTTGAACACCTGCCCGTACTGCCAGCATACTGAGATTGTGCGCCAGTAACTCTTCCAGGATCAGGCGCTGTTGTGCCGGGTGTTTGCCTTGCTCCAGATCGACCAGTTGTACATCAGCAGGGGGGTGGTGCAGGATTTGCAATGCCGCTGGCAGGCTGAGTAGGCCGTGGCTGAGTTCGGCAGGCAGCAGTTCGGCGATCGGGCAGGTTTCCAATAGTTGTAACACTTGGTCGGTGAGCTTACGTAGCGTTGCTTGGCGCACGCCTTCAGTGGTGGGGTAGACCGGTGTCAGTGCCTGTTGCAACTGGAGTACGCTATTTTCACCTTGTAGCCGATACTCCGGGTGGATCATCTCTAAGCCATGAGCGCCGCGTTTTGCTTCACCATAAGCGGTGATGCGTTTGCCGATTGCCAGGCTGTTTTTCATGGCAGCGTTGAAGTTGAAGAAGCGTAACGTCATGCTGCCGCTGCCGTCGCTGATATTGCAGACCAGCATTCGGCGACGCCCAGTGCTGATATCGCAGTAGAGCACTTCGCCTTCAACGGTCGCTACCACGCCTGGGCGCAGACTGGCGATCAGATATAATCGGGTGCGATCTTCATAGCGTAATGGCAAGTGGAGCAGCAGATCTTGTAGGGTGTGCAGGCCAATTTTGGCCAGTTTACTCAGTTGACTGGCGCCGACACCAGTCAGTGTGCTGAGTGGCAGTGCGTCCAGCATTTGCCCTTTCATCGCTGCACTCCGCTGCTCTGCATGGCACGCCACCATTCAGCGCTGGCGATCAGTTCTCCAGCACTGTTGATGTTGGGGCGCGCGAGTCCTTTGCGTTTTGCCAGTTTTGCCAGCACCGGGTAACCGCCTTCAAACAGCAGGCGCTGCTGCTCTTCGCTATCAAGTAGGCTGTGATCACGCTGGTACATACCCGCATTTTGCCGCTGGCGTTGTGCTTCATACAGGATCAGTGCTGCTGCAACTGAGACGTTCAGTGATTGCACCATGCCGAGCATCGGGATGATGATCTGGTGATCAGCCAAGGCGAGCGCTTCGGCCGTGATACCGCTTTTCTCCTGCCCGAGCAGGATACAGCTTGGGCGGGTGTAGTCGATCGAGCGGAAATCAACTGCACGTTCAGAGAGGTGGGTTGCCAGTATTTGCATACCCTGTTGTTTCAGTGCCGTGATTGCTTGCTCAATCGTCGGGTGGGTTTTGACACTGACCCAACTGTTGCTGCCTGCTGCCGATGAGGCATGAGTACGGATGCGTGAACCATGCCAGACAGCGTGTACCTGATGCACGCCGACAGCATCAGCAGTGCGCATAATTGCCGAGACGTTGTGCGGTTTATGTACCTGTTCCAGACAGAGGGTGAGATCCGGCTGGCGTGTGGCCAGCATTGCGCGGATGCGTGCGTGGCGTTCAGGACTCATAGCGGCAATTAGTTGCGGTTACGGTTAACTTTAATCACATCTGGCATGATGCGGATCTTACGCATAATGTTTGCCAAATGGACACGATCACGGGTGGTTAACCGGATAAACACGCTGTAGGTTCGCCCCTCTTTCTCTTCAGTGTTCAGACTCTGAATATTCGATTCAGTAGCATTGATCGCGGCGGTGAGGCTAGCCAGTGCTCCCTGATTGTTGTACATGTCGACTTTGATTTCCGCGATAAACTCCTGTTTGACGCTAGCTTCCCACTCTACTGCCATGAATTTTTCTGGCTCTTTCTGGTAGCCACGAATGTTGCGGCAGGATTCATGGTGAATTACCAACCCTTTGCCTGGGCTGATGTGGGCGACAATCGGATCACCCGGGATCGGGTGACAGCATTTGGCAAAGGTAACCAGCACCCCTTCAGCCCCTTTGATCGCCAGATTCTGTGCATTAGCGCCAGCGCTGAAACTGGAGCTTTCACCGAGCAGGTTTTTCGCGACGACCACACTCATGGCATTCCCCAAACCAATCTCTGCCAGTAGATCTTCTAAGCTGGCCAGCTTCATTCGATCCAGCTCATGCTGAATATTCTCGCTCGGGATCTCGGCAAGTTTGCGATTGCCACCCAATGCGTGGTTGAGCAGGCGGCGACCAAGAATGATCGAATCTTCCCGTTTCAGGTTTTTTAACATCTGGCGGATGCGGGTTCTGGCTTTGGAGCTGACGACAAAGTTCAACCAGGCGGCGTTTGGCCGCGCACCAGGGGCAGTGATGATTTCGACCGTCTGGCCACTATTGAGTGGCTGTGAGAGTGGATAGGGCTGGCGATCAACACGCGCTCCAACGCAGGCATTGCCAATGTCAGTGTGAACTGCGTAGGCAAAATCGACTGGTGTTGCGCCTGCTGCCAATTCGACGATGCGCCCTTTCGGGGTAAAAACGTAAATCTCATCTGGGAACAGATCAGATTTGACGCTTTCGATAAATTCAAATGAGCTGCCAGCGCTTTGTTGTAGTTCGAGCAGACTTTGCATCCAGCGTTGTGCACGGATTTGTGCTGTGGTGCCATTATTTTCGCCCGACTGCTTGTAAGCCCAGTGGGCAGCGACCCCCATCTCTGCCATTTGATCCATATCTTCGGTGCGGATCTGTACTTCAACCGGTACGCCATGCGGGCCGATCAGCGAGGTGTGCAGCGATTGGTAACCGTTGGCTTTGGGGATGGCAATATAATCTTTCACTCTACCAGGGCGTGGTTTGTATAGGCTGTGTACCTGGCCTAATACGCGGTAGCAGGTATCGACATCTGCGACAATGACACGGAAGGCGTAAATATCCATGATCGAGTGAAAACGTTGCTCTTTGAGATGCATCTTGCAGTAGATCGAATACAGATGTTTCTCACGCCCGCTGACCCGACAGGGGATGCCCGCTTCGATCAAACGACCTTCGATCTCATCCAGGATGCGCTGGATCATCTCTTTGCGATTGCCGCGTGCCGATTTCACCACCGCTTTGATCACGCGGTAGCGGTTGGGATACAGGGCTTCAAAACCAAGCTCTTCCAGTTCAGTTTTCAGATTGTGAATACCGAGCCGGTGCGCGAGTGGGCTATAGATCTCTAGTGTTTCTCGGGCGATGCGTCGCCGTTTATCGGTGCGTAGTGAGCCGAGAGTGCGCATGTTGTGGGTTCGGTCGGCCAGTTTGATCAGGATCACGCGGATATCCTGCACCATTGCCATGACCATCTTGCGGAAGTTCTCCGCCTGTGCTTCTTTTTTGTCCTGGAATTTCAGTTTATCCAGCTTGGAGACGCCCTCAACCAACTCAGCGACGCTTTTGCCAAATAGCCGCTCAATGTCTTGGTAGGTGGTTGAGGTATCCTCGATCACATCGTGCAGCAGGGCGGCAATTAATGTTTCATGATCAAGGCGCATCTCGGCGAGGATGCAAGCGACAGCAACCGGATGGGTAATGTAAGGCTCGCCACTCGAGCGCGTCTGCCCCTGATGTGCATCACGCGCAACAAGATAGGCCTGTTCAAGCCGTTTAATCTGCTCAGTTGGCAGATAACGTTGAATAAGCTGATTCAGGCTCTCAAACAGGTACAAGGCAGGCCCACCAGAGAATTAACGACGGCCTTCAGCAATTGCGGTAACCGCTTTCAGTTCTGCGGCTTCCTGCTCTTGCTGTTCCTGGCGCTCACGTGCGTCAAGAATCTTGTTGTTAATTAACCCTTCTTCAATTTCACGCAGGGCGATAACGGTGGGTTTGTCATTCTCTTCTGGCACCAGAGCATCTTTTCCTGCAGTTTGCATTTGGCGTGCGCGACGCGCGGCAACTAATACCAGGTCAAAACGGTTACCAATTTTCTCTACTGCGTCTTGCACAGTTACGCGAGCCATAGTTGTGTTACTCCACAAGTGACGAAAGGGCTGGGCATGATACTGAAACTGTGCTCAGTCTGCCAACAATTTGCTAATTAATGCGTCATGCCGCAATATCTGGCGGCCTAAACGCAGGCGTTCGGCGCGAATGATGGTTTTTAAATCAGACAGTGCCAAGTCAAAATCATCGTTCACGATAACATAATCATACTCTGCATAGTGGCTCATTTCTGCCACCGCTTGAGCCATCCGTTTGGCGATCACTTCATCGCTATCTTGCCCTCGACCACGCAAACGGCGATCTAACTCTTCTTTTGATGGTGGCAAAATAAAGATACTGCGTGCCTGTGGCATTTTGGCTCGTACCTGCTGTGCTCCCTGCCAATCGATATCCAGAAACAGATCGACGCCACTGGCTAATACCTGTTCAATGGCTGCGCGTGAAGTGCCGTAGTAGTTACCAAAAACTTCAGCATATTCAACAAATGCATCTTGGTTAATCATCTGAATAAATTCATCTTTGCTGATGAAAAAGTAGTGCTCACCATGCTGTTCACCTGGGCGGCTTGCGCGCGTGGTGTGTGATACCGAAACTTGGGTATCGTACAGTGGTTGCGTTTTCAGCAAAGCCTGAATCAGACTTGATTTACCTGCGCCGCTAGGGGCAGAAACAATGTACAGCGTGCCTTGAGCCATAATGGTGTTGTGTTCGTTGATCGCAGTTGAAAAGCCAGAAGGTGTCAGATCCTGCCACAGTATACACAGCTAACCGGCAGTGTGCAGTGCTGTACTGCATTTTGCTCTGCTCTTTTTGCCTATAACAGGCTGAAAAGGAGAAACTGTATCGTGACTCGCAATTTTTTATCTTTTTTCAGCAACTCGCACTATTTTCTGCGAGTGATTTAGCAACTGTCGATTTTACCATTCGTTCACGCGGTGGTTTGCCGCTTTACTGTTCACCTTTGATAACGCGTGGTAGGGGGGAGTGAGATGGCGAACTGTCGGTTAATACACAGATTCTGCTGTTGCTGGTGTACTCAGTGGCGAACTGGCACGGTAGTGCTGTTATTTGGGCTGCCTTGTTTGGTCTGGGGGCAGAGTTGTCCTGATTGGCCGCAGCAGCGTTTGCAGCGCGAAGTAACAGCATTGGCGCAGCAGGTAGCGGGTTGGGATCACGCCTATTACCAGCAGGGTAATAGCCTGATTGAAGATGAAGTTTATGATGGTTTGTTGCGTCAGTTACAGCACTGGCAAGGTTGTTTACAGCCGATAACCGAAGATTTGCCAGCCTCACCGATTGCGGCTCCTCTCCGTCCTTATTCTCCCTTGGTGAGTCGAACAGTAGCAGCGGCTCAACTACCCGCGAACGGCAAGATTGCCCATCCGGTGGCGCATACCGGCCTGCATAAATTGGTAGATCAGGCGGCGGTTGCACAGTGGATGGCGGGGCGGCAGGATCTATGGTTACAGCCGAAAGTCGATGGTGTGGCGGTAACGTTGGTTTATCGGCAGGGCCGATTGGTTAGTGCGATTAGCCGTGGTGATGGGCAACACGGTGAGAACTGGCTGGCAAAGGTGCAGCAGATCCCTGCAATACCGAAGTATCTGCCGCAGGCACCTGCCGAGTTGGTGCTGCAAGGTGAACTGTTTTTGGCGGTGAAACAGCATCGTCAGCAATTGCACGGTGGCATCAATGCCCGTGCCAAGGTGGCCGGATTGTTGATGCGTAGTGTGGCGACAGCACAACTCAGTCAACTCAATTTCTTTCCCTGGGCTTGGCCAGACGGCCCAGAGAGCATGAGTGAACGCTTACAACAGCTTGCTGCCTTTGGTTTTACATTGCCACAACGCTATTCGATATCTGTCAGTTCCGTGGCTGAGGTGGAACACTGGCGACGAGAGTGGTTCAACGCGCCATTGCCGTTCGTGACAGATGGTGTGGTGCTGCATCAGGGACGAACCCCTGCTGGGCGTTACTGGCCAGCAAAACCGGCGGATTGGGCAGTAGCGTGGAAATACCCCGTATTGCAGCAGGTTGCCAGCGTGAAACAGATTGAATTTACTGTCGGCCGCACCGGGAAAATTGCGGTGGTGTTGCAGCTAGAGCCGATACGTATTGATGATAAAACGGTAAAACGAGTCAGCTTAGGTTCGCTGTCAGTTTGGCGGCAGCGGGATATCCTGCCTGGTGACCAGATCGCTATTGGGTTAAGCGGGCATGGCATTCCCCACGTTAAACAGGTGGTCTGGCGTACGCAGCAGAGAGCGCCAGTACTGGCGCCTGATCCGGCGGCGTATCATGCCCTGAGCTGTTTTACCTGGCAGCGTAACTGCCGACAGCAGTTTTTGGCTCGTTTGGTTTGGCTCAGTGGGAGCCAGGGGCTACAGATTAAAGGGCTGAGTCGCGCCGGCTGGCAGCAGTTAATTGATGGCGGATTAGTGGATAATCTGCTCAGTTGGCTAGATATTAGCCCGGCAATGCTTAATCAATTACCAGGATTAAGCGCAAAACGCGCTCAGGCACTCTATCTGCAATTAGAGTTAGCGCGTCAGCAGCCTTTTCAGCGCTGGCTGATGGCGCTTGGGGTGCCACTCTCTGCTGAGCAGCTGCGTGATTTACACAGTTGGCAGCAACTACAGCAGATGAGTGCAGCACAGTGGCAACAGATCGTCGGTATTGGCAGCCTGAAAGCACAACAACTGCACAAATTTTTGCAGAGTGACGAATTGCAGGCTCTGGTGATTCAACTACAACAGCACAATATCAGTGGTTTTGTGCCGTAGGTTCTGCCTCCGCCAGTTCTTTAAGCAGGGGTAACAGGATCTGCACCACTTCACGCGTGCGTCTTTCGAGTTGACCGGGCAGGTGCGTCTCTAGATATTCCAGATTGTCATAATGCGGACGATGCCAAGTGACGCCTTCCGGGAAACTGGGGCTGATAGTGCGCTGCTGATAACCATTTCTCTCCCCCAACGACCAGTTGGTGGCCTCTACCGCCATCACCGGAATATTTGCTTCATCGAAAGTTTTGTAATCTGAACAGCAGCCAGTGCCTCGGGGGTATTTTTCACTACCAGGATTGGTGGTGGCTTCAATTCCTAACTCTTTTGCCAGTGCTAGCGCACGGTCACGTGATTTATGTGCGACTTCAGGTGGGGTGGTGCGACCAGAATGAAAGTAGAGGTTTTCACCGGTGATGAGGCTATCCAGGTTGATCATCAACACGATGTCATCGCGCTGTTGTTGCGTCATGTGATTAAGGTAGTTTTTTGCTCCTAACGCTTTCAACTCTTCCGCACTGCTGGCAACAAAGCTGAGGCTGTATTTGGTTGGGATGTTTTTCATCCGTTCTGCCAGTTCTAGCATCACACCGACGCCAGAGGCGTTATCGTCGACACCTTGTAGTGTTGGGCCGCCCAAGTGCTTTTCTGTGTCCTCATCACTCAGTGGTGCGTAGCTGTCAAAGTGTGCCATCACAATGATTTTTTTTGGTGATTTTCCCTCTTTACTGGCAACTACGGTGGTGGCGATAGTTTGATACCATTTGGTGACGGTGTGTTTGGGTTCGGGTTTGCTGTCGCCAGGCTGTTTCGCTTGCTCGGCTTGGTGCCATTTGGCTATCGCTTTGTTGTTAGCTGTCTCTGTGGCTTGATCTGCTTTGGTAGCGTGATTTTGGCTTACAGCATTACTTTGTGCAGCTTGTTGTTTTAATGCTGATTTTGTGGGCTGCTCTGAGGCTTTCTGTTGTGTAGCACTTTGCGGTGAGGGGTTGCTAGTGACGCTGCCGGTGTCAGTCGCATCAATGCTCTGCTCGGCCGGTTTACTGCCCGTTTTGCTGACATAGGGGTACAGCACACGGAACGGGATTGCGCTAACGGTATAACCCATGTTAGCAAACATTATTTGTAGATAGCTGGATGCTTGGATCTCAACGTCACTGCCTGCCATGCGTCCTGGAAACTGGGTGACAATATGACGTATCTGCTTGACGGCAAATTGCCCCATAGCAGGTTCTTTTTCTTTCTTGGCAGGCTGGGTGCTGGCTGAAACACTAGCAATGGTGCTGAGAGCGACTACCAACAATCCAGCTCTCAGACAAAAGCGGGAAAACATACCAAAAATATCCTAAGTAAACGGTATTAAAGCGGCAAAAATGAACAAGTAGATGCCGCCAGACGGGCTTTGTTACACGCTACCCGAGTGGTCACCAACAGGCGTTAATGACAGCTAAAACTGGGGCAGTAGACCATGATGGCGGTATCGCTTTGAGAGTACTGTGCAGAGAGTGTGCTACTGAGTGCGGGTGCAACTCGTCAAACAGTCAATCCATCAAGCAGTTAATTCATTAAGCACGCAGTGCATTGATTATAAGGCCAAAAATTTCGCCAGATCAGAAGGTGTAGCTCTCTTTTCCTGCGATAAGGCCAGTTAATTCTCGGCGCCCAGTATGAAGTGTTGCCACAGATTACACAAACTTTTATTTTCTTAATTTCACATTTATTTATCTTTTTGCTGCTTTTTTGGCGTTTTATATTCCAAAAAGTAACTACTCATGCCCATTCATCATTTCGTCGTCCAGTGGTTGCCTCGTATAGTCAGCGGATGTTAGCGGCAAGCGGTGGCGGTTTTGTTGCTTGCTCGAGGGTTACCGAGTGCAGATGATCTTTGTTCTTGCTCTCGGGTTGGCTTAACGCCTGTCAGGTGGCAGAGACGTAGTTGGGTGGAAGGAGTGGTGATGGTAGAAAGAGAACTGACCCATTTGCAGCAGTTGGAGGCGGAGAGTATTCATATTATTCGCGAGGTTGCAGCTGAGTTTAGCAATCCGGTGATGCTTTATTCGATCGGCAAAGATTCCAGTGTGTTGCTGCATTTGGCGCGCAAGGCATTCTATCCGGGAACGCTGCCATTTCCATTGCTGCATGTCGATACCGGTTGGAAATTTCGCGAGATGTATCAATTTCGTGATCAATGTGCAGCACGCTATGGGGTGAGGTTGTTGGTGCATCGCAATCCAGAAGGGATCGCGATGGGGATTAATCCATTCGTTCATGGTAGTGCTAAGCATACTGATATCATGAAAACTGAGGGACTTAAGCAGGCGTTGGATCACTACGCGTTTGACGCAGCGTTTGGTGGTGCGCGGCGTGATGAGGAAAAATCCCGTGCTAAGGAGCGGATATATTCGTTTCGTGATCGCTTTCACCGTTGGGAGCCTAAGAAGCAACGGCCCGAGCTGTGGCGTAATTATAATGGGCAGATCAATCAGGGCGAGAGCATTCGGGTTTTTCCGCTGTCAAATTGGACTGAGTTGGATGTCTGGCAATATATTTTTTTGGAAAAAATAGATATTGTTCCTCTTTATCTGGCTAAACCGCGTCCAGTGATTGAGCGCGATGGTCAACTGTTGATGGTGGATGATCAACGGATTGAGTTGCAACCCGGCGAGGCGATCAATGCTCGGATGGTGCGTTTTCGCACCCTCGGCTGTTGGCCTCTCACTGGTGCGATTGAGTCGTCAGCACAAAGTGTTGAGGCGATCATTGAAGAGATGCAGCTCTCGACCACCAGCGAACGTCAGGGGCGTCTGATTGATCGGGATCAGTCTGGTTCGATGGAGCTTAAAAAGCGTCAAGGGTACTTCTAGAGGAGCAACCAATGAATAACCTGTCTATCGAGCAGAATTCACCCGTGAAAGCGGTACAACAAGGTGCTGTTGTGCCTGAGTCGAAGAGCTTGTTGCGTTTTCTCACCTGCGGCAGTGTGGATGATGGCAAAAGTACCTTAATTGGTCGTCTGCTGTATGACACGGAGCAAATTTACCAGGATCACCTCTTGGCGCTGCATCATGACAGCAAACGCTTGGGTAGCCAAGGTGAACAGCTTGATTTGGCTCTGCTGGTTGATGGTTTGCAAGCTGAGCGGGAGCAGGGGATTACCATCGATGTTGCTTATCGCTATTTTTCAAGCAGTAAGAGAAAATTTATTATCGCTGATACCCCAGGCCATGAGCAGTACACGCGTAATATGGCAACTGGGGCCTCTACCTGTGATTTAGCCATTCTGTTGCTCGATGCACGCAAGGGGGTGTTGGCACAAACGCGTCGTCACAGTTTTATTGCCACGCTACTCGGTATTCGTCAATTGGTGGTCGCGGTGAATAAAATGGATTTGGTCGATTACCAGCAGCAGGTGTTTGAGCAGTGCCAACGCGATTATCTGTCATTTTCCGCACAGTTACCTGATGATCTGATTATTCACTTTGTGCCGCTGTCGGCTCTGGAGGGCGATAATGTCGTCAAACCGAGTACGGTGATGCCGTGGTATCACGGCAAAACGCTACTGCAACTGTTGGAGCAGGTTGAGGTGGTGAGTGAGCGGCGGCAACAGCCACTGCGCTTCCCAGTACAATACGTCAATCGTCCAAATCTTGATTTCCGTGGTTATGCCGGCACGTTGTCGTCAGGGATATTGCAGGTCGGGCAACCGGTAAAGGTGTTGCCTTCTGGATTACTCTCAACGGTTACACGGATTGTCACTTTTGATGGAGATCAGCCTCGGGCTATTCCAGGGCAGGCCATTACTTTGGTGTTGGCAGATCAGATCGACATTAGCCGTGGTGATCTGCTGGTCGCCGCCGATGATCCGTTGCAACCAGCGCAGTGTGCACTGGTTGAGGTGGTGTGGATGTCGGAACAGCCGCTGGTTGCTGGCCAGCGCTTTGATATCAAGTTAGCAGGTAAAAAGACCCGCGCCCGTGTTACTACTCTGCGCTATCAGGTCGATATTAATTCATTGACACAACATCAAAGCGAACAATTGCCGTTGAATGGTATTGGGCTGGTAGAGCTGCTGTTTGATGAGCCACTCGCGCTGGATAGTTATCGGCAGAATTCCGACACTGGAGGGCTGATTTTCATTGATTGCTTGAGCAATGTGACGGTTGGTGCTGGGTTGGTACAGCAAGCGATCTCTGGCACGAGTGTGACCAGAGCAGAGAACCCCAACAATGTAGTGTGGCATTCGCATCCGGTAACACGGCTTGAACGCGAGTTGCTGCATGGGCATAAGGGCGCTGTAGTGTGGTTTACTGGCCTGTCTGGCGCAGGTAAATCAACGATTGCTGGAGCGTTGGAGCAACAGTTACATCAGTTGGGGGTGAGTACTTACCTGCTTGATGGTGATAATGTGCGCCACGGTTTGTGCCGTGATTTGGGTTTTTCTGTCCAGGATCGGCAGGAAAATATTCGTCGCGCGGCAGAGGTGGCGAAATTGCTTGCTGATGCAGGTGTGCTGGTGCTGGCGGCGTTTATCTCTCCTCATCGTGCGGAACGGGAGATGGTGCGCAACATGTTGGATCAGGGCCGTTTTATTGAGGTGTTTGTCGATACGCCACAGGCGGTATGTGAACAGCGTGATCCCAAAGGGTTATATCAGCGCGCGCGCGCAGGTGAGTTGACTCATTTCACTGGCGTTGATGCAGATTACCAGCCACCAGAGCGGCCTGATGTGCGCCTCGATGGCAAACAATTTGTAACAAAATTAACCGCGCAATTGTTAGACGTTCTGCGTAATCAAGCTATTATCAGGCAATGACTTCAAGAAAAGACGCTGTTTTTTCAGGTGTCTTTCACTGGAACCCGATGGCCTTAATCATCGTTAGCTGACTGCAAGATGCCATGTATAATAGGCATGACTGCAACTTAGTAGCCAATTCTGCTATGTTGAGCATACTGGGGCTATGGGGTTCTGGTACGGGATGGAGGTACTAATTCTGGAACCCGAAGTCTGTTGATAAGAGAACATATCTGTTCAGGGAGCACTATGCAAAACGTCAAACAGAGGTTGACCGAGACACAGCAGGAGCAAGAGGAGATTTCGTATTCGTTTTTGGGAGGCAGTAGTGGTTTCGTTTTATACTGGTTAGTGCTGGCTGTAGCGTTCATCGTTTACGGTTCCAACATGATGTTTTTGTTGCTCTATACTTGGCCGTTCTTTCTCGCGTTACTCCCTTTTTCTGTCTTGTTGGGGATTATTTTCAGCACATTACTGCGTGGGCATTTGATCTTCACTGTGTTGCTGACCGGTATGACAGTTTTGGGCTTGTTTTGGTTAGTGTTTAGTTTTATGAGCGGCTGGTCATAAGGAGCGGACTGAATCTGTACAGACGCCTCGGCATGTCAAGGAAGTGCTTGCGGTAGGTTGACACTTCTCTCCTGCGTCTTCGAAACGCGGGCTCTTTGTTAGTGGATGATGGTTAACCGCTAATCCGTTTTAGCCAAATTGTGTTTTGTGGGAGTAGGTATCATGCCTGCTCCCACTGTTCCCCTGTTCCCCTGTTTGTAATCAATAAAAAAGTGGTATGAGAGAGTAACGACAAGATGAATATCACGGTTAACTGCCCAACTTGTGGTAACGATGTGGCTTGGGCGGCAACAAGTCCCTATCGACCTTTTTGCAGTAAGCGTTGTCAATTAATCGATTTAGGCGAATGGGCAGATGAGCAGAAGCGCATTCCCAGTACTGCTGAACTATCAGAGTTTGATCAGTGGAGTGAAGCGGATCAAAACGAGTGTTGACCATGATGGCCTCATAACACTTCCCTACCTTGGCTTTTGTCCGGTAGGGAAGTGCGTTCTCTCTGTTGTCACTGCGTTGCTGTTCGTATCCTTGCTTTCTATATTGTTATGGTCAGCTAGCCACATTTATTAAGTGACAATCTGGTAGCACGGGATATAAGCACTCCCAGGCAGCTTCATTCGATGCTGATCGACAAAGCCCTGTAGCAAGCGATCCATTTGCTGCATGAGTTGCGCTTCACCATGCAGTTTATAAGGGCCAAACTGCTCAATTGCTTGGATACCATTCTCTTTTACGTTACCGGCAACAATGCCGGAGAAGGCACGGCGCAGTGTTGCTGCCAACTGTTCAGCCGCTTGATCGCGGTGCAGGTTGAGGTTCGCCATCGCTTCATGTGTTGGTTCAAAAGGATGTTGTAGATCGGCGGCAATCTTAATAGACCAGTTAAAACTGTAGGCATCACCACTGTCACGGCGGTTCTCTTTCACCAGTGGCATTGCCTTTTTCATCTGCCGTGCTACTTCTACCGGGTTGTCGATAATGATGCGATAGTGACGACGTGCCTGTTCACCTAAGGTGTTGCTGATGAACTGATCCAAGACGCGGAAGTAGTCAGCACTCTCTTTTGGCCCAGTCAGGATCAGCGGTAGCACTTGCTGGCTGTTTTCCGGATCCATCAAGATCCCCAGTAGGTAAAGCAGCTCTTCAGCAGTGCCTGCACCACCAGGGAAGATGATGATGCCGTGGGCAATACGCACAAAAGCTTCTAGGCGTTTTTCAATGTCTGGCATGATCACCAGCTCGTTAACCAGCGGGTTAGGCGGTTCAGCCGCAATAATCGATGGCTCGGTCATACCGATGAAACGGCCATTGCGATAGCGCTGTTGTGCATGCCCTACCGCTGCTCCCTTCATTGGTGCTTCCATTGCTCCCGGGCCGCAGCCAGTGCAGATGTTCAGTTCGCGTAGCCCCAGTTGACTGCCGACTTTGCGAGCGTAAAGGTACTCAGTTTCGTTGATCGAGTGGCCACCCCAGCAGACGATGAGGTTAGGATCTTCAGCGAGTCGCAGCGCGCGTGCATTACGCAATACCGAGAAGACAAAGTTGGTAATATGCGTAGGATCCTGTTGATTAAAGTGCTGAAAGCGGCCACCGTGATCCAGTTGACCGTGGACAAACAGAATATCGCGCAGTACGGCGAATAAGTTGGCTTGTAGTGAGCGAATAATGCGCCCATCGACGAATGCCTCTTCAGGGGGGTTGATTAGCTCCAGTTTTACCCCGCGCTCACGGCGCAGCACATGAATATCAAACGACTGGTTGCGTGATAATAGCTGTTTACTGTTGTCAGTCTGGCAGCCGGCATTCAGTACCGCTAGCGAACAGTTGCGAAACAGACGATAGAGATCACTGCTGGCGGTGCGTTTGAGCATGTCCACTTCCAATTGTGATAACAAGTCCATTGAACCTAATGGGCTGATATGTGTAATCAAGGTAACTCCTTTACCGCCAATGTTGACGGAGCTTCATTTCAGCGCAGAGTATCATTCTGATGAATAATCTGTTTGGTGAAAAATGACCAATCGGTTTTAACCTTACTGCCTGTTGACTGTTTTTACCAATACCGGCGACGGATAAATTTATTCCAGGTGAACAACAACCAGCAAGGCGATGGCTTGCTGGTTGCAGCGGGTCAGTCTGAGGGCAGTGCTGGTGGCGTTGAACGGGTGCTACAGGGCAGGCTTTATTGGTCGATATACTCCATAGCCACACGCTGCGTTAATTTGGTGATCAACTCATACGCGCTGATGCCACTGGCCGCAGCGATGCGTTCGACCGGTAGTTGTGCCCCCCACAGGATCGCTTCATCACCGACTTTATCGATTGCTTGTGGCCCCAGATCGACCGAAATCATATCCATTGAGACGCGACCGACAATCGGTACTTCGCGCCCATTGAGTAGCACAGGTGTGCCTGAGGGGGCACTACGAGGATAGCCATCGCCATAACCAATTGCCACCACGCCTAAGCGAGTATCGCGTGGGCTGATCCAACTGCCGCCATAACCCACAGCTTCACCCGCTTTGTGTTCGCGCACCGCGATCAGGCTGGATTTTAATGTCATCACCGGTTGTAGGCCAAATTGTGCTGCCCATTGGTCATCGAATGGTGATACACCGTAGAGGATAATTCCGGGACGCACCCAATCGAAATGTGACTGTGGCCACCCTAAAATGCCACCGGAAGCCGCGATCGACTTTTCACCGGGTTTATGTTGGATAAACTGGTTAAAACAGCGCAATTGCTGCTCGGTTACCTCAGGTAGTGGATCAGAGGTGCCACTGAAATGACTCATAATATTGACTGGTTGTACAACATTATGACAGGTACACAAACGTTGATAGAACGCTTCCGCCTGTTCACTGCGTACCCCCAAACGGTGCATACCGGTATCGATTTTCATCCACACTTTTACCGGTTGTGGCAGTGTGGTTTGTTCTAGAGCCTCCAACTGTTCAATGTTGTGAACTACCGTTTCGATGTTGTTGGCTACCAGCATCGGTAGGTCGCTAGCGGCTAAAAAGCCCTCAAGCAGCAGGATAGGTTTGCAGATACCACCGGCCCGTAGCATGAGGGCTTCGCTGATCCGTGCCACGCCGTAACAGTCTGCCTCTAATAGCGCACGCGCACTTTCTAACAGGCCGTGACCATAGGCATTCGCTTTCACCACAGCCATTAGGCGGCTTTGTGGTGCTAACTGGCGAACTTGTTGTAGATTATGTCGTAGAGCACGGCTGTCAATTACCGCAGTTGCCGCTTTCATGTTATTTCCTTTGCTGCTGATTATTCATCATATTGTGGCCCAGCATAGTTATCGAAACGTGACCATTGGCCGTTAAAGGTTAAGCGCACAGTGCCGATCGGGCCATTACGCTGTTTGCCCAAAATAATTTCAGCCACCCCTTTCAGATCACTGTGTTCGTGATAAACCTCATCGCGATAGATGAACATAATTAGGTCAGCATCCTGTTCGATCGAACCGGATTCACGCAGATCTGAGTTGACAGGGCGTTTGTCTGCCCGTTGCTCCAGACTACGGTTTAACTGTGAAAGCGCCACAACGGGCACTTGCAGCTCTTTGGCTAGCGCTTTCAGTGAGCGCGAGATTTCGGCAATTTCCAGGGTGCGATTGTCGGAGAGTGCGGGTACGCGCATCAGTTGCAGGTAATCGATCATGATCAAGCTGAGGCCATCATGTTCACGGAATACACGGCGTGCGCGCGCGCGCACTTCTGTCGGCGTCAGGCCAGAAGAGTCATCGATATACATGTTACGTTTTTCCAGCAATAACCCCATAGTGCTGGAGATGCGCGCCCAATCTTCATCATCAAGCTGACCGGTACGGATGCGGGTTTGATCCACGCGTGACAGTGAAGCCAGCATACGCATCATAATCTGGCTGCCGGGCATCTCTAAACTGAAGATAAGTACCGGTTTATCCTGTGTCATTGCAGCATTTTCACACAGGTTCATTGCGAAAGTGGTTTTGCCCATTGAGGGACGGGCAGCGACAATGATCAAATCTGATTTTTGCAGCCCTGCCGTTTTTTTATCTAGATCACCATAACCAGTTGAAACACCGGTAACACCGTCATGGGGTCGCTGGTAGAGTTGCTCAATGCGTGCCACGGTATCTTCCAGAATGCGGTCAATACTTTTCGGCCCTTCATCTTTGCTGGCGCGATTTTCGGCGATTTGGAACACCTTTGATTCGGCTAGATCGAGCAGATCTTCACTGCTGCGCCCTTGTGGATCATAACCGGCATCGGCGATCTCATTGGCGACTGAGATCATCTCTCGCACCACCGCGCGTTCACGCACAATATCAGCATAAGCGGCAATATTGGCTGCACTGGGGGTGTTTTTTGATAGCTCGGCCAGATAGGCAAAACCACCGACAGACTCCAGTTCTCCCTTCTGTTCCAGTGATTCAGAGAGTGTGATCAGATCAATCGGTCGATTCATCTCCAGCAGGCGCTGCATCTCGGTGAAGATCAAACGGTGTGGTCGGCTGTAGAAGTCGTTGGCAACGACACGCTCAGCAACGTGATCCCAACGTTCGTTATCCAGCATTAAGCCGCCGAGTACCGATTGCTCTGCTTCTAACGAATGGGGGGGCATCTTTAGCCCTTCGAGTTGGCGATCTCGTGACTCAGTGGGGATGTTTTTACTGGTGGTTTTTTTGCCTGCCATGAAATCGATTCTTTTTGTTGCTGAGAATGGATAGTGACGCGAGAGTATACTTGATTTTTGGCGCTGATTCCTGCGTGATTGCGAGCACAAAAATTGTAGTGATGGTTTATTGAGGTGATAGCAAATGGCAAAACGTATTCAATTCTCTGCTGTCGGTGGGCCAGAAGTGCTGGAATATGTCGATTTTACCCCCAGTGACCCGGCAGCGGGCGAAATTCAAGTTGAGACAAAAGCAATAGGTATCAATTACATTGACACCTATGTGCGTAGCGGATTATATCCCGTTCCCTGTTTGCCAAGCCCTTTGGGCAATGAAGCGGCTGGGGTGGTACGTAAAGTGGGGGCCGGTGTCACAGCGGTGAAGCCTGGTGACCGAGTGGTATACGCGCTGGCGGCACTGGGCGCGTACAGTGAGTTGCACAATGTATCGATAGAAAAAGTGGCTCTGTTGCCAGATAGTCTCAGTTTTGAGCAGGGTGCAGCCGCTTTCCTGAAAGGATTAACCGTACAGTTTTTGTTGCGCCAAACCTATTCGGTGAAAGCGGGTGAGATTTTTTTGTTCCATGCCGCTGCGGGTGGTGTGGGGTTGATCGCTTGCCAATGGGCGAAGGCGCTGGGTGCCAGATTGATTGCAGGCGTTGGTTCAGAACAGAAGGCAGCATTGGCAAAAAATGCCGGTGCCTGGGCGACGATAAATTATCGCCAAGAGAACATTGTTGAGCGAGTGAGAGAGTTGACCGGTGGTGAAATGGTTAACGTTGTCTATGATTCGATTGGTAAAAACACGTGGGAGGACTCACTCAACTGCTTAAAACGGCGTGGATTGATGGTGAGTTTTGGTAATGCCTCTGGGCCGGTAACAGGGGTGGATTTGGCGATCTTGAACCAAAAAGGATCACTGTATGTCACCCGTCCGGCGTTGAATGGATATATCACCAACCGGGCAGAGTTGCAGGCAGCGAGCGACGAACTGTTTGGCTTGATTGCCGATGGTACCATTAATGTTGCAGTGCCGGCAGCACAAAAATTCCCATTGGCCGAGGCCAAGCGAGCACATCAATTGCTGGAAAGTCGCCAAACCAGCGGTTCTTGCCTGCTGATCCCCGGTTAATTTAGCATTCGATAACGTTTGATGCGGTAGTCAAGTCACACGGGGCCTTAGACGTGGGCGTTGTTCAAGATTGAAAATCGCCTTCCTTTACGCGGTGGTAGCGGAAGGCGCCGTTTTGCCCAGCAGTAACATGGGCAGCAACAGAACGGGTAGCAGTAAAACGGTTGCCGTGGCAAATTTCTCTTTTACCGCATCAACCGGCTCAGGTAAGCTGCAACTCATTTTTTTCTTCAGTAACGGTGATTGATCATGCAGCTAACGGTGAAAGGGCAGACACTTGATCTCAATTATCCGCAAGTGATGGGGATTTTGAATGTGACGCCTGACTCCTTTTCTGATGGTGGGCGACACAACTCGCTTAATGCTGCGTTACAACACGCACACGCTTTAATTGCTGCTGGTGCGACGATGATTGATGTCGGTGGCGAATCAACGCGACCAGGTGCCGCTTTAGTGAGCGAGCAGGAGGAATTGGATCGTGTGCTGCCGGTGGTTGAGGCGTTGGCACAGCGATTTGAGATTTTTATTTCGGTGGATACCTCGAAAGCGGTGGTGATGCGTGAAGCCGCCAACGCCGGTGCGCACTTAATCAACGATATCCGTTCGTTACAACAACCAGGTGCCTTGCAGGCTGCGGTTGAGAGCGGTTTGCCAGTCTGCCTGATGCATATGCAGGGTGAACCGAGCACGATGCAGCACGCCCCGTATTATGACGATGTGATCACGGATGTGCAGCGCTTTTTTCAGCAGCATATTGATCGCTGTCTGGCGGCTGGCATCGCTAAACAGCAATTATTGCTCGATCCAGGCTTCGGGTTTGGTAAAAATTTAGCGCATAATTATCAGTTATTGGCACGATTGGCTGAGTTTCATTGCTTTGGGTTACCGCTGCTGGTCGGGATGTCACGTAAGGCAATGGTTGGCCAAGTGTTGAATCTGCCGCCAGATCAGCGAGTGACGGGGAGTGTGGCTTGTGCTGTGATTGCCGCTATGCAGGGGGCAAAGATTATTCGTGTGCATGATGTTAAAGAGACTGTCGAAGCGATGAGGATCGTTGAGGCCACACTTTCCGCTAGGGGATAGAACAAGATGAGCGAGCGCAAATATTTTGGTACTGATGGCATTCGTGGCAAAGTGGGCGAAAACCCCATTACGCCTGAATTTGTGCTGAAGCTGGGTTGGGCTGCGGGTAAGGTGTTGGCCAGCCACGGTTCACGTAAGATCATTATTGGTAAGGATACGCGAATTTCCGGCTATATGTTGGAGTCAGCCCTAGAGGCAGGGTTAGCAGCAGCGGGGCTTTCTGCCATGTTTACTGGCCCGATGCCAACGCCAGCAGTGGCTTATTTGACGCGAACCTTCCGTGCTGAAGCAGGGATTGTGATCTCTGCTTCGCACAATCCGTTTTATGACAACGGGATTAAATTCTTCTCGATTGATGGTACTAAGTTACCCGATGAGGTCGAGGCAGCAATAGAAGCAGAGATGGAAAAGCCGTTGACTTGTGTCGAATCCGTCGAGCTTGGTAAGGCCAGCCGGATTGTTGATGCTGCTGGCCGTTATATCGAATTTTGTAAAGGTACTTTCCCTAGCGAACTTAGCTTAAGTGGTCTGAAGATTGTCGTCGATTGCGCGCATGGCGCAACTTATCACATCGCGCCAAGTGTGCTGCGTGAACTGGGCGCAACAGTGATTGCGATCGGTTGTGAACCGAACGGGGTAAATATCAATCAGGCTTGTGGTGCAACAGATGTTGCCCAGTTACAGGCTCGGGTACTGGCAGAGCAAGCGGATATCGGTTTGGCTTTTGATGGTGATGGCGATCGGGTGATGATGGTGGATCATCTCGGCAATGCTGTTGACGGTGATCAGATTCTCTACATCGTAGCGCGTGAAGGTTTGCGTCAGGGGCAATTACGCGGCGGTGCTGTGGGTACCCTGATGAGTAACATGGGGTTAGAGTTAGCGTTAAAGCAGCTTGGCATCCCATTTGTACGCGCTAAAGTGGGCGACCGCTATGTATTGGAGAAGTTGCAGGAGTTGGGCTGGCGTATCGGTGCGGAAAATTCAGGCCATGTGATTTTGCTGGATAAAACCACTACTGGTGATGGCGTTGTCGCCGGTCTGCAGGTGTTGGCGGCAATGGTGCGCAACGGCATGAGCCTGCATGATCTCTGTAGTGGGATGAAATTACTGCCGCAGATCTTGGTCAATGTGCGTTTTGCCGGCAACAATAATCCATTAATGTCAGATCATGTGCTGGCAGTGACTGAACAGGTTGAAGCTGAGCTGGCCGGACGTGGGCGAGTACTGTTGCGCAAATCGGGCACTGAACCGTTGATTCGCGTGATGGTGGAGGGCGAAGATGAGCAGCAGGTGCAAATTTTGGCTGAACGGATTGCCGAAGCGGTGAAGCAAGCGGGCTGAGTGTGAAAGGTGTGTAGCGCTGATGTCAACACGCCGGTGAGTGGAATCGCCGCCGGTGGGGTGTTAGCCAGATCTACGGGCGGCAGGGTGGAATGGTTTTTTTTTCTGCAAATCGATTCTGCAGTGAAAAATGCCCTTGCACCGGCCGCTACCTTTGGTTAGTATTCACACCCGCTTAACTGGCTTGTTAAGTGAGACGAATTTCCTGTTTTCTCTTTGGTGTTTGTTATCTCAAGAATAACGGTGTCGTTTTAAGTGTCGATACCTGAGAGCATCAACAGAGAGAAGTGTTTGCAGTGCGGTGAAACCGGTAAAAAATATAGGCACTACTTATGTACGAAGCGCTTTTGGTTATTTTCTTGCTGATATCGATTGGGCTGATCTCCCTTGTTATGTTGCAGCAAGGCAAAGGCGCTGATATGGGTGCCTCGTTTGGTTCTGGAGCCTCTGGTACCTTGTTCGGTTCAAGTGGTTCTGGTAACTTCATGACACGCATGACGGCAATCCTCGCTACGTTGTTCTTTATCATCAGCTTAGTGTTGGGTAACATCGGCAGTAAGCAGGGCCGTAGTGGTGGACAATGGGAAAATTTGGCTGAGCCAGTAAAAGCTGAACAGGGTGCCCCAGCAAAACCTGCTGTGGTGCAACCGACAGTCGTCCAGCCGAGTAGCGATATCCCGCAGTGATAATTGCAGGTTTATTCAGCGTTGAACAGGTGCGGCAGTAAGTGATTTAATTTCTTTTCGTTTGTTGTTGTCAGGTAGCGCTCTCTAGTACGGTATCCTCGACCGAATGATTGAGCAAAAAAACTGCCGAAACAATACAACAAGCGGAAGTTCAAGGATCAGTACCGAGGTGGTGGAATTGGTAGACACGCTACCTTGAGGTGGTAGTGCCCTAACCGGCTTGTGGGTTCGAGTCCCATCCTCGGTACCAAATTCTCAGTAAGGCAAACAGGTTTAGTCGCAGATGGCAAGTTGTGCTGCACTCAACGGGTTTGTAATGAATAAGCTTGGTTAGTATGAGCCAAGATCAAGCGCGTCGTTCAGCAACAACAGAGTTGTTTTTACGGTGCAGTAAGTAGTAGTTAACCATTTATCACTAAACTTTGTATCAAACTGTGTGACTGCGATGATGTCATGACAGTAAAAACAGTTGATGACAAGCATTTGTTATTGTTTATCAGCCGATTGTTCTTAAATCCTTCTGTTGGGATGCAAATGTGCTTAGTGCATCATTGCGACCAGACCTAGCGGATATAATTTGCGTTTTGATCCTGATCAGCGTAATATTTGCCACGTTTTCGGACGCGGGGTGGAGCAGCCTGGTAGCTCGTCGGGCTCATAACCCGAAGGTCGTCGGTTCAAATCCGGCCCCCGCAACCACTTTCCCTGAGTTGTTTATTTTCAAAGATATTTTCCGATGAAGTGTGACTTTTTCGATTTGCATTTGAAAATGGCAATTGAGACGAAATTGCTTCGAAGCCGTTTCGCAGCAAACAGGGTTCAGAGACAAAAATCCCCGAATTTTCGGGGTTTTTTGTTATTGGGCGCTAGGATTTAGTGGGCTATTAGGCCCTTTTTTTATGTCTTGGGGGTAGACTTGTCTACATTAGAACAAAAGTTAACAGAGATGCTTTCCGCACCTGTAGAGGCACTGGGTTTTGAAATTGTCGGTATCGAGTTTATTCGATCACGTCGTTCGACACTGCGCATCTATATCGATAGCGACAACGGAGTCAATGTTGATGATTGTGCCGATGTCAGCCACCAAGTTAGTGCGGTGCTTGATGTTGAGGATCCGATCACTGTCGCCTATAACTTGGAAATCTCCTCTCCAGGCCTTGACCGTCCGCTCTTCACAGCGGCACATTATCAACGTTTTGTTGGTGAAGAAGTCAGCATTGCTCTGCGTATTGCAGTACAGAATCGCCGTAACTGGCAAGGAATTATCAAGTCCGTGGAAGGTGAAATGGTCACGGTCACTGTGGAAGGGAAAGATGAAGTGTTCGCACTGAGTAACATTCAGAGAGCGAATCTGGTACCCCACTTTTAAAGTTTGGATGAGGCAACTAGGATGAACAAAGAAATTCTGGCTGTTGTGGAAGCTGTTTCCAATGAAAAATCCCTTCCGCGTGAGAAGATTTTTGAAGCGTTGGAAATTGCGTTAGCCACGGCAACCAAGAAAAAATATGAACAAGAGATCGATGTTCGTGTCACCATTGACCGGAAAACCGGTGATTTTGACACTTTCCGCCGTTGGATGGTGGTTGAGACAGTCACTCATCCAACACGTGAAATTACCTTGGAAGCAGCACGTTACGAAGAACCTGCTATTGATCTGGGGGCGTATGTCGAGGATCAGATCGAATCAGTAGTGTTTGATCGCATCACCACACAAACAGCCAAGCAAGTGATCGTGCAGAAAGTGCGTGAAGCGGAACGCTCTATGGTTGTCGATGCTTTCCGTGAGCAGGAAGGTGAGATTGTCACCGGCGTGGTGAAAAAAGTCAGCCGTGATAGCATTGCACTCGATCTGGGCAATAATGCTGAGGCTGTGATCGGCCGTGAAGATATGTTGCCACGAGAGAATTTCCGCCCTGGAGATCGTGTACGTGGTGTGCTTTATGCGGTGCGTCCTGAGGCGCGTGGCGCACAACTGTTTGTTAGCCGTTCAAGTCCAGCGATGCTAAAAGAGTTGTTCCGCATTGAAGTGCCGGAAATTGGCGAAGAAGTTATTGAAATCAAAGCCGCTGCGCGTGATCCGGGATCACGGGCAAAGATCGCGGTAAAAACCAACGATAAGCGGATCGATCCTGTTGGTGCCTGTGTTGGTATGCGAGGCGCACGCGTGCAAGCTGTTTCCAGTGAATTGGGCGGTGAGCGGATTGACATCATTCTTTGGGATGATAACCCAGCACAGTTTGTCATTAATGCAATGGCTCCAGCCGATGTCGCGTCAATCGTGGTAGACGAAGACAAATACACGATGGATGTGGCTGTGGAAGCCAATAATCTGGCTCAGGCGATCGGTCGTAACGGGCAGAATGTGCGCTTGGCTTCGCAACTGCTTAAGCAGCATCGTGGTGATGAGCGCTGGGAACTGAACGTCATGACTGCGGAAGAGTTACAGGCCAAGCACCAAGCTGAAGCCTATGCGGCGATTGACGTTTTCACCCAGCATCTGGACATTGATGAGGATTTTGCCACGGTTCTGGTTGAAGAGGGCTTCTCAACGCTCGAGGAACTGGCTTATGTGCCGATTAAGGAACTGCTGGCGATCGATGGGCTGGACGAAGAGACAGTAGAAGCATTGCGTGAGCGGGCTAAAGCTGCATTGACGACACTAGCCTTGGCTCGGGAAGAGAGTTTAAGTGACCGGAAGCCAGCGGATGATTTGCTCAATCTTCCGAATCTGGATCGCAGTTTAGCATTTAAGCTGGCTGCTCACGGCGTTTGTACGCTGGAAGAACTTGCCGAGCAGGGTGTTGACGATTTGACCGATATTGAAGGGTTAAGCGATGAGTTAGCTGGTGAGCTGATTATGGCGGCACGTAATATCTGTTGGTTTGGCGACAACGCATAATAAAACTGTAGCAGGAAGGAACAGCATGACGACTGATGTAACCGTAAAATCGCTGGCAGCAGAGATTAAGACACCGGTTGATCGCCTGATACAGCAGTTTGCTGATGCGGGCATCAAAAAGTCTGAAGCAGACTCTGTCACCGAGCAGGAAAAAGAGACGTTATTGGCGCACTTGAACCGTGAGCATGGCAGCGTACCAGGAAAACTGACGTTGCAACGTAAAACACGTAGTACTTTGAATGTGCCGAGTACTGGTGGTAAAAGTAAAGCTGTGCAAATAGAGGTCCGCAAGAAGCGCACTTATGTAAATCGCGATACGCAAGAAGCCCAACAGGCAGAGGCGGCAGAGCAGGCAAGGCGTGAAGCGGAAGAGCTAGCGAAACGCGAAGCAGAGGCTAAACGTGAGGCAGAGGTGGCGGAAGAGATGGAGCGCGTCGCCAAAGCGCAAGCCATGCAGGAGGCCGCAGAAAGTGCTAAGCGTAATTCAGCGGAAAAAGAAAAAGTGATTAATCAACAAAATAACGAAACAACCAAGCCTGCTTTGTCAGAGAAAGCACGCCGTGAAGCGGAAGCGGCAGAACTGAAGCGTAAAGCGGAAGAGGAAGTGCGTCGCAAAGTGGAAGAGGAAGCCCGAAGAGTGGCTGAAGAAGCGCGTCGCATGGCGGAGGAGCATGGCGATCAGTGGACGGAGAGCGATCCTGTCACTCCTGAGATCGAAACAGCAGATTACCATGTGACCACTTCACAACATGCACGTGCTGCGGAAGATGAGAACGATGCCAAAGTTGAAGGTGATCGCCGTAGCCGTTCTCGCGGTGGCAAAGCAACCAAGCAGAAGAAAGGCAACAAACTCTCTGAGCTGAAAGCCGATCGCGAAGAAGCGCGTGCGGTAACGCGCGGTGGTAAAAATAAGCGTAAGCCAAGCAGTTTGCAGCAAGGTTTTAACAAGCCGGTTCAGGTGGTAAACCGTGATGTAGTGATTGGTGAGACCATCACTGTAGCGGAATTAGCCAACAAAATGGCGGTAAAAGGTTCACAAGTCATCAAAGCGATGATGAAGTTGGGTGCAATGGCCACCATCAATCAGGTAATCGACCAAGAAACGGCGCAACTGGTTGCTGAAGAGATGGGGCACAAGGTGATCTTGCGGCGTGAAAACGAACTGGAAGAAGCACTGATGAGTGATCGTGACACCGGTGCCGCACCCGAGCCACGTGCTCCAGTAGTGACCATCATGGGTCACGTTGATCATGGTAAAACCTCATTACTTGACTACATTCGCTCCACCAAGGTAGCGGTCGGTGAAGCGGGCGGTATTACCCAGCACATTGGTGCCTATCATGTCGAAACTGAAAATGGCATGATCACTTTCCTTGATACCCCAGGCCATGCCGCTTTTACTTCTATGCGTGCGCGTGGAGCGAAAGCGACTGACATTGTTGTATTGGTTGTTGCTGCTGATGATGGTGTGATGCCACAGACTATCGAAGCGATCCAGCATGCTCAAGCGGCAAAAGTGCCACTGGTTGTGGCAGTCAACAAGATTGATAAACCAGAAGCAGACCCTGAACGCGTTAAGAACGAATTATCGCAGTATGGTGTGATGCCAGAAGAGTGGGGCGGTGAAGCGCAGTTTGTTAATGTTTCAGCCAAAGCGGGTACTGGGATTGATGAATTGCTCGATGCGATCCTGCTACAGGCCGAGGTGTTGGAATTGAACGCGGTGCGTAGTGGCATGGCCAGCGGTGTGGTGATTGAATCATTCCTGGATAAAGGTCGTGGCCCAGTGGCAACGGTACTGGTACAACAAGGCACCTTGAACAAGGGTGATATTGTCCTGTGTGGATTTGAATATGGTCGCGTTCGCGCTATGCGCGATGAGCTTGGCCGTGAAGTGACGTCTGCTGGCCCTTCTATTCCGGTTGAGATCCTTGGGTTGTCTAGCGTGCCGGCTGCGGGTGATGAAGCTACCGTGGTTCGTGATGAGAAGAAAGCACGTGAAGTGGCACTCTATCGCCAGGGTAAATTCCGTGAAGTCAAGTTGGCGCGTCAGCAGAAGTCGAAGCTGGAGAATATGTTCTCCAACATGACTGAAGGTGAAGTCTCAGAGCTGAACATCGTATTGAAAACGGACGTGCAGGGTAGCTGTGAAGCCATTTCCGATTCACTGTTGAAACTCTCTACTGATGAAGTGAAAGTGAAGATTGTTGGTTCTGGCGTAGGTGGGATCACTGAGACCGATGCGACATTGGCTGCTGCATCCAACGCAATTATGCTCGGCTTTAACGTGCGTGCGGATGCCTCTGCGCGCCGAGTGATTGAAGCTGAAAGTCTTGATCTGCGTTACTATTCGGTGATCTATAATCTGATCGATGAAGTGAAACAGGCGATGAGCGGTATGTTGGCGCCTGAATACAAGCAGCAGATCATCGGCTTGGCTGAAGTCCGTGATGTATTCAAATCACCGAAATTTGGTGCTATTGCCGGTTGTATGGTCACCGAAGGCACTATCAAACGCCACAATCCGATCCGCGTGCTGCGTGATAACGTGGTGATCTACGAAGGTGAACTTGAGTCACTGCGTCGCTTTAAAGATGATGTCAGCGAAGTGCGTAATGGCATGGAATGCGGGATCGGCGTGAAGAACTACAACGATGTGCGTGTTGGTGATGTGATTGAAGTATTTGAAGTTATTGAAGTTCAACGTACAATCGCTTAACTCAAGATGCTTGGCCAGCTTTAGATGCTGAGTCATGATAACGCTAAATAGGGGGCCAAGGCCCCCTGATTTTTCTGGAGGTTTTGCTTATGCCAAAAGAATTCAGCCGCAGCCAGCGTGTGGCACAAGAGATGCAGAAAGAGATCGCGATTATTTTGCAGCGTGAGATCAAAGATCCCCGTATTGGCATGACTACTGTTTCTGGGGTTGAACTATCGCGTGATCTGGCCTATGCCAAAGTTTATGTCACCTTCCTGAACGTGTTGACCGAGAATGCTGATGCTGATTTCATCACCAATGGTATTAAGGCATTACAGGATGCAGCGGGTTATATTCGTCTGCTATTGGGTAAAGCGATGCGCTTGCGGGTTGTGCCAGAATTGACTTTCGCCTATGACAACTCATTGGTAGAAGGAATGCGGATGTCCAATCTAGTGACCAATGTCGTTAAACACGATGAGGCACTGCGTGGTAAATCAGGTGATGACGAGGAGGCTTAATGAGTCGTCCACGCCGCCGTGGTCGTGATGTTCACGGGGTCTTGTTACTCGACAAACCACAAGGGTTATCGTCGAACGATGCGCTACAAAAAGTGAAACGGATCTACCAGGCAAATCGCGCCGGACACACAGGTGCGCTTGATCCGTTGGCAACAGGTATGTTGCCGATCTGCTTGGGTGAAGCAACTAAATTTTCTCAATATTTGCTTGATGGTGACAAACGTTACCGTGTGATTGCTCGTCTGGGTGAACGGACAGATACCTCCGATTCTGAGGGACAGTTGATCCAGCGACGCGCAGTCACTTTTAGCCAGGCAGAACTGGATGTTGCGCTTGATACTTTTCGTGGCGATATTCAGCAAGTGCCGTCGATGTATTCTGCACTGAAATACCAAGGCAGGAAACTGTACGAGTATGCACGCCAAGGTATCGAGGTACCGCGTGAGGCACGCAATATCAGCGTTTATCAATTGCAGTTTATTCGTTGGCAATGTGATGAACTGGAACTGGAGATCCACTGTTCTAAGGGCACCTATATTCGTACCATTATTGATGATCTTGGTGAGCGGTTAGGGTGCGGTGCGCACGTGATCTATCTGCGCCGGTTGCAGGTTGCTGACTACCCAATGGCACGCATGGTCACGCTGGAGTCTTTGGCAGCGTTGCAGGCCGACGAGGAAGGGAACGTCGGGCTTGAGCAACTGGACGCATTGCTGCTGCCGATGGATAGCCCGGCAGCACACTTCCCAGAGGTCAATTTGCTTCCTAGTGTGGCAGCTTACGTTAAGCATGGGCAAGGGGTGCAAGTAGCGCGAGCCCCGGCTTCCGGCTTAGTGCGGATGACTGAGGGTGAACAGCGACAATTCATCGGTATCGGTGAAATCGGCGATGATGGTCGGGTAATGCCACGTCGATTAGTGGTAGAGCACGCCCCCTAACTGGGTTGGATAGAGTTCAAATTGGTCGTTGGCTTGAACGGTTGGTTAGTTCGCGGTAGAATGCTCCGTTGTTTTGATGGCGATTGGTGATTAGGTTAAAGAACCCATTGTCAACAACGGTAACTGGTTTCAGTTGCTGAAAAGTCGGGTTGCTGAATTAGAGATTGGCACCCTTGTTTATTATCGATAATTTGGAGTATGACAATGTCTCTAAGTGTTGAAGCTAAGGCCAAAATTCTGGCTGATTTTGGTCGCGGTGCCAATGACAGTGGTTCTCCTGAAGTTCAGGTTGCCCTGCTCACTGCACAGATTAACCATCTGCAAGGTCACTTTGCCGAGCACAAGAAGGATCACCACAGCCGTCGTGGTCTGCTGCGTATGGTTTCTCAGCGTCGTAAACTTCTCGACTACTTGAAAGGCAAAGATGTAGCACGCTACGCCAGCCTGATCGAGCGTCTTGGTCTGCGTCGTTAAGCAAAACAGTTTCAGTGGAAAGGGGCCAACAGGCCCCTTTCTTCTATATTTTTAGTGGTTGGATTAGTGACAGAGACTTTGGTGGTTTTTACCAGCACAGGTTCTTACTGGCGGAGTGTTTGGTGATTCTGGACACTAATCTGATCTGCGGTTAAGCCATTGGGCAGATAACCGCAGAACTAAATGAATGTGTTATGGGTTCTTCCGTTGCAGGGTTTCGCGCGGCTAATGAGAGACTTTCTCTGGCTGACATCAGTGTTATCTGGATAAAGCTTGTCATTAGCCGCGAGGCTGTAGTGCGAAGGCGAGTTGAGTCAATCGCGTACTTGGTGGCAATCCACTGGATACGCAGTCAATGAAAGGATTAAATTTTGCTGACACCGATTATTCGTAAATTTCAGTATGGTCAACACACCGTTACGCTCGAAACGGGCATGATCGCACGTCAGGCCACTGCGGCCGTGATGGTGAGCATGGATGACACTGCAGTGTTCGTCACTGTGGTTGGTCAGAAAAAGGCTAAGCCGGGGCAGGATTTTTTCCCGCTTACAGTTAATTATCAAGAACGCTCTTATGCGGCAGGTCGTATTCCAGGTAGTTTCTTCCGTCGCGAAGGGCGTCCAAGTGAAGGTGAGACGCTGATTTCACGTCTGATTGACCGTCCAATCCGCCCACTGTTTGCCGATGGTTTCCTGAACGAAGTTCAGGTGATTGCAACAGTGGTTTCAGTAAACCCGCAAGTTAACCCTGATATTGTGGCGATGATTGGTGCCTCAGCGGCATTAAGCCTATCTGGGATCCCGTTCAATGGTCCGATTGGTGCAGCGCGTGTTGGTTATATCAATGATCAATACGTATTGAACCCTACCATCGATGAACTAAAACAAAGCCGTCTTGATCTGGTTGTTGCTGGTACTGCTGGTGCTGTTTTGATGGTGGAATCGGAAGCGGATGTGCTGAGCGAAGACCAGATGCTAGGTGCAGTGGTGTTTGGCCATGAGCAGCAGCAGGTGGTGATTGAAAATATTAATGCCCTGGTGCTTGAAGCCGGTAAACCGCGCTGGGATTGGCAGCCAGCACCTGTTAATCAGGCGCTACATGCAAAAGTGGCCGAGTTGTCTGAAAGCCGTTTGGGTGATGCTTATCGTATTATTGAGAAGCAAGAACGTTATGCTCAGATTGATGCGATCAAAGAGAGCGTAGTTGCAGCACTGTTGGCAGCAGATGAAACACTGGATGCTGGCGAGTTGCAGGATATCCTCGCGAGTGTTGAGAAAAATGTGGTACGTAGCCGCGTGTTGCGTGGCGAATTGCGTATCGACGGTCGTGAAAAAGATATGGTGCGTGGCCTCGATGTACGCACGGGTGTATTGCCACGTACTCACGGTTCGGCACTGTTTACCCGTGGTGAGACTCAAGCACTGGTCACAGCGACATTAGGTACTGCACGTGATGCACAGAATATCGATGAACTGACGGGTGAAAAAACCGACAGTTTCTTGTTCCACTACAATTTCCCGCCATATTCAGTGGGTGAAACCGGCATGGTGGGTTCACCCAAGCGACGTGAGATTGGTCACGGCCGGCTGGCAAAACGTGGCGTATTGGCGATGATGCCTAAGCTGGAAGATTTTCCGTACACAGTACGTGTTGTGTCTGAAATCACCGAATCGAACGGCTCCTCTTCAATGGCCTCGGTCTGTGGTGCCTCTTTGGCACTGATGGATGCGGGCGTACCGATCAAAGCTGCGGTAGCAGGTATTGCGATGGGTCTGGTGAAAGAGGGTGACAATTTTGTTGTTCTGTCAGACATTTTAGGTGATGAGGATCACCTTGGTGATATGGACTTCAAAGTTGCAGGAAGCCGTGAAGGTATCACTGCGCTGCAAATGGACATCAAAATCGAAGGCATCACCCGTGAAATCATGCAGGTAGCATTGAATCAGGCTAAGGGTGCCCGTCTACATATCCTTGGTGTGATGGAACAGGCAATCAGCACCCCACGTGGTGATATTTCTGAATTTGCACCTCGTATCCATACCATCAAGATCAGTCCGGACAAGATCAAAGATGTGATCGGTAAAGGCGGTTCAGTGATCCGTGCGTTAACTGAAGAGACCGGCACCACGATTGAAATTGAAGATGATGGTACGGTGAAAATTGCTGCGACTGATGGTGAGAAGGCGAAGTTTGCTATCCGCCGTATCGAAGAGATCACCAGTGATATCGAAGTGGGTCGCATCTACCAAGGTAAAGTGACGCGTATCGTTGATTTTGGTGCTTTCGTTGCCGTCGGTGGTGGTAAAGAAGGGTTGGTTCACATTTCACAAATTGCTGATAAACGAGTGGAAAAAGTGACTGACTATCTGCAAATGGGGCAGGAAGTTTCGGTAAAAGTGATGGAAGTTGATCGTCAAGGGCGCGTGCGCTTGAGTATCAAAGAAGCGACCAGCACTGAAGCACCAGCCGCTTCAGCGGAGTAAGCGTTGTAGCGAAAAATTTACAGCTCCCCGCAGTAACCTGGGGGAGCTGTTTTTGTCACAACAAGGTTCGTGAATTGACCGGCGGAGGACTAGACTGTTTATCTCACGTTTGTCTTCAGGAGCGAGAAATGATGCAGTGGTTACGCTGGTGTTGTACTCTGGTAGCCTTGATGTTGGTCGGGTGTAGCCAAGTAGAACAGCGTAAAGATGAGGCTCTTGCTACCCCTTTGCAGGCTAGCCAGCAGCAGCAACTGTTACTGGTGAGGCTAGAGCAGATACTTTCCAGTCAGTCACTTACCGATGATGAGCGCGCACAGCTTTTATATGAACGCGCTGTGCTGTATGATAGCGCCGGATTGCCGATATTGGCGCGTAGCGATTTTGTTCATGCGCTGGCAATACGTCCTGATATGCCGGAGGTTTTTAACTATTTAGGTATTTATTTAACGCAGGCAGGCAACTTTGATGCTGCCTATGAGGCGTTTAATTCTGTATTAGAGCTTGATCCAACTTATAGTTACGCGCTTTTAAACCGGGGCATCGCGCTGTATTATGGCCGCCGTTTCCTGTTAGCGCAGGGTGATCTGCAGGCGTTTTATAGAGACAACCCAAACGACCCTTTCCGTTCGTTATGGCTTTATTTAGTGGAGCGTGAAATTGAGCCACAGATGGCTAAAGTCGCGCTAGAACAGCGTTATAACAAGGCGGAGAAGGGGCAGTGGGGATGGAATATTGTCGAATTCTACTTGGGGAAGATCAGCGAAAAAACGTTGATGGATTACCTAAAGGCGGATGCAACGGACAACACTTCGCTCGCTGAGCATCTCAGTGAAACTGACTTCTATTTAGGTAAACACTACCTAGGTCTGGGGGACAAGAACACCGCTTCGGCGCTGTTCAAACTGACGGTTGCTAACAATGTTCATCACTTTGTTGAGCACCGCTATGCATTGTTGGAATTGGCTCTTTTGAGTCAAACACAAGACGACTTATCGGAATTGAACCAGCAATAGCTGACGAACACTAACACCTGATTGATTTCAGCGGAAAACAAGTAGGCAACTTAAACATGCGAGGCATCTCGAACAGCCCTAGGCTGTTAAAGACACCGGCCTGTATTGCCTGCACGTTGGCGTTATCACCAGACATTGGATGAACGTTAATGTGACTGTGACTGCTTGGAGGATAGTAGGTTATCAGCCTGAATACTTTGGTTTTTTGCCAATTTATCGCCTCGGCAGGTGAGGGCTTTTTGTTCGTTTTATAAACTAATTTGAGCCGGTTCACACTTTTCAATGAAAATGACTGAAAATTTTCTCGACGAGTTATGTAGACTGGCTGCCATTATCAATGAGACATGTGTACATGACGACTGAGTTTGAAACCTCTTTTGCTGAACTGGGGCTATCTGCTCCAATTATTGCCGCTTTGACCGATTTAGGTTACGAAAAGCCTTCACCAATCCAGGCACAGTGCATTCCTTTGCTGTTACAAGGCCGAGATGTGCTCGGAATGGCACAGACCGGCAGTGGTAAAACTGCGGCGTTCTCGCTGCCGTTGTTACATAACCTGGATGTCACCGTAAAAGCACCACAAATTTTGGTGCTGGCACCGACCCGTGAGTTAGCGGTGCAGGTGGCCGAAGCGATGACAGATTTTTCCAAACATATGCATGGCGTCAATGTGGTTGCGCTCTATGGCGGCCAGCGCTACGACGTGCAATTACGCGCACTGCGCCAAGGGCCACAAATTGTGGTCGGAACGCCAGGGCGTCTGCTGGACCACCTCAAGCGCGGAACGTTGAACCTCTCGAGCCTGAAAGGTCTGGTGCTGGATGAAGCAGATGAAATGTTGCGGATGGGCTTTATTGAAGACGTAGAGACCATCATGGCGGAAATCCCAGCAGAACACCAAACTGCGCTGTTCTCTGCCACTATGCCAGAGGCGATTCGCCGTATTACACGCCGTTTTATGAAAGAGCCGCAGGAAATTCGTATTCAATCTAGCGTGACTACGCGACCAGATATCAGCCAGAGTTACTGGACTGTGTATGGGATGCGTAAAAATGAGGCGCTAGTGCGTTTCCTTGAAGCAGAAGATTTTGACGCAGCAATTATTTTTGTGCGTACCAAAAATGCCACGCTGGAAGTGGCAGAAGCGCTGGAGCGTAGCGGTTACAACAGCGCGGCACTGAATGGTGATATGAACCAAGCACTGCGTGAGCAAACACTTGAACGCTTGAAGGATGGACGATTAGACATTCTGATCGCTACCGATGTTGCGGCACGTGGTTTGGACGTGGAACGTATCAGTCTCGTAGTGAATTATGATATTCCAATGGACTCAGAATCTTACGTTCACCGCATCGGTCGTACCGGTCGTGCTGGCCGTGCTGGGCGAGCGTTGTTGTTTGTTGAAAACCGTGAGCGTCGCTTGTTGCGTAATATCGAACGCACCATGAAGCTGACTATTCCGGAAGTAGAGTTACCGAATGCTGAGTTGTTGGGTAAGCGCCGGCTGGAGAAATTTGCCGCGAAAGTACAACAACAGTTAGAAAGTAGCGATCTTGATCTCTACCGTGGATTACTGGCTAAGTTACAGCCGGAACAAGAGCTAGAGATGGAAACTTTGGCGGCGGCATTGTTGAAAATGGCACAGGGTGAGCGCCCTCTGATCCTGCCACCAGAGCCGGTAGCCAAGCCGCGTCCGCGTCGTGAATTCAATGATCGTGATGATCGTCGTCGTGAGCCGCGTGAAGGTGGTGATCGTCCTCGTCGCGAGCGGCGTGATGTTGGAGAAATGCAACTTTACCGTATCGAAGTGGGTCGTGATGACGGTGTTGAAGTGCGCCATATTGTTGGTGCGATTGCGAATGAAGGTGACATTAGTAGCCGTTACATCGGTAATATCAAATTGTTTGCCTCGCACTCAACCATCGAACTGCCGAAAGGGATGCCAACTGAAATCTTGAACCACTTCACTCGCACCCGAATTCTGAATAAGCCAATGGCAATGCAGTTGTTGGGTGATGTGCAGCCGCGTGAGCGCCGTGATGGTGGCTCGGGTGATCGCCGTAGTGGACCTCGTCGCAGTTTTAACGAGCGTCGGGAGCAGGGTAATAGCAGTAATGAGCGTCGTGGTGGCAATGTTAACCGTGAATCGCGGCGTGATGGAGCACCTGCAGGAGCACCGCGTCGTCGGTTCGGCGATGCTTAATCACTTACTGATGTTGTGATTCGTTGTGGGCGGGTTTATCCGCCCACAATGCTATCTGCGGTTATGTTTGGCTGTAGTTGGAAAACAGTCTGTTATAACAGGGGATGTTAGCCAGGCAGTCACCGACATAGGTACCTGGATTGCGCTGAACAGAGTGATTGTTTGATGTGCTTTGGCGGTGTTCAGATAATAAAAAAAGATATAAAACAATAGTATTAATAAATTAATGATTAACTATTGAGCTATAGAGGCGAAAAGGTGTAAGGTAGAGCCCTGGTGTGAGAAGGTGGTGAAGAGTTAATACCAAAAAAAAGATGAAGGTGCAGTGGCAGTCATTCGCATTGTGACGCTCACTGTAAGCACCCTCACCGACTCCAGATATTGCTCTTCACCGTAAGATCCGAGCATTCTTATTTATAGTAGTTATATAAAATCAACCAAAATATCTTGTGTATTCTGAGATTCGAGCTATACTATGGTATAGATACAGTTTCCCTGGTGTTGGCCAATCTGGCAACCTGACCCAACGGGTCAGGTTTTTTTTTATCTTTGGCTGATGTGCAGAACAATACATCGTTATTATGAATTAAGATAGTTGTACTTAAGTCTGGGTTTAACCTAGACTTTTGTCGGCGATATTATGAGCTACAGCCAAGAACCCTACCTATTGCGAGTTATTAATGGCTTTTTTGCCAGTATTAATTTCTGATTTTTTCAAAAAAACCATACTTTGAACTAATGATATCCTGATTCATGGTGTGTTAGCCTGGTCGGTAAATTGGCCCATTATCGTCAGAATCACCAGACTAAGGATAGTCGAGTGCTTGGTTGTGACAGCTGGTTACGTGGTGACATAGAATAATGCATCGATAATTCACAATTACTGTTGGTGAATCCAATGCTACCGCTGAATCTGGATACCTTATCCTATCAACCTGCCATCCCCCTAACTGAGAGAGTCGCGTGTGCAACGACAAGATAGTGCGCTGATTGAGCAATTCCTTGATGCGCTCTGGCTGGAGCGTAATCTGGCAGAAAATACCTTGTCCTCCTACCGCCTTGATTTACAGGGTTTATCGACATGGCTGGTGCAACGGAATAGCAGTTTATTGCGAGCCGAATCGCTAGATTTACAAGGCTTTCTTGCTGAACGGCTAGAACGTGGTTATAAAGCTAGCAGCTCAGCAAGATTATTGAGTGTGATGCGTAGCTTCTATCAATACCTTAATATCGAGCAGTTGCGTCAGGATGATCCCAGTGCGCTGCTGGCATCGCCTAAGTTGCCGTTGCGGATACCTAAAGATCTCAGTGAAACACAGGTAGAGGCTCTGCTGCAGGCACCGAGTGTCGAACAGCCAGTAGAGTTACGTGATAAAGCGATGCTTGAGTTGTTATACGCAACGGGATTGCGCGTTTCGGAACTGGTTGGCTTGAGCTTAAGTGATGTCAGTTTGCGTCAAGGCGTAGTACGGGTTATCGGTAAGGGCAATAAGGAGCGTTTGGTGCCGATAGGCGAAGAGGCGCGTCACTGGCTGGAACATTATCTAGAATATGGTCGCCCTTGGATTGTCAATCGACACGCTATTGATGTGTTGTTCCCTAGTATCCGCTGTCAACAGATGACTCGACAGACTTTCTGGCACCGAATCAAGCATTATGCCACACTGGCCGGTATTGATAGCCACCGGCTGTCGCCACATGTGTTGCGCCATGCTTTTGCGACTCATTTATTAAACCACGGCGCAGATTTACGCGTTGTGCAACTACTGTTAGGGCATAGTGATCTCTCCACGACACAAATTTATACCCATGTCGCCACAGAGCGACTTAAACAATTACATCAACAACATCACCCGCGTGCCTAACGCGCTAAGATCATAAGGATCGTCGTAATGAAAAAATTCTTTATGCTGTGCTCTCTTCTGGTTGCTTCGGTTGCCAATGCAGCTCCAGCAAGTCATCAGCAGATTGAGAAAGCGCTAAAAAACTTAGGCATCGAACAAGCGGAGATTCAGCCAGCACCGATTGCCGGTTTAAAGACGGTTATTGCTCCGAGCATGGTACTGTACGTTTCGGAGGATGGTAAGTATGTGCTACAAGGGCCGCTCTACGACATCAGCCAAGAGCAGCCACTCAATGTCACCAACCAGTTACTTGTTACACGCTTGGAAAGCCTGAAGCATCAGATGATCATTTTTAAAGCGCCACAAGAGAAGCATATTGTCACCGTCTTTACTGACATCACCTGCGGCTACTGCCATAAGTTACATAACCAGATGGCGGAATATAATGCTTTGGGTATCACCATCCGTTATCTGGCTTTCCCTCGTCAGGGTATGGAAGCAGACTCGGCACGTGATATGAAGTCGATTTGGTGCAACAGCAACAGAAACAAAGTATTCAATAGCGCGATGAAGGGCAATCGCGTGCCTATGGTCAGTTGTGATATCGACATTAGTCAACATTATCAGCTGGGTGTTCAATTTGGTGTGAAAGGCACGCCGGCCATTATACTGGCCAACGGTGTTGTCATCCCCGGCTATCAGGAGCCAGCCCAGTTGTCTGAATTGCTGGAGTCATTTGTTACACAGGCAGCGAAGAAATAGAACGTGGTGAGTAGAAAAATTCAGTTACGTCGGCGCATAGCACCGGCAGAGACTCAGTTACCTGCTCATTTGCCGCCGTTGTTGCGTCACCTTTATGCGCTGCGTGGTGTTCAAATGGAACAGGAGTTGGAGCGTAGCGTAAAAGGGATGCTACCTTGGCAGCAGCTACAGGGTATTGATGCTGCGGTGACACTACTACAGCAAGCGTTGGCAGAACAACGCCGCATCATCGTGGTTGGCGATTTTGATGCTGATGGCGCGACCAGTACCGCAGTGATGATGTTGGCACTACGTCTGATGGGAGCCAGTACTGTTGATTATCTGGTACCTAACCGCTTTGAAGAGGGTTATGGCTTAAGTGTCGAGGTAGTAGAACAGGCTGCTGCGCGTGGTGCAGAGTTGATTGTTACTGTCGATAATGGCATCTCTTCTCATGCCGGAGTCAGTGCAGCACAGGCGAAAGGAATCAAAGTGTTGATCACCGATCATCATCTGCCCGGGGAAACATTACCGAGTGCCGAGGCGATGGTTAACCCTAACTTACCGGGTTGCTCCTTCGCTTCGAAAGCATTAGCGGGTGTTGGCGTAGCGTTCTACCTGATGTTGGCACTGCGCGCACGGTTGCGTGACATCGGTTGGTTCGAACAGCGGGCGCTGGCGATCCCCAATCTGGCAGAGCTGCTTGATTTGGTAGCATTAGGTACCGTTGCTGATGTGGTGCCGCTTGATGCTAACAACCGTATTTTAGTCTATCAGGGGTTAAATCGTATCCGTGCTGGCAAGTGTCGACCAGGCATCAGAGCATTACTGGAAGTGGCAAAACGCGAGATGAGCCAGTTAACAGCCAGTGATCTCGGTTTTGCACTTGGCCCACGCTTGAATGCTGCGGGCCGTTTGGATGATATGTCGATTGGCGTCACACTGTTGCTCTGCGACGATGTACAGCAGGCACGTATGTTAGCGCATGATCTTGATGCACTTAATCAGACACGACGTGAAATTGAACAGGAGATGCAAGTTGAAGCACTGGCATTGTGTGATCAACTCGAACATTCTGATAAACAGTTACCTTATGGGATCGCGATCTACCATCCACAATGGCATCAAGGTGTGGTGGGAATTCTCGCCTCACGGATTAAAGAGCGTTTCCATCGCCCGGTGATTGCCTTTGCTCCTGCGGGAGAAGGGTTATTGAAGGGCTCTGGTCGTTCAGTGGCGGGATTACATATGCGCGATCTGCTGGAACGGTTAGATACCTTGCACCCTGGCTTGATACACAAGTTTGGCGGCCATGCGATGGCGGCGGGATTGGTACTGGAAGAGTCACGCTTTGATCAGTTTCGTCACCATTTTGCTGAGTTGGTCACTGAGTGGCTTGATCCAGCGTTGCTGGAAGGTGTGGTTTGGTCTGATGGTGAGTTAACCAGCACAGAGTTAACCTTGAACACCGCCGAATTGCTGCGCGAAGCCGGGCCTTGGGGACAGGCATTTCCAGAACCGATCTTCGATGGACAATTTCGTATTCTGCAGCAGCGTTTGCTGGCAGAGAAGCACCTTAAGTTACTGCTCGAACCTTTATCCGGTGGTGCATTGCTTGATGGCATTGCTTTTAATGTTGATGCCACACAGTGGCCTGATAATAGTATCAAACAGGTCACGCTTGCCTATAAACTGGATGTAAATCAGTTCCGTGGGCAGCGTAACCTACAATTACTGATCCAGCATCTTTGGCCCTGCTGACAGCCACTTTGAGCATGCTGGTTTCACAAGGGAAACTTTCCAGGTCTATCGGGAACAGATTATGAGCGTTGAAATAGAGCTTAAATTTATCGTTTCTGCTGCAACTGTTGCCACGTTGCCACAACGAATTGCCATCTGGCCTCACCGCTACTCTGCGGCGCAGAAATTAACCAACATCTACTTCGAAAGTGCAGATCACTACCTGCGGATGCACCACATGGCGTTACGTATTCGTGGTACAGGGCAACATTATGAAATGACAATAAAAACATCCGGCTCAGTGGTGGCTGGAGTGCATCAACGGCCGGAATATAACGTCGTACTTAGCCAACCGGAACTCGATTTGGCCAAATTCCCTGCCGATATCTGGCCAGAAGGGTGCCAGCCACAGCAGCTACAAGCACAACTACAGCCGCGTTTCAGCACTAACTTCAGCCGCGAAAAATGGCTAGTCACCTTTGGCAGTAGCCAGATCGAAGTCGCCCTGGATTTAGGTGAGGTCTCTGCTGGAGAACGGCAGGAACCCATTTGTGAACTGGAGTTAGAGCTGACAGAGGGTAATGTTGCAGATTTACTGGCTTTCGCCGGTCACTTAGCACAGTTTGGTGGCTTACGACAAAGTAGCCTCAGCAAAGCAGCGCGTGGTTATCGGTTGGCACAAGGGGACGAGAGCCTGACCTTACGACCTTTGAATAGCTTGCAAGTTGCAGCCAAAAGCAGTGTTGAGCAGGGAATGATCGCAGCTTTTGAGTGGGCGTTAAGCCACTGGCAGTATCATGAAGAGCTGTGGTTGCAGGGGCAAGTGCGAGCCAAGGGTTCTGTGCAGCAAGCGGTAGCGTTGATCCGACAAATTCTGGTGACTTTTGGTGGCCTAATACCACGTCGTGCCAGTTGCGATTTGCGTGCACAGCTCACCACGCTGGAACCGTTACTGCAAGTACATGACACCGAACCGCAGCAACTCTGCTACAGCACCGAGTATCTGCATACCAAGCTGTTGCTCACCTCTTGGCTGCTCACCACTGCCTGGCGGCCGTTTATCGAAGATAAGGCAAAAACCAAGTTAAACAGTTCATTCAAGCGGTTCTGTGACATTATGCTAAGCCGTTGCTCATCAGAACTGAAAAGTACATTTGGCCATCCACTCAATCAGCAACAATATCAACAGCAATTACCGCGCCTAGAGCGTCTGTTGTTATCACTGTTAATGCTTTCTGGTGCTTACCCCGAGAGCCTAACCGCGCCTTACCTTGAAGGCTGGCGTCAATTACAGCTTGCCATTACCACGCAGCATCAGAGCGAGTGGGAAACCAGACGCAGACAGGCATTACGTACACCGTTTTGGCTACATAGCACCTAGAACACGCAGTTAAGGAGAACATCATGTGGTCACTGCCAACCTTGCTACAGCAACAGATCCAAACTTTGGCACAGCGCTTTCAGTCGATGTCGTCTGCCTACTGCCCGCTGAGTGCCGAACAGTTGACGCTGCTGGCATCGAGTGATTTTATTGCTGATAGCCTATGGAAACACAGCGACTGGTTTAGCGAGCTGTCTCAACCGATCGTTGCTGATCAGTACCTGCAACAGTTAAGGCAACTATTGCTATCGATTGACGATGAATTGCAACTGATGCAGACATTGCGGCTATTTCGTCACCGGCAGTTGGTACGCATTGCTTGGGCACAAGCAGAACAGAGCACGAGCACGACTGAAACACTCTATCAGCTCAGCACGCTGGCTGAAGCGTTGATTGTCGCTGCTCGTGATTGGTTGTACCAACGCTGCTGCCTTGAATGGGGCACCCCCTGCAACAGTGAGGGAGCAGCGCAACCATTGTTGATTCTGGGTATGGGAAAGTTGGGTGGTAAAGAACTGAATTTTTCTTCTGATATCGATCTGATTTTTGTCTATCCAGAAAATGGCTACACCCAAGGTGGTCGGCGGCAATTGGATAATGGTCAGTTCTTTACCCGCCTGGGGCAACGGCTGATTAAGGTTCTCGATCAGCAGACAATTGATGGTTTTGTCTACCGTGTTGATATGCGCTTGAGACCATTTGGCGATAGTGGACCCCTGGTAATGAGTTTTGCCGCACTGGAGGATTATTATCAGGAACAGGGACGTGACTGGGAACGCTATGCCATGGTGAAAGCGCGCTTAATGGGGAGTGCTGACGATAGCTACAGTCAGGAACTGCGCGACACGCTGCGGCCATTTATCTTCCGTCGTTATATCGATTTTAGTGTTATTCAGTCGCTGCGTAACATGAAAAGCATGATTGCGCGAGAAGTGCGTCGACGAGGCCTCAGTGACAACATCAAACTGGGGGCAGGCGGTATTCGCGAAATTGAATTTATTGCTCAGGTGTTCCAACTGATCCGTGGAGGACGTGAGCCAAGTTTACAAGGGCATTCACTACTGCCCACACTTGATGCGGTTGAGCAATTGGGATTATTGACGGCGGAGCAGGTTGAGCAGTTAACCAATAGCTACCTTTTTCTACGTCGTCTCGAAAATCTGTTACAAGCGATAGCCGATCAGCAAACGCAAACGCTGCCGGACAACCTGCTAGACCAAGCGCGATTGGTGTGGGGAATGCGGTTGCCAGATTGGTCAACGCTAACGACCACATTAAACCGGCATATGCAACAAGTACGTGCGGTATTTGAACAGTTAATCGGCGATGACAGCCCGGAGTCAGCCGAAGATCCTCATGCACAGCATTACCACAGTTTGTGGCTGGATGCACTGGAACAGAATGAATTAGCGCCATTGACGCCACACTTATCACCAGACGCTCGTCAACAACTGCTAGCGAACCTTATGCAGTTACGCCACGATCTTGATAAACGCACTATCGGCCCACGAGGCCGAGAAGTGCTGGATCAGTTAATGCCTCGGTTATTGGCTCAGGTGTGTCCGCATCCTGATGCCCCGAAGTTACTGCCGCGCTTAGCACAACTGTTACTGAGTATTGTCACCCGCACCACCTACCTAGAGTTATTAGTTGAGAATCAAGCAGCGTTGGAACAGTTGATCCGTCTGTGTGCGGCCTCACCGATGATCGCCAACCAACTGGCACGTTACCCGCTGTTATTGGACGAACTGCTTGATAGCGCTACACTCTACCAGCCGGTGCCGTTGGCAGCGTATCGTAGTGAATTACGTCAATACTGCTTACGCGTGCCGCAAGAGGATGAGGAACAGCAGTTAGAAGCCTTGCGGCAGTTCAAACAGGCTCAGCAGTTACGCATCGCGGCAGCAGACATTGCTGGAGTGCTGCCTGTAATGAAAGTCAGTGATCATTTAACTTATCTGGCAGAGGCGATCATTGATGCGGTGATACAGCAGGCGTGGCATGACATGGTGAAACGTTATGGAGAGCCAGGCCATTTACATCAGCGTGAGGGGTATGGGTTTGCCGTGATAGGTTACGGCAAATTGGGCGGCTGGGAACTGGGCTACAGCTCAGATCTCGATCTGGTTTTTTTACACGATTGCCCAGCAGACGTGATGACGACCGGCAAACGCGTGATCGACGGCCGTCAATTCTACCTGCGTTTGGCTCAGCGAGTGATCCACCTGTTTAGCACCCGCACATCGTCTGGCATTTTGTACGAAGTTGACGCTCGCCTACGCCCATCGGGGGCGGCGGGGATGTTGGTCAGCACGCTCGCAGCGTTTGCTGAATATCAGCAACAGGAAGCATGGACCTGGGAACACCAGGCACTGGTACGGGCGCGCATGGTATATGGCGATCCTGGGTTACAGCAGCAATTTTTAGCTATCCGTCAGCAGATCTTGTGTCAAACACGCAAACATGAAGAGTTGAAAAAGCAAGTGTATGAGATGCGAGAGAAAATGTATCAGCATCTTGCCAATAAACAGCCAGATCAGTTTGACATTAAAACCGATGCAGGTGGCATCACTGATATTGAATTTATCGCACAATATTTGGTGTTGCGTTACGCCGCCAGTGAACCTAGGCTGACCTATTGGTCTGATAATGTACGCATTTTTGAATTGATGGCCAAGCACGGCATTATGCCTGGCGAAGAGGCTCAGGCATTGACCGAGGCTTATATCACCATGCGTGATGAAATTCACCATTTAGCGCTCCAGGAGCACTCCAGTAAAGTCAGTGCGGAAAGCTTGCTGCCACAGCGTCAGCAGGTGACAGCCAGTTGGGAAAAGTGGTTAAAAACAGACTGCTAAATGAGTCACACAGAGCGACGGCAGTACCGACAATCTCCCCTGCGGCGTTACTGAAAGCAGCCATAACCCGCTTTGTTATCGGTGCTAATTTGCTGAGTGATTTATCAACAGCGATTTACTGATGCAACTGGTAAAGGCTATTTAGTCATGATTGTTGACAGCCAGCACCAATTTACACGCTGGTTTGCGAATTTTTTCATTTTTTATTGATTTTATGTGCGGTTGCTGTGGACAAAATCCGTTCTAATTGCTGTACTGTGTGCGACATATGTACCCGGGGCTGTTCAAGATGCTCTCAAGCTGAAATGCAGTCACTTTCTGGTTGTTATTGATGCTCTGATTGTTCATCAGCGAGCTGATCTGGGTATGTGTTGTGTCTTACATTCACGTTAAAGGTTAAGTTTGATGTCAAAGATTAAAGGTAGCGTTAAGTGGTTTAATGAGTCCAAAGGTTTCGGTTTCATTACTCCAGAAGATGGTAGCAAGGACGTTTTTGTGCACTTTTCTGCCATTAATAGTAACGGTTTCAAAACACTCGCAGAAGGTCAGCGTGTAGAGTTTGAAATCACTAGTGGCGCGAAAGGGCCATCTGCTGCCAACGTTATCGCTATTTAAGCTGCAGTAGGTACTTTTTTAGACTCCATTCGATAAGAGTGACACCATTGGCTAAGGAACTGCTTTTTCCTTAGCCTCTGAGGTCGATTGACCTGGTCGGTAATATTCATGTTGTCGCATCAGAACACCCACCTGTTTTCAGAACATTTTCTCTCCTTTTCTCTTCACTAACCAAATTTTGTTATGCCACTCACTACTTCTCCCAGTTAGCTGTGTTTTAATCGCCGGTTTGCCATTGCACAACGCGGTGAAATGCGAACCGATTGCAGTGAGCCTCGCGGTTTTCAGCCAGCGATTTGTCTCCAGACTGAAGCCATCTACGCGACCGATAGGCGTTGGTGTCAAACGAGCACTTATTACACAACAATTAGCCAATATGCATCACTCAGCAGACTGCGCAATCTGGCTTGCCAGCAAGAGTGGCATTACCGTGTAAGTAAATTGATTGAGACAGTGTGTGGTGATTGATAAACATTGAAGAACTACGGTAGGATAGCCACGTTTTACAACGTTGAGTTTGTCTCGCTGACTGTCCCCTTAGTTCAATGGATATAACAAGCCCCTCCTAAGGGCTAGTTGCAGGTTCGATTCCTGCAGGGGACGCCATTAATTCTATTTAATTTCATTGCGTTAACTTCATTCTGTTAACTAAATGCCTGGTGTTATTGATGTGTATTTAGTGACATGTCGCGATTGCTGCTTTTTCCGGGCACAAGGCTGTGTGGTCTGATATTGCAGGCGTCAGCGCACAACACAGAGGGATGGGAAGACGCGCATTGTGTGCTGTGATGCTGCACATAACAAACAGCCCAACACAAAACCGCAGGCTGTAACACCTTACCTCAGCATGATAGACCAGACTGATGGTGTTACAGCCAGTTTGAGCTCACGTTATGTTATGAGTGCCTAAATGCGATTACTCCAGTTTGCACTCCTCACATCCGGGTATCGGTTCCGGAATATTCTTCTTGTTATCACGATTGAGCAGTAGGTTAGCGATAATCGCAACCGCTGTACCAATAGTGATGCCACTATGCAAGAACATCCCGACAGTGGAGGGTACTTGATGGAACAGTTGCGGTACCAATACCGGCAACATACCGACACCGAGTGTTAGAGCAACCACCATCGGGTTATTGTTATTTTGGTAATCGACTTTTGCCAAGGTACGAATACCGGCAACGGCGACCATACCGAACATCACCAGCCCGGCACCACCCAATACGGGTTTAGGTACCATCACCACCAGAGAAGCCAGTTTCGGGAACAGCCCCAGTGTGATCAAGATGCAACCGGCAGCGGCAACGATAAAGCGACTGCGTACACCGGTCATACTGACCAAGCCAACGTTTTGTGCAAAGGCGGCATAAGGGAACAGATTGAAGAAACCTGCAATCACCGTGGCACTACCATCAGCGAACATCCCGCGTTTCAAGGTGTCTCGGTCTGCTTTACGGCCACAAATTTCGCCAACGGCCATCATGCATGACATAGTTTCCACAGTGACCACCGTCATCACCATGCATAACAGCACAGCGGGTAGCAGGTGAAATTCAGGTGGAACGAAGCGGAAGGGTATTGGATAGGAAAACCAGCCGGTACTGTAGAGTAGATCGGTATTCAGTCCATAAATAATGCCGTAGGCAACTGAACCAACAACGATACCAATCAGCACCGCCAGATTCTTCCACATACCTTGTGCAAAGATGTAGATAGCAATAATAACAAACAGGGTAAAGGCACCCATGGTAATGGCACGCAAGTTACCAAAGTCTGCCATTTTTGCATCACCACCCCCAATCCAGCCACCAGCAACAGGCATAATCGATAAGCCGACCAGCGTGATGATGGATCCCATGACCACTTTCGGGAAGAAACGTACTAGTCGACACAGTAACGGCGCACAAAGAATGGTAAATATCCCTGACACAATAACTGCACCTGAAATGCCTCCCATGCCATATTGTTGTCCTATTAATACCATGGGGACTACAGCGGCAAAAGTACAGCCTTGTACGATCGGTAAGCGCGAACCAACGACATTACGGATACCGACGGATTGCAATATGGTGCCAATCCCACAGATGCAGAGATCGGCACTAATCAGGAAAATAATCTGTTGTTCGGTGAACCCAACGGCTTTACCAATAATCAGTGGTACAGCAACTGATCCAGCATACATGACGAGAACATGTTGCAGGCCATAAAGTATTAGTTTACCCAGTGGAAGTACTTCATCGACAGGATGCACACTCCCCCGCGACTCTTCTATATCTAGCGTTGAATTCAAATCTGTTTCGGTAAGTTTTGCAGTATTCACATTATCTCCTTACTACGACTCGGCACAGACTGACGTCTGGCAGCTACGACTCGAGAACGGCCAGAGGCCGTTCCCCTGCAGGTGATTCACTGCACAGCGTGAAAGGTAATCAAGGCAGAGCGTCCATACGCTGCCACAACTGTTTGGATACCTTGCGTGCTTCGCGATAAATTGCATCAACATCAAAGGCAAACTCACGGTTGTCATACACCAGAGCACCATTCACCATCACGCTGTTGACACTGCTTGCTCCCAGGCCAAAGGCGATGTGACCAGCGATATTGTCTGCCACCAGTGGTGTTGGTGCATCGTAATCACAGATTGTCAGGTCAGCCTTGTAACCGGCAGCAATTTGCCCAAAGCGCGCGTTGAAGTTGCGTTCCAGCAACACATTGCCATTCTGGAGGAAACGCGCGAAGCTATCTGGCCACATTGGCCCACCAGCATCACGATGTTTAAAGAAGGCAAAACGCAGCTCTTCCCACATGTCACTGCCAATGCCATCAGTGCCGAGGGCGAGGTTGCGGTACTGTGGCAACTTGTGGTTGTAACCCACATGGTTATTCATGTTGGAACGGGCGTTATGTACCAAGAACGCATTGTGATGATTGATAATTTCAACATCACGATCAGAGAGATAGAGACCATGAGCGATCAATGTTTTCTCGTTGATCAAATTGAATTTATCGAGGCGTTCCATCAAATCAAGGCTGTATTTGTCATGGCTGAACGAAACATCGTAGAGATCTTCCGCAGCATGGATATGCAACCCTCGACCGGTGCTTTGCATTGCCTCTGCCAGCATTGATAAACCCGCATCAGGCACAGTAAATGGTGCGTGAGCACCGATGTGCGCTTCGACCAGATAGGGCTCTGCACCTTTACGTTTGGCGCTGTCGATTTGGTTGGCAAAGGCAATATTCTCTTCAACACCCGCCTGTAGCTCTTTCAAACCCTGATTACGATCTGTGGTCTCAAAGCAGGTCATGCCGCGTAAACCGACCTTAATAAAACCACGCCGTAAGGTATCCAGTGAACCTTTGATGTAATTCGGAGAAGCATGATGATCAATCACCGCAGTACAACCACTTCTCACTGCTTCAATCGAGCAGATCAACCCGCTGTAGTAGAGTGACTCCTCATCAAGAGCACGATCTAAACGCCACCAGAGATTTTTCAGCGTCGAGATAAAGTCTGGGCAAGGCTTGATGTTGGCAAGAATGCCGCGTGCCAGCCCAGAGTAAAAATGGTTGTGAGAACAGACGATGCCAGGCATCACCAATTTATTGTGCATATCCCGGATGGATGCATTCGGATAGATAGCACTCAGATCCTCTCCAACCGCTTTGATTTCTGTGCCCTCAATGGCGATATCCTGATGCTCTACCAACAGAGCAGGGGATAGTTGTGCCAGAGTGACATTTTTCAAAATCAGCATGACCTACTCCTCCACTGGACCTAACAGATAGCTATGACGCTCAATCACCTGATTGATGATCCGGCACATATCACTCAATGCTGCAGGTGCATCTTCCAGGAGGCCTTTGCTACTCAATGCGAGCTGGAACTTCTCACCCTGCTGGCGCACCCAAACTTCTTTGCCTTGGATAAAGAAACCAGGGTTAGTGCTGTTGTCAAAATCTTGCGGCAGGTTGAAGATGGTGACTTTGTCTTTGTAAGGACGGCCCTGCCACGGGCAGAACTGCGCACAGTTTCCACACTCATTACAGTAAGCATCAATGTGTAGCGTTTGACTACGGTCATGGAAGCCCGGTACCGGTATGGTGATGTTGGCCCGGTTCGGACAGACGTCAACACACTTGCTACAGACGTAGTTACACTCCAGGCAGCGCTTCGCTTCTTGCACCACGAACTCTTCCCGCTGTTGCTTATCTACCATCTGCACATGGATCGCACCTTTACGGCTGTACACATCTTCGGTGGCGACTTGCGAGCGGTACTGTTCTCCGGCACGGCTCTCTTTGCTTTCACGCAGCAAAATGGTATCTGCAGCACGACGGGCATCGCCGATTGCCGCCACGATAGAGGACGGGCCACTCTGTACATCACCAATCAGGAACACATTGCTACGTGCTGTCTCCCCAGTGGTGTGATCCACTTGTGGCCAGCCATCTTCACCGACAGGAACACCCATTGCGGCCAGGACGCTACCATCAGGTTGTTCGCCAATTGCTGTGATCAGGCTGTCAATCGGCAGGGTAACCACTTCGTTTGTGGCGACGGGCTGGCGGCGTCCTTTGGCATCAGGCTCACCTAATGTCATGACACGAGCGGTCAGCGTACCGTTAGCATCGAAACGCTCAGGGTTGGTGAGGAAACGGAACTGAACATTATCCTCGACTGCTTCCAAATACTCTTCACGGTAGGCTGGCATCTCTTTGATGCTACGGCGATAAATTACCGTAACGGTACGCACTCCAGGAACACGCAGCGCAGCGCGCGCGCAGTCCATCGCGGTGTTACCCGCACCGATGACCGCGACATTTTTGCCCATTTCCAAGGTTTGGCCTTGATTGAAACGGCGCAGGAAATCAAACGATTTGTAGATATTGCGGTTATCACCCTCTAAACGCAGCCCACTGTTCTTGTCCGCACCGATGCCGACACAAACATAGTGGAAGCCTTGCTGTTGCAGTTGGTCTACTGTGAGTGTTGGGCTACAGCCGTACTCAAACTTCACGCCATGTGCAGCGACAAAATCGATATCGTGCTGGATGGTCTCAGCCGGGATACGAAACTGAGGAATGATGTTTTTCACCACACCACCTGCATTTGGCTCACGCTCAAATATGGTCACTGGGTGGCCGGCGCGTGCCAAGAAATACCCCGCAGAAAGTCCAGCGGGACCGGCACCGATCACGGCCACCGGATGCTTATCGCCACTGCCAGCAGGTTTGTGCCAACGCTGCTTGTATTCGTCCCAACCTTTTTCCAGTGCGACTTTTTTCAACTCACGGATATCCAGCGCTTTCTCATAGTCCAGACGGGTACAGTTGTATTGGCATTGGTGATCACAGATATGGCCAGTGATTGCCGGCAGTGCGTTACGCTGATAGATCACTTCCAGTGCATCAGCATAGCGTTGTTGCCCCAGTAACCGGATATATTCTGGAATGTCCTGCTTAATTGCACAGGCACTAATACAGGGCGCAACATAGCAGTCGATCATCGGCAGTGGGCCGCCAGCGTCGATCTCATCTTCAGATTTCCACTCTTTCTGGGTGTAGCTCATGGTCAACGCTTGTTGTGCCAACTGTTCCAGTTTCGCTACATCGATATTGCCCATCTGCCAACTGTCTGAGTTGTCTAACTCTTCAATACAGCGAGTTTGGCGCATATAACCACCAGGCTTGAGCATATCTGTTGCCATAGTGATTGGGCGGATACCGGTCTCAAAGATTTGACGAATATTGAACAGGCTGGCACCACCAGAGTAGGAGATTGGTAGTTTGCCGCTGAACTCTTGTGACAACACCAACGCTACGTTAATCGAGAGTGGGAACAGGGCGCGCCCAGACATATACATCTCATTACCCGGCAGACGTCCTTTATGATTACCGGTGCCTAATGTGTTGGTGAGCTTGACGCCAAACTTGAGCTGACGTTTCTCAGCGACATCCAGCAGACGGCGCAGCATCGCTTTCGCCTGTTCCAGTTTAAGGTCATGATCGAAAGACTCTTCTTTCAGATCAACGTAGTCAAAGCCACAGTGATCCAGAATCTCACGCGCACGCTGGAAACCGAGCAGGGTTGGATTGAGTTTTACAAAGGTATGCAGACCTTTCTCTTCCAGCATGTAGCGGCAGATGTTCTCAATTTCATTCGGTGGGCAGCCATGCATGGTGGAAAGGGTTAGGCCATGCACCATCTGAGCGGGAACATTATCCGGTAATGACAATAAGCGTTGTGCGCGTGACTCCAGCTTCAGTGACTGTAACAGTTCACGATTTTGGACAAATTCACGCAGTGTCTCGCTATAGTGAGCAAAGTCAGGGTGACAAGAGGAGTCCATCATATCATCGATGAACGTCTGCATTGGCGGTTCAAGAATGCCTTTCAGATCATAGCCAACACTCATATTGAAAATAAAAGATTTTGCTTCGCCAGGTGTGCGGGGATCAAATATCTCTTCCAGAAGATAGAGGCAGAACCAGGCTTTCAGATATTCGTCATAGGCTTTTTTAAGGGTAAATTCGGTCGACCACTCGGTATTGAAAGCTTCATCTTCAGCGTCAATACAGGGTTTTTCTATCTCCAACCGATCCATGATCTGCACAGTTTTCAATTCGATAAAACGGCCACCGGTTAACCAGGCCGTGATGATGTTCTGTGCGAGCTGAGTGTGCGGGCCAGCGGCAGGACCAACAGGGGTTTCACACTCTTCATTGAATACTTTGATTTTTTTGTTGTTGGTTTTGCGATAAAACTGCTTTTCTGGAATGCCAAAAATGGACTGGCTCTCCTTATACTCACTGAACATTCGATTCAGGAGTTCGCCGAATGGAATGGGACGCATGATGTCTCCCATATTAATCTCCTCGCGTTAGATAGTTAAAATAGACACATAGCCAACTGTAGATAAGATACTGATCGGTTTTATCGGCAATGTTTTTGCGTTACGGGCCTGTTGATACGGGTTTTACTGATTTTTAAACAGCAAGTTTTAGGCCAATCTCTCATCGCTGTAATTTGGTGTTGTAATTTCGTGAGGTACTTCTGGTTATTAAACAGAACAAGTTGGAATAGTGGGTAAATAAATGAGAATACGCATCATTACTGTAATGTTCTATGACTATCTTCAGGTGTAAGTGTGAGCGTTTTTTAATTTCTACGCTGGATTATTATGGCGCTTGATAATTTCGCTTAATAATGTTGATGATGAATAGAGGATGGTTTTAACTCGCCGAGCTAACCAAATGATATTTATTTTAAATTAATCCAACCTAACTGTTATATAAATCTGTTTTCTGATCGTGGCGGTTATTGTTTTTGCTGAATGACAAACTGCCGTTTTCTCTCAAATTAAGAGATGAGCTATCACAATGATAAAGTGAATTGATAACGGCAACAGAGAAGTTGTTGGCTTAAGTGGCATGGTTCGCATAGATGTGTAAATAGGTGTGAGCTGGCTAAAAAATATTGATCATGCTCCCTTATTTCTGGCATTGATTTGGCGATTATGTGGCGGTTTTAAGCGTGTAATGATTGGTAAGGGTATGAAAATTGCATTATTTACCATGTAATTATAGCACTGCGATGATCTGAATATGTGATGGCGGAGCAATATCATTGTACGGTTCACTTAGCCACTTCACTGGGTGTGATTTGGCGTGTCTCGGTGGGCTATTTTAGTTGCCATGCGCTCCCGGGCGGTTGGGCGGCAATTGGCAGCATCACAGTTTCAGTATCGATCTCAGTCGGTTGAGTTATCTGTAGGTAGTTTAGACCGTGGAACAACAATAGGATGGAGAGCGTGATGAGTCTATTTTCGGTGGCTGCAAGGCTAGAAGCACAGAACCAACCCTTCGCAATTGCACAGATTACCGAGTGCCGAGGTTCTACGGCGCGTCATTCCGGGCAGATGTTAATTGCGGCTGATGGTAGCACCACGGGCACGATTGGTGGTGGCATGATGGAGCGCCGGGTGATTGAACAGGCATTGGAAGCGTTGCAGCAGCAACAATCACGTATGTTTTATGGACGGATGACTCACGAAGGGCCTGATGCTGTTGGTTCTGATTGTGGCGGTGCGATGTCGGTTTTCATCAGCGTTTATGGTATTCGGCCTCGGCTGATTTTGCTCGGTGGTGGGCATGTTAATCAGGCGATGGCTTATGCGGCAGCTCCACTGGGGTTTGTTATTTATGTGGTTGATACCTACGCGCCAAATCTTGAGCCACACCTTTTCCCTGCTGGAACGGTATTGAACCAAGCCAACAGTTACACTGATGCTATCAGGCAACTGCCACTGGATCACAACAGCTATGTTGTGATCGCCACCAATAGCCAGGATCGTGAGGCACTGGATGAAATCATAAACTATCCGGTCGGGTATTTAGGCTTGCTGGCAAGCAGACGTAAAGCGCAGAAATTTGTGCGCGCCTTGCAGCAGCAAGGTGTCAGTGATGAACAGTTAACCCGCTTGCGTTCGCCAATCGGTTTTTCGATTGGTGCCGAGACTCCAGCTGAGATCGCAATCAGTGTTCTGGCGGAAATTCTGCAGGTCAAGAATAACGCCAGTGGTGTACTGATGCATAACAAAGCCAACAGCAATACGCCTGATCTGGCGGCTGTGCTGTGACCTGTTGGGTTAGCCACGATGCGGAATAAGTAGATGTGCTGTTAATTCAGTGGATGGTGGTTGAGATAGTCAGTTGCGGGTGGGGCAAACAGAACACCCCCCGCCGCTTAACCAGGGCGGGGGAAGTAAAGCAGAGTCACATCACCAAGGCTGTTTTCTTAAGGTGATCTTTCAGCTTCTGGTATTCCACCTGCACATAACTTTCTGCTTCGGCCTGATCAGTGATCGCTTGAACATTGACCGCACAATGCTTGTATTCGGGTGTTTTTGATGTGGGGTCAAGATGATCAATGGTCAGTTCATTGCAGACACCAATCCACCACTGGTAGGTCATGTAAACGGCACCACGGTTGATGCGTTCACTCAAGGCGGCACGGCTGATCACTTTACCGCGACGTGAACTGACCCAAACCAATTGCTGATCTTGGATCCCTGCTGCTTGAGCATCCTGTGGATTGATCTGCACATAGCCTGGTTCATCTGCCAGCGTTTGTAGCGCACTACAGTTACCGGTCATCGAACGACAACTGTAGTGTCCAACTTCGCGTACGGTACAGAGCACCAGCGGGTATTGTTCATTGGTCAGTTCCTGTGGTGGTAGCCACTCGCTGGTTGAGAAGAGCGCTTTGCCGCCCGGGCGAGAGAACTGGTTGCCTTGATAGAGGTATGGCGTTCCTGGGTGATCTTCGCTCGGACAAGGCCACTGTACATAACCCAAACCAGCAATTTTTTGATAACTGACACCGGCAAACTTCGGACATAACGCGCGCATTTCATCCCAAATCTGCTCGGTATTGTCGTAGTGCATCGGGTAACCCAACGCATTAGAGAGCAGGCTAATAATCTGCCAGTCAGTTTTCACATCGCCTTTTGGCTCCACCGCTTTACCGAAGTACTGGAAACCGCGATCGGCACTGGTGTAGACCCCCTCATGTTCGCCCCAGGAGGTGGCTGGCAGGATGACATCAGCCATAGCAGCGGTTTTGGTCATAAAGATATCTTGTACCACAATCAGATCAAGTGCCTGGAAAGCCTCACGCATTAGCGATAAATCGGGTTCAGTCTGTAGTGGATCTTCACCCATGATGTAGTACGCTTTCAGTTCACCAGACAACGCTTTATGTGGCACATCGGTAATTGAATAACCGATTTCACCACTGAGTGATGCCACACCCCAGGCATCAGCGAATTTTTGGCGCGCCTGCTCATCAGTGACATACTGATAACCGGGGAACGAGTTTGGCAATGTGCCCATATCACAAGCACCTTGGACATTATTTTGCCCGCGCACCGGCCCGACACCGACATTCGGCTTGCCGAGGTTACCGGTCAACAGCGCTAAAGCCGCTAATCCTTTAACCACATCAACACCTTGCCCCCATTGAGTCACGCCCATTCCCCACAGCAGGGTGGCGCTGTTGGCATTGGCATACATCATTGCCGCATCACGGATCTGCTGTGGCGTTAATCCGGTAATTTTTGCAACATATTCGGGCGTGTAGCGTGAGATAATTTGGCGATATGCGTCAAAGCCTTCGGTGTATTGCGCCACATACTCACGGTTATATAACCCCTCTTCGATCAGCACGTGGGCCAGCCCATTGACCAAAGCCATATTGCTGCCATTACGCAGTGGTAACCAGATATCGGCCAGGCGTGCAGTCTCGATATAACGCGGATCACAGACAATGATTTTGCTGCCATTCTGTTTGGCTTTTAGAATACGGCGCGCCACGATGGGGTGGGAGTCTGCGGCGTTATAGCCAAAGATCAGTAAGCAGTCGCTATGCTCAATTTCACCGATTGAGTTACTCATCGCACCATTGCCTAGGGTTGCCTGCAATCCGGCGACTGAGGGACCATGACAGACGCGTGCGCAGCAGTCGATATTGTTGCTGCCCAATACCGCACGAACAAATTTCTGCATCAGATAGTTTGATTCATTGCCAGGGCCACGAGAGGAGCCGGTCACCATAATCGAGCGAGCGCCATGCTCTGCTTTTATCTTGGCCAGCCGATTGCTGACATAGGCAATGGCCTCATCCCAAGTCACCTTCTCGAACTCACCACCACGCTGACGACGGATCATCGGCTGTGTTAACCGTGGGGTGAGTAGTTGGGTATCGTTCAGAAAGTCCCAGCCATAAAACCCCTTTAGGCACAAGGCACCTTGGTTGGTGACGCCATTAGCTCCTTCTGCGCCAACCACTTGCCCATTATCCACCAGCAAATTTAGCTTGCAACCAGACCCACAGTAAGGGCAAACCGTTAACACTTTTTCCATTATTACATTCTCCAATAAAGAGTTAATGGGGATCAGACGCGACGGATCGGCAGCAAGTGCTCCCGCGCTTAAGTTGTTATTGCGATCACGCTGCAACTGGATGACATAACATCCACCCGCGCCTTCGGAGAGAAAACGCTGTGGAGCTTTCAGGCGGCTTATCTGAAACTCGCCGTAACCTGGCTAGAGATACGTGCATCGCTGGTCGCGGTGCGTAACTGCTTCGCACTGACCATCTGTTGTAAGTCACTGTCGTTCACTAATGTCAACGCATCTGTTGGGCAGACATTGATGCAAGCAGGCCCAGAAGCGTGATCATGGCAGAGGTCGCACTTGTGGGCCTCACCACACGGTTCTTTTGTTTCCTGTGCGGATAGCACGACGTTGATTGCGCCAAATGGACAGGCGACAACACAACTTTTGCAACCAATACAGCGCGATTGGATCACCTCCCAATAGCCATCAGCACGCACAATCGCATCGTGGGGACAGACTTTGGCACAAGGGGCATTCTCACACTGGTGGCAGATAATCGGCACACTGACATGACGCGTTTTCACGATCTGTAGCCGTGGCATAAAATTCTGTGGCTGTAGTTTTGTGCTCTGCCCATGCGCTAGCGCACAGGCAAGTTCACAGGTTCTGCAACCAATGCATTTTTCTGCATCGGCAACGATTAATTTATTCATCATGAACGGATCTCCTGGTGGGGAAGGCGAGTGTGGTGGAGCGCTGCATGGTTCTGCCCACCGGTAAGCGCATTGATGATGCTCAATGCGGCCTGACGACCATCAGCCATTGCGGTGACGACCAAGTCTGCTCCGCGTACAGCATCGCCACCGGCAAAAACACGCGGATGGGAGGTTTGGTATGGGTATTCGCCCTGATTGGGTGCCACGATCAGCCCCCACTCATCGAGTTGTACCTGCTGCCTTAGCCAAGGCATGGTGTGTGCTCGGAAACCGAATGCCATAATAATGGCGTCGGCTTCGAGCAAAAATTCCGAGCCAGGTACAATCTTCGGCCGCCGCCGCCCACTGGCATCCGGCTCTCCCATTTCAGTACGAACCAGGCGGATCCCTGCGACTGCACCTTGTGCATTGAGTTCAATAGAGAGCGGTTGGACATTAAACATAAACTCAACCCCCTCTTCACGCGAGTTTTTCACCTCTTTTTTCGAGCCTGGCATGTTCTTCTCGTCACGCCGATAAGCACAGGTGACTTTACTCGCCCCTTGTCGTATCGAGGTGCGTAGGCAATCCATTGCCGTGTCGCCACCGCCCAACACCACCACTCGTTTACCGGCCAGATCGATATAAGGCTCTTCCGGCAGTTCCGGTAATCCCATTACCTTTTTAGTGTTGGCGATCAGGAACGGCAGCGCATCATAGACGCCTGGCGCATCTTCGTTTTCTAGCCCGGCTTTCATTGACTGATAGGTGCCAACACCGAGGAACACCGCATCAAACTGTTCTAATAACTCGTCTAGAGAGACCTGTTGACCCACTTCGGTGTTCAATTGAAATTCGATCCCCATCTCACTGAAGATCTCGCGGCGGCGGACAAGCACCTGTTTATCAAGTTTAAAAGAGGGGATGCCGAAAGTGAGTAATCCCCCAATTTCTGGATGACGATCAAAGACAACGGCTTGTATTCCGTGGCGTGTCAGTACATCGGCACAACCTAGCCCAGCAGGGCCAGCACCGACAATCGCCACGCGCAGACCGCTAGCAACCACTTCAGACAAGTCGGGTCGCCAGCCCATTTCTAACGCGGTATCGGTGATATAGCGTTCAATATTGCCAACTGTCACGGCACCTTGTCGGCCTTCCAGTGTACACGCGCCTTCGCAGAGCCGATCTTGCGGACAGACACGACCACAAACTTCTGGCAGGCTACTGGTACGGTGGGAAAGCTCGACCGCTTCCATAATGCGCCCTTCACGGGCGAGTTTAAGCAGTTCTGGAATGTTGTTGTGCAGTGGGCAAGTCCATTCACAGAAGGCATGTTCGCTACAGTTAACGCAACGCTGCCCCTGTTGGTCAACCTGAAGCGGAGTGAAGCGGCGGTAAATTTCGTTGAATGAGGTTTTCCGCCGTTCCAGCGGTATTTTTATCGCCTCGCCACGCTGTTGTTGAGTGGCCGGTGCTAACAACTGGCGGCGGACATCGTTGGGATTAGCCGGTGGGCGCCCTTCGGCAAGTTGTTGTAGCCGCTGGTTGCGGCTGGCACGTATTGTCTGCTCAGTGATTAAATGCAAGGCATCAGCAGGGCAGGCATTGACACAGGCTTGCCCATCAGTGTTACCCGCACAGAGGTCGCATTTGTGTGCCACGGCGCCACGTTCATCTGCCACCATTGAGATAGCACCAAATGGGCAGGCAGTGACGCAGTTCTTACAGCCGATACATTTTGCCGTGGTGAGTTGAATACTGTTATTGCCTCGTTGTAACGCATCGGTCGGGCAGACCTGAACACAGGGCGCATCTTCACAATGACGACAGAGCACAGCACTGGTTAATTCAGCGGATTTCAATACCGTAATGCGAGGGGTGAACTGCTCACGCTGTTGCGGATACTCCCCTTGATGATGCGCCATCACACAAGCTACCTCGCAGGCGCGGCAACCGATACAGGAATTGGCATCAGTGATAACAAACTGATTCATATATTATTCCCTATTTTCCGACAGATAAGCTACGGAACAATGTCCGCTGCCCGAATTAATGCAATTTATATGCAAGCACTCGGCTTTTGAGAAATTGAATGTTATCGGTGTGGATTGCATCACATTTTATCGGTGCTATCAGCCAAACTGACTTTTCTTTTTTCTCTCACCAGGTTGGTTTTTTGTTTACTCTATTTATCAATCTGAAAAAAAATTATCAGACTGAGAATTTTTTGACATCAAGTGGTTATTGGATATTACCGCTATCGCTTGAGTTGACCGATAATTCTTAGTCAGAGATCACAAAGTTTCACATCAATCAGCTTAAAAAAGCGCTCTGGCATATTCCCTGCTTTGCTAGCGGTAATCTCTACTTCAATGCTATTCCGTTAACGGAGAATGAATATATGGAAACAAATATTGTGGGTACGCCGGTGGCACGTGTGGATGGTCATGCCAAAGTGATCGGTTCCGCGTTGTATGGCGATGATATAAAATTGAAAAATATGCTGTATGGGGTCTGCCGATATGCGGATATTCCTGCGGGCAAGATCCTGCGTATGGATCTGAGTCGGGCAGAGAAAGTTCCGGGTGTGGTGAAGATCGCTACCTACAAAGATATTCCGGGTACACCGAACATCGGCATTGTGGTGCCAGATTATTTGCCGATAGTGAACGATGAAGTGTTTTTCCATGGTGATGTGGTCGCGGTGATCGCAGCGACCAGCTATGAAGCTGCCTGCCAAGCTGCAGAGTGTATTGATATTGAGTATCAGCCCTACCTGCCGATTACTGATGTTCGTGAAGCGATTAAACCAGGCGCCCGTTTGGTGCATAGCGATACTGATAGCAATATTGCGGTTAAGCACCACACCGCAAAAGGGGATATTGATGCCGGTTTTGCCAAATCGACACATGTGATTGAGCGCGAATATGAGGTAGGTTATCAGGAACATGCCTATATTGAGCCAGAGTGTGTGATTGTCTATCCTGATCCGACAGAGCCAGGGCTGACTGTCACCGGTTCGGTACAGAATGCTCACCGTGTCCGTGGTTTTGTTTCGACCTTCCTTAATTTGCCTCAATCTCGTGTCAATGTGAAACGTGCGGTACTGGGTGGTTCTTTTGGTGGTAAGGATGATGTTATTGACCACTTGGCGTGTCGTGCGGGATTGTTAGCATTGATGACAGGGCAGCCGATCAAATTCACCTACAACCGTGAACAGTCAATCCGTGAGAGCTGCAAGCGCCATCCATATTACATGAAATATAAGATTGGCTTGGATGACAACGCCAAGATCCAGGCGATCAAAATTGATATCTTGATGGACAGTGGCGGCTACACTGCCTCCTCGCCGTTCGTGGGTTGGCGTAGTGTGGTACAGGCAGCGGGACCTTACAATATCGCCAATGTCCGTGTCGATATTGCCGCTGTCGCAACTAACAACAGTTACACCTCGGCGTTCCGTGGCTTTGGTGCGCCACAGGTCATTTTTGCCAATGAATCGCTGATGGATGAAGTCGCACGCTATTTCAACATCTCCCCGGTCGAACTGCGTCGGCGTAATATTTTGCGCCAAGGTGATGTCAGTATGGCTGGACAAACCTTTAGTGATCACGTTGTTTCTGCTGAAGAAGTGTTGCAGAAGGCAACCGCAAAAGCGGAGTTTGAGGCCAAGTGTGCCCACTATCAGAAACTCAATGCTCAGGGTGGGCCTATCCGCTACGGTATCGGTCTGGCGGTTAGCCACCGTGGTTGCTCACTTGGTGCTGAGGGAATGGATGCGTCATCTGCACTGGTACAGGTTAATGGCGATGGCAGTATCAACCTCTCTACTTCCGTCTCTGAAAATGGCCAGGGATTGCAGACCAGTATGGCGCTGATTGCTGCAGAGGCATTCGGTGTACCACTCGATTGGGTGACATTTAATGAACCCCCTACCTCGCTGATCGCTGACGGCGGTTCCACCGTTTCTTCGCGTGGCACCCTGATGGGGGGGCAGGCAGTGCTGAATGCAGCAAACAAGATCAGAGCACGGATGGTGAAAGCAGTTGCTGACCGTTTGCACACCGATGATCTTGAAAATACGCTGTGGAAAGATGGCATGATCACTAACCGCAGTCAGCCACAATTCTCAATCAGTGTAAAAGATGCGGTGCCATTGACGCACAATGCGGGTGGAAACTTATCTGATTATGGTTGGCACGTTGCACCGCCGATCCACTGGGATGAAGAAAAAGGATGTGGTAGCCCATACTTCACTTGGGTTTATGGTTGCCAGATCGTTGATCTGCAAATCGATACCAATACAGGCAAGATACAGGTCAATAATGTGACTGCGGTGCATGACGTCGGTAAGGTGATCAACAAAGTGGGTTTTGAAGGTCAAGTGTATGGCGGTGTGATGCAGGGGCTTGGCTATGCACTGCTAGAGGACTTCAACATTGAGCACGGACGTGTGAAGTCGGAGAACTTTGATACTTATCTGATCCCAACCATCAAAGATATGCCGCATATCGATGTGATCCCAGTAGAGAATAATGATATTCATGGCCCTTATGGTGCAAAAGTGATCGGTGAGCCGGTATTAGAATTGGCTGCCGCTGCGGCTAATAACGCGCTGAACTTTGCAATGAATCAGGGCAATAATAAGATCCCGCTCACCTTAGAGCAGGTCTATCTTGGCTATAACCTGAAAAAACCAGTGCGTCAGAGTGAGGCCATGCTCACTGAGCATCATAAGAAGCAGGTGCTGCGCCTGAATACACTCAGTATTGAAGTTCCAACAACACTGGAACAGGCGTTAGTTGCGCTGGCTAAACCTGACTCAATGGCGATTGCAGGTGGTACCGATATTCTGGTTCAGGCTCGCTTAAAGACCAGCCCAATGCATCTGGTCAATATCGCCAGTTTGCCTGAGCTACAAAAAATTGAAGAACATGGCAGCGAATTGCATATCGGTGGTGGCGTCTGCTTTACCGATCTCGTTGCGGATAAGCGTGTACAGCAGCGCTATCCGCTGTTAGTGACGGCGGCCAGAACAGTCGGTTCGTTGCAACTACGCAACCGTGCCACTGTTGGCGGTAACATTAATAACGCAGCACCTTGTGCTGACTCTGTTCCGCCGCTGATCATTTATGATGCTGATGTGGTGTTGCGCAGCACCCGTGGTGAACGCAGAATGCCACTGAGTGACTTCATCGTCGCGGGCTATAAAACCCAGTTGGCTGCAGGAGAATTGTTGGTCAAAGTGATCGTGCCACAACCCTCTGATCGTAAAATGCAGCAGCGTTATAGCCAACTTGGTCGCCGTAATGCGTTGAATATTACCCGTCAGAGTCTGACTTGTCAGATCGCATTGGCTGCTGGTGGTGTGGTTGAACACTGTCGTTTGGTTGATGGCGCACTGTTTAGTAAACCCAGCCGTTTGGTTGCTGTGGAGAACGCGTTATTAGGTAAGCAGCTAAATGCTGAAACGATCGAACAGGCAGGCAACGTACTGTCTGCCATGATGGAAGAGGCGATCGGTAGCCGCTGGTCTGCGGCTTATAAGATGCCGGTGTTCCTCAATATGTTCCGCCAGATGATGAATGATGCTCTTGCAGGGGAGAAGAAGTAAATGTCAAATATCACATTGAAAGTGAATGGTATTACAGTGAATGCGGATGTTGATGGCAATTTACGTCTGCTGGATTTTCTGCGGGAAAACCTAGAGCTGACCGGCACCAAAGAGGGGTGCTCAGTCGGTGAGTGTGGTGCGTGTACCGTGATTATGAATGGTAAATCAGTCTGCTCTTGTCTGCTGTTAGCGGCGCAGTGCCACGGTGCAGAAGTGACAACGGTAGAAGGGCTGCATCGTGACCCCGTTGGGAAAAGATTGCAGCACTCATTCGTCGAACATGGCGGGGTGCAGTGCGGCTTCTGTACTCCCGGTGTTCTGATGAGCGCCAAAGCGTTACTGGATCAAAATCCACAACCTAGCGATGAGGATATCAATGAAGCGTTAGAGGGTAACCTCTGCCGCTGTACCGGATATCAACCGATCATTAAATCGATCAAGGCAGTGTTGAAAACGCGATAAGTGAGTCATTTTGCCCCTTGCGTTTGGCAGGGGGCAAAGTTCTGTCAGGAGGTCAGCAGTGGCGAATATTGATTGTGTGATGTTGGCAGCAGGAATGTCTACCCGCATGGGGCGCTGGAAAATGATGTTGCCTTATGGTGATAGCACCATTCTTGATAGCGCAATCGCCAATGCTTTAGGTTTTTGCCAGCGAGTGATTGTTGTCAGTGGATTTCGTGGCGAGGAGTTACAAGCGCGTTATCAGCAACATCCGCAAGTTGATGTGGTACACAATGTCAATTATCAACAAGGGATGTTCTCTTCAATTCGGTTGGGCACAGAGCAGGTGCGTAGCAGTTATTTCTTTCTGGCTCTGGGTGACATGCCTTGTATAACACATTGGATTTATGCGGCTTTGTGGCAGGAGAAAGGGCCTTTCACGTTGATCCCGCGCTGTAGTCATGGCAAGGGCCACCCGATATTATTACCTGCGGCGATGATTGAACGTATCAGAGCGGCAGATCTCGGTCTGTCGATGAAGCAGGTCATTGAACAAGGCGATTATCGTTTTTTGGAGGTTGGTGATCAGAATATTCATTGTGATATTGATACTCCTGACGAATATCAGCAGTTACAGCAGCGGCAATTATGTCAGCAGTCGCAGGTGAAAGCTGCACAGGCGACAACCATTTTCCCGTTGCCGCGTTGATGGGTCGATAGGCAGAAACAACGAAGTACAGCGGCAGAGTGCCCCCGAAAGATGCTAACCATTCAGAAAACAGCCCCGTTTGCCAATCAAACACCGCTGACGCTTTTTGTCGCTGTCCTTTGTGCCATGCCTGTCCCTTATGCCATCTTGTGATCTACTGCCCTCAATCGATTAACTTTAAAAAGGAGTTCTGTCCACGCTATTGTGAGGTAATCTCACTCAGTTCGTACTTTTTGATTTTGCGATAGAGTGTGGCAACACCGATCCCCAATTCCTCTGCTGCCAACTTCTTATTGGGATGGCGCTGTATCGCCTCTTCGATCAATTGTTTCTCCATGATCTCCAAATTAGCACTGTTGATCGCTTCGTGTGTCGCTTCACCGGTGGGAGCCGGTTGATGCTGTACTGGTATGCTGGCAATCAGATTGGGTGGTAGTAGGTTTCGGTCGATCACTTCTCCATTTGGCACGATATTAATCAGATATTCGATTAAATTACTCAGTTCACGCACATTGCCGGGCCAGCGATATTTTTTTAGTAGTTCCATGACATCTGCGGTGATACCCGGGTAGACACACCCCATGCGGCGAGTATGTAAATTAAGGAAAAAGTGGATTAACAGTTCAACGTCACCTTGGCGATCACGTAATGGGGCAAGATTGATCGGAATGACATTCAAACGGTAATAGAGATCTTCGCGGAATTTTCCTTGAGAGATGTATTGTTCAAAATTTTGATTAGTTGCTGAAATAATACGAATATCAACTGGAATAGGTTTGCTGGCACCAATTGGCAGAATTTCACGTGATTCGATGGCTCTTAATAGCTTCACTTGCAACATCATTGGCATATCACCAATTTCATCTAAAAACAGCGTGCCAGTGTTGGCTGACTGGATCAGTCCCATCTTGCCGTGAGAAGAAGCACCGGTAAATGCGCCTTTGACGTAGCCGAACAGTTCACTTTCCAGTAGTTGTTCGGGAATCGCTGCACAGTTGATGGCGATGAAGGGTTTGTCTGCCCGTTGGCTAAGACGATGGATCGCCCGTGCAACTACCTCTTTACCGGTGCCACTCTCGCCAGCAATCAACACACTGGAGTTGCCCGGAGCTATGCGTGTGATCAGTTGTTTTAACTGCTGCATCGGGCGTGAAGTGCCGACTAACTTATCGAGCGTTGGCTGACTGGCGATCAGGTTGCTATCGAGCGCCATATGAGATTGATGAAAAGCCATCAGGAACAGCCGATGTTCTTGCAGATTGTGTAATTGGCCGGTGATCAGCATTTGGCGTTGATTGATCGACAGGATGTACTGCACATGTCCGCAGTTATGGTGCTGTAACTGAGTCAGTGGGGTAATGGTGAGATGCTCATTAGTGATTGCTTCGGCGCTGATGTCGAGCTGTTTCTGGGCGGAGCTATTGCTGAGCGTGATCATGTTATTCTTGTTGAGCACCAATACGCCTTGGTCCATATTTTCAATTAATGTCAGCATGACATGATTGAAATTTTCCTCATTGCTAGATGAATCAACTATTTTCGAGACAAAAATAGTTGAAATATGGCGAATGTAGTCGGAAAGTATCTGTATATTATCGCGGATCTTGATCTGTTGAGCGGCCGTCACTGCGACCAGGCTGATTGCACCGATACAATCGTCGTTGATGATGATCGGGACCCCAATGAACGCCAGTTCGGCACAACTGGTTCTGCTATGACACTGTTTACACAGCGGATCTTGTTGTGGGTTGATCACCACTTTCTCTTTTTTGCTGTTGATCACATAACGTAGAAGATGGCTGTTGCCGTTCAGTGATTGCCCCACAGCGTGGTGATAAGGGCCGGTGCCGGCGACACTGATTAACTCGGCGTCAACAATTTCGACCTCAAGTTGCAGCACACTGGCCAGCATTTTTGTGAATTTAAAAACAGTAGGTTGGATCTGCATCAATAATGATTGTGGTTTGACAACACTCATACTTACAACCTTCCGTAGAGTTACTGTAGAACGTATCAAAATGATAAAGAGAATGTCTGAATATAGCACGTATAATAAAAATTTTCTTAGCATTGCTGCAAGTGATAGGAGGCTGAGCTTCACCACAGCGTATTGCATTCAGACTGTTTGATATACTCAAAATTTATCTAGAAAGCAGAACGGCAGCTGTCTGAGTTACATTTTGTTTACAACTCTAAGATGCATCGGGGGTTAAAGTAGATATATTGGCTAAACAAATCAATAGCGAATCGATAATAATTTATGATTAACCAAGTTGGTTGTGTCTAAAAGCCGCTTGTACTGAAGGCACTGTTTTAAAGGGATTGCTGATATCATTATGATAATAAGCTAACTAGCCGTATCACTATGGATATTGTTAGTCAGCAGTTTATCTCATGACTGTGGTTGTATATCTTCAGTGCTTTTTTTTTGTGTGCATTTTAGTGGCAATTGGTTGTCACAACGCGGTTTGGTGTATCGTTACCATTATTTTTAAATCATCAAATTTGTGGGGCCTCTCACATAATTTTATATTTCTCACTTGATCCAAGTTAGCCTGTTCCATATTGGCGCAGTTTTTGAATCTATATGCTCAATCGTCTGATAAATGTCTTTGATGATGTTTGTCAGAAAGGAATGTTACTTATTGAGAGTAGAGGAAAAAATGAAAACGGTTAATGAACTGATCAAAAGCATCAACGCGCTACAATCTAATCTGCATAACAAGGACTTTTTGCTGACTTGGGAGCAGACAACATCAGAACTACAACAAGTCCTGACTATCGCTCAGGCTCTGAAAACGCTGCGTGCAGAGAATATTGCCACCAAGACCTTTAGTAGCGGATTGGGTATTTCTATCTTCCGTGATAACTCTACCCGTACCCGTTTTTCTTATGCTTCTGCGCTCAACCTGCTGGGATTAGCACAACAGGATCTCGATGAGGGCAAGTCTCAGATTGCACATGGTGAAACTGTGCGTGAAACCGCGAATATGATCTCATTCTGTGCTGATGCGATCGGTATCCGCGACGATATGTATCTTGGTGCCGGCAATGCCTATATGCGTGAAGTGGGTGAGGCACTCGATGATGGTGTGGCGCAAGGCGTACTCCCTCATCGTCCGGCGCTGATTAACCTACAGTGTGATATTGACCACCCAACACAATCGATGGCTGACTTAGCTTGGTTGCAAGAGCACTTTGGTAGCCTGGAAAACCTGAAAGGCAAGAAAATTGCTATGACATGGGCATATTCACCCAGTTACGGCAAACCGCTGTCAGTACCTCAGGGCATCATCGGTCTGATGACTCGGTTTGGGATGAATGTCACTCTGGCTCACCCAGAGGGTTATGACCTGATCCCTGAAGTGGTTGAAGTGGCACGTAAGAATGCCCAGCAGTCTGGCGGTAGCTTCTCACAGGTTGCTTCAATGGCTGAAGCATTCCGTGATGCCGATATTGTCTATCCAAAATCTTGGGCTCCTTATCAGGTGATGGGCAAGCGCACCGAATTACTGCGTAACAATGATCACAGTGGGTTGAAAGAACTGGAGCAACAATGTCTGGCTCAGAATGCTCACCATAAAGATTGGCACTGTACCGAAGAGATGATGAAGCTGACCAAAGGGGGTGAAGCGCTTTATATGCACTGCTTGCCAGCGGATATCTCCGGTGTCTCCTGTAAAGAAGGTGAGGTAACAGAAGGCGTGTTTGAGAAATATCGTATCGCTACCTACAAAGAAGCCAGTTGGAAGCCCTACATCATTGCCGCGATGATTATGGCGCGTAAGTATGCGAATCCAGGTGCCATTCTTGAGCAACTGCTGAAAGAAGGAACCAAGCGGGTCAAGTAACTTTGTCACCGAGCCGTTGATAGCCTTTGCTGGGCTGTTGACCGTTGATAACGGGGCACGCATCAACAGCATGTTGCCCCTATTCCTTCGGAGTTCGTTATGTCTCAATTTTCATTAAAGATGGACATTGCCGAAAATAAGTTATTTACCGGCGAGAGTTCTGCAACTTTTTCACGTGCAGAAGCGAAGAAAGCACGTGCGTTCCATAGTCAATTAACTGGCTATCAGCCGACGCCATTGTGTGACTTGGCTGCATTGGCGCAGTTGTTTGGTGTGAAGAAAATTCTGGTTAAGGATGAATCGAAACGCTTCGGTCTTAATGCATTCAAAATGTTGGGCGGTGCTTACGCCATTGCACGTCTGTTGTGTGAGAAGTATCAGCTTGATCTTGCCGCTTGTTCGTTTGCTACTTTGAAAAGTGCGATTAAGCAGCCGATGACTTTTGCTACCACCACTGATGGCAATCACGGTCGAGGTGTCGCTTGGGCTGCTCAGCAATTGGGACAGAATGCGGTTGTTTATATGCCGAAAGGTTCGGCACAAATGCGGGTTGACCATATTCGTGCCTTGGGTGCGGAGTGCATTGTCACGGATATGAATTATGACGACACCGTGCGTCTGACCATGAATAACGCCAAAGAGAAGGGGTGGGTGATCGTTCAGGACACCGCTTGGGAGGGGTACACCAAGATACCAACTTGGATTATGCAGGGCTACTCAACGATGGCGGATGAAGCGGTTGAACAGATCCAGCAGGCTAAGTTGCCATCGCCGAGTCATGTGTTCTTGCAGTGTGGTGTGGGTGCGATGGCAGCGGGTGTGCTGGGTTACCTGGTCGATGTTTATGGCGCCAAAAACTTGCACTCAGTGTTGGTAGAGCCTGATTTGGCCGACTGCCTCTATCGTTCAGGTGTGAAAGGTGAAATTGTCAATGTTGGCGGCAGCATGTCTACCATCATGGCTGGCTTAGCCTGTGGTGAACCCAATCCGCTGGGTTGGCCGCTGTTGCGCGATTGCACCCATCAGTTTATCTCCTGTCAGGATAAAGTTTCTGCCTTGGGAATGCGTGTATTGGGTAACCCGCTTGGCAATGATCCACGCATTGTTTCTGGTGAGTCTGGTGCGGTGGGGTTGGGTATTTTGGCGGCGATTCACTATCACCCACAGCGCGACAGGTTAAGAGAACAACTGGGTCTAAATAACGATTCTGTGGTGCTGTTGTTCAGCACTGAAGGTGATACCGATGTGGCCCATTACCGTGAAGTGGTGTGGGAAGGGCGGTATCCATCCAACGAATGATATATCGCTAATCAACTTGGCATCGCGGGGCAATAAGCGCGTAAGTGCTTTCATCTCATCGGCCGGAATGCCATCCAGCGACAGCGCCGCGAGCCAAGCTGTAACGGTTACACCTCTATCTGTTGGTTGTCTGCCATACAGGTATCGAATTTAACATATTTTCACAGGAGTAGAGGAAATGGCTAAGCGTGTGCCTTTTGAAATGATATTAGAAAAAGCCTATCAATATAAACCTGAGATGACGGCATTTTTGCGCGATATGATCGCCATCCCGAGTGAAAGTTGTAATGAAAAAGAAGTTGTTTTGCGCATCAAGGAAGAGATGCTGAAGGTCGGTTTCGATAAAGTCGAAATCGATCCAATGGGCAACGTGTTGGGGTATATCGGTCATGGCCCTCATTTGATCGGTATGGATGCGCACATAGATACCGTTGGTGTTGGTAATATCAAGAACTGGAAATTCGATCCTTATAAAGGGATGGAAGATGACGAAGTGATCGGTGGGCGCGGTGCATCTGACCAAGAAGGCGGCATGGCATCAATGGTCTATGCGGGTAAAATTATCAAAGATTTAGGGTTGGAAGACCAGTATACCTTGCTGGTGACTGGCACCGTGCAGGAAGAAGATTGTGATGGCCTCTGCTGGCAGTACATTATTGAACAATCGAATATCCGCCCTGAGTTTGTCGTCAGTACCGAGCCTACCGATTGCCAGATTTATCGTGGCCAGCGCGGTCGTATGGAAATCCGTATTGATGTGCAGGGGGTAAGTTGTCACGGTTCTGCACCAGAGCGTGGTGATAACGCTATTTTCAAAATGGGGCCGATTTTGGGTGAGTTGCAAGAGCTATCTACCCGGTTGGGCTATGATGAATTCTTGGGCAAAGGCACACTGACAGTATCCGAAATTTTCTTCACCTCCCCGAGCCGTTGTGCTGTGGCAGATAGCTGTGCCGTCTCTATTGACCGTCGTCTGACTTGGGGTGAGACCTGGCAGGGAGCGTTAGATGAGATCCGGGCATTACCAGCAGTACAGGCAGCGAAGGCTGAAGTGTCGATGTATAACTATGATCGTCCAGCATATACCGGGCTTTCCTATCCCACCGAGTGCTACTTTCCAACCTGGAAAGTGGAACCTGATCACATCACTGTCAACACATTGACTCAGGCATATGAAGGGCTATTCCATAAGAAACCGACGGTTGATAAGTGGACTTTCTCAACCAATGGGGTTTCCATTATGGGGCGTCATGGTATCCCAGTGATCGGTTTTGGCCCGGGTAAAGAGCCTGAGGCTCACGCACCAAATGAGAAAACTTGGAAAGAACATCTGGTGAAGTGTGCGGCAATGTATGCAGCTATTCCACTGATTTATCTGGAGCAATTGGGCAAGTGATGCTGTATGGCCAAACGACTTCGAGATTTTGGTAGGCAATAGCTCGGCAAATACCTAGAGGCTGATGCTAAGAGCCTATCCCGATAGGGATGGTTGACGTTACGGTTTAGACATCGCTGGTACAGAAAAACCCGAGCGTGCGCGCGAGGGTTTTGAGTGCTGTCAATCTGCTCACCCTTGGTGAGAGGGAACCCATTGGGATAGGTTCTAACTAGCTTCTAGGGTCGTAGGCCTGCTCTGCGTCGGTTTAAGTAATACAGTGTCACCCCCTCGGTATGCCGCTAGCACTCTTTTCTCACCCACTGGCGGTTTTTTCAGGAGAACAGAAACATGAAACAGCTGATCAAAGGCGGAACGCTGGTTGATGCACAGGGGGAATATCAGCAGGATTTGTTGATCGACAAGGGAAAAATTGCCGATATTGGTGCTTCATTACCGGTAGCGGTCGATACAGAAGTCATTGATGCAAAAGGGCTTTATGTCATGCCGGGGGGTATTGATGTGCACACTCACTTTGATATCGATACTGGTATTGCTCGTAGTTGTGATGATTTCTTTAGTGGTACTCGTGCTGCTGCTTGTGGTGGTACAACTTGTGTTGTTGATCATATGGGCTTTGGTCCACGTGGATGCTCGTTACACCATCAACTTGATGTTTACCACGGTTATGCCAGTGACAAGGCAGTAATTGATTATAGTTTTCATGGTGTTATACAGCATGTTGATGATGCGGTTCTGGCTGAGATGGACGATATGGTTCACCAGCAGGGGATCAGCAGTTTTAAGCTTTACCTGACCTATGGCTATAAATTAGATGACAATCAGGTGTTGCGCGCGCTACAGCAACTGCGTCAAGTAGGGGCGTTAGCGACGGTTCATCCTGAGAATGATGCGGCGATAGCCATGCGGCGTGCCGAGTTACTGGCCGCCGGAAAAAAAAGTGCAATTTACCATGCGGTGAGTCGTCCAATTGCTTGTGAGGCAGAAGCGATTAGTCGGATGATCAATCTGGCACAACTGGCAGGTAATGCACCGCTTTACATTGTCCATCTCACCAATGGCCTTGGTCTGGATTATATCCGTCTAGCCAAACAAGCGGGTCAACCAGTGTGGGTGGAGACATGTTTACAGTATCTGTTACTGGATGAGCGCTGCTACCATCGTGAAGATGCGCTGAAATATATTCTCAGCCCACCACTACGTACCCGAAGTGAACGGGATAAGTTGTGGTTGGGGATCGCAGATAACAGTATTGATACTACCGCCAGTGATCACTGTACCTTCCCCTACCAACAGCGTGTGGCAATGGCCAAAGATGACTTCTCTCGTTGCCCGAATGGATTACCTGGCGTTGAGAACCGTTTATTACTGCTGTTCTCCGAAGGGGTGATGAGTGGACGTATCACGCCATCGCGTTTTGTTGATTTGACCAGCACCAAACCGGCACGGCTGTTTGGTCTATGGCCACAAAAAGGGAGTTTACAGTTAGGTGCAGACGCCGATCTGGTGCTGATCGATCCATATCGTACTACCACTATTCGGCATGAACATCTGCATGATAATTCAGATTATTCCCCTTATGAGGGTTTTGTCTGTCAGGGGGCGCTGGCGATGACATTGTCACGTGGCAACCTAGTGGCGAAGGATGGAAAATTTGTTGGCCAAGCAGGGCAGGGTCGCTTTGTTCCACGCCAGCCTTTTAACCAGGCGTTGCTGCATATGGATCATTATTCAGATCGACCCAACAAAGTAGTGCCGCCCCTCACCGACAAGGTTGAACCTGGAATCGAATGGGGATGATCCCAGCGTCAATCTGTTAATAGCAGGTTTAAGTAAACAGTCAGCGAACCTTTACCTCAGGTAAAGGTGAGGCAACACAATCAACACCCACGGTCTTGCACGTTATTTTTGCAGGTTGGGTGATCTATTAGTAGCGATTAAACAGGAGTTGTAGCATGGCTAAAAAAATTGTTCTGGCGTTAGGTGGTAATGCATTGGGGGAAGGGCTTGCAGAGCAGATGGTAGCGGTGCAGACCACGGCTAAGATTGTCGTGGATCTGATTGCTCAGGGACATCAGGTGGTGGTTACCCATGGCAACGGGCCACAGGTGGGAATGATAAATCAGGCATTCGAAATTGCAGCAAAAAGTGAAGCACATACGCCAATGTTACCGATGTCAGTGTGTGTGGCATTGAGCCAAGGCTACATTGGCTATGACTTACAAAATGCACTGAGAGAGGCGTTACTTGATCGCGGTATTCATAAGCCAGTAGCGACGCTGATCACACAGGTTATTGTTGATGGTGAAGATCCTGCATTTGCTAACCCAACCAAGCCGATAGGTTCATTTTTTACTGCCGCTGAAGCGGATGTCCTGCGGCAGAAAGGTTTCAATATGATGGAGGATGCGGGTCGCGGTTATCGGCGTGTAGTGGCATCACCAAAACCGGTTGATATTGTTGAAAAAGAGACAGTCAGCGCGTTATTGGAAGCTGGGCAGGTCGTGATCACTGTGGGTGGTGGTGGGATCCCCGTTACCCGCGAAGGCAATCATTTGAAGGGAGCCAGTGCAGTAATAGACAAAGATTGGGCGAGCGCCAAACTGGCTGAACAGATAGACGCGGACTGGTTGATTATTCTGACTGCTGTGGAGAAAGTGGCGATCAACTTTGGTACACCGCAACAGCAGTGGTTGGATAAACTTAACATTCAAGATGTGAAGCATTTGATCGCGCAAAATCAGTTTGCCAAAGGTTCAATGCTACCGAAAGTGGAAGCAGCAATGGCATTTGCTGAGTCTAAGTCTGGACGCAAAGCGCTGATTACATTGCTTAATAAAGCCAAGGAGGGGATTGAAGGTAAGACAGGAACTGTTATCTCTCTCTAATTGACAGGGGTAGCGTTTCCCCAAGAGCCAGTATTCGGTTTGGCCTTTGGGGTAACGTGCTGCTGGTTGAGTGAGCACTGGCAGTGTGAACGGCCAAGTTCAAAATTGCGAGTACTTGGCCGTTGTTGGTTCTGCTGCACATAGCAGCTTATGCGGCTTAGCTTTGCTGCGGAGCGACAGTATCACCACCACCGACATTCGAACTATCGTTGTTACTGCCACTGTTGCTGCTACGCTGTTCGCGCTCTTCCCAGCCTGCAGGGGCACGCACAGTTTTACGTTGCATCAGATCGTCAATTTGTGGTGCATCGATGGTTTCGTACTTCATCAACGCATCTTTCATTGCATGCAGAATGTCGAGATTCTCGGTCAGTAAAGTTCGTGCCCGCGAGTAGTTACGCTCGATAAGCGCTTTTACTTCTTGGTCGATGATACGTGCTGTTTCGTCCGACATATGTTTCGCTTTAGCGACAGAGCGGCCTAGGAACACCTCACCATCTTCTTCAGCATATAGCAGCGGCCCCAATTTTTCAGAGAAGCCCCATTGGGTAACCATGTTGCGCGCGATCGAGGTAGCAACCTTAATATCATTTGAAGCACCGGTAGAGACTTTCTCTGAACCGTAGATGATCTCTTCAGCTAAACGACCTGCATACAGCGTCGATATTTGGCTTTCCAGTTTTTGCCGGTTGGTGCTGATTTGATCACCTTCAGGCAGTAGCAAGGTAACACCCAATGCACGGCCACGTGGAATGATGGTGACTTTATGCACCGAGTCTTGCCCCGGAACTAAGCGAGCAACAATAGCATGACCGGCTTCGTGGTAAGCTGTTGACTCTCTTTCGGTATCCGTCATCACCAGAGAACGACGTTCCGGCCCCATGTTGATCTTGTCTTTGGCTTTCTCAAATTCCACCATTGAGACAACACGCTTGTCACCACGTGCAGCAAACAGTGCTGCTTCATTGACCAAGTTGGCCAGATCGGCACCAGAGAAACCAGGTGTTCCACGTGCAATCACAGAAGCATCGACATCAGGTGACAGTGGCACGCGGCGCATGTGTACTTTCAGGATCTGTTCACGACCACGGACATCTGGCAGACCAACAACAACCTGACGGTCAAAACGACCAGGACGCAGTAGTGCAGGGTCAAGCACATCAGGGCGGTTGGTTGCAGCGATGACAATTATGCCTTCATGCCCCTCAAAACCATCCATTTCAACCAGCATCTGGTTCAGAGTCTGTTCACGTTCATCATGTCCCCCGCCTAAACCGGCGCCACGCTGGCGACCGACAGCATCAATCTCATCGATAAAAATGATGCAGGGTGCTGCTTTCTTAGCTTGTTCGAACATATCACGCACGCGTGATGCGCCAACGCCGACAAACATCTCAACAAAGTCAGAACCAGAAATGGTGAAAAACGGGACTTTGGCTTCACCGGCAATCGCTTTTGCCAGCAAGGTTTTACCTGTACCCGGAGGGCCTACCATCAGCACGCCTTTAGGGATCTTGCCGCCAAGTTTTTGGAAACGGCTGGGTTCACGCAAATAGTCAACCAGTTCACTGACTTCTTCTTTGGCCTCATCACAGCCGGCAACATCAGCGAAAGTGGTTTTAATTTGATCTTCGGTCAGCATACGAGCTTTACTTTTGCCAAACGACATCGCGCCTTTGCCGCCACCGCCTTGCATTTGCCTCATGAAGAAGATCCAGATGCCGATCAGCAACAGCATTGGGAACCAGGAGATGAAGATTGACGTGAGTAAACTGGTCTCTTCCGGTGGTTCGCCAATAACAGTCACATTTCGTGCCAGCATGGTATCCAATAGCTTGGGATCATTAACTGGGATAAAGGTGGTGTATTTGTTACTGTCTTTACGTGTAACGTTGATTTCACGCCCATTAATGCGTGCTTCACGAATCTGATCTTGGGTCAGTTCAGACATGAAGGTAGTGTAATCTACCTTACGGCCATTAGATTCGCCTGGCCCAAAGCTCTGGAATACAGAGATCAAAACTACTGCAATGACCAACCAGAGGATCAGGTTTTTCGCCATGTCACTCAAGGGATTAACCTCATATTACAACTGCGTTAACAAACAGCGCTAGGGTACTACAGTTTACGCCCTGTCGCTACAATATAGACTTCACGTGAACGAGCACGCGAAGCATCTGGCTTACGAATCTTAACTTTGGTAAACAGAGAGCGAATTTCGCGTAGGTACTCATCAAAACCATCCCCCTGAAATACCTTAACCAAGAAACTGCCACCTGGTGCGAGCACATCACGGCACATCGCTAATGCTAACTCCACCAGATACATCGCTCTTGGGATATCCACTGCCGGGGTGCCGCTCATATTCGGAGCCATGTCAGACATCACTACCTGAACTTTGCCTTCCCCCACCCGTTCCAGTAGCGCCTTGAGAACCAGTTCATCACGAAAATCACCCTGAAGGAAATCGACACCGACGATAGGATCCATTGGCAGAATGTCACATGCTATTATACGCCCATTATGACCAATTTGGGTGACGACATATTGTGACCAGCCTCCTGGGGCAGCACCTAAATCAACAACAGTCATGCCGGGTTTAAACAGCTTGTCAGTTTGTTGTATTTCATCCAGTTTAAACCAAGCGCGGGAGCGAAGCCCCTTTTTCTTGGCCTGTTGTACATACTTGTCACTGAAGTGTTCTTGTAGCCACCGGCTTGAGCTGGCTGAACGTTTTTTACTTGTCATTGAACGCCCAATTTCTTTAAAAAATTCTCTACCCTGTGAGTTTACAGCCTAATGGCAGAGATCACTAATGCCACTTCAGCAGTGGTGGGGTTATGGCGATCAACTTCTTGCCGCGTTTTGCCTATGCCCGATGCTCATTTGTTGCAGAGTCATTTGGTGATATAGCCAACATGGGGGTAGAATGTACTGTTTTCAATCCCAACCTAAGCAAAAAGCAATGAATCTAACCACTAAACAGAAACAGCACTTAAAGGCACTTGCTCATCCATTAAACCCAGTAGTGATGCTAGGCAATAATGGCCTTACTGAGGGGGTGCTGGCCGAGATCGAGCAGGCGTTAGATCACCATGAGTTGATCAAGGTGAAAATCGCGAGCGGTGACCGTGAGACTAAAAGCTTGATCGTCGATGCAATTGTACGCGAAACAACGGCCTGTAACGTACAGGTGATCGGCAACGTGCTTGTTCTTTATCGTCCGACACAAGAGCGGAAAATCACTTTGCCACGCTAAGATAACTGCTTGTATGCAAATTTCTAGCAAACGGTAAAGGGTGTTATCTACCGATCATCGACGCCAGCCCTGCGCTTGAGCCTGTTTCCATTGGCATGTTACTGATCATCCTCATACAGGTGATCTGTTTGGTGGCAGGGGAGGGTATCACGGTTTTTAATCAGCGAGTTACTATGATTTCTCACCGGATAGCTTGGCGGCTTTGATATCGCTTGTGGCGTTCCCTCTACTGCGTCTTCTCCGGCCAGGAGAGGGAACGACAATCTAGCATCAATACTTGCTGATGACATCCAGTTTACCAGTCACTCTGTGCTCCGATTTTTTCAGTGTCAGATGTACTCTACTTTCAGGATTTCATACTCCACATCCCCACCTGGAGTTTTGATAACAACGACATCATCAGCTTCTTTGCCAATTAAACCACGCGCTATCGGTGAGTTTACTGAGATGAGATTCTGCTTAAAGTCAGCTTCATCATCGCCGACAATGCGGTAACTGACTTCATCTTCGGTATCCAGATTCAGTAGTGAAACAGTGGCGCCAAAAATGACCCGACCATTATTTGACATTTTTGTAATATCAATTATCTGTGCATTGGATAATTTGGCTTCGATCTCTTGGATACGGCCTTCACAAAACCCTTGCTGTTCACGAGCTGCATGATATTCAGCATTCTCTTTCAAGTCACCGTGTTCGCGAGCTTGCGCGATATCTGCAATAATCTTGGGGCGGCGTACACTTTTCAAATATTCCAGTTCTTCACGCAGCTGTTCTGCGCCACGTGAGGTCATCGGGATTTGTTTAATCATTTCAACACCTCTAAAAGCCTATTTGCCCAAACAACCTTCATCCTGACGTATTGCGATAACAATACGGTTGGAGCCATTAATCTGTGTTTAACTTTGTTGTCCGCCTAGTTAAGCTGGCGGCTAAATTCACTTACTTTATAGAATGTTATGAAACTTATTGGCTGCCAATACGGCATTGCGCTGACTTAAAGTACATGCCGTCGGCTAAGCGGTTATGTCATTGTTTGCTATTTGACCAACTCTAATGGCGTTTGCCTAAATGTTATAATAATTCTCTGTAGATAACGTCATGCATGATCAGAAAATATTCCACACATGCCCAGCATGATTTAGCTGGCAAATGCTGACCTTGTCTTGCTGTTTTGTCTCTGTTGCTGAAAACACCCTATTAGAGTGGCTGCTCTATTTCCCCAGTTGTGCGGCTTACTGGGTGACCAAAACACAAAAGAAACCAGGCTTGGAGTACTCTCCAAGCCTGTGGTTTGTATTACTGTTATGATAAATGGCTATTTTTTTATGCGGATAATCGGTGTCTCACCAACATTCACGCTGCCAGACAGTTTTACCAACTCTTTGATATCATCCATGTTTGAGATAACTACTGGAGTCAGAGTAGACTTGGCTTTTTCTTCCAGTAACGCTAAATTGAATTCAATAACCACATCTCCTTTTTTCACCCGCTGTCCTTCTTCGGCAATCCGCTTAAAGCCTTCACCTTTTAATTCAACCGTGTCGATACCAAAGTGGACAAACAACTCGATACCTGTATCGGATTCAATAGAAAACGCATGGTTGGTCTCAAAAATTTTGCCGATGGTGCCGTCAACTGGAGCAACCATTTTGTTACCTGCTGGTTTGATAGCTATGCCATCGCCAACAATCTTTTCGGCAAACACCACATCTGGTACGTCTTCGATATTAACGATTTCACCTGAAAGAGGAGCAACGATTTCAATTGTGCCCGTATCTTTCTTGTCATCAGAAACCAGAGATTTCAGTTTATCGAACAGACCCATAATCTTCTCCTATGCGTTAAATTGGGCGGCTTTCCCGTTACTGTGACAGTTTAGCTTAGCAAAGAGTTTTTTCTTTAATGAATTTCTCGACACAATTCATTAAGTCTTTAGCCGTTGGTTGTGCCAAGGCCTGTGCTGCCAGTGCCTGTACATCTTTGAAGTTCGTATTACGGATAATCTTCTTGATGCGAGGAATGGAGATAGCACTCATACTAAACTCATCAAGCCCCATGCCTAACAGTAGCAATGTGGCACGTTCATCACCGGCTAATTCACCGCACATCCCAGTCCATTTTCCATGAGCGTGAGACGCATCAATCACCTGTTTGATCAGATTGAGTACTGCAGGTGACATTGGATTATAAAGGTGGGAAATGAGTTCATTACCACGGTCAACAGCAAGAGTATATTGGGTAAGATCGTTAGTGCCAATACTCAGGAAATCGACCTCTTTTGCCAAATGGTGCGCAATCACTGCCGCAGCAGGCGTTTCTACCATGACACCCACTTCAATCGATTCATCAAAAGCTTTTCCTTCAGCACGCAATTGTGTCTTCAGTGTTTCTAGTTCAGCTTTTAGATCAAGAACTTCTTCTACCGATATGATCATCGGGAACATGATGCGCAGTTTGCCGAATGCAGAGGCGCGAAGAATGGCTCGTAGTTGCGCATGTAGAATCTCTCTGCGATCCATGGCGATGCGAATTGCACGCCAGCCAAGGAATGGGTTTTCCTCTTTCGGCAGATTCATGTAAGGGAGATCTTTGTCACCACCAATATCCATAGTACGTACGATCACCGCTTGTGCGCCCATGGCTTGAGCGACTTCTTTATAGGCGGCAAATTGTTCATCTTCGGTGGGTAGAGAGTCACGATCCATAAATAGGAATTCGGTACGGTACAAACCGACACCTTCGGCACCATTACGCTCAGCACCAGCGACATCACGCACAGTACCGATATTGGCACAGACTTCTACTTGGTGCCCATCCAGGGTAATTGCAGGCAGATCTTTCAGCTTGGCAAGCTCAGTCTTTTCTTTAATATATTGATTTTGTATAGATTTTAACTGCTCGACAACGTCGGTGGTTGGGTTAACGTAGATTTTGTTGTTAACCGCATCTAGGATCAGGTAATCGTCGTTTTTGACCTCAGTAGTGACATTGCTAGTACCGACGATTGCCGGTAACTCTAAAGATCGTGCCATGATTGAGGTGTGAGATGTCCGACCACCTAGATCGGTAATAAAACCGAGCACTTTGTTCAGGTTTAATTGTGCTGTTTCGGATGGCGTAAGATCAGTTGCAACCAGGATCACCTCATCCTGAATCGCGCTGAGATCGACTATTGCCAGTCCGAGAATATTACGTAGCAGACGTTTACCGATGTCGCGGACATCAGCAGCGCGTTCTTTCAGGTACTCATCGTCGAGTTCTTCCAGTGCTTTTGCCTGCCCTTCGATGACGTTATAGGCAGCTGCATCTGCGGTTGCCAGATCATCTTTGATCAGGGCTATGATTTCTTGCTCAAGCTCTTCATCCTCAAGCAGCATGATGTGGCCTTCGAAGATCGCTTCTTTCTCTTCACCAAAGGTTTCACAGGCTTTGGCCTTGATCACTTCTAACTGTTCAGAGGCTTTGGCGCGTCCAGCCAGAAAACGTGAGATCTCCTGTTCCACGAGGTTAGCGGAGATCTTTTTCCGATTAATAACAATCTCATCTTCTTTTAGTAAGAGAGCCTTACCAAAAGCGATACCTGGTGATACCGAAATGCCTGAAATCATAACCCTACCTTACTCTTGTGACCGATGTTAACTAGAAGATGAGCGGATTATTCCAGCTCAGCCATCAGCTTTACCAAGTGCTCAACGGCTTGCTGTTCATCTTCACCGACGGCTTCAATAGTGACTACGGTGCCTTGAGTGAGGCCGAGAGTCTGCAATTTAAACAGGCTCTTAGCACTGGCGCTTTTGCCGTTAGAAGTCACAGTAATTTCAGAAGCGAAAGACTTTGCTTCTTTAACGAACTGGGCTGCTGGGCGGGTATGTAGACCATTTGGTGCAGTGATAGTAACTTCTTGCTGGAACATTGATATTTTCCCAACTTATTGAATTAAAGGTATAGAGCTAAAGTTTAGCCTATTGGCGATGGTTTAGCTTGTCTGTTTAGCGCCTGACTATGGGACAGAGTGAGCGTTGGTGCAACATATATCCTTGTAACCTAATATTGCAAGCGCGGGTTAGGTACCCGGATCGATGCCGAGTGCCACACTCAAACCCACTTTTGACAGGTTTGCCACTTGTCCAGATAAACCTTCTGCAAGCATCTCCCTCAGTGAACACTCTGCTATCATCCACGACGCCAAGTATACAGTGCAACAGACCCAGGCACTGCCTCAATCAGCTTGGTAGCTATTATGCCGTGTTTTCTGTTCGTGCGACAAATGCATAAAGCGATTTAGTTCAAATAACACGAGAGAAGTTGATTAATGATTCATTTTGCGTGCTAACGCACTTTTCCGGTTAAATACTAAAGCCAGTACAGAAAAGCAAGCTGAACAGAACAAATAGTTTGATGCAGAACACAAAAAGTGCCGAAATGGGCACTTTTTGCCAGGCTATACCCTACGTTGGCGCAGCTCAGTGTAACTCTGGACTGGTGAACAGATCAGCAAACAGCGCTGTACTGAGATAACGCTCACCTGAAGAGGGTAAAATGACAACGATGGTTTTATCAGCAAATGCAGGTTCTGCCAATAATTTAACGGCAGCCATAACAGCGGCACCTGATGAGATACCGGCTAAGATCCCTTCTTCCTCCATCAGGCGACGAGCCATGCTGATCGCCTCTTCATTAGTCACCTGCTCAACGCGATCAACCAAGGCGAGATCAAGATTATCCGGGATAAAACCGGCACCAATGCCTTGGATTTTGTGTGCTCCGGGTTTGAGTTCCATCCCCGCGATCGCTTGAGTAATCACTGGAGAGTCGGCTGGTTCGACGGCAACAGTTACAATTGCCTTACCTTGGGTTTGCTTGATATAACGGCTGACCCCGGTCAAGGTACCGCCAGTGCCCACACCGGCCACAAAAACATCGACTGTGCCATCTGTGTCATGCCAGATTTCTGGGCCGGTAGTCTTTTCATGAATTTCTGGGTTAGCGGGATTACTGAATTGCTGCAACAAAATGTAGCGTTCAGGATCAGACGCGACGATCTCTTCTGCTTTGCTAATTGCCCCTTTCATGCCAGCACTGCCTTCGGTAAGCACTAATTTTGCTCCCAGTGCTGCAAGCAGTTTGCGGCGCTCGACACTCATGGTTTCGGGCATGGTTAATGTCAGTTTATAGCCGCGAGCGGCAGCAACATAAGCCAGTGCTATTCCGGTATTACCACTCGTGGGTTCTACCAGTTCTTTTCCGGCCGAGAGAATGCCGCGCTTTTCAGCATCCCAAATCATATTGGCACCGATACGACATTTCACACTGAAACTGGGGTTGCGAGATTCAACTTTAGCAAGTAAACGCCCGTTACCGATCCGGTTCAGGCGAACTAGCGGGGTATTACCAATAGTTAATGAGTTATCTTGGTATATCTTGCTCATAGCCCATCCTTTAATTCCATTGACATGTTGAATATGACATCGAATGTTCACTTCAATTTGAAGCGTAAACTACACACGATTGCTGCGATGTGCTGCTATAGCGTGCGCAAAAGTCACGGTTAACAAATCGCCGATTATCTACCTCGATGCCCGATATTAAACCCCGGTAACAACATACGCTAACCCCATCCCTAGGGAAGTAAAGAATTACTATATCTATATGTTATTTTGATATAAATATACTGGCTTAGCCTAGCAGGGCTGCGCTTTCGGCACACTGCCGGTGTCAATAGCGCTTCTGACTAGGGCGTTAATCGGTGACAAACTGATGGCGATAACGATCAACCCACATTGCTGTTGCACCACAAACTGCAACCGGCAAAATCACCAGATTAAGTATAGGGATCAAGGTACATAGGCTGACTAAAGCGCCAAATTGAAGATTGTCGATCTTGTGCTGTCTGAGTGCTTGACGCATATCGGAAAAACTCACTTTTCGATTATCAAATGGATAATCGCAGTACTGGATCGCTAACATCCAGGCAGTAAATAGGAACCACAACACAGGAGCGATGGTTTGACCAATACCCGGTACTAAGTAAAGCAGCAACAAAGCGATCGCTCGTGGCAGGTAATAGAGTATTTTGCGACATTCACGGGCGAAGATACGTGGTAGATCTTTGGTCATACCAACAAGACCCATATCGGGCAACTTTTTTCCTGTTAGGCTGACTTCTAACTGTTCTGACAGTAAACCGCAAAATGGTGCGGCGATAAGGTTGGTAACCGTACTGAAAAAATAGCCAAAAACTAGCAGGATTGAGACCACAGCAACAGGCCAGAGCAGATAGTTTAGCCATTGTAGCCAACTGGGTATGTGACTCATCAGTGCGGGTATCCACTCTCCCAGACGTGAGAACAGCCACCAAAAGGTTGAACCCATCAGTAGGATATTCGCCAACAATGGCAAAATGACATAGCGCTTAATACCAGCACGAAAAATCAGGCGCCAACCAGTAAAAAAATAGTGGGCGCCATTGTGTGACGCAGCAATCGGTCGTGTATTTGCCATGTTCAGTGTCCCTAAAACATTGTTAGTCACATGGTGAATATATAGTAGCGTTTGACGGGTTAACGGTGCACTGCTGTTGTGTGACAGATCAAAAACAGAACACGCAATCACGCCAGATTGCGCAATATAACCAGAGTCTTTCCCGCAGTACATGCACAGCGCGTTGTTTTTGCACGCAAGCGAGAGCCGGCTACAGTCACCAGTCAGGCTGCATTCTACTGTAGAATCTGCTCTAGCTGGTGACGGCTAGTCTGCTGGGTATCCACTTTGATATAAGCTGCAGCTTCGCTAGCGACGATAACCACTTCGGTAACACCAGCCAGTGCCATGATACGCTCTGTTAAGTGTGTCTCATGGCGGGTGCGAGCAGAAAGATCGATGCGTAAACTGCTAACATACGGCGGATGCTGCATGGTGCTGACGATGATAAACCAACTGCTGACCACCAATGCACCAATCAGGAACATAGTCATCGTTCCTTGTGAGCCATATAGCCAGCCGCCAACACTTGCACCGATGGCAACCCCAGCAAATTGGCAGGTCGAATAGACGCCGAGCGCAGTTCCTTTGTAGCCAGCAGGAGACTCTTTGCTGATCAACGAAGGGAGTATCGCTTCTAGGATATTAAAGGCAACAAAAAACAGCAGTACTCCGGCGATAATCAACGGTAGCTGAACACCTGAAAGAGCGAGCAACAGTTCAGCACACAGCAGCATAGCAACACAGAACATCATGACTTGCTTCATTTTGCGCTGTTTCTCTGCATAGATAATTGCCGGAACAACGCAGGCAAAGGCAATCAGCATGGTAACCAGATAGATTTTCCAATGCTGGCTGGTGGCCAAACCAGCGTGCTCCAGTAGCCACGGTAGCGCGACAAAGTTGGCCATCAGCAAAATATGCAGGCACATAATGCTAAAATTGAGCCGCAACAGGCGTGTATTACTGAGCACTTTACCAAAGCTACCACGCACCATGCTGGTCTCACGGTTCAATATTGGATTTTTCGGTGTCGGTACCACTAGCAAGATGAGCAGTATACCGCCACAGGCAAAAACAGCGATCATCCAGAAAAGTGTTTTTAATCCAAATGCATTGGTGATAATTGGTCCTAAAACCATCGCAATGGCAAAGGTGATACCAAAGCTGACACCGATGAATGCCATTGCTTTGGTACGGTGTTGTTCGCGAGTTAAATCTGCAAGCAGAGCCATCAGTACCGCTGCAATTGCTCCCGCTCCTTGCAGGGCTCGTCCCAGGATAATGCCCCAGATAGATTGGCTGAGAGCGGCAATGATACTGCCTAGCGCGAAGATGAACAGTCCTGAGATAATGAGTGGCTTACGACCAATACGATCAGAGATCAGTCCTAACGGGATCTGAAAAAGTGCCTGCATCAAACCATAAATACCAATAGCAATACCAATCAGCGTTTCATTGGCGCCTTGCAGTGCCATACCGTAAGTGGTGAGTACTGGCAAGACCATAAACATGCCCAGCATGCGTAGCGAAAAGACCAGCCCAAGCCCCCAAGTTGTACGAAGCTCTTGGCGAGTCATTGTGTTGTCATTCATGGTGACCTCAGTAGTTTCTACGCTGGCAGGAGTGGAATCAGCCAGGTAACAGCATCGCTACTGTTGTGTGATGGATTAACTAAACCAGAACAGACTGTGTTTAAAGCAATATTCTGATTGTGATTGGAACGCGCTATTGTAGCGATAGTCGCTCACGCTAACCAGCCATGCCGATAGAAAAACAGCAATTACTACATCTGGTATCGCTGTATTGAACACATCCCCATTTATTCGAACTGGGGAGAACGGCAGCGTCGCTTAGAAAGGTTCCCTGGTGTTGAACAAGAAAGCCGGTATGGTGAGATCACCTGCCGGAAATGCCCTACCACGAGACAAGAAGACTCGTGAGCGTTGGTATCGAGAGGCGTTCCGATCCGTAGCAGTTACATTACTAACTGGCTGTTAGCCATAACTTCCTCACAATGGCTTGGCTTGCTGAGAAGTTACAGTTCAGCCGCTCAGTTGCGACTAATACTAAGGATCCGCCCTCTAGAGTGGTGAAATGTACCAATTCATTGTTGAGATGAGTTGTTAGACAAATCAAAACGCCGAGTTGGTAACTTTCCTCTGGTGTCGTGCACAGTAATCCGGTTTTTATTTTTTAATTCAGATGCATGCTTGTTCTTGTGACTTGTCTTCGGATAATCTTTTTTGTTCAGTCTGCTTCTATTCAACATACCAAAACTTCTTGCTGATCGAATGCGCGTTTGTATAGTGCTAGCAGGATATTGCCTCAACCACTGCACCAAGCTACCAAAGAGCTGCATGATGATGGTGCTATGAGTGATATCTTGCCCGACAATTGCGGCCTTGCTGTAACAGCATGTCGGTCATGGTGCTGTTGGAACGTCGAACCAACAAGACAGCCAAATTAAACCGCTCTCTGATTAACAACGTTAATCCAGTAACGCCAGACGTTGTGAAGCGAAATATTCCTCCCTCTAACATGGGATTATTGGTTGAGGAAGCGTCATAGCGGGGTTTAGATAACCTGCTACCCTATTAATAACATACGCCAAGATGGTACACGACAGAAGGTTCAGCGTGTGAAACAGAGTGATGACAGACAACATGGGAAGCCTATCAACACCATCAGTATAATTTTCCACAGCGTTTACGACTGTTTTGGACTCCACCTTGCGCACACCAATCGGCATCGACAGCATGGCTGCCCTTATCAGCCTTGTTCCCTCAACATCATAAAAACTAATAAGGCCCGAAATGTCATCTTCTGCACTCACTAAAAGATGGGTTAATGCAACGGAGACTACGGTTGCAGAATTTCCGGATGCCTGGCTGTCAACAGCGGCAGGCTTTGCCATATGGCCGCGAATCAATTGTGCCAAAAAGTAACTTAATAGATTGTTTTTATTGTTTAAAGTGAATGTGTCAGTCAAGGTGTCAGCAACATGAAAACCTACCCTAGCGGCATGTAGAAACAGTTTCCGCCAGAGTAATACTTCTAGTTTGCTATCTGCATTCCTTATGACGTACACAAGTTTGGCCATACAACGACTCACTCCATGTAAGACGTAAAGAGTTGCTAGAGCGGTGAGGCATAAAATTAAGCCAATATTTTATGTCTCGCAAGATATTTTTTATCCTTTTGGATATTTTTATTGTATAAATGAGGTAATACGATGATTTTGTTTGATGAAAACAATCTCTCTCCTGTTCGCCGTAGAACCCTGGAACGTTTGACTCATGCAGCCCTGAGGCTCTATCAAGAGAAGAAATTTCCTTCTCCGGAGGAAGTTACTCGAGAAGCTGAGTACGCCAAAGTAACGTTGAAAAGTTATTTTTCTACATACGGTGAGTTTGTTGAGTATATGGTTAAGCACTTGATTAGTAACTTTGATAGCCCTCCTGTCGGTAATTCAGCTGAGGACAATCTTGAAACGTTGCTGACATGGGGATTTGAACAGCTCGATCTGCATGAAGCATTAATGCGAGATGCGATGCGTATTGCCCAGCAACGTTGGCAGGATTACATGGTCAGTGATAGTGAAATGCAGAGCAAGGGGTTAGTGCAGACAAATTATCGCAAAAATGTGCTCTCCGATGCACTTTCGCCACTGAATAATCAGTTACCCAAAGAGGTCATTCAGCGCTTAGTGATGTTGTTATCGGTACTTTATGGTACTGAGGCGTTAACAGTGCTGAAAGATGGTTTTGGCTTGACGAAAGAGGAAATTATTGAACTCACAGTTTGGGGAGCAAAATTGATGTTACGCCAGGCGCTGCAAGAGAACAATCCATGAAAGTGGGTGGTGCTAATAACAGGGTAAAGACGTAGCGAGAATGTTTTATCTGCGCCGCGTAATAGAGGGGAGATCAAACAATGGGTTACTATCAATATACCAAATGCGGTGAACAACTGATTTGTAGATAATATCTCGAAAGTATACGTTTTATACGCTGGCGACTATCAGCTTACAATTGGTTTACTTGCAGTACACATTGGCAGTTATTCTAAATCGGTTTTTATGAGGCTATATTTTTAACTGGTCGTGAATTTAATTTCGCATAATTTATTGATTTAAAAGTGGAAATTGATATTAAAATACCCTCAATACACTGAGCGTTGTGGATGTAGCATGTTCGACCTTTTAAGTGACAGCGATAGCATTCACCTCAAGAGGTTATACTGATAACTTAGTATGATGATTGATAACTCTACTTGAATTAGGCTGATTCACTGATGATTTCAACCTGCATCGCCTGCTGACGGTATAATGATATACAAGATGGGAAAAACTAAGTCTCCCTGAAAAGGGAGACTTAAAGAGGAAGTGGTTTGTCGACTGGCAAACTGGAAAATTAATAGCAATAAATATGCTTTTCAATCTGCTAGTTAAAAACCTACTATTTCAGTTCACTCTTTTCAGAGCGCTCTTTTCGTGCTGTAAAAAGTTATTGTGAACCGAGGTCAGCGTCACTATTTTTCGCGTACGCCTTCAACAGAAATAATCAGCTCTACCTGTTGAGACGCAGGACCTAAATCAGTTTTAATGGCAAAATCTTTCAGTGTAATATTGCCGTGTGCTTCAAAACCAGCACGATAATTACCCCACGGATCATTACCTTGCCCAATCAATTTTGCATCTAAGGTTACCGGCTTAGTGACACCATTCAGGGTGAGATCACCAATAATTGCGTAACCATCACCTGCTTTTTTCACTTCTGTTGACTTGAAAGTCGCTTGCTTGTGTTTGTCAACGTTAAGAAATGCTGAGCTACGTAGATGCTTATCGCGTTCAGTGTGGTTGGTATCAACACTCGCGGTATTAATGGTAACGTTCACTTTATTTTTCGTTAGATCTGTTTCATCGAATGAAAAAGAACCATCAAAATCCTTAAATGAACCATAAACCCAGCTATAGCCTAGGTGTTTAATGCGGAATTCAACAAAGGCATGTTGTCCTTGCTTGTCGATCTTATAGTTCGCGGCAAGCACAGAAACAGAGCTGAGTAGCAACATACTTGCAGCCAGCGCAGTTAGGTTTTTTTTCAACAACATAAAAATCTCCACACAGATAATAAGATGAGTTTATTCATTGACAACAATTGAAGGCAATGACGCTCACGAAAAATTAATTGTTACTGCCACCGAGCATACGTTTTAACGTGCTATCACGATCGATAAAATGATGCTTTAACGCAGCGAGTGCATGCAAAACAGAAAGCAAAACTACAGACCAAGCGAGGTATAGATGGATATCACCAGCAGTATCAACCAGAGTGGCTGGGCCACTTACAGTTGCCGGAATGTCAAACCAGCCAAACACCGAGATAGCATCACCACTTGCGGTGGAGATGAAATAGCCACTTAGCAAAATAGTAAATAGAACGACATAGAGCGCGATTTGCACTAGATGTGACACAATGCGTGTCGCTACGCTATAGCTTGCCAGCGGTTTAGGTGGCGGTGAAATAAAGCGCCAGATAACGCGCACAATCATGATAATAAATAGCAGCATACCAATGCTTTTATGCAGCTCTGGTGCGCGATGGTACCAAGTATCATAGTAGCCTAATGTCACCATCCACAGACCGAGAGCAAACATTCCGTACACGACGATAGCAACTAACCAATGGAGCAGAACCGACACATGACCAAAACGGTCGGCAGTATTTTTCCAAAGCATGATTTTTCCCAACCCTAATTCAGTCTTGAACAGTCATCATGAAACATCAACCAGCATAAAAGCAACAGTAAATTTGTTTTTGTAACGTATCTTCGTGGTTGATGGCTAAGTTTTCACATGATTGTAGCTACTCTGTCTGTTTAGATTGTAACTGTCGTGCCTTAGTGAAGGGGATAGAAACCAATCTGTCGCATCGCAATTGAAGAGTATTGCTGGCCGATTATCACTCGGGGCTAAACCAGTCGTCGGCGCTCTCCCAGGTTTGCTGCAAGATCTCCTCAACCAGGATTTTATCTGTTTTAGCACCACCAATCACAGAGAGTGCATTGCTGCCAGCATAGCGTACCTGTACGCGGGTATCAGGCAGGTGATGGTTGATTCGCTTAGTCAGCTCGTCTGTTAATGCTTCGATAGCGCCAGACGGTAGGGGTTTGGTTTTATCTAAAGTGATTTCGACACGCATAGTTGCCTCCAAGTTAATACTGTTTTTTTATACAGTGATTTTTGCTTGAAGGCAAGTAGGAGCGTTAACCCAAGAGAGGGGATTGGTTAACTACAGACCAGTTAATCTGCTCACCCGCTAAGAACGGCACTATACTCTCATCCGCGACGAGAATTTCACTCGGCTGAGTGACGGCACTGCGTGTAAGCACAATGAAATCTTCATTGAGCGGTACGCCGTAGAAACGCGGACCGTTAAGCGAACTGAAGGCCTCCAATTGATCTAGTGCCCCCAGTTGTTCAAAGATCGTCGCATAAACCGCAATAGCATTCGGTGCATTGAAAACACCAGCGCAGCCGCAGCTAGACTCTTTACGCAATCTGGTATGTGGTGCTGAATCGGTACCCAGGAAGAAACGGTCACAACCGCTGGCTACTGCAGCACGTAGTGCCTCTTGGTGTATGTTACGTTTTAGGATGGGTAAACAGAACAGATGGGGCCGGATGCCACCGACTAGCATGTGGTTGCGATTAAACATCAAATGCTGTGGAGTAACAGTTGCCGCCAAAAAGCGATCCCCTTCCAGTACATACTGTGCGGCTTCTTTGGTAGTGATATGTTCGAAAACGATTTTTAGTTCAGGAAACTGTCGCCGGATTGGCATCATCACCTGTTCGATAAATCGTGCCTCGCGATCAAAAATATCAACCGTTGGATCGGTGACTTCACCGTGGATCAACAGCGGCATACCGATATTCTGCATCTGCTCAAATAGCGGGTAGATTGCAGAGATGTCACTGACTCCATGGCTTGAGTTGGTGGTCGCATGAGCAGGGTAGAGCTTGGCAGCACTAAAAACACCTTGTTCAAATCCAGTCACCAGTTCAGAAGCGGTGAGTGAATCAGTCAGGTAACAGGTCATTAGCGGAGTAAAATGATGATTGGCGGGAATGGCAGCAAGAATTCGTTCACGATAGCGACGCGCTTTGGCGATGCTGGTAATGGGATCTGCCAGATTTGGCATCACAATTGCGCGACCAAAAACCTGGCTGCTGTAGGGCAGCACGGCCTGCAGCATGGTGTCATCACGCAGATGTAAGTGCCAATCGTCTGGACGGCGAATTTTCAATGTTTGAGGCTGAGTGATCATTGGAGCTGTACTCCGATAGTCAAAAAGAAAGGAGCGGCAGTAACGAACTCCGCCCAGAAACTGCGCTGGGCGGGTAACCGGTATATCTATGCTTACTCGTTTGCTTGCTGAGGTTTAGCCGCTGCTGCACTGGCATGCTCGACAGCAGTGTGAGCACCAGCAGAACCTTTGCCATTAAAGTTGAACGCAGGGCGCTGCCAATTGCTGACAACCACCGATGCTGCATGGTAAACCGGTGCTGGAGCTTTAGTCATCGGTGCGCTGGCAATATGTTTGTAGCGTGCTAATGGTTGCGGATGCGCGTTAGCTAATCCACTGTTGGGATCAGTTAGCGGTATTGTAACCTCAGTTGTTTCAGCACGTGTTGTTTCAACATTAACCAATACTGCGGGCATCACCTCGAGCGACGGTAATGTTGTAGAGAGTAACTCGGTCTCTGCGCATGGACCATCAGCACCCGTGATGGGTTCTTCCACTGCGGTGGTGACCCCTGTCTCAACCGGTGCTGCAACTGGTTCTTCTGCTTGTGCATCCGGTTGCCAGTGCTCTACTGGCTGCTCAACTGCTATCTGGATCTGGGGTGCGACATTGAGCGGCTCTACAGGATCGTTCTGCGCTATGACATCATGTTGCTGCATAGCTTCCGTCTCCAGCGCTGCCGTCTGCTCAGTTGTCGACAACACCGGCTGAGCAAATGATTGGTTAACATCGAGTGATGTTAACGTGTCGTTTGCTGTTGTGGTGTTATCCGTCACCAGAGCGTGAACCGGTTCGCTAACGGCTGCGTTTGTATTGATAGCAGTAGCAGCTAACAGCTCAATTTCACCATCGATTTCCGAGCCTGGCATCACGCCTGCCGGTTTGGTGAATGGGTTAGTCTCAAATGATGAGCTTTGGTTTAGTTGCAAACCTTGTGACACAGGATAACGCACCCAAACTTTGCCTGAAGCCATTTCTGGTGAGGCGAACGCGCCTGCCAATGGCATTGGAGAGTGGCTTGGATAACGCTCATCACGATAACGGCGACGACGCTGACCACTCACGCGTAGATGGCGTGGCGAACGGCGAGAACGGCGAGGAAGACCGTTCTCTGCTGTGACACGTGCCTCTGGCGAAACAGTTTTGTCCGCATCAGAAGCGGTTGTGGGCATAGCAAGTAATGTTGGTTGCGACAGCGATGGCTGTTTTGTCACATTACTTTGCTCACGTTGTAGCCAATCACTGTTTTGAGTTGGTACATGGTCAGCTTGAGATAAAATATTGTCTTCTTGATCTTTCTGTGAGATAGCGACAGGATTCGATGGTCCTTTTGGTGCCAGTAGCTCCTCAGCAGCCTGATGTAGATCTTCATCATCGATCGGCAATACACGGACACTCTGCATCAGAGCACGACGTTGACGACGCTGTGCCGGTTGTTGATGCGCCTCTTCTTGGCTATCTTCCGCTTGGTTGAGGTTTGTTTCTACAATCTCTGCGGGTTTGCCTTTGGCTTGTCCTGAGCGTTTCTCATCAGTGCGACGACGTGAACGCTCATTACGCGGTTCTCGACGGGGTTGCTGTTCATCGCGAGAGCTTTTTGCCGCATCTTCGGTTGCAGTGTTGATGGCTGTGCTGCTCAGCGAGTTTTCTGACATCAACTCTTGTGAATTGCTCCGGCGACCATTACGGCGCTGACCATCACGGCTGTCACGCCCTTCTCGCCCTTCATGACGATCACTGCGCTCTCTACGATCGCCACGCTCGTTTTTACGACCATTGCGCTGGCGATAGTGGCCACTTTCAGTCTTACGGTTGCTTTCTACTGCCGTTTGGGTGGCAGTGGTTGAGTTAGCTTTGCCACTGGAGCTATCAGTTGCGCTGAACAGTGCTTTAAGCCCTGAGAACAGACGACTGAACAAGCCAGGTTTGCTGGCGAGTACAACAGGCTCCGCTGGTTGGCTGATTGAGCTGGTTTTGGTGAGAACTGACTCTTCACTTGAGGAGAGCGAAGAGGGCGCGATAGCGAATGTTGCCAGTGCAGGTTGCTCTGGGCGTTTGCGTTCGACAGAAACCTCTTCCTGTGGTGAGGTGACCTCTTCTTCATACAGCTTAGGTAGTAGATAACTGAGTGTGGGTCTCTCTTCACCCTTGCGCACGCGCAGCACCGAGTAGTGAGGTGTTTGCATTTGGTCATTCGGAACAATGATCGCTTTCACACCACCTTGGCGTTTCTCGATTGCACTGACCGCATCACGCTTTTCATTCAGTAGATAAGAGGCCACTTGTACTGGCACAATCGCGTGTACTTCTTGCGTGTTCTCCTTGAGCGCTTCTTCTTCGATCAGACGCAGAATCGAGAGTGCCAAAGACTCATTATCACGGATAGTCCCTGTACCGCTACAACGCGGGCAAACATGGTGGCTAGATTCGCCCAGTGATGGGCTGAGGCGTTGACGTGACATCTCCAGCAAACCAAAACGGGAAATACGCCCAATCTGAATACGCGCCCGATCCTGACGCACCGCTTCACGTAAGCGGTTTTCCACATCGCGCTGGTGACGAACCGGAGTCATATCGATAAAATCGATAACAATCAAGCCGCCTAAGTCACGCAGACGCAATTGACGAGCGATCTCATCTGCGGCTTCGAGGTTGGTATTGAACGCAGTCTCTTCAATGTCACCGCCACGGGTTGCACGAGCAGAGTTGATATCGATAGCGGTGAGTGCTTCGGTAGTGTCGATAACGATCGAACCACCAGAGGGCAACCGCACTTCGCGCTGAAATGCAGATTCGATCTGTGATTCGATTTGATAATGGCTAAATAGCGGGATTTCGCCATTATAGAGCTTGATTTTACTGCTAAAATCCGGACGACCTAAAGCAGTAATATGCTCCTTGGCCAACTCAAGTACTTTCGGGTTATCAATCAGGATCTCACCAATATCCGGGCGTAGGTAGTCGCGAAATGCACGCACAATCACATTGCTTTCCTGGTGGATCAGGAATGGAGCAGCGCGACCTTCCGCAGCTTTCTTGATGGCCTCCCAGTGCTTGAGACGGAAAGAGAGATCCCATTGCAGTGCATCGGCAGACTTACCCACCCCTGCAGTACGGACAATCAGGCCCATACCGTCAGGAAGTTGCAAGGCAGAAAGTGCCTCTTTTAACTCGGTGCGGTCGTCGCCTTCAATGCGACGAGAGATACCGCCAGCACGCGGGTTATTTGGCATTAAGACTAAATAACTACCGGCCAAGCTGATAAAAGTGGTTAAAGCGGCGCCTTTGTTGCCACGCTCTTCTTTATCAACTTGGACAATGACTTCTTGCCCCTCACGCAGTACGTCTTTGATATTCGGACGACCATGAGCGGCGTAATGGGGAGGGAAATATTCGCGAGCGATCTCTTTTAACGGGAGAAAACCATGCCTTTCGGCACCGTAATCAACAAACGCTGCTTCCAGGCTTGGCTCGATACGAGTGATCTTTCCTTTGTAAATATTCGCTTTTTTCTGTTCATGACCTGGGCTTTCTATATCCAGATCGTACAACCGTTGCCCATCTACTAGGGCAACCCGCAACTCTTCCTGCTGAGTTGCGTTAATCAACATTCTTTTCATCTTGCACTTACTCGTTATTCTTACATGACTGACAAAGCTGCGGACGAAATAACCTCATGGCCGAGTTAAAAACCGAAAACCCCGTGTTTTCTCACAAAACCGTCAGCCTCTCGGCTGTCGCTTGCATTGGGGCGCAAATCTCGGTAAGCCTGTATTTCTTTGCGAAAACAGCACTTTTCTATTAAAGGGATAGACTCTGCTATGCATTGACAGATCGAACCCTACTTACTTCGGCCAAGCTGCGACCCGCAGCCCGCTAATTGTTTGATTGCACATGACGTCTTATGCCATTGCTGCGCTTTTGTGCGTTCAGACAAATCTTATAATTCCGTAGTATAGCTGTTCTAACGCAGAACTTGACGGAAAATTTCCTTATTATCCCATTGCTTGCAGGGGAATGGCAAGGTGCCATTTGATTTGATTGTTAAAGAAGTTTTCGGTATTCAAACAAGCTCACACTTTTCTGCTACCACTTCCGCAGGTAACCTGCTACCACTCTTCTGTAACGGTCACCGATAGTTAAGCACATAAAAAGAGGTGGCGCTATTATGCCGCACTATTTAGAATTCTGCAGCATGAAAACAGATAATCTCACCGTTCAGTTTGCCAACATCACCGATGATGAAGCGGGGCAACGCATTGACAATTTTTTACTCGCACGACTTAAAGGGGTACCGAAAAGTCTGATTTACCGTATTGTGCGCAAGGGAGAAGTACGGGTAAACAAAGGGCGCGTCAAAGCGGAGTATAAGCTGGTTGTTGGCGATGTCGTGCGTATCCCACCGGTGCGTGTTGCCGAACGTAACGAAGTACCGGTCTCTGCCAAATTGGATAAAGTGGCAGCGCTGGTTGACTGCATCCTGTATGAAGATGACCATCTGCTGCTGATTAACAAACCTTCAGGTACTGCGGTGCATGGCGGTAGTGGCTTGAGTTTTGGCGTTATTGAAGGCTTGCGTGCGCTACGGCCACAAGCACGCTTTCTTGAACTGGTTCACCGCCTTGACCGCGATACTTCAGGCATCTTGATGGTGGCGAAAAAGCGCTCTGTGCTGCTGTCGTTGCACGAACAGTTACGGCAGAAAACGATGCAAAAAGATTACTTGGCACTGGTGCGAGGTGAATGGCAATCGCACTGTAAGGTGATCTCTGCACCGTTGCTGAAGAATATTCTGCAAAGCGGTGAGCGCATCGTGCGTGTAGACAGTGCCGGCAAGCCTTCAGAGACTCGTTTCAAGATAGAGGAGCGTTTTGCTGGTGCGACGTTAGTTAAGGCCAGTCCAATCACGGGACGCACCCACCAGATCCGGGTACATGCTCTGCATGCTGGTCATCCAATTGCATTTGACGACCGTTATGGCGATACGCAGTTCGATCGACAATTAGCCGCTACTGGGCTTCAGCGTCTCTTCTTACATGCCAACATGCTGCGTTTTCAGCATCCTGCCAACGGTGAGACGCTATCGATCCAGGCACCGATGGATCAGCAGTTACGCCACTGTTTACAGGTATTACGCCAGCAGGCGCAAAAGCGGTAGCGCTAATGCTAATGGTCAGCGGGGGTCATATCGGTTGTGGATGGTGTCTTGATGCTCACCTTGTGGTACTGGTTGTCGGGTAGGGGTTATGATGCTGAAGTAAGCGGATTAATCCCCTCTTGGCGTAGCATGTTAAGTAATGCAATCAATGGTAAACCAACCAAGCTGTTGGGATCAGTGCCGATCAGTTGTTCAAACAGTGCGATACCTAACCCTTCACTTTTGAAACTGCCTGCACAATTAATAGGTTGCTCTTTGCTAACATAGTTGGCAATTTCCTCATCGCTCAGTGAGCGAAACTGAACTTGAAACAGCTCACAGCAACTTTGTAATCGCTCGGTACTACTGTTATAGAGCGCTAACCCGGTGTAGAAGCTCACACGTTGTCCGCTGGCATCACGCAACTGCTGGCGTGCCCGCTGTTCACTACCAGGTTTACCGGTAATCTTCCCCCGTATTACGCAGACTTGATCAGAACCGATAATCAAGTGATTGTTATAGCGGCCTGCCAATGCTTGCGCCTTTGCGACGGCAAGGCGTAACACTAACTGCTGCGCGCTTTCATTGGCGTGTGCTGTCTCATCAACGTTTGGTGTCGCATAGCTAAAGGGTAAGCTCAGTTTTTCCAGCAGTTGCCGACGATAGGGCGAGCTGGATGCGAGTATCAATGGCAGCATAAGTAACCTCAGAAAATGGTGAAGCAAACAGAATCAACATAGTAAAGCAGAGTGTTTCATTGTGCTCGTTTTTGTTGCCGTTGCCGGGTTAACTGGCTGTCATCCGTCGTGTAGCTTAATCGTGAGGGCTGATGAGCGGGATTGTGATTTTTTTGATTTTAGTGCTAAAAGCGCCAAGGTTGGTGTGCTGTACTCAGTGTGTGAGTCGGTTATCCGAGTTGGCATCGTGCGGCAAAGTGTGTATTGAGCAAAGGCGTGATTGACTCTCAGACACGGGAAAGTTAATATGCGCGCCTTATGCAAAAAGTAAAGTTACCTCTGACCATCGATGCAGCACGAGCTGCTCAGAAACGCTTAGATTATGCCGGTGTTTATGCGCCAGGCCAAGTCACCCGTGTTGCTGAATCTGTGGTCAGTGTGGAGAGTGATGTTAGCGTCGAATTGTCGTTTAACATCGATAACCAGCGCTTGGTGGTGATTACCGGGCACGCTGAGCTCACAGTTGCACTGATGTGTCAGCGTTGTTCGGAAAAGTTCACTCAGCACATCCGCACAACATATTGTTTTAGCCCAGTTGCTAGTGATGAGCAGGCTGAGGCATTACCGGAAGGTTATGAGCCGATTGAGGTTGACGAGTTTGGTCAGGTCGATCTGCTGGCGATGATAGAGGATGAAATTATTCTCTCTCTACCAGTCGTTCCGGTACATGAATCTGAACACTGTGAAGTGTCCGAAGCGGATATGGTATTTGGCACACTGCCTGCCGAGGCGGAGAAGCCTAATCCATTTGCCGTGTTAGCCAGTTTAAAGATTAAGTCATGAGGAGTAAGGTCGATGGCCGTACAGCAAAACAAACCAACCCGTTCTAAGCGTGGTATGCGTCGTTCACATGATGCGTTGACCACAACCACCCTGTCTGTCGATGCGACTTCTGGTGAAACTCACCGTCGTCATCACATCACTGCCGATGGTTTTTACCGTGGCCGCAAGGTTATCGGCTAAGTTAGCGATACTTTGACTCGTCTAACCCTTGCGTTAGATGCCATGGGCGGGGATTTCGGTCCCTGCGTCACAGTGCCCGCATCATTGCAGGCACTGGCCTCTAATCCACGACTCCATCTTCTGTTAGTCGGTGATCCTGACGCTATATCCCCTTTTCTTGCCAAAGGCGAACCGTTGCTGTTGCAACGGCTACAGGTGGTACCTGCTGACCGGGTGATCGCCTCTGATGCTCGTCCATCACAAGCGATTCGAGCCAGTCGAGGCACATCAATGCGCATCGCGCTTGAATTGGTGCAGCAGGGGCTGGCCGAAGCTTGCGTCAGTGCTGGTAATACTGGCGCATTGATGGGATTGGCGAATTTATTGATTAAGCCACTGGCAGGTATCGAACGCCCAGCGTTGATGACCGTGCTACCTAACCGCCAACGCGGCAGAACAGTCGTGCTGGATCTGGGCGCCAACGTTGAGTGCAGCAGTGCGATGCTGGTGCAATTTGCACTGATGGGTGCGGTGATGGCTGAAGCGGTGTTGGGGATTGCACAACCGAGGGTTGCATTGCTCAACATCGGCGAAGAAGAGAGCAAAGGGTTGGAGAATATCCGCAGTGCAGCGGCGATACTTAAAGTAATGCCAACCATCAACTATATTGGTTATCTGGAAGGTAATGATCTGCTGACGGGTAAAACGGATGTGATGGTCTGTGATGGTTTTGTCGGAAATGTTACGTTGAAAACCATGGAAGGTGTTGTAAGAGAGTTCTTATCGCTGCTGAAAACATCTTCGGCAGGCGGTCAGCAGGCGTGGTGGTTGAAAATAGTCAGCCGGTGGTTACAGAAGAAACTGGCCAGGCAACTCGGGCATTTGAATCCCGACCAGTATAATGGTGCATGTCTGTTAGGGCTGCGTGGCACGGTGGTCAAAAGCCACGGTGCGGCAAACCAGAATGCATTCGCAATTGCGATCGAACAGGCTGTTCAGGCGGTGCAGCGGCAAATACCAGACAACATTGCAGCGCGCCTCGAAACTGTATTAACCCAAGAGTGATTGATCGTACATGTATAGCAAAATCCTAGGCACGGGAAGTTATCTACCCGTACAAGTGCGCACGAATGCTGATTTAGAAAAAATGGTCGACACTTCAGACGAGTGGATTGTATCGCGTACAGGCATTCGTCAGCGTCGTATTGCAGCGGCCGATGAGACAGTATCGACCATGGCTGCGCGTGCGGCACAGCAGGCATTGGCAATGGCGGCGGTGGCTAAGGATGAGATCGGCCTGATTGTGGTGGCAACAACCAGTTCCAGCCATGCTTTTCCCAGTGCGGCCTGCCAAGTGCAGCAACTGCTTGGGATTGAGAATAACTGCGCTGCTTTCGATGTTGCGGCAGCTTGTGCCGGCTTCAGCTACGCTTTGAGTATTGCCGACCAGTACGTCAAAAATGGTTCGGTCAAATATGCACTGGTGATCGGTGCCGATGTGCTTTCGCGCACACTGGATCCAGAAGATCGCAGCACCTTGATCCTATTTGGTGATGGTGCCGGTGCAATGCTGCTAGGTGCGAGTGAACAACCAGGTATCCTTTCTACTCACCTCCATGCCAGCGGGCGTTATGGTGAACTGCTGGCGTTGCCTCAGTGTGATCGTCAACAGGTACAGCCTGCTTACTTAACAATGTCGGGTAACGAGGTATTTAAAGTTGCTGTTACTGAATTAGCAAACATTGTTGATGAAACACTCAAGGCTAACAACCTTGATCGCAGTGCGCTGGATTGGTTGGTACCCCACCAAGCTAATCTGAGGATTATTAGTGCGACGGCTAAGAAATTGGCAATGGAACTGGATAAAGTTGTGGTAACGCTTGATCGTCATGGCAATACATCGGCGGCTTCTGTTCCTTCAGCCTTTGATGAAGCGGTACGGGATGGTCGTATTCAGCGTGGTCAGTTGGTGTTGTTAGAGGCATTTGGTGGCGGCTTTACCTGGGGCTCGGCACTAGTTCGGTTTTGATGTTACAGGAAGATAAAAATGACGAAATTTGCGTTTGTTTTTCCAGGTCAAGGCTCTCAGGCTGTTGGCATGTTGGCTGAACTGGCGGCACAGTATCCTATCGTGCAGCAGACTTTCAGTGAGGCGTCAGCGGTATTGGGCTATGACTTATGGCAGTTGGTTCAACAGGGATCGAGTGAAGAGTTAAATAAAACCTGGCAGACGCAGCCTGCGTTGCTAGCTGCAAGCGTGGCGATTTTCCGCTTATGGCGGCAGCAAGGTGGCGAAATGCCTGCGATGATGGCAGGACACAGCCTAGGTGAATATTCCGCCTTGGTATGTGCTGGAGTGCTTGATTTTGCAGCGGCGATCCGACTTGTTGAGTTGCGTGGCAAATTGATGCAACAGGCAGTGCCGGAAGGAACAGGGGCAATGTATGCGATTATTGGCCTTGATAATCAGTCGATTGCTGCAGCATGTGCAGCAGCTGAGCAGGGTCAGGTTGTTGCCCCGGTGAATTTCAACTCGCCGGGGCAGGTAGTGATTGCAGGTAACAAGGAAGCTGTTGAGCGAGCAGCGGCAGCCTGTAAAGCAGCCGGCGCTAAACGTGCGCTGCCATTACCGGTTAGTGTGCCTTCACATTGTGCATTGATGAAGCCGGCAGCAGAACAGTTGGCTTTGGCACTGAAGCAAGTTACATTTAACCAGCCGGTAGTTCCGGTCGTAAATAATGTTGATGTGTGTATTGAAAACACACCAGACGCAATCTGTGATGCCTTAGTGCGTCAGCTATACAGCCCAGTTCGCTGGACGGAAAGTGTCGAATTTATGGCGACAGAAGGGGTTTCCCTGTTGCTGGAAGTGGGGCCAGGTAAAGTTCTCAGCGGTCTTACCAAGCGAATTGTTGATACATTAGCGGCAGCAGCAGTAAATGATGTTGCTAGTCTATCGGCAGCGCTTGAGTACTAAATAAGAGGAAAACAATGAACTTTGAAGGCAAAATTGTTCTTATCACCGGTGCCAGTCGTGGTATCGGTCGTGCTATTGCAGAGTTATTTGCAGAGCGCGGGGCAAAAGTGATGGGTACAGCGACCACAGAGAGCGGTGCTGCAGCGATTAGCCAGTACCTCGGTGAGAGTGGTAAGGGCTACATGCTCAATGTGGTAGACAAGAACTCAATCGACAGTGTGTTGGCGACGATTCGAGAAGAATTTGGCGAAATCGATATTTTAGTGAATAATGCCGGCATCACTCGTGATAATCTACTGATGAGGATGAAGGTTGAGGAATGGCAAAATATCCTGGATACTAACCTGACCTCCGTGTTCAGTTTGTCACAAGCAGTGATAAGATCGATGATGAAAAACCGATTTGGACGTATCATCTCCATCGGTTCGGTAGTCGGTTCTTTGGGTAACGCTGGACAGACTAACTATGCTGCCGCAAAAGCGGGGTTGATTGGTTTTAGTAAGTCTCTGGCGCGAGAGGTCGCTTCTCGTGGCATTACCGTTAATGTTGTGGCTCCAGGTTGTATTGAGACAGACATGACACAGGCGTTAACAGAAGAACAGCGTATGGCCTTCTTGGTTCAGATACCGGCTCATCGGCTCGGTGCTGCGAAAGATATTGCCAGTGCTGTCGCATTCCTCGCTTCTGATGAAGCCGGTTACATTACCGGTGAAACGTTGCATGTCAATGGCGGAATGTGCATGATTTAAAAAATGTGAAAACTATTTGCGTTATTTGCGGGAAACCCCTCAAAATAGCGTAAAATCGTGGTTTAACCAACCGGGATTTAGTTGCATATTTTTCAAGTTTTTATACACTACGAAAACCATCGCGCAAGCGAGTTTTGATAGGAAATTTAAGAGTATGAGCACTATCGAAGAACGCGTTAAGAAGATCATTGTTGAGCAACTGGGTGTTAAACCGGAAGAAGTTTTAAATAACGCTTCTTTCGTTGAGGACTTGGGCGCAGATTCTCTTGACACTGTTGAATTGGTAATGGCACTGGAAGAAGAGTTTGACACAGAAATTCCAGACGAAGAAGCAGAGAAAATCACTACTGTCCAAGCAGCTATTGATTTTATCAACGCTAGCCAGCAGTAAACGAACATATCTAGGCGGTCACTCGACCGCCTAAGTTTTTTTGTCTCTAGTGTCGTCTTTTCCCTCCTTGGAGGACAATCGTGTCTAAGCGTCGAGTAGTTGTGACTGGACTGGGCATGTTGTCTCCTGTCGGCAATACGGTAGAGTCCACATGGAATGCTCTTCTTGCCGGTCAGAGTGGCATCAGCCTGATCGACCATTTCGATACTACTGCCTATGCAACCCAGTTTGCGGGCTTGGTAAAGAATTTTAATGTTGAAGATTTCATTTCACGCAAAGAAGCGCGAAAAATGGATGCCTTCATCCAATACGGTGTTGTTGCAGGAATGCAAGCCATGCAGGATGCCGGGCTGGAAATCAACGAAGGTAACGCAGAGCGAATTGGTGCAGCGATCGGCTCTGGAATTGGTGGTCTGGGATTGATTGAGGAAAATCACAGCGCACTGGTGGCTGGCGGGCCACGTAAAATTAGTCCGTTTTTTGTCCCATCAACCATTGTCAACATGATTGCAGGTCACTTGACCATCATGTATGGCATGAAAGGTCCAAGTATTGCTATCGCCACAGCCTGTACTTCCGGTGTACATAACATTGGCCATGCCGCACGTATGATTGCTTATAACGACGCGGATGTGATGTTAGCAGGTGGTGCCGAAAAAGGCAGTACTCCACTCGGTATTGGCGGTTTTGGTGCCGCACGCGCATTATCCACACGTAACGAAGCACCCCAGGCAGCAAGCCGCCCTTGGGATAAAGATCGTGATGGGTTTGTGTTGGGTGATGGCGCAGGCATGATGGTGCTGGAAGAGTATCAACATGCAAAAAATCGTGGTGCAAAAATTTATGCTGAGGTGGTTGGCTTTGGTATGAGCAGTGATGCTCACCATATGACCTCACCGCCTGAGGATGGTGCAGGTGCTGCCTCGGCAATGCGTAATGCGTTGCGCGACGCTGGGCTTGCCACATCGCAAATTGGTTATATCAATGCGCATGGAACCTCTACCCCTCTGGGTGACAGAGCAGAAGCGCAAGCGGTGAAGTCGATATTTGGTGCTGATGCTAAACGGGTTATGGTCAGTTCAACCAAATCAATGACGGGCCATCTGCTTGGGGCTGCCGGTGCCGTTGAGTCGATCTTTACTGTGTTAGCATTGCGTGATCAAGTGATCCCGCCAACCATCAATCTGGACAATGTCGATGATGGATTAGATCTCGACTTTGTACCGCATGAGGCACGTCAAACCAAAGAGATGACGTTTGCCCTGTGTAACTCGTTTGGTTTTGGTGGCACTAATGGATCACTGATTTTCCGTCGAGTGTAACCGGCAGCAGTGCCACTGATAGAAAACCCGGTTAATTTTGCTACCGGGTTTTTTTGTTCTCAGACTGAAATCGATGCTGCGAATAGTACTGAACTGCTGAGGCAACAAAATAATGTATTGGATCAATGGCCAAGCGTCGAAAACTTTATCTGTTAGTGATCGCGGTTTACAGTTTGGTGATGGTTTTTTTACCACTTGTCGCGTGATTGCCGGTGAGATTGATCTATTGCCTTGGCACCTTGAGCGAATGCGCCAAGCTGCTGAAAGATTGCTATTCCCGGCAATAGACTGGTTGTTATTGCAACAGGAAATGCAGCATGCGGCACAATCAGTACAGTTGGGTGTAGTTAAAGCGATCATCACACGTGGTAGTGGTGGAAGAGGCTATAGTCCACAGGGCTGCCAGGCAGCGACGCGGATTGTGTCGCGTGGCGTATATCCTGCTCATTATCTGCAGTGGTGCGAACGCGGTATTACCTTAGCAGTCAGCCCGGTAGTATTGGCACAGAACCCACTGTTGGCTGGGATAAAACATCTGAACCGGTTAGAGCAGGTGCTGATACGAAGCCATCTTGAACAGACCACGGCTGATGAGGCGGTGGTGCTTGATACTTCAGGAATACTGGTAGAGTGTTGCGCTGCTAACCTATTTTGGCGCAAGGGAAAGGCGGTGTTTACCCCCTGCTTACAACAAGCGGGAGTGGCTGGGCTTATGCGGCGTAAAGTGATGGCATTGTTGGCTGATCGTGATTACACACTACATGTTGTCCGAGAGCCTCTGCAAACATTAGCGGATGCTGACGAGGTTATACTGTGCAATGCATTAATGCCGCTTTTGCCAGTAACACGTTTAGAAACATGGCATTATCATTCGCGTCAATTGTTCTATGAGTTAAAGCCACACTGCTAATGGTGATTCGGCGCTCGCTATGCGCCAATGTTAGTTAACAAATCGGTACTGAGTTGATATTGTCGACCCTGTTTTACCCTTCGTACGCCAGGACAGCGAATGGGGTAGCAAAAGTGTGTCGCTATCAACCACTATGGCATGAGCACCACAGTCGCTATGATGTTTCACGCTGCTAGTGAAGAAATTGGTGAACTTACCCTGTAATAATGGCAACTTGATGAAAATAACTGCATCGAAGATCGTTTTGCTAATAATTGTGTTAGCTGCTGCATTGTTGTACGGCATTCAGCAACGAATTGAACAATTCGCTGATACCCGATTGATGATAGAACAGGAAATGCTGTTCACGTTGCCTGCCGGTACCGGCCGTGTTGGGCTGGAAAATCTGCTGATAAAAAATAATGTGATCGAGAGAAAACGCGAATTTGCCTGGTTATTGCGTCTACAGCCACAATTGGCTGAATTTAAAGCCGGTACTTACCGCCTAACCCCTGATATGACAGTTCGTCAGTTATTGATGTTGCTGGCCAGCGGTAAAGAAGCACAGTTCAGTGTGCGTTTTGTCGAAGGATCGCGTTTGCGTGACTGGATGTTGATTTTACAGCAGTCCGAAATGATCACACCGACGTTAACTGCGCTGAGCGAATCTGAATTGGCCAGCAGGCTGGGGCTGCCGGCAGAAACCCCTCTCGAAGGGCGTTTCTATCCGGATACCTATCTCTACACTGCCGGAACTAGCGATGTGGCACTATTGAAACGGGCCTATGCACAGATGGAGCGCGCACTGTCTGAAGTGTGGCAGCAGCGAATGGCTGGTTTGCCCTATCAGACACCACAGCAGTTGCTGATCATGGCGTCAATCATCGAGAAAGAGACAGCACTCAATGAAGAGCGTGGCAAAGTGGCCTCGGTATTTGTTAATCGTCTACAGCGAGGGATGCGCTTACAGACTGATCCAACGGTTATTTATGGGATGGGTGACAGCTACACCGGCACCATAACACGCCAAGATCTCAGAACGCCCTCTGCTTATAACACCTATATTATCAGTGGGTTGCCACCAACGCCGATCGCTATGCCGAGTCGAGCTTCACTGCTTGCGGCGGCCAATCCGGAACAAACCGATTACCTCTACTTTGTTGCTGATGGCAAAGGAGGACATGTATTTAGCACTAATCTTGATAGCCACAACACAGCGGTTCGTGCTTATCGTCGAGCACAAAGGCAACAGAATGAAGAACGGTAAATTTATTGTCATCGAAGGATTAGAAGGTGCCGGAAAAACCACGGCGATCAAAACTGTCGCCAGTCTGTTAGCACAACACGGCATTAGCGAAGTTACCTTCACACGTGAGCCGGGTGGCACACCGCTGGCAGAGAAATTGCGTGATCTGTTTAAACATGGTGAGCAGGGCGAACACCCAACCGTCAAGGCGGAAGTGCTGATGTTATATGCTGCTCGGGTTCAACTGGTTGAAACGGTGATCCAACCTGCATTATCGCGCGGTGTTTGGGTGATAGGTGATCGCCATGATCTCTCCTCGCTGGCTTACCAAGGTGGAGGACGTGGTATTGATCAAAATTTGATGACCACACTACGCGATGTCGTGCTGGCAGATTTTCGCCCAGACCTGACACTCTACCTCGACCTACCGCCTAAGCAGGGTTTGCAGAGAGCAAAAGCGCGCGGCGAGCTTGATCGTATTGAACAGGAGACGCTGGTTTTTTTTGAACGTACTCGAGCCCGCTACCAGCAGTTGGCTGCGGCCAACGACAGCATCATCACCATTGATGCTTCACAACCGTTGGCACATGTTAGCGCACAGATTGCACGTGTAGTTACCGACTGGCTACAGCAACAAGGAGTGAAATGAACTGGTATCCGTGGCTGAATAGCGCCTATCGCCAGTTGATTGGACAGTACAGCGCGGGGCGAGGCCACCATGCACTGCTGCTGCATTCAGTGCCTGGTAACGGTGATACCGCGCTACGGTATGCACTAGGGCGCTGGCTGCTCTGCCAACGGCCAAATGGAACAAAAAGTTGTGGAGAGTGCCATAGCTGTCACCTAATGCAGGCGGGTCATCATCCTGATTATCATCTATTGGCTCCAGAAAAGGGCAAAACTAGCCTAGGGGTAGAGTCGATACGTCAACTGATAGATGCACTTTACGCCCATGCTAACCAGGATGGAGCCAAAGTGGTTGCGATTGATCGAATAGAATGGTTAACCGAAGCAGCAGCCAACGCATTGTTAAAAACATTGGAAGAACCCTCCAACAATACCTACTTCTTGTTTGGTTGCTATGCACCAGAACGGGTATTAGCCACATTGCGGAGCCGCTGTTTTTTCTGGCATCTCGCGTGTCCAGATGAACATAGCAGTCTGCAATGGCTAGCACGGCAAGCAGCGGGTGATCCGGCAGAACGTTCGACAGCATTACGCTTGAGTCATGGCGCACCGATTGCTGCAGAACAGTTACTACAACCAGAACGTTGGCAACAGCGTATGGCGTTATGTCGGGTATTGGCCGAGTCGTTACAGCAGGCTGATCTGTTGAAATTGTTGCCGCAGCTCAATCATGATCAAGCAGCAACGGCACTGCACTGGCTCTGCTCACTGCTGCTTGATGCACAAAAATGGCAGCAAGGCTTGACCGGTTACCTGGTCAATGTTGATCAGCCGGTTCTGATTGAACAGTTGGCAACGCGTTTTAGTGGTTTGGTACTGCAAACCTTAAGCAGTGACTGGATACAGTGTTATCAACAACTGTTGAACATTAGCGGTATCAATCAGGAGTTGTTGCTCACTGAGCAGTTATTGCAGTGGGAACAGCATATCGTTGCTGGTTAACCCGTTCTAATACGCTTTTTTACTGGCAATGTCGGTTACATTTAGCGCAATCAGTGCCGACTTAGCGCGCGGGACAGTTTTCATCGCTGTGCACATGCCACTTATACCTTGAACTAATAGAGTTGATTATTCATGTTGTTAGTAGACTCACACTGTCATCTTGACAGCCTCAGCTTTGGCGGCTTACATCAAAACGTGGACGATGCATTACGCAAAGCAAAAGAACACGATGTCGGTTTTGTGCTGGCGGTTGCGACCACATTGCCCGGCTACCAGGCAATGACTGCATTGATTGGACAACGCTCCGATGTTGCTTTTTCTTGTGGTGTACATCCGCTCAATCTCGATGGTGGATATGATTACGCTGAACTACAGCGTTTGGCTGCCTCAGAGCAGGTTGTTGCGTTGGGTGAAACTGGGCTGGATTACTTTTATCAGCAACAGAATATGACACTCCAGCAGGAGTCATTTCGTCAACATATTCGAATTGCCCGCCAACTTAACAAGCCGCTGATCGTGCACACTCGTGAAGCACGTCACGACACCTTGGCAGTGTTGCGTGAAGAGCAAGCTGATGAGTGTGGTGGGGTATTACACTGCTTTACTGAAGATATCGATACTGCTAAGGCATTACTGGATCTCGGGTTCTATATCTCATTTTCAGGTATTGTCACATTCCGCAATGCAGAATCGCTGCGTGAAGTGGCACGTTATGTCCCACTAGAGCGCATGCTGGTGGAGACAGATGCACCCTATCTTGCACCGGTGCCGCATCGAGGCAAAGAGAATCAGCCGGCGTATGTACGCGATGTTGCTGAATATCTCTCGGTATTGAAAGGGGTGACATTGCAACAGCTAGCGAACACCACCAGTGAAAATTTTTCACGCTTGTTTAAGATTGCGCTGCCTGCCATCAGCTCGGCTGAAGCGGGACATTAATCAGTCACTCAGCCCCTCTTCGGATTTTCAGCAAATGGTGCTGGATCTTAGTGATCCCCTCATTTCTATAAACTCAAATAATGCCAAGTGTGCGGGTATATAATCGATGCTGCCTCAGGTAATAAGTAAATTTCTCCATCCCTCTTCGGATTTTCAGCAAATGGTGCTGGATCTTAGTGATCCCCTCATTTCTATAAACTCAAATAATGCCAAGTGTGCGGGTATATAATCGATGCTGCCTCAGGTAATAAGTAAATTTCTCCATCAACAATATCGCATAGGCTTCTTTCATTTTGGGC
>NZ_SBEF01000005.1 GCF_004011885.1 Serratia microhaemolytica | reverse complement strand
CGGTAGGAGTTGCAATGGGTTATCGTCAGGAAAAGGATAAGCCTGCCACACTGGAATACCGTTACTACATCAGTTCTGCGGTGCTGACGGAAGCGAGTTTAGCCGAAGCAGTCCGCAGTCACTGGTCGATAGAAAACAGTTTGCATTGGGTACTGGATGCGACCATGCAGGAAGATAATTGCCAGATTTACCGTGATAACGCGGCACAAAATATTGCTATTCTGCGGCATATATCACTTAATTTACTCAGAGCGGAACCGACCAAGCTCAGTATAAAACTGAAACGCAAACGAGCGTGGATGAAAACAGATTTTTTAGAACGCATACTTAATGCAGGATTTGGGCGATAGAGTGAATTTTAATCATTCATGCGGTTGCCCTGGATTTTCCGGGAAGGGAAGCAGTTCGTGCAGGCGTGCTTTCGGCCATTCAGGTAAACGCGTCAGCACCGATTTTAACCACGCAATTACAGTGATGTGGAAAAAAACCTAGTCGTTCGGTGAGAGTGTGGGAAATAACGGTTTTTGAGTTTAGTCAACATGCGAGAAAACTCATTCAGATCCACTTCGGTTTTAAGGCCTTTGGCCAGTTCGGTAGCGAGTGCCTTCAGTTTGTTTTGTCCATAATTTGCCTGCATTCGTTGTTAGGATGAACATATCAAAAACAGGCAATTACACAATTTAAATTACAGTTTTTTAAAAAACACTACGCGGCTTTCCATGTGGCCTAATTAACTTTAACTCTACACCCAGTCTGATTGCATGTTTGGCATTCGTGACACCGAGTTTTTTTACCACATTGCCAATATGATATTTCACTGTTGTGACTTTAATATCCAAAATCATTGCAATCTCTTGATAAGACTTGCCAATGCTTGCCCAATAAATAATTTCATTTTCACGCGGAGAGAAGAAATCTTTTTGGCTGATCCTATGAAAAAAGCTATTTTCATCAAGCTCATGATACTCTTTTAACAACTTCTCATGTGTCTCTAGCAGCAACATTTGCAACCGTTCACGGTCACTATTTATCTGCTCTTTAATACTGTCATCACACTGTTCACTCATGATTAACGATAAAACAACCAAGTTATTTCCTGTATCGTGCAAAACAAAAGTATGCCCTTGGGTAATATCGTGGCTTTTTGCTGAGTCAAATATTTTTGTCAACCTCAGCCCTGCATTAACCATAGTAGATTTATTCCATGCAAATGGTGTAATGCGACTTAACGCTGTAATTAAAACCGGATCAATAAACTGATAGCTATTATCAATATAGAAATCAAACCATTCCATTTTGTTTGATATAATTACAAATTCAGCACGATTCGACTTATTCATAACAGCATAAGAGTAGGTCAGGTCACTGTACTTTTTTAAATTCGCTTCGAGATGAGCTTTGATTGACTTGTTGATGGACTGATTGTTGAAAAATACACTAGACATACAATAATCTCCTTATAGCCAAGTTATCCTAACAAACCACTAGCCACTGTTACCTACTGCATGCATCCAACCATGCCCCCACATGTGACTAGCCGATACATCCTAAAGAATCTTTGTTCATATCGCTACTGTTTAATTTCAACCAATATTTACTTTGACGCACCTTGGCGGGGTTATTTCATTTTTTATTAAAAATCAAATAATTAACTAAAAAAATCTTAACAATTTCTTAATCAAAAACCAAAGCTGAAACAATACAGCTCATCATAACCTAGAATTATATATAATATGAAAATAAATTGATAGATTATTATATTGCAATTATCGGTAAAAAAGAAATCATCATCGGGGATTAAGCAATATCAAGCTGATACTTAACGTTTGATAGCTCAATTATTGAACTTAGTTTGTTTGTGCCACCGTGACGTGATGACAGTTTTACTATTGTTAAGTTTTTACGCTGTGTCAGTCAGTACGCTACTGTCAGTAAACACGAAATAAGCCGTGCTGCTGCGTGCTTGAACCGCATATTGGGCAAAGCGCTTTTGCCCAATTACTAGCGTTAATAGTGCTCACATACTGCCCGATGGCTACTCAATGTCGTTCCATGAGCGGCCATCTCGCGTGATCATCGCAACGGATGCGACCGGCCCCCAGGTGCCCGCTTGATACGGTTTTGGCGCTTCATTATCTGTATTCCATGCCTCCATGATCGAATCGACCCATTTCCATGCTTCTTCCACTTCATCGCGTCGAACAAATAGCGACTGAATGCCACGCATCGTTTCCAACAGTAGCCGCTCGTAGGCATCAGCCACATGTGCCTGACTGAAGGTCTCTGAGAAACTGAGATCAAGTTTGGTGGTCTGTAACCGATGCTTGTGATCAAGTCCAGGTACTTTGTTCAGCACCTGAATTTCAATCCCTTCATCCGGCTGTAAGCGAATGATCAGCTTATTCTGTGGTAGCTGTTGGTAGGAGCCACGGAACAGGTTTAATGATGGACTTTTGAAATAGACCACCACTTCAGAACATTTACTCGGCAAACGTTTGCCAGTACGCAGATAGAATGGCACGCCAGCCCATTGCCAGTTATCGATATCAACACGAATCGAAACAAATGTTTCGGTACTGCTATGTTTGTTTGCCCCCTCTTCATCCAGATAACCAGGCACTTTCTTACCCTGTACAAAACCGGCTGTATATTGGCCTCGCACGGTGTTTTCACGCACATTGCTCTGATCAATCCGACGCAATGAACGCAACACTTTCACTTTTTCATCACGGATACGATCGGTAGAGAGATCGGCCGGTGGTGACATCGCAATCATGGTCAGGATTTGCAGCAGGTGGTTCTGGATCATGTCGCGCATCTGGCCAGCCTGGTCAAAATAACCCCAACGCCCTTCAATGCCTACCTCTTCCGCCACGGTGATCTGTACATGATCAATAGTGCGGTTATCCCAGTTAGTGGCGAACAGCGCATTAGCAAAACGCAGTGCCAGCAGATTTAATACCGTCTCTTTGCCCAGGTAGTGGTCGATACGATAGACCTGTGACTCATGAAAATAGTCAGCAACCTGGTCATTAATTACCTGTGATGAAAGCAGATCGGTACCCAGTGGTTTCTCCATCACCACCCGTGTTGGCTGTTTATTCAGTTTTGCTTCAGCCAACCCTTTACAGATGGCACCGAACGTGCTGGGCGGCATCGCAAAATAGTTGATGGTCACACGATGCTTCTGCTCCAGCTTTTTGGCAAGTTGAGTAAAATTATTGCTCTCATTGACATCCAGATTACAGAAATCCAAACGGGCGCTCAGCTTTTCCCAGTACTGCTGTTCGACTGGCTCTTTAAGAAAGGTGCTCAATGCCTGTTCAACAACCTTGGTATAAGCAACTTTGTCCCAGTCAGCACGTCCGACTCCAATGATGCGGCTGTCGGGATGGATCAGCCCTGCCTTTTCAAGCTGGTACAGCGAAGGTAGCAGTTTGCGGCGCGCCAAATCCCCTTTCGCCCCGAAAATCACTAAATCACATGGTTGTGCGGTTGAGGTTACTGCCATCTTTTTCTCCTGGTAAAGGGGGTTCTCACTGCAATGATGACTCAAGTATAGATTTCTCTGTGTATCTCGGTGTCATACTCTATCAGTTGCTGTTCGATTAGGTAACCCTATGAATCTTCAATGCTCAATAGATTGAAAATCATACCGAGCAAATTTTTGGCTAGATAAAATGGTCATTATTGCGGTTATTGGTTATTCTATGTGCCGTACAACACCAATTTTTCTTTACCAGTCAATGAGGTAATACATGTCGAGAAGGCTAAGAAGAACCAAAATCGTCACCACACTGGGGCCCGCAACTGATCGCGACAATAATCTGGAGAAGATCATTGCCGCTGGCGCTAATGTCGTCCGGCTTAATTTCTCTCATGGTAGTGTTGAAGATCATCAGAACCGCGCGAATAAAGTACGTGAAATTGCGGCTAGGTTAGGTCGTCATGTTGCTATTCTGGGAGATCTGCAAGGGCCTAAAATTCGTATCTCAACCTTTAAAGAGGGCAAGATCTTTCTTAATACTGGGGATAAATTTCTGCTCGATGCCGAACTGTCAACCGGTGAGGGTGATCACAGTAAAGTCGGGATCGATTACAAAGCGCTCCCCAATGATGTGGTACCTGGAGATCTGCTGCTGCTGGATGATGGCCGAGTACAACTCAAGGTGCTGAATGTCACTGAGCGACAAGTGTTCACCGAGGTCACTGTCGGCGGTTCACTATCAAATAACAAGGGCATTAATAAATTAGGCGGGGGGCTATCTGCCGAGACACTGACCGAGAAAGATAAAGCCGACATCATTACTGCAGCAAAAATAGGTGTTGATTATCTGGCGGTCTCTTTTCCTCGCACTGGAGAAGATATCAATTATGCCCGTCGGTTAGCGCGTGATGCTGGCTGCCATGCCAAAATCATCGCGAAAGTTGAGCGTGCAGAAGCGGTCAGTAGTGAAGAGGCCATGGATGATATTATTCTGGCTTCCGATGCGGTGATGGTGGCGCGTGGTGATCTGGGAGTCGAAATTGGCGATCCTGAACTGGTCGGTATCCAGAAAGCGCTGATCCGCCGCGCACGCTCGCTCAACCGTGCCGTGATCACAGCCACCCAGATGATGGAGTCGATGATCACCAGCCCGATGCCAACCCGTGCCGAAGTGATGGATGTTGCTAATGCGGTGTTGGATGGTACCGATGCAGTCATGCTTTCCGCAGAAACCGCCGCAGGACAGTATCCGGCAGAGACGGTGGCAGCAATGGCTCGTGTCTGTCTGGGCGCGGAAAAAATCCCCAGCATCAACGTATCGAAACATCGTCTCGATGTGCAGTTTGATAATGTTGAAGAAGCGATTGCCATGTCTACCATGTATGCCGCTAACCACCTGAAAGGTGTTACCGCAATCATTGCCATGACCGAGTCTGGCCGCACCGCATTGATGATGTCACGTATCAGCTCTGGATTGCCGATTTTTGCCATGTCGCGCCATGAACATACGCTCAATCTGACCGCACTTTATCGTGGTGTGACGCCGGTTTATTTTGGTAGCCACAGCGATGGCGTAGCCGCCGCCAGCGACGCAGTAGAACGTTTGCGTGATAAGGGCTATTTGATGCCTGGAGATTTGGTGCTGGTTACCCAAGGCGATGTGATGGGAACCATTGGTTCTACTAATACCAGCAGAATATTGCGTGTTGAGTAGTATATCCGGCGTTTTCTGAACGTTGATGCCAAAAATAAGGGTGCCTAATGGCACCCTTCTCTATCTGCTGCCCCAGTGTTCGCCGGAGCAATCTGTAATTAAAACGACCAGGTAAAGGTTCCCATCAACGCATTTTCACGCCCTTTGTCACCAAAGGTACCTTGATATGATGCTCCCAATTTCATATCTGGCGCCAAATCAAACTGAGCACTTACCCCTGTGATCAATGCATCTTTCATCAATGGAGCACCCAAGACGGTAAAATCAGTACTGCCGTCAAAACGCTGTTTGGACTCAGGTACAATCTTGCCATAAGCGTGTTTCCATCCCAGTTGTGCTGATAACTCGACCGGCACATTAGTCTGTAGGCGGTAACCCACGCGGCTACCCAAGGTAGTAAACGCGTTCTCACTGCTTTGGCTGTTGGCACTCAATGCCGCCTCTTGACCGCTCTCATGGAAGCTACCGGTGTTGAGGTAAACATAAGCAAGATTGGCATACGGTTCCCAACTGAGGTCATTCCACTGCTGCGGCATGGCAAACTCAGCAAACCCGTGCAGTGCATGTGCATTGACGTTGGCTTTCAGTTGATCGCTGTAGCCTGGGAAGTCAATTGAACGCTCAACACTGTTGTGATAGTAGGCATACATCACACCGTAACGGATATTGAGCAGATCAAGTGAACGTCCAGCATAAGCACCTAAATGCAGGTTGTTGCCGTTACTTTCTGAAGCGCGCGTTTTCACTTTCGCTTCAGTATGGGTATAGCCGATCAACCCACCCACACGCCAGTCAGCCAGTTCTCGGTCACCACCGATCAGCAAACCGCCAATGTTGCGATCCATCGTGGCCCCTGTCTGTTCTGAGCCGTTCAACTTGCCCCATGAACCCCAACCGTGCATCCACAAGCCATTGTCAGCAAAATTCACTTCCTGTTGTTTATTAATGGCTTGAGCGCCTTGCCCGTTAGCTGTTGCCTGTAAACGCGCATTTGCAGCATCACGAATAAAGTGTGTCTCTTCTGCCATTGATGATTTCAGTGAAGCATAGATCTCGCCAGCGAGCTGGTTCAGTGCATCATTGATCTCTTCCGCTGATGGCAATGCCACAATAGCTGCATTCAATCGGTTACTGGCATCCAGGCTGTCAATCGCTGCGGCAACCTGACGCTGGTTAGGCGTCGCACCAATGCTGTCAATTGGTGTGTCGTTACGTGATACCGACAGGTAGAGATCGTTCGATTCATACTCCGGTGTCATCGTCAATAACGGGTTTGAGATGCTGTAGTTATCAAAAGTACCGTCAATGCCTTCACCCGCACTCAGCACGCGATAACGCACTGGCTGGCCACTGTAGGTGCCAGGTAGCGCAGTGACATCAAGCTGACCACCGTCAAGGCTCGCTTTGCCATCGACAGAGAGCAGATCTGCTGCACCCTGGCTATCAATCGACGGCGCATAGATGCCGCCATCCGCAAAGCTGACATTACCATTAACATTCAAATGATTCAGCGTCGGAGTGCTGCTTTCACTGAACGCCATCATTGATTGTGCTGCACTCTGCATCATCAGACGAGCACCACTGTTCAGTGTCAAATCACCACCGATATTATCAGCAGAGATGTTGAGCATACTTTGATTACTACCACTCAATGAACCCGACAGTGAAGAGGCCAAGTTCAGGGTTCCCTGATTGATGTTCACATCACCGCTATAATCAGAAGTGTCACCTTGCAGGTTCAGGGTACCGGCACCATTTTTCTCCAGATCACCGTTACCGCTCAACGCACCTTGCAAAGAGAGTTCGCCCTGTACCACATCCAGCGCACCGCCGTTGTCTAACAGGTTGAAATTACGAGATGTATTAAAGCCCTGATCAACCTGTAGCGTGCCACCATTCAGCGTCACTTCTCCACTGCTGGCTCCTAAGTTGCCATCTTGTGATATTTGCAGGATACCACCATTGATGGTGGTGCCACCGGTGTAACCATTAACCATCGAGAGTTGTAGTACCCCCTCGCCATTTTTAGTCAGGCTCTTGCCATCCCAGCCGGTACCAGAGAAATCGCCAGTTTGATCGTTCAATGCTAAATCGACGTTAAATCCGGTACCCTCTTCCAGGGTAAACGAACCGGTTGACTCTTGGCTGCTACCAGCCGTCCATGCCAGACGGGTTCCCAGGATCAGGTCACGGTCATTGTTACCCAAACTCTGCTCGATCAGCATGAAATCAGGATGCTCGACATCGGTAGATTCAAAACCAGTAATACCATCAGTGGTCTCGATCAGCGTGTAGGTGTTCTGATCCATATCGCTGGCCTTCAGCAGCGCATCACGAGAAGTGAGATCACTAAAACCAGCAACAGAGAGCGTACTTTGATTCAACTGAGCACTCTTCGCCTTAATACCGCCGGTCTCACTGAGGTTGATTTCTAATTTTGAACCGCTCTGCTGGATCAGATCGCCACTGATATCCAGTACACCGGCACCCAGTGACGTGGTTGCGTTAGCTGCGGTGGTGTAATTACCATTCACTGACAGTGTGCTGGTGTTGGCCAAAGTCAGCGTGCCTTCATTGACGTTGATATCGCCAGAGAGGTTGTGACTGTTGCTGGTTAACTGCAACTCACCTGTGCCGGTTTTAGTCAGACCAGCTCCGTCAGTGAGATTGATTGCTCCATGATAGAGGCTATCTGCACTGTTGTTCAGTGTCAGTGCGCCACTATTTAACAGATCACCAGAGCCAGACAGGTTACCCAACTGTTGTGCCAAACCACCACCATTAATGCTAGCGCCAGCATCAATAGTAACGTTGCGGCTCTGTGCCAATGCATTGGCAACTTGCAGATTTAGCAGGCCTTGTTCAATCTGTGTATCACCACTGTAGGTATTAACACCACTCAGCGTCAGTGAACCACTGCCTGTCTTGATCAAGTCACCTTGGCCACTAAACACACCACTGAATGTGGTATCTACCAGGTTATTCACGCTGATACTGCCATCACCTTGCAAATTACCTGCACCAGACAGATTATTCAGTTGCTGTTGATAGCTGCCGGTGTTGAGTGTGGCATTTTGGTCGATATTGATATTACTGCTTTTTGCAAGAGCATCTGCACTACCCAACGTCAAGGTACCCGCTTGAATATTGGTATCACCGCTGTAGTCAACAACACCATTCAAGCTCAATGCGCCAGTGCCGGTTTTGATTAATCCAGCATCACCAGTCAGCGTGAGATCACCGCTAAACAGGCTGTCTGCGGTGTTGTTCAGTGTCAGCGTTGCGCTACCGAACAGATCACCTGCGCCACTTAAATTATTCAGTTGCTGTAGTTCGCTGCCCAGGTCAAGGGTTGCGTTGTCGGCAATAGTCACTCCGCTGCTCTGTGCCAGGGCATTAACTGCTTCCAGCGTCAGGGTACCGGCATTTATCAGTGTCCCGCCAAGGTGTTCTGCTGCTTGTTTCAGGGTTAAGTTCTGTACCCCTGATTTGATCAGGCTAAGCGCGCCCTGGATTGTCCCGTCAAAGGTGGTATCAATATCGTTGTTCAGGGTAACGTTGCCACTGCCTTGCAGCAACCCGGCACCCGTCAGGTTGTTGAGTTGCTGTGCATTTGCACCGGTGTTGATCGTTGCGTTCTGGTTGATGCTGACATTGCTACTCTTGCCAATACTGTTGGCGCCTGTCAGTGCCAGAGTTCCTTCCTGCACCAAGGTATCACCGGTATAACTCCCTGTTTTCGATAGTGTTAAGGTACCTGCACCGGTTTTAATCAAATCACCGGCACCGCTTACCGCGCCGCCAATAGTGGTGTTACCACTGGTAATATTGACTGTTCCGGTGTTGTCAGCCGCTAAGATCAGGCCACCACCAAAGTTACCACTAGCGATATCCAAATTTCCGCCCGCCAACGTAGCGCTGCCACCATTAAATGCGTTGGCTTGGTTGAGTCGCAAGGTACCATCCAGCAGTGACCAGTTCTGTGCTGCGCCAGCGATATTATTCAGTGTCCAGGTGCTGTCACCGTTTTTTTCGAACTGATTAAAACCGCTATATTGGTATGCGGTGCTACTTCCCACCTTCGAAAGATCGAAGCTGCTGTCTTGGTCACCGCCTAAGATCAACTTATCTTTACCCGTACCGACTACATTGCCGGTAATGGTGGAACCTTGCTCCAACTGTAGGCTATTGGTGCCGCTGGTAAACGTGATCGCATTCGCACGGGTAGTGCCATCCGCCGCCAAGCCACCTTTGATCGAGCCAGAGTTAATAATATTAAGGTTGGAACCGGTGACACCTGCACCGCCCTGATCGATCACCCCATTCTGTCTCGCGTTCGCTGTGCTGCTACCGCCATTACCACCAGTAATGGTGCCGTTATTGGTCAAGGTCATGTTGCTGGCTTTAACCCCTGCACCACCGGAACCGCCCGCGCTGTTATAGGAAGTCGCTAGAGAGTCCGCACCCAATCCACCATTACCGCCAGTGATGGTGTGATTGTTGATGACGCTAACACCATTACTGGTGAGGCCGCTACCACCATGTCCACCATAGCCGGCACCCGCACCCGGCACAGTAGCTCCGCCACTGCCACCGTTACCGCCATTACCGCCAGTGATACTGCCCTGAGTCGTGGTGGTACCACTGCCGCTAAGCACCGCACCTGCACCGCCGCCGCCGCCACTACCACCATCAGCACCAGAATCACCACCTTTACCGCCATTACCCCCAGTAATTGCAGTACTGATGCTGCTTAGATTACTGCCGTGGAAACCATCGCCGCCACCGCCACCGCCGCCAGCACCATAGCCGTTGGAACAGACGCTAGCACAGAATGCATCCTGTCCATTGGCACCATTACCGCCTTTGCCGTTAGTACCAACCAAGCCGCCAGCACCACCAAGCGCGAGGGGGTCAGTGGTGGGAGCTGAACGCCCACCATCAGCGCCCTTACCACCATTACCACTGGCTGTTCCCGCTGAAGCTACGGGGGCCAGGCCTCCTTTTGCACCAGCAAGGCCATCAGTACCGCCACCGCCTCCCGCACCACTATAGCCACCATTACCACCATAAGCGGAAGAAGCGCCAGCACCATTGCCATCGGCAAAAGCGTAAGTGGAGAACACCAGTAAAGCGACTTGTGTCAGTGGTAACAGCTTTGGTAACAGAGAAGAGCGCCCACCAACGGACGAGCGCCTGAGATTAGATGAGTTAAAACAATGCATTATTTTTCCCTTGGTAAAGTGTTTCGTGCTAAAAAGTGTGTAAAAGATGACTCTGTCTTTATATGTTCTTACAAAATAATATATCGGGCATCACGATGTCAAATTTATATAAATCTGTTTAATCTTTAATCACGACATGGTTATCCTGCCTGGCGCCTCGCTCAGGCTAATCAGATGATCATGCTATTAAAAAGAGGAGAAACGCGTAGTGACTGGCAACCGCAGAAGGATAAACGGCTCACCTCAAATCGAGGTAAGCCGTTGTATTTATATGGTAAGAAAGTTTTGTAGACTCACGGTTCACTGCGTCGGATCGAGCAGATTAAAATGTCGGTAGGCATGTTGTGTAGCGATGCGTCCACGCGGTGTTCGTTGGACAAACCCTTGTTGGATTAGATAGGGTTCAATCACATCCTCGATGGTGTCACGCTCTTCACCAATCGCTGCCGCAAGATTATCTAGGCCGACTGGGCCACCGGCAAATTTATCGATGATTGCCAGTAAAAGTTTGCGATCCATGTAGTCGAATCCTTCGGCATCGACATTCAGCATATCGAGTGCCTGAGCAGCCACTTCACCGCTCATCACACCGTTGGCTCGTACCTCGGCAAAATCACGCACCCGCCGTAACAAGCGGTTAGCAATGCGTGGGGTGCCACGCGCTCGGCGTGCCACTTCATGCGCACCTTCTGCCGAGAGCGGCAGCCCTAAACAGCGAGCACTGCGGCTGACAATGTATTCCAGATCGGCGACCTGGTAAAATTCAAGTCGCTGGACAATGCCAAAACGATCACGCAGTGGCGAGGTGAGTGAACCTGCCCTTGTGGTAGCTCCGACCAAAGTAAACGGGGGCAAGTCGATCTTGATCGAGCGTGCCGCCGGACCATCACCAATCATGATGTCCAGTTGATAATCTTCCATTGCCGGATAGAGCACTTCTTCAACGACCGGTGAAAGACGGTGGATCTCATCAATAAACAGCAAGTCATGAGGTTCCAAATTGGTCAACATCGCCGCCAGATCACCCGCTTTCTCCAATACCGGGCCGGAAGTGGTACGTAAATTCACCCCCATCTCATTGGCAACAATGTTAGCCAGTGTGGTTTTACCCAACCCCGGTGGGCCAAAGATTAATAGGTGATCCAGCGCATCACCGCGCTGTTTAGCCGCCTGAATAAAAATCTCCATCTGCTCTCGCACCTGCGGCTGGCCAATATACTCTGCCAGTAGTTTGGGGCGAATGGCGCGGTCGAGTACCTCTTCTTCATTCAGCGGTTCAGCAGAAATCAGGCGATCTGCTTCAATCATGTGCTGCCCTTTTTAGCTGTCACAATGCCGCACGTAGTGCATCACGGATTAATGTTTCACAATCGGCACCGGCTTTGGCCACTTTACTGACCATGCGACTCGCCTCTTGTGGTTTATAGCCTAACGCTACCAGTGCTGCGGCGGCTTCAGCCTCAATATCTGCTGCTGAGCTGACCGCTACGCTGTTCGCTAGCACCGGTTCACGACTGCTGTTGAATAGATCACCATTTAATCCCTTGAAGCGATCTTTCATCTCAACCACCAGCCGCTCTGCGGTTTTCTTGCCGACACCCGGCAGTTTAACCAGTGCCGCAATCTGTTGCTGCTCAACCGCCGTGACAAATTGCTGTGCGGACATTCCTGAGAGGATCGCCAGCGCCAGTTTTGGCCCAATGCCGTTCACTTTGATCAGTTCACGGAATAGCGCCCGCTCCTGTTTGTCATTAAAGCCGTAGAGCAACTGAGCATCTTCACGCACAATGAATTGGGTAAACAGGATCACTTCCTGCCCCAACTCGGGTAGCTCATAAAAGCAGGTCATCGGCATTGCCACTTCGTAGCCAACGCCGTTGGCTTCTAATAGCACCAGTGGTGGCTGCTTCTCTAAGATAATGCCTCTTAAACGACCGATCATAACTCCACCTTCAATAATCGCATCACCACTAGCTCAGTCGGCCACGGGTCAGTGTCAGATGACCTTCCCGTATACGCAGAACATTTTGGCTCAAATGGCAATGGGTAATTGCAATTGCCAGTGCATCAGCCGCATCGGCTTGCGGGTTGGCAGAAAGCTTTAGCAGTGAACGCACCATGTGCTGCACCTGCTTTTTCTCTGCCGCGCCAGTGCCTACGACCGTCTGTTTTACTTGGCGTGCCGCATACTCAAACACCGCCAACTCCTGATTCACTGCGGCAACAATCGCCACCCCACGCGCTTGGCCCAACTTCAGCGCTGAGTCTGGGTTTTTAGCCATAAACACTTGTTCTATAGCGAAGAAATCGGGTCGGTATTGAGTGATAATCTCGGTCACACCGGCATAGATCAGTTTTAACCGTTTCGGCATGTCATTATCGAGCGTGCGAATACAGCCGCTGGCAAGATAACTCAATTGGCGGCCTTGTTGGCGAACCAGACCATAACCGGTGACGCGTGAACCGGGATCGATGCCTAAGATAATCGCCATTGTTACCACCATTTACTGCCGTTGCTGTTCAAATATCGTTGCCGACTTTAGGCGGGCAGAAAGCAACAGGCCGCAGCCAATCTTTCAACGGCATACGGCACTGATGATACGTCCCATTTGCTGACTGCCTATGCGCTAGCTAGCCATTGGCTAACTGCTTGTTCGCTTACAGCGTTGCGGCAATTTCGTCAGAGATCTCACCATTGTGATAGACCTCTTGCACATCATCACAATCTTCCAGCATGTCGATTAAGCGCAATAATTTAGGGGCTGTTTCAGCATCCATATCTGCTCGGGTGGATGGGATCATCGATACTTCAGCACCCTCTGCGTTAAAACCAGCCGCCGTCAAGGCATCTTTCACTTCACCCAGTTGTTCCCAGGCGGTGAACACATCAATTGCCCCATCGTCATAGCTGATCACATCTTCTGCTCCCGCTTCCAACGCCGCTTCCATCACCGCATCTTCATCCAGACCTGCTGCATAAGTGATCACACCACGTTTGCTGAACAGGTAGGAGACCGAACCATCGGTACCCAGATTACCGCCGCATTTGCTGAATGCATGGCGCACTTCAGCGACAGTGCGGTTGCGGTTATCACTTAAACACTCAACCATGATCGCGCTTCCGCCTGGGCCGTAGCCTTCATAGATGATAGTTTCCATGTTGGTATCATCATCGCCACCCACACCGCGCGCAATCGCACGGTTCAGTGTGTCGCGAGTCATGTTGTTAGAGAGTGCTTTGTCGATGGCAGCGCGCAGACGCGGGTTAGAGCCTGCATCACCACCACCGAGCTTAGCCGCAGTCACTAGCTCACGAATAATTTTAGTGAAAATTTTACCGCGTTTAGCATCTTGTGCCGCTTTACGGTGCTTTGTGTTGGCCCATTTACTATGACCTGCCATAAAAAATATCTCCAAAAAACTACTGCACTGAATGGATTACAAATTCTTCTATCGCCTGCTGGTTGCTCCAGGATTTGGTCAACCTGGCAGCAGCATCGGCATCAAGCCATTGGTAGGCAAGATGTTCACTCAATGTTGGCGCACGCTCTTGTGCTAATGCCAAACAGAACCAGTGCTCTTTATTATGGGTGGTTCCCGGCGCATAACGATGTCGAAACTGAGCAAAAATTTCAAATTCAACACAGCGCTGGCAGTCAAACAGTGGCAGTGACTCAGTTTTGACATCAATGCCTGTCTCTTCAAACAGCTCACGCTGTGCCGTTTGTAACGGCGTTTCGCCCTGCTCTAAGCTGCCAGTCACTGACTGCCAGAAGCTAGCATCATCACGCCGTTGTAACATCAGTACACGACCGCTCGACTGGGCATAAATCAGCACCAGTACCGACTCCGGCCGTTTGTAACTGATCACGCGTTGCCACCCTCATCAGCCGTTTTGCTGACCACACTGATCGCCAATTCCTGCAACGAAGCCGGATTAGCCACACTTGGTGCATCGGTCATCAGACAGGCAGCGGCGGTGGTCTTCGGAAAGGCAATCACATCACGGATATTGTCGGTACCGGTTAACAGCATCACCAGGCGATCGAGGCCGAAAGCCAGTCCGGCGTGAGGCGGTGTGCCATATTTCAGCGCATCAAGCAGGAAACCAAACTTTTCGCGCTGTTCCTGTTGGTCAATACCGAGGATAGCAAACACCGTTTGCTGCATTTCGCTACGGTGGATACGTACCGATCCCCCACCCACTTCATAGCCATTTAACACCATGTCGTAAGCATTGGCGATCGCGCTGGTCGGATCTTGCTGCAACTGTTGCGGATCTCTGTCTTTCGGTGCGGTAAATGGATGGTGCATGGCGGCTAAGCCACCTTCGCCGTCTTCTTCGAACATCGGGAAATCGATTACCCACAGTGGTGCCCAGCGCTCCAGTTGCGTTAACCCCAGTTCACGCCCGAGTTTCAGGCGCAATGCGCCCATAGCATCACTGGCGACTTTAGCACTATCAGCGCCAAAGAACAGCATATCGCCAGATTGCGCTTCAGTGCGAGTCAGCAGTGCTTCGAGCAGTTCAGCATCCAGGAACTTGGCAATCGGGCTTTGTACCCCTTCCAGGCCGATAGCACGATCATTCACTTTCAACCATGCCAGCCCTTTGGCACCGTAGATATTGACGAACGCGCCATAGTCATCAATCTGTTTACGTGTCAGTTGTGCGCCACCCGGAACGCGCAGTGCAACTACACGCCCTTTGCCACTGTTTGCTGGTTCAGCAAATACTTTGAACTCGACATTTTTTACCAGATCAGCGATATCAACCAGTTCCAACGGGTTACGCAAATCCGGTTTGTCAGAACCGTAGCGGCGCATCGCTTCTGCGAAGGTCATCACCGGGAATGCGCCGAGATCAACCCCTTTCAGTTCCAACCACAACTCACGTACCAGTTTCTCCATCACTTCACGCACTTGTTCTGCGGACATGAAAGAAGTTTCGACGTCGATTTGGGTAAACTCCGGCTGGCGATCAGCACGTAAGTCTTCGTCACGGAAGCATTTAACAATCTGATAGTAGCGGTCGAAACCTGACATCATCAGCAGTTGTTTAAACAGTTGAGGCGATTGTGGCAAGGCATAGAATTTACCTTTGTGGACACGGCTGGGTACCAGGTAATCACGTGCGCCTTCTGGTGTCGCTTTGGTAAGCATCGGGGTTTCAATATCGAGAAAACCGTGGCTATCCATAAAACGACGGACAAAGCTGGTGATTTTGGCACGCGCTTTCAGCCGCTGAGCCATTTCTGGACGGCGCAGATCGAGGTAGCGATATTTCAGCCGAGCCTCTTCGCTGTTAGCTTGGTTGGCATCCAGTGGCAGCGGTTCTGCACGGTTGATGATCTCCAGCGTATGAGCAAACACCTCGACTTCACCGGTCGCCATCTCTCGGTTGATCTGGTTATCAGGACGCGGACGTACACTACCGACGACTTGAATACAAAATTCGTTACGCAGTTCATAAGCTTTATCAAATGCCAGCTTCTGATCCGGATCGAAGAACACCTGAACGATCCCCTCGCGGTCGCGCATGTCGATAAAGATCAGACCACCCAAATCACGCCGACGGTTGACCCAACCGCATAAAGTAACTTCCTGCCCTACATGGGTCAGATTCAACTGCCCGCAATATTCAGTACGCATACGCTATCCTTCTAAACTTAGGCCGATTCCGCATTATTGCTGTTGTTCACCGGGTTATCATCTGTTATTTATGTCGGCTAACCGGACGCAAACAACACGTGTTGTGACTCCCTACTTGCAGGCTGGGCTGCGAGCAGGTGCAATGACAGGGCAACAGCGACACTGGGTAAAAATCGAGCAGATTAATACCAAACGTCGTGAAATAAAGAGCGCCATTATAAAGGCAATTGATCCACCGATAAACACGAACTTCAGCCTGATTCGCTTTTCTGCTAGCATGTCGCCCTCTGTATTCTGACTCGATTTACCATCATGCCAAACCGCGATACCCTTTTTGCTACACCAATCGCCAAACTGGGCGACTGGCGTTTTGATGAACGTGTTGCTGAAGTGTTCCCTGATATGCTGCAACGCTCCATCCCTGGTTATGCCAATATCATCTCAATGATTGGTATGCTGGCCGAACGCATAGTGCAGCCGGACAGCCAGATTTACGATCTGGGCTGCTCACTCGGTGCCGCCACGCTGTCAATACGCCGGAATATCCACGTGGCAGGTTGCCACATCATCGCGGTGGATAATTCAAGCGCAATGGTTGAACGCTGTCGTCGGCACATTGACGCCTTTCGTGCCGAAACGCCTGTCAGCGTAATTGAATCAGATATTCTTGATATTAAAATTGAAAATGCCTCACTGGTAGTGCTCAATTTCACGTTGCAGTTTATTGAGCCAGCTCAGCGCCTGCGTCTGTTAAGCCAGATCTACCAAGGGCTGCGTCCTGGTGCAGTATTGGTGTTATCAGAGAAACTGAGCTTTACTGATCAGCAGATTGGTGAGTTGCTGTTTAACATGCACCATGATTTCAAACGTGCTAATGGTTACAGTGAGTTAGAAATTAGCCAAAAACGCAGTATGCTGGAGAATGTGATGCTGACTGACTCAGTAGAAACCCATAAAGCCCGTTTACAACAAGCCGGTTTTGAACATGCTGAAGTCTGGTTTCAGTGTATCAATTTTGCCTCACTGGTCGCGATGAAAACGGGAAGCGTCTGATGATCAGTTTTGCCGATTTTTATCAGCGGATTGCTAAAAGTCCTCTTAGTCACTGGTTAGATACCCTGCCTGCCCAGATCACCGCTTGGCAACGCGAGTCGTTGCACGGCAAATTTAAACAGTGGTTCAACTCAGTCGAGCACCTGCCGTTGATCCAACCCAGTGAAGTCGATCTACAACATGCAGTGTTCGCTCGCAGCACCCCGGCACTTTCTGCCCGGCAGCGTGATGGTGTTGAAAAGTTGCTGCGTAACCTGATGCCGTGGCGCAAAGGACCTTTTTCGTTACATGGCATTGAGATCGACACCGAATGGCGTTCAGACTGGAAATGGCAACGCCTGCTGCCGCATATCGCGCCGCTAACTGGCCGCACCGTGCTGGATGTGGGTTGCGGTAGTGGCTACCACTTGTGGCGTATGGTCGGCGCGGGGGCAGATCTGGCAGTCGGCATTGATCCGATGCAACTGTTTTTATGTCAGTTTGAAGCTGTACGTAAACTGCTCGGTGGCGATCAACGCGCCCATCTCCTGCCGCTAGGTATTGAGCAACTACCAGAACTGGCCGCTTTCGATACTGTTTTCTCAATGGGGGTGCTCTATCACCGCCGTTCACCGCTTGACCATCTTCATCAGTTAAAAAACCAGTTAGTGACGGAAGGTGAACTGGTGCTGGAAACGTTGGTCATTGAAGGCGATCAGCAGCAAGTGCTGATACCGGGTGAACGCTATGCGCAGATGCGCAATGTCTACTTCATTCCTTCTGCCAATGCACTGAAACTCTGGCTGGAAAAGTGTGGCTTTGTTGAGGTGAAAATTGTCGATCTCTGCCCAACAAGCACAGCAGAACAGCGCCGTACTGATTGGATGACCAGTGACTCGCTGGCACAATTTCTTGATCCTGACGATATCAGCAAAACTATCGAAGGTTATCCGGCACCGTTACGGGCGATTTTAGTCGCCAAAAAGCCGTGAATACTGGCAGCCTAATATCAACTTAGGCTGCTGCTGACGCCTGGCGATGGATCAGTTACAATCGCCAGCTATTTCGTATCGCTCATTAAGGTACTCCAGTGAATATCCAGGCTCTTCTCTCAGACAAAGTGAATCAGGCGCTGATTGCTGCCGGCGCGCCCAGCGACTGCAACGCGCAAGTACGCCCATCGGCAAAGGCGCAGTTCGGCGATTATCAGGCCAATGGTATGATGTCGGCAGCTAAAAAGCTGGCTATCGCACCACGGCAACTGGCAGAAAAGGTGCTACAACAGTTGGCGTTGGGCGACATCGCCAGCAAAGTGGAAATTGCTGGGCCAGGTTTTATCAATATTTTTCTTAACCCTGAATGGGTTGCTGCCAAGGCTGATCAACTGATTAGCGCACCGAAATTGGGCATCGCTGCTGTCCAACCGCAGACTATCGTGATTGACTACTCGGCACCGAATGTCGCCAAAGAGATGCATGTCGGTCATCTGCGCTCGACCGTGATTGGCGATGCCGCCGCACGCACGCTGGAGTTTCTCGGCCATAAAGTGATCCGTGCCAACCATGTCGGCGATTGGGGCACCCAGTTTGGTATGTTGATCGCTTACCTGGAGAAGATGCAGAACGAGCAGGCCGGCGATATGGCGCTGGCGGATCTTGAACAGTTTTACCGCGCTGCAAAACAACACTACGATCAAGATGACGCGTTTGCGGTACAAGCACGTAACTACGTAGTGAAATTGCAGGGTGGCGATCCATACTGCCTGCAGATGTGGCGCAAACTGGTTGATATCACCATGGCGCAGAACCAACTCACCTATCAGCGTCTGAATGTCACCCTGACCCAAAACGACGTGATGGGCGAAAGCCTGTACAACGCCATGTTGCCGGATATTGTTGCCGATCTGAAAGCAAAAGGGCTGGCAGTTGAGAGCGATGGCGCTACGGTAGTGTTCCTGGATGAACACAAGAATAAAGAGGGTGAGCCAATGGGGGTGATCATCCAGAAAAAAGATGGCGGCTACCTCTACGCTACCACCGATATCGCCTGTGCCAAGTACCGCTTTGAGACACTGGGCGCTGACCGTATTCTCTACTACATTGACTCACGTCAGCATCAACACCTGATGCAGGCGTGGTCGATTGTGCGTAAAGCCGGTTACCTGCCAGAGCGCGTTACCCTGGAACACCATATGTTCGGCATGATCTTGGGCAAGGATGGTAAACCATTTAAAACTCGTGCTGGCGGTACGGTGAAACTGGCTGATCTGCTCGACGAAGCCGTGGAACGTGCCCACCGACTGATTGGTGAGAAGAACCCTGATATGCCTGCCGAAGAACAGGCTAAGCTGGCTCAGGTAGTCGGTATCGGTGCAGTAAAATATGCCGACCTGTCGAAAAGCCGTACCACCGATTATGTGTTTGACTGGGATAACATGCTGGCATTTGAAGGCAACACTGCACCTTATCTGCAATATGCCTACACCCGCATTGCGTCGGTATTCAAGCGTGCTGAGCTGGACGAAAACCAACTGACACTGCCGCTAACACTGAGTGAAGAGCGAGAAATTGCACTGGCAACTCGGCTACTGCAATTTGAAGAGGTGCTCACGGTGGTCGCCCGTGACGGAACGCCGCATGTGATGTGTGGCTACCTTTATGATTTAGCCGGTCTGTTTTCTGGTTTCTATGAACACTGTCCGATCTTGAATATCGACGATGCTCAACTGCGTCAGAGTCGTTTGAAGTTAGCGCTGCTGACTGCCAAAACACTGAAGAGCGGTTTGGATACGCTCGGTATTGAGACTGTCGAGCGAATGTAACGGGTGCCGGTCAACGGTCACGCTATGTCATTTCTCATGTCACCGTAGCGACCTTTGCTGTTGGTTCTCCTACGCGACTGCGTCCGACGCTGCTGCCCCCTACGTTATTGGGGGCAGCGGTAGTTCAACCCGCGCTACTTCACTCGTCGTGAAAAATCTCTTGGGCGGAAACCAAGTAGTGCCAAGCTGGTAAAATAGGCGGCAATACCGGCGGCAACTAACAGCGCCAAACGCAGCAGACGCGCCAGCATATTGCCCTGTTCCCACGCTGGCATCACTGCCATCACCGCTATCAATACGGCGGCCATGACTGATACCGCCAGCAGCAGTTTAGCCAGAAACAGCCACCAGCCCGGTTGTGGCTGGAAAATTTTCTGTTTACGCAGTTGCCAATAGAGCAGCGAGGCATTTAAACAGGCTGCCAGACCAATCGAGAGTGAAAGTCCAGCATGTTTAAATGGACCAATAAAAATGAGGTTCATCACCTGAGTCAGGATCAGGGTAACCATCGCAATTCTTACTGGCGTTTTAATATCCTGTCGTGAATAGAAGCCGGGAGCGAGCACTTTGACAACAATCAGTCCAAGCAGGCCGACTGAGTAGGCAACCAGCGCCTGCTGGGTCATTGCTGCGTCGAAGGCATTAAATTTGCCATACTGAAACAGTGACACGATCAGCGGTTTTGCCAAAATACCGAGCGCCACTGCACTGGGTAGCGCCAGTACAAAACAGAGGCGCAAGCCCCAATCCATCAAGCGGTTGTAATCCTCATGAGCACCACTGGAGAAACTCTTCGACAGTGACGGCAGCAGGATAGTGCCTAATGCAACCCCTAAGACCCCTGCGGGGAACTCCATCAGGCGATCGGCGTAATACATCCATGACACCGAACCAGAAATCAGAAAAGAGGCAAAAATGGTATTAATGATCAATGAAATTTGGCTAACAGACACCCCGACAATTGCCGGCCCCATCTGGCGGATCACTCGCCAGACACCGGCATCTCTCAGTTGCAGACGCGGTAACACCAGCATCCCGATCTTCTTTAGATGCGGTAGCTGATAGCCCAGTTGCAACACACCACCGACCACCACCGCCCAAGCCAACGCTAACACTGGCGGATCAAAATAGGGGGCAGCAAATAGCGCAAAACCGATCATGCTGACATTGAGTAACGTTGGCGCAAATGCCGGAATGGAAAAGCGGTTCCAGGTGTTAAGGATCGCTCCAACCAGTGAGGCTAACGAAATCAATAAAATATAGGGGAAGGTGATGCGTAACAGTGCTGATGTCAGCGCAAATTTATCCGGCGTATCGGTAAAGCCGGGGGCGGTGAGATAGATCACCCACGGTGCCGCAACCATACCGATGATTGTCACCAGCGCCAACACCAATGTCAGTAGTCCGGAAACATAGGCGATAAAGGTGCGAGTTGCCTGCTCGCCCTGCTGCTGTTTGTACTCGGCCAAGATCGGCACGAACGCCTGCGAAAATGCCCCTTCAGCAAAGATGCGGCGTAACAGGTTAGGCAATTTAAACGCCACAAAAAATGCGTCGGTTGCCACACCGGCACCAAAGACCCGCGCAACAATCGCATCACGCGCAAAACCAAGCACGCGGGAGAACATCGTCATTGAGCTAACGGCGGCCAGTGATTTAAGTAGATTCATGATATTTTTCTGAACATAGCTGGGTAAAATCAGGCGCTAGTTTACGGGTGAATCCGGGCAATAGCTATCCCTGTTGCCACAACCACGGCCACAGTGGCGTTGACAGTAGTATTGCTACTGTTTCACCACCATGGTGACCATTCTGAATCAGTTTATCTTCTGCCATCAACGTGCCGGTTGCCACTGATCATTGGTTAATGCCATCAGAACATGATCACGCCATTTGCCATTAATTAGCAGATAGTCTCGCGCGTAGCCTTCACGCTCAAATCCCAAACGGGCTAACAGCGCACCACTACGCTGATTATGCGGCATATATCCCGCCATGATGCGGTGCATTCTCTGCTGACGCTGCATATAGCGAATAGCGGCCTGCAATGCCTCATGCATCAATCCCTGCCCTTGTTTCTGTTCTGCCAGCGAGTAACCAAGATGGCAGGCGTGAAAAACACCACGCAGCACATTCGTAAAATTGGCTACACCATGTACTTCCTGCTCGTCGGGATCAAGCAGAATAAAATAGTAAGCGCTGCCCTGCTGTTGCATATCGGTGATGATCTCCAAACGTAACTGCCAGCCTGAAGCTTGGCAGTGGGTTTCATCACGGATCGGTTCCCAAGGCTGTAGATAACTGCGATTCTCACGATAGTAATCGGCCAAGCGTTGTGCATCGCGCTGATGAACCAGACGTACTACTTGCCGTGCAGTCGTCAAGCGCACACTCGGTGTAGTGGAGTGATAACTATACATGCCTTGCTCCTTGATTCATTGTGATTGATGGGTAAGCTTACTGAAATCAACACAGTCTTCATACCGCCAGTCTACATACAGTTAAGTTATGTTGCTAAACAGTACAGCGGTTGCGGCTAATGCTAGCCAGCAGCCAAACGCAATCGGTTGATGCCGCAGCAATGAGAGTGAACGGTATTGCCACAACGCAAACAGTAGGCCACTGACTGTCGCCAGCAACAGCAGTGATGGCAGTGCCTGCCAGCCAAACCAAGCCCCCAGCGCAGCCAGTAATTTGAAATCGCCATAGCCAATCGCCTCGCGCCCAGTACACCACTTAACCAGCCAGAATAGTATCCATAACATGACATACCCCATTACCGCGCCGGTCACTGCTTGTGGCAGGGTGACAAAGTAATCGGCTAGGTTAAACAGTAAACCAAGCCACAGCAGCGGTAGCGTTATCAGATCTGGCAATAGCTGATGATAGTGATCAATCAATGCCAGGACTACCAGTGACGATAGCAAATACCACACACCGAGCAGTTGTATCGCCGGGTAGCCTGCTCGGGCAGCAACTACAAATAACAGTGCAGTTGCTGCTTCCACCACCGGATAATAGTAAGGAATTGCCTGCTGACAGCAACGGGTGCGCCCACGTAGCCATAGGAAACTGAGCAGTGGAATATTATCTTTAATCTGTAACCTCTGCTGACAGTGGTCGCAATAGGATCGCGGTATCAGTAGGTTGATTTTGCTCGTGTTCTCTTCCAGGGGCAGTGCTAGCTGGCGCTGTGCTGCCTGTTGCCACTGCTGCTGTAACATCAGCGGTAGGCGCACAATCACCAGGTTGAGAAAGCTGCCCACCGCGATACCCAGTAAGGCGATATAGCACAGTTCGAGACCAGAAAGGTCGACAGGATTAGTCAGTAACCACTGCATAAACGCCCTCTTTACAGGTTGGCTGGTGTTGCCGATTGCTGCCGGAATGTTCCACCGTAGATCGGGCGCTTAATGCTTGTCGATAAAGGGATTCTGCGTCAAGCGCCTCAAGCTGGGAAAAATAAAATCAGGGATGTCGCTAGCAATTTTATCGGGTCGGTAGTTAACTATGTCAGCGCACATTGTGAGACAACGCACATTTCGATCGCCTCTATTCGATTTCATCTAGCGACTGATATCACTCGCCGTCAGTGGGTAGCACGCTGTGTTGCTGATTGGCTTGGGGCGCTTTATTCAGTCGCTGACGATACTGCCGGTGGTAGTGGACTGCTGGACGCGAATGGGGGGGCTGTCTGGTCGGTTAGGTCGACTGTGGTGTGTGGTCGCACTGTTTCAGTGTGTGATTAACCGGTTGAAGTTTAGGAAAAGTAATGGTTGAAGAAAAAGATGATCCATCCAATGAGCGCTATCAGGCAGCACAGAAAAGCTCATGGGTTAGCGTTGTAATCAATTGTTTTTTAACAGTCTGTCAAGTTATTACCGGGATATTTTCCGGATCACAGGCGCTGATAGCGGATGGTATCCACTCACTGTCTGATCTGTTGTCTGATTTTGTGGTTCTGATCGCCAATACCAAAAGCAAGAAAGCGCCTGATGAAGATCACCATTATGGACATCATCGCTATGAGAATGGTGCTTCGCTGATCCTCGGCACTATTCTGTTGCTGGTGGGGGTCGGTATGCTCTGGGCGGCAATCGGTAAAATACACCGGCCAGAATCGATTGCACAAGTGCATGTTTCCGCTCTATTTGTCGCTGTTTTAACTTTAATTTCCAAAGAGTTACTTTTTCGATATATGCTGGCAGTCGCTAACCGCGTCAAGTCGGGTATGTTAGTGGCAAATGCCTGGCACGCGCGCTCTGATGCAGCTTCTTCGTTAGTGGTCGCACTGGGTATTATCGGCAACCTGTTGGGATTTAAATTTCTTGACCCGGTCGCAGCACTGATCGTTGGCCTGATTGTGATCAAAATGGGCTATCACTTCACTTACAACGCACTGCACGACTTGATGGATAGATCTGTCGATAGTGATATTGAACAGCAGATCCGAACCACGCTGCTGTCCAGCGAAGGGGTGCGCGGTGTGCATGATATGAAGACCAGAAAAATGGGGGATGCGATTATCGTTGATGTGCATTTGGATATTGATGGCCATCTCTCGGTGCAACAAGGGCACGATATCGCTTTGGCCGCACGTAATAACGTATTGAAAAAGTTTAATGTGTTAAATGTGATGACGCATGTCGATCCCTATTACCAGGGTGAGCAGAACCAGACTCCACCGGTATGACACACTCTCTCTGTGGTGCATCAGGCTGGCTTTCGCCACGCCCTGTTGCCGACAGGAAAAACAATTTGTACTTCAGCTAAAAAAGAGATTGACATTGCACCCATGAACTAGTTAACTAGTGCAACATTACTGGCAGTCGCCATGTTTAACAGATAACCAAAAGGCAGTGGACAAGATGGGTAAGCAGATTTCTCTTCTTCGTTGGTGGCGTAGTTCTCAATGTTGGGTTGAGTAATCGCGCATCGCTGTCGTTTGACGCCGCAGATTTCCAAGGCCCGCTCTCATCAGCGGGCTTTTTTCTAGCACTGATTTCATGGAAAACTTTATGCCACATAGCAGACCCACTTTGAAACTGCTGACTGCATCAACCGATTATCGCTGTGATTCAACAGCCATTTTTCATCAACTTTGCGGTTCACGCCCTGCCACGTTATTGCTGGACTCAGCAGAAATTAATAGCAAACAGGATCTCAAGAGTCTGTTGATTATTGATAGCGCATTACGTATCACCGCCCTCGGACGCAGTGTGACTATTCAGGCATTAACCGATAACGGTGCGCTGTTATTGCCACTGTTAGATCAGGCTTTGCCTAGTGAGGTTGAGAATCTGGTTCATTCCAACCGCCGTGAGTTGCTATTCCCGGTGATTGATAGCGAACAGGATGAGGACTCTCGCCTGCGCGCCCTGTCAGTCTTTGATGCACTGCGTGCCGTGCTTTCGCTGGTTAATGCCCCCGAGAGTGAGCGCGAAGCGCTGTTACTCGGGGGCCTGTTCGCTTATGATCTGGTCGCCAGTTTTGAATCGTTGCCGCCTGTAAGCCAGCAGTACCAATGCCCGGATTTCTGCTTCTATTTGGCAGAAACAATGCTGAAACTCGATCATCAACACCAGGCTGCGCGCTTGCAGGCCAGTGCCTTCACCGGTGATCCGGCGCAGATATCACGTTTGCAGCAGCGATTGTTAGCGCTACAGGCAGAATTGGCACAACCCGCGCTCGCCTTGCCGGAGCACACCCTGAGCGAGATGTCGCTAGGTTGTAACCAGAGTGATGAGGCCTATCGTGCGGTAGTCAGCCAACTACAGCAGGCGATCCGTCAAGGCGAGATTTTTCAGGTGGTGCCTTCACGGCGTTTTTCACTGCCCTGCCCCAATCCGCTAGCAGCTTATCAACGCCTGAAAGAGCACAACCCTAGCCCGTATATGTTTTTTATGCAGGATAACCTGTTTACGCTGTTCGGAGCCTCACCGGAGAGCGCGTTGAAATATGATGCCAACAGCCGACAGATTGAAATCTATCCGATTGCCGGTACCCGACCACGTGGTCGGCGGGCAGATGGCTCACTGGATGCCGATCTCGATAGTCGCCTAGAGCTGGAGATGCGTACCGATCACAAAGAACTGGCAGAACATTTGATGCTGGTAGATCTGGCACGCAACGATCTGGCGCGTATCTGTGAAGCCGGTAGTCGTCATGTCGCTGAGCTGACCAAAGTTGATCGCTACTCTTTTGTGATGCATCTGGTTTCGCGTGTAGTCGGTAGACTGCGCAGTGATCTGGATGTGTTGCACGCCTATCAAGCCTGTATGAATATGGGCACGTTAAGCGGTGCGCCAAAGGTAAGAGCGATGCAACTGATTGCCGAAGCTGAGGCTTCTCGTCGTGGCAGTTACGGTGGCGCGGTGGGTTACTTTACTGCCCACGGTGATCTGGATACCTGTATCGTGATCCGTTCTGCCTATGTTGAACAGGGTATTGCCACCGTACAAGCAGGTGCTGGCGTGGTTCTCGACTCTGATCCGCAGGCAGAAGCAGATGAAACCCGTAATAAAGCACGCGCAGTACTGTATGCAATTGCCAGTGCCCATCACGCTAAGGCGGTGTTTTAATGGCCGACATTCTGTTACTCGATAATATCGACTCTTTTACCTATAACCTGGTTGATCAACTGCGTTCATCCGCTCACCATGTGGTGATTTATCGCAATCACCTCGCGGCCGATACTATTATCGCCCATTTGCAGCAGATGAAGCAGCCGATTTTAATGCTGTCTCCCGGCCCCGGTACTCCCGCTGCCGCAGGCTGTATGCCGGAACTACTGCGACGTTTGCGTGGTCAATTACCGATTATCGGTATCTGTCTTGGTCATCAGGCCATTGTTGAAGCTTATGGTGGTTATGTTGGTCAGGCTGGTGAGATCCTGCACGGCAAAGCCTCTGCGATTGAGCATGATAATCAGGCTATGTTCTCTGGCATCGATAATCCGTTGCCGGTTGCTCGTTACCACTCCTTAGTCGGTAGCCAGATCCCGCCAGAGCTGACAGTGAATGCCCGTTACGGTGAGATGGTGATGGCGGTACGCCACGAACAGCATCGCGTTTGTGGTTTCCAGTTTCACCCCGAATCAATTCTGACTACTCAGGGTGCACGTTTACTTGAACAAACCTTGGCGTGGGCGTTGGGATAATCATCCAGGTAATTAATATGCAAGCTATTTTTGATAAACTTTATCGTTCTGAAGCTATGGATCAGCAGGAGAGCCAGCAACTGTTTGGTGCCATCATCCGTGGTGAGTTGGAGCATAGCCAACTGGCCGCCGCGCTGATCAGCATGAAGATCCGTGGTGAGAAACCGGCTGAGTTGGCAGGTGCCGCCAGTGCGCTGTTGGCACATGCGTTACCTTTCCCGCGCCCAGACTATGATTTTGCTGACATTGTTGGTACCGGCGGTGATGGCTGCAATAGCATCAATATCTCTACTGCCAGTGCCTTTGTTGCCGCTGCCTGTGGTGCCAAAATCGCTAAGCATGGCAATCGCAGCGTCTCCAGCCGTTCTGGCTCTTCTGATCTGCTGTCGGCATTAGGTATCCGGCTTGATCTGCCAGCAGAAGCTTCACGTCAGGCACTGGATGAGCTTGGTGTCTGCTTCTTATTTGCGCCACAGTACCATGCCGGTTTTCGCCATGCGATGCCGGTACGTCAGCAGTTGAAAACGCGCACCATCTTTAATGTGCTTGGTCCATTAGTCAATCCGGCCAAACCGTCGCTGGCGTTGATCGGGGTTTATAGCCCCGAATTGTTGCTGCCGGTGGCTGAGACTCTGCGCGCATTAGGTTACAAACGTGCGGCAGTGGTGCATGGTGGTGGCATGGATGAAGTGGCTATTCATGCGGCGACCCAAGTGGTCGAGCTGAACCAAGGGCAGATTGAACGTTACCAATTAACTACCGATGATTTTGGTCTGGAAAGCCATTCGCTGGATGCTTTACGCGGCGGCTCTCCAGCAGAGAATTGCCAATTGGTCACTCAACTGTTACAGGGCAATGGTCAGCGTGCACACTCCGTCGCAGTGGCTGTTAATGTCGCATTATTATTACGGTTATTTGGCCAGGAAAATCTGCGTGATAATGCACAACAGGCGCTGGATGTGATAAATAGTGGCGCAGCCTATCAACGTGTTCTTGGTTTAGCTGAGAGGGGATAACATTCGATGCAGGAAACGGTACTCAACCAAATTGTACGTGACAAAGCTCGCTGGGTGGCTGAACGTAGCCAACAGCAACCGCTGAGTGGTTTTCAATCTCAGATCACTGCCAGTGAGCGTGATTTTTATCAGGCACTGCAAGGGGATAAAACCGCCTTTATCCTTGAATGCAAGAAAGCCTCCCCTTCCAAAGGATTGATCAGAGAGAATTTTGATCCCAGTGAAATCGCCGGCGTCTACCGTGAATTTGCCTCGGTGATCTCCGTGTTAACCGACGAGCACTATTTTCAGGGTAGCTTTGATTTCCTGCCGTTGGTAAGCCAGGCAGCACCACAACCGGTATTGTGCAAAGATTTTATTATTAGCGACTATCAGATTTACCTAGCACGTTACTATCAGGCTGATGCTGTGTTGCTGATGCTCTCAGTGTTGGACGATCAGCAGTACCAGCAGTTAGCCGCTTTGGCGCATAGCCTCAACATGGGGGTGTTGACCGAAGTCATTAGCGAGCAGGAGTTGCAACGCGCACTGGCACTGAATGCGCGTGTGATTGGTATCAATAATCGTGATCTGCGTGACCTGTCGATCGACTTGAATCGCACCCGTCTGCTTGCACCCAAGATCCCCGCTGGCATCACCATCATCAGTGAATCAGGCATTCACAGCTACCGCCAGATCCGTGAATTGAGCCACTATGCCAACGGATTCTTGATCGGCAGTGCCTTAATGGCAGAGAAACAGTTGCGCAGTGCGGTGTGTCGTGTGCTGCTTGGCGCAAACAAGGTGTGTGGTCTGACACGGCCACAAGATGCTGTCGCAGCTTACCGTGCCGGAGCGCTATACGGTGGTTTGATCTTTGTGCCCACGTCACCACGCTGTGTCGATATTGCCACGGCACGTGCCGTGATTGCTGCCGCCCCATTGCACTATATTGGCGTGTTCCGTGATGCAACGATCGAGTCGGTGGTCAATAGCGCCGAACAGCTTGGCCTGCATGGCGTGCAGTTGCATGGTGATGAAGATCAAATTTATATCAATAAATTACGTAGCCGTCTGCCTGCCAGTTGCCAGATTTGGCGTGCGTTGCGGGTGGAGCAAACTCTGCCCACCGGTGATTTTCAGCAGGTTGACCGCTATCTGTTCGACCACGGTAACGGCGGTAGCGGGATCAGTTTTGACTGGTCGTTATTACGACAGCCTCAATTGCCTGCGCTACGGCTGGATAATGTGATGCTGGCTGGTGGCTTGAATGCCGATAACTGTGCAGAAGCGGCGACACTGGGCTGTGCAGGGCTAGATTTTAATTCCGGCGTAGAAAGCCAACCTGGCATTAAGGATCGCGAACGCTTAGCTCGGGTGTTCCAACAGTTACGGGCTTACTAAAAGCTCAGTGCGTGTTGCTGCCCTGGATAAAAGTTATCTTCATGGTTTATTAACGGGAAATATTATGACGCTGCTTAACCCCTATTTTGGCGAATTTGGTGGTCAGTTTGTGCCCCAAATTTTGATGCCCGCACTACAACAACTGGAACAGGCGTTTGTCGATGCACAAAGTGATGCCAGTTTTCAGGCTGATTTTCTCGATTTACTAAAAAACTATGCTGGTCGTCCAACAGCATTAACACTGTGCAAAAATCTGACTGCCGGAACCAACGCCAAGCTCTATCTCAAGCGTGAAGATCTGCTGCACGGTGGCGCACATAAAACCAACCAGGTACTGGGCCAAGCTCTGCTGGCCAAACGGATGGGGAAAACCGAGATCATCGCCGAAACCGGCGCTGGTCAGCATGGTGTCGCATCTGCCCTGGCCTGTGCCCTGCTGGGGTTAAAATGCCGTGTCTATATGGGTGCGAAAGATGTTGAGCGTCAGGCCCCGAATGTTTTCCGTATGCGTCTGATGGGCGCGGAGGTGATCCCGGTACACAGTGGTTCATCAACACTAAAAGATGCCTGTAATGAAGCACTGCGTGACTGGTCAGGCTGTTATGAAAAAGCGCATTACATGTTGGGTACCGCTGCTGGCCCGCACCCCTATCCGACTATCGTGCGTGAGTTCCAGCGTATGATCGGTGCCGAAACGAAAGCGCAATTGCTGGAGCGCGAAGGCCGCCTGCCTGATGCCGTGCTGGCCTGTGTAGGTGGCGGTTCCAATGCGATTGGCATGTTTGCCGATTTTATTGATGATGCAGAGGTTGCGTTAATTGGTATCGAACCGGCTGGTTTAGGGATAGAAACGGGGCAACATGGCGCACCACTGAAACATGGCCGCATCGGTATCTACTTTGGTATGAAAGCACCGATGATGCAGACTGAGGAGGGGCAGATCGAAGAGTCATATTCCATCTCAGCAGGATTGGATTTCCCTTCCGTTGGGCCGCAACATGCCTACCTGAACAGTATCGGGCGCGCGCAATATGTCTCGATTACCGATGATGAAGCCCTGGCCGCGTTCAAGGCACTCTGCCGTCATGAGGGAATTATCCCAGCACTAGAGTCGTCACACGCGCTGGCATATGCATTGAAGATGATCCAGGCTGAGCCAGAAAAATCACAGACGCTGGTAGTCAATTTATCTGGGCGTGGTGATAAAGACATCTTTACTGTTCACGATATTCTGCAAGCACAAGGAGGCATTTGATGGGACGTTATCAGCAACGGTTTACCCAACTGGCAAACAATAATCAGGGCGCTTTTGTGCCGTTTGTCACCTTGGGTGATCCCAATCCGGAGTTGTCGTTACAGATCATCGACACTTTGATCGAGAATGGTGCTGATGCACTGGAACTGGGTATCCCATTTTCTGATCCCTCTGCGGATGGCCCAACCATCCAGGCCGCTACCTTGCGTGCTTTTTCTTCTGGAGTGACACCTACACGCTGTTTTGAGATGTTGGCGGCCATCCGGGCAAAGTACCCCGATATCCCAATTGGCCTGTTGATGTATGCTAATCTGGTGTTTCATCGTGGTATTGATCAGTTCTATCAGCGGTGTGCCGCTGCTGGTGTCGATTCGGTCTTGATTGCAGATGTGCCATTTGAAGAATCAGCTCCGTTCCACGCGGCTGCCATCGCACAGGGTATCGCGCCAATTTACATCTGCCCACCCAATGCCAGTGACGAATTGCTGCGTAATATCGCCAGTCATGGTCAGGGTTACACCTATCTGCTGTCACGTGCTGGCGTCACCGGCAGTGAAAAACGTGCTGAGTTGCCTCTGCAACACTTGCTGGAAAAATTACAGCAATACCAGGCTGCACCGGCAGTGCAAGGCTTTGGTATCTCTGAACCGTCACAGGTTAAACTGGCGCTGCAAGCTGGTGCAGCCGGTGCCATTTCCGGTTCAGCCATTGTCAAAATCATCGAGAAAAATGTTGCTCAGCCTAGTGAGATGTTGCGTCAGTTGGCCGAATTTGTACGCGCAATGAAGGCGGCAACTCAGCGCTAACCTACTGTTATTGAAATGCTATAAATAGTGCAACTCGAAAAAATAGCGCTCCATGCGCCATCTGATTTGAGTTGCACTGAATTCACATTGCGCTGATATAGCGTTACCGAGAAAAAGGAGCCGCACACCCTGCTGTCCCGGTTACCTTCATCGCCCAACACCTTGCCGTCAACACCATCAGATCACTGCCATCAGGCTAAATAAACAGGTACAATCGGGGCCTAAGTTATCTTTCTCCCTCGTTCAAGGAGTTTCTATGTCTATCACGGCCTTCAGATTGTACCGTGACAGTGGCTACTTTTTCCGCCACCATACCAGCATGATTTTATTATTGGCGCTGTTAACCAGCTTGATCACCGTGCTGCTACATCAGCTTTTCGGCCCGAGTGCAGAACAGTTAAAACTGCTCAGCGCTGCCATGCCTGTGAGCAATGAGCTTGATCTGAAACAGTCGATTGAACAACTGAATCTCGAGCAATATAGGATCCTACTGCAAGAGCTGTCGGCGTTGGCATTTTCTGCCTTCATCGGCAATTTGCTGCTGACTGGCAGCATACTGACACTGATCCGTCTCTCCTCTGCGGGTCAATCCGTCAGTGCGTTACGTGCGATGGCCTTTAGTCTGCCACAATTGCCTGGTTTGCTGCTGCTGCAACTTATCTCTGCGCTGCTGATCCCATTAGGGTTGTCGATATTTATTATCCCTGGGCTTATCATAATGATTTCACTATCATTATCTCCAGCAATCTATTTTGCCGAAGGCAAAGGGGTATTTAACGCCATCCAGCTCAGTTGCAAAATGGCATTTGCTAACGTTAGTTTTATTATCAGTGGGTTAATGTTGTGGCTGGCAGCCCAGTTACTGCTGCTTTTGCTTGCTATGTGGGTGATGATATTAACACCAGATGTCAGTAGAGTCATATTTACTGCTATCGGCAATGTGATTTCTGCGTTATTGCTGATCTATTTCTCTCGTCTCTATATGTTAACCAAACAGTAGATAGCAACTCACGGTAGGATCGGCAACCTCTCCAACGCACTGCACACCAGGCGTTGGGGAGGCTGGTTTCAAAGGCTGGGGGCTAGGTTAAGACTTATTCAGCAGTTTAGCGAAATCCAATGCGATCCTCACTGTCTCTGCTAGATAAGGATCAGGGTTTTTATAATCCTTTGGCAAATCACTGAGTGATTTCAACGGCTTTTTCCCTTCGCTCTGCAACCGTTGATTGATACGTTTTAACCGCAGTGCATCATCATCCTGGTTCTCTTTTTCACGCAGGGCAAAATTGAGCGATATCACTTTCTCCTGCTCTTTTCTCGCTTTGTAGCGGGCAATGTCCTGCATGATGTACTGAAACTCTTGCTCGTTGGCAATGCGCTGCCGATGCCATTTCAACAACTGAGGGATCAGCGGTGTGACATTACCAACACGGTTGTAACGTGCCGGATTAATGCTATCCCACGGCAAGGCATTATCCTCAAAGCTCTCGCCAGTTTCTGCTGGATCGACGCCTGTTGGCATGACAATATCCGGCAACACGCCTTTCAGTTGTGTACTACCACCATCAACGCGATAGAATTTCTGAATGGTATATTGCACTGAACCTAATGCTGGCCACTCTGGACGTAGCATCTGGTCATAAATACGGTTTAATGATCGGTATTGTTGCACGGTTCCCTTACCGAAGGTCGGTTCACCGACAATCAGGGCTCGGCCGTAATCCTGCATCGCAGCGGCAAAAATTTCTGAGGCAGAAGCACTGAAGCGATCAACCAGTACCACCAGTGGACCGTTGTAGTAGACAACACCATCGGTATCCGCATCTTCGCGCACTTTTCCATTGTTATCACGGATCTGTACCACTGGCCCACGATAGATAAACAGGCCAGAAAGCGATACCGCTTCGGTCAGGGCACCACCACCATTAGCGCGTAAGTCAATCACCAGATTATTGATATTCTGCTGTGCCATCTGCTCCAGTTTGGTTTTGATATCCTCCGTCAAACCAACGTAGAAACCAGGGATGGTCAACACAGCGACGTTCTGATTATTGACGCTTTTTACTTCCATCTTCACTGCACGATCTTCTAACCGAATGCGATCACGGGTTAGCGTGACAGTGCGCGTTTTGCTGCCTTTACCGCCCGGCAAGATCTCCAAGCGAACTTTACTGCCTTTCGGCCCTTTAATTAAGGAAACCACGTCATCTAACCGCCAGCCAACCACATCAACCACTGGCTTGCCTGACTGCCCAACACCGACGATATAGTCACCGACCGCAATATCTTTACTTTTGCTGGCTGGGCCGCCGGGGATCAGCGAGTTGATCACGGTGTACTCATCATTCATCTGCAGTACCGCACCAATGCCTTCCAGTGACAGGCTAATTTCGGTGTTGAACTGCTCGGCATTACGTGGTGATAGGTAGCTGGTGTGAGGATCAATCTCTCGCGCGAATGCGGTCATGATCTGGCTGAAAACATCTTCACTTTTGCTTTGTGTTAACCGCTTGGTGGCAAAGTGATAGCGTTTTTTCAATGTGTCGCGGATCTCTTTGTCGCTCTTACCGGCAAGCTTGAGTGTCAACTGATCATATTTCACTTTAGCCGCCCAGAGGCGATCAAGTTCTGCGCGATCTTTGGCCCACGCTGCTTTACTGCGATCCAGCTCGATGGTGTCGTTGCCGGAAAAGTTCATCGGTTTGTCCAGCAGCGACAACGCATACTGATAACGTTCAAAGCGGCGTTTTTGCGCCAGATTAAACAGCTCGTAAGCAGTCACCAGTTTGCCGCTTTTCAGCTCTTCACCTAATGTTGCACGTCGATCAGCAAACTGCTCTATATCACTGAGCAATAAGACATTGTGGTTATAGTCGAGAATGTTCAGATAACGATCGAAGATTCGCCCCGAAAATTCGGCATCCAAGGCAATTTGACGATAATGGGATTGTATAAAACGTGTTGTGACTCGCTGGCTAACGGTGGAGTGTTGAGGCTCCTGCGTCAGTGTAGGCAAATCAGTCAGGCTGATTTTGGCCAAATCCGCAGCAGTGGCCATCCCAGACCACACCAGTGCCGCAACAGCGACTAATTTAACAAATTTATTCATATGCCTTGGGTGCTCTCGGGATCAGAACTGGAGGTGCTCTGCGCGTACAATCATTGCCAAACCAGAGGAGAGCTGCACGCGAACACCATCTTTAGTTATTTCCAGTATAGTTGCTGCCATTGCATCCTGACCGGCTCTCACTTTAAGTTGCTGGCCAATTTTCAATTGGGAGAGTTCAACTGCACTATGTGCTACCGGCTGTGCTACCGGCTGCTTATGCTCTTTTTTGCTGCCCAAGGCTGCGCGATCCTGCTGTGATTGTGCTTTCTGTGACGGCACTTTTTGAGGCTGCGCTTTTTGTGCTGGCGTTTTATGCGGTTGTGTCGTGGGTGCTGATCTACGTTTGTCTGCACTTCGATTGCTATCAGCACGCGCTGCTGGCCGTTTTGTCATCGGGCGTTGACGAGTGGCTTCACCTGCCGTTTCACCTGCGGCTTCACGTTTCTTGGCATTTTGCGCCGCACGTTGTGCCTGAACACGCGCCTTGGCTGCTTCAAGCTGCTGACGAGCATGGTCAACATGCTGCTGCTCTAACTCACCGCATGAATTCCCCTCTAGATCGACCCGCTGTGCCCCTGCCTTTACACCATGCAAATAGCGCCAGCTTGAGGTATACAGCCGTAAAGCAGAACGCAGTTGCGTCTTACTGAGCAATTCATCACCCTGTAGCCGTTCAACAATATCCTGAAAAATGCCGATCTTTAATGGGCGAGCTTCACCTTCGGCACTAAAGCAGAGCGGGAAACGTTCGGCAAGAAAAGCAATGACGTCTTTAACTGAGTTCAACTTATGTTGATTTTCCATGAAATTTCCTGATTACAACGGTGTGCTGATAAGCACCAGACATGAACAGGCGACATTATAATCGCCCTAGCGCTAAATGCCACATTAACCGTAGCTCAACTTGTCGTGACAGTAACATATTTTGTAGCACCACACTGCTCCAATTGCAGACAGAGTTGTTCAACCACAGACGTTAATCCAGCCTCATCCTGATGATCAAAACGCTGGAAAACGGTACTGTCGATATCAAGGACACCGATCAGTTGTTCACCAACGGTTAATGGTAACACGATTTCAGCATTACTTGCGCTATCACAGGCAATATGTCCATCAAACTCATGGACATTATCAACACGTAATACCTGTTTGGTTACCACCGCTGTACCACACACCCCTTTACCAAGCGGGATTCGAGTACAAGCGACCTTGCCCTGAAATGGGCCAAGTGTCAGTTGCTCACCGGCAATAAGGTAAAAACCAACCCAATTTACCGCTGCCAATCGTTGATTAAGTAAGGCGCTGGTATTGGCGAGAGCGGCAATAAAGTCGGTCTCACCCGCGAGCAATGCCGCCAAGTCACGCTTCAATTCTGCGTAGAATGCTAATTTATCCATCACGTTACCCCATAGTTATCATCATTGTCTCTGTGGCGGTATCACTTTGATCAACAGGCTCGTTATCTCATTTCGCTGATCGCTAACAGCCGTGTCATCAATTAACGAGGAAACTGTGGCACCAGGCTCGAAGCCGAGATGGTGCCAGTTAACACGCTCAATACGTTATCAGTCAAGATAACAATCAGTTATCCTGCTCCCACTTTGGAAACTCCATTTCGCTGTACGGCACCATGCGTGTACCGTGCACCAGTTTGTAGCCAAACCAGATCAGCAAAAAGAGTGGAATGCCGATGTAGGTCGCAGCCACACCATACCAGTCAATTTTATCTTGCAGGAAAGCCTGATAATTTTGCCCTAAGGTAATCATCATACACAACACAAAAGCAAAGATAGGCCCGAGCGGGAAGAAACCGGAGCGGTAAGGTAACTGGTTCAGATCCAATCCTTTGAGCATGTAACCACGACGAAAACGGTAGTGGCTGACAGCGATCCCCAACCAGGCAATAAAACCGGTCATGCCGGACGTATTCAGCAGCCACAAATAGACCACTTTATTGCCAAACATTGAGCTTAAAAAGCACAGTGCCGCGACCAGTGTGGTGGCATACAACGCATTACGTGGTACACCATTTTTTGACAGTTTCGCAAACATGCGTGGCGCTTTACCTTCCCGTGCTAGGGTAAACAGCATCCGTGTTGAAGCATACATGCCGGAATTGCCCGCTGAGAGCACCGCAGTTAAAATCACCGCGTTCATCACTGCCGCCGCTGAAAGCAAGCCGGCGTGCTGAAGCACCAGCGTGAACGGGCTGACACTGATATCCTGCACATCATCACGCAGCAAGTTCGGATCGGTATAAGGAATAATCAAGCTAATGACTAGAATGGCAAAGATATAAAACAGCAAGATACGCCAAAATACCTGCTTCACTGCACGCGGAATATTCTTCGCCGGATCTTTCGATTCACCGGCAGCGATGCCGACCAATTCCGTCCCTTGGAAAGAGAACCCAACAATCATCGCGACACCGATCATGGCAGCAAATCCCCCGGAAAAGGGAGCATCGCCAATTGTCCAGTTCTGCCAGCCGGCCTGTTCTCCACCCTTGAGTATCCCGACAATCATCAGCACGCCCAGTACGATGAAAACCACTACCGTAGTCACTTTGATCAATGAGAACCAATATTCAGCTTCACCAAATCCCTTCACTGAGATGTAGTTCAGCAGGAATATTAGGCCAAGGAACAGTGCGCTCCAGATCCAGCCTGAGGTGTCGGGAAACCAGTAGTTCATTACCAGTTGTGCTGCCACTAGGTCAACTGCTACCGCCACTGCCCAGTTGTACCAGTAGTTCCAGCCGAGCGCAAAACCGAATCCTTCTTCTACATATTTTGCGCCATAGGTGGAAAATGAACCGGAAACTGGCATAAATGCTGCCAACTCACCAAGGCTGGTCATCAGAAAATAAACCATCAAACCAATTAAGGCATAACATAGCAGGGCTCCGCCTGGGCCTGCCTGTGAAACTGCTGCCCCTGAACCCACAAATAAACCAGTACCAATAGAACCACCAATCGCTATCATGGTTAAATGCCGTGCTTTCAACACACGGCGTAGTCGGTCATTCGTTTGACCGACACTTTTTATCTCTTTTTGAGCCATTTTTATCCTGCTTCACTGGTCGAAAATGAGGGCGAATTGTAACAAATAGCGCTCAGCGAACTAGTCTGAATGTACTGATATAAGATACCTTAATAACGCAATTGTGATTATTAGCACAGTAGGAGAGTAAACATGAAGTTTGTCGGTGCACATGTCAGTGCAGCAGGTGGGGTTGATCTGGCGGTGCTACGTGCACACGAACTGCAGGCGACGGCTTTTGCGCTGTTTACCAAGAACCAGCGCCAGTGGAAAGCCGCTGCCTTGAGCAGTGAGACGATTGAAAAGTTTAAGCAGGCCTGTAGACAATACGGCTATCATGCGGCACAAATATTACCGCACGACAGTTATCTGATTAATCTTGGCCATCCTGAACAGGAGGGGCTGGAGAAGTCGCGCGCTGCCTTTCTGGATGAGATGCAACGCTGTGAACAATTGGGGTTAACGCTGCTGAATTTTCATCCCGGCAGCCATCTGATGCAAATCGATGAAGACAAATGTTTGGCACGGATCGCGGAGTCAATTAACTGGGCGCTCGATCAAACCCGTGATGTTACCGCAGTGATCGAGAATACCGCTGGGCAAGGTAGCAATTTAGGCTTTAAGTTTGAGCAGTTAGCCACCATTATCGAGCAAGTGGAGGATAAGAGCCGTGTCGGTGTGTGTATTGATACCTGCCATGCCTTTGCTGCCGGTTATGACCTGCGCACCGAACAGGACTGTCAGCACACTTTCCAACTATTTGATGATATTGTCGGTTTTCGCTATTTACGTGCTATGCATCTTAATGATGCCAAGAGCGCTTTTAACAGCCGGGTTGATCGCCATCACAGTCTGGGGGCAGGCAACATCGGTCACACCGTGTTCAGTTACATTATGCGTGATGCACGCTTTGACCAGATCCCGTTGATCCTTGAGACGGTCGATCCCTCTATCTGGCATCAGGAGATAGCTTGGTTAAAGAGCCAACAGCTCTCACCGTCGCTTTAATTGACTGCGTACTGCAAAGCCGCACCGCCGAGAAGGGGTTGAGCGGTGCGGCTTTGCACTCACATTGTGTGCTGCTTCCATTCAAATCTAGACTCGCTTCAAACCCGAAATGCATCACAAGGCATAGCTGCTCATCAGAATCTAGGAGAGACAAGTGTGGCAACGGTGGTTGAGGTGCCTACAGCGCACAGGAGCGTTTCAGCACACTATAGCTGACGCCCGCCAACAAGGTGCCAATGATGATCGCCAGTAGATACCAAAGCATGGAAGAGATGGCGCCCGGTATCAATAACACAAATAACCCGCCATGCGGTGCCATCAGTTTGGCACCAAAAGCCATCGATAACGCCCCACTGACCGCACCACCGACAATGCAACACGGCAACACTCGCATCGGATCACGCGCCGCAAATGGGATTGCACCTTCGCTGATAAAACATAGCCCCAATACAATCGCAGCTTTTCCAGCCTCTTTCTCTGACTTTTCAAATTTTTTCGGCGCCAATAGTGTTGCTAGTCCCATCGCGAGTGGTGGAACCATGCCAGCAGCCATGATCGCGGCCATCGGCGCATAAACTGCGGCGCTAAGCAGCGCAACTCCGGATGCATAAGCGACTTTATTTACCGGTCCGCCCATGTCGGTACACATCATGCCACCGAGTATCGCTCCCAGCAGGATCGCATTGCTGCGCCCCAACGATTGTAACCACTCGGTTAACCCAACCATCAGGCTGGCAATCGGTGTGCCGAGCAGGTAGATCATCACGAGCCCAGTGACCAGACTGGCAACCAGCGGCACGATTAAGATCGGTTTTAGTGCTTCCATCGTTGCTGGCAAACGCAACCGGGTATTGATCATCTTAGCCAGATAGCCCGCCAGAAAACCGGCAACAATACCACCGAGAAAACCAGCTTCGATATTGACTGCCAACATACCGCCGATCAGGCCCGGGGTTAACCCTGGGCGATCAGCAATCGAAAACGCAATATAACCCGCCAACACCGGCACCATTAGCATAAATGCGCTGCCACCACCAATCTGCATTAATGCTGCCGCGAATGAGTCTGGTTGTTCATACGCGGTTATGCCAAAAATATAAGAGAGCGCAATCGATAACCCACCAGCTACCACCATCGGTAGCATATAAGAGACGCCGGTGAGTAGATGTCGATAGTTGCCTGTTTTTCGCTGCTTATCCACTGCATCTGTTACTGGTTGTTCTGTCTGGTATTCGGCCTGATGTTGCGCATTGTCTAATTCTTGTGCCGTTCTCATTAATGCCAGCCGTGTTGTGGTGCGGTAGATCGGTTTATGCGCAAACTTTTCCAGATCAATGTCAATATCCGCCGCCACCAGTACAAAGTCAGCAGCCATGATCTCCTCAGATGTCACGCTGTTTTCAGTGCCGATTGCACCGCGCGTTTCCACTTTCACCCACCAACCACGGCTAGTGGCTTCACGTTCAATCGCCTCTGCTGCCATAAAAGTGTGCGCAACGCCAGTTGGGCAGGCTGTCACGGCAATGATTCGTTTGGGTTGTTGTTCTGCCGTGCGATCCGGCTCGAAAGTGTAAGGTTTGGCATCCACCAGGGCGCTATGAAGAAAAGCATTCGGATCACGTAGTGCAGTCGCAATATCACCACGATAGAGTAGTTTGCCGTTCAGACTGGCGTCGGCCGCGAGATGATCCGCTGCAACGACCACCAACTGAGCATCGCTGAGTGAATCAACCAGTTTTAAATCGGTTTTGCGTACCGCAAATGCAAGCATATGCTTTATCAGATGAGAACATGCCTGTCCGCGTGAACTATCTACCAATAGCATTGCTTTCATTCTATCTCCGCCAACTAAACGCAGTTAACTCAACACGCGCCATCATTGCCGCCAGTTGGGCACGATCACTGACACCTACATTACTCTGGCAGACCGCCAATGCTGCAATCGCGGTTGCCAAGCGCAATGTCTGTTGCTGACTTTCTCCCAGCAAAAAACCATAAACCAGTCCACCCACCATTGAATCTCCGGCACCTACCGTACTGACGACATGGCAGATCGGTGGTTTAGCCAACCAGCCACCTTGTTTGTTAACCCAGAGTGCGCCCTGTTCACCCAGTGAGATGACCACATGTTCAACCCCCTGTTGCTGTAATTCGTCGGCAGCAATCGCAACATCTTCTAGGCTTGGTAGCGCTCTATTAGCCCAGATTTCCAGTTCCTGGCGGTTAGGCTTAACCAGCCACGGGGAGGCTTTTAAACCGGCGACCAAGGCATCCCGGCTGCTATCGAAAATCAGGTAACGACATTGCGCGCGTAGCTGCACCATCCATTGGCTAAAAGCCTCGCTGTCTACCCCGCTAGGCAAGCTGCCACTTACTACAATAATATCAAAATGTTGTAACCAAATAAGTGATTCCAGTGCAAACTGCTGCCACTCCTGTGCACTCACTTCAAAACCAGAAAAATTAAGATCAGTGACTTCACCGTTTTTCTCTGTCAGTTTAACGTTGATGCGTGTGCAGCCTGCTACTGGTTGAAAACGGTTATCAATGGCTAATTCATTAAATAAGCGCTCAAATCCTTTGCGATTATCACGACCAAGAAATCCCCCTACCGTCACATTGACATCCAGATTACTGAGTACTTTAGCCACGTTGATGCCTTTACCTGCTGCATGTAATCCTTTTGTTTTTACTAAATTAACTTCGCCTCGCTCGATGACCGGACAAAATCCAACCAAGTCGTATGCTGGATTTAATGTAATTGTTGCTACCTTTTTATTCATGCGTCCCCTCACCTAACCCTTTACTGATCGCCTCACCTATTGCTGCCAGTGCTGCGTTGGCATCCTCACCATGAGCGGTAAAACGTAAGCGATGCCCTTTTTTTATCCCCAGTGCAACCACCTTCAGCAAGCTACGACCATTGGCCGGTTTACCACTTCCATCGAGATTTACTATACTAATTTCGCTGCGAAATTGTCTGATCACATTCACCAGTTCTGTACCTGGACGCGCGTGTAATCCATGCTGATTACGGATGACATATTCCGCCGTTACCCCGTGTTGACCAGGCAATTCCTGGCTCGAGAGTATGGCAACCAACTCTGCGGCATCACACTGCAACAAGCACTCAGCCTGATTGGTGAGTAGCAGATCACCTAGACGGTTGAGCATCGCCAGTGGCTGCTGATCAATCACCGCGACAGTCAGTAGTAAAGCAACCCGTTCACCCTGTTCATCAAACGGCTGTGCTGCCCGGCTAATGCTTGCCGCGCTGAGCAAATTACCTTGTGTACTGTCGTTTAGCCAAATGCCCTGGCCAAGGTTCAAAGGACGGCGAATGATCACATCACTGACAAATTGAGCATCTACTGCCCCCGCTTTTTGTAAGCGTGCGGCATTTAATGCCTGCAATGCCAACAGTGAGTCACAGGCTACGTCAATAGAGACCATCGAGCGATCAAATAGGAATTCACTCTGAGGCCGTTTATCAATCAGTAACCGACACAGTTCCTGTGCTGATTGTGCAGTGGCCAGTTGCTCTGCCAGTGAGCGTTCAGAGAGTAAATCGGTTAACTGGCTCAATATGCCCAGATGTTCATCACTGCGTGCCGCAATCCCCAGCACTAAGTACACGCGCTGCCCTTCATCCCATTCCACACCTTGTGGAAACTGAAACACTTGCACTTCGGTGCGCAGCACTAAATCGCGACTTTCTACGGTACCGTGAGGGATGGCAATTCCATAACCAAGATAGGTCGAAGCCTGTCTCTCTCGTGCCAGCATCGCATCAACATACCCCTCGCTCACACTTCCGGCAGCGGTTAACGCTGCAGCTACCTGCCGGATCGCTTCCTGTTTACTGCTGGCCTCAGCAGTCAAATGAATATGTTGTGGGGAAAGCTGAAACATGTTTTTTCTCCTTGCCAAGTAAGGGGCTTCTTTCTGGCAAAAAAGTGGATCACTGCTTTTTAATACGCATGAGTATAACCATTTGTTATACAATACATAGTACAGCACCTCACCTAACACGAGGCATTTTGTTACCCGCGAGTTAACGGCCTACCCTATCCGGACGATTTTCGTCGTCATTGTGTCGTTTGCGGTGCAAAAAATCCTTACTGGTTGCCTGTATGCTACAGGCTCTGCTTACGGTGGTATCCAAATAGCACCTGTCAGCATGATCGCGGAGTTAGCTCCGACAAGGTAGATTGCAGGGCCGATGTCCACTGATATTAAACGTCAATTCCAACCAATAATAGCAAACGATGAAAACTGAAACGTTTCAATTTGGAGCTTAATATTATTATTCAATGTGAATGGAATTTTTTATATCGATTTATAGCCTGTTTTTTTGATGTAACGCACAATTTTAGAAAAAAGGCATTATTGGCAGGCGGGGGGTACAGGCTTTCAGCAAAACGCAATATCATCTTTGCGCTATTACGTTGTGCCAATGACCGATAAGACAATAAAAAAGGGCTCATAATCAATATGAACCCTTTTTCAATCAACAATAAGCTGATTCAGCTAACTGTTGTGAGACGCCAAAAGCAAGTTTAAATCGTGGTAACGTTAGCAGCTGATGGACCTTTAGCACCGTTTTCGATAGAAAACTGTACTTGTTGACCTTCTGCCAAGGTTTTAAAACCTTGATTCTGGATTGCAGAGAAGTGTACGAAAACATCTTTGCCGCCGTCTGCAGGAGTAATGAAACCAAAACCCTTAGACTCGTTGAACCACTTTACTTGACCTTTGATCATGTTAGACATGTCTAATTCCTTCAATAATAAATTAAGCCGCAATGGGCTCGTTGCAGCCAGTTGCCAGTCACTTATGGAGGCACTAGAAAGGAAATTCGTCTAAAGGAGAGCTATCGAGGATAACACCTTAAATGTGAACTACTTTACTGAAAATGTCGTGCATAAATAGATCTGTACCACAGGCGAGCTAATTAACGCATGTTTGCCGAGTAAGCGCAACTTTTTTTCCACTTAGAGTGTGAGAAAACATGATCCACCACACATTATTGTTCACTAACCAACAGGGTACCTGACAAAATTTTGAGCAGCATAAGCTGCTCAACAGTTTTTTAATAGCAGGAAACTACGCTCACTCTCTGCATTGGCTACCGCAGAGATGAGCGAATGAGAAAAACCAGACTACTTTTTATCTACCACCCATTTGCCATCAACATAGAATGCGACCCATCCGGTGGCCTTACCCGCTTTTTCTGAAGAGACATACTGTTGCTTGGTCTTGCGGCTAAAACGTACCAACGTTTTATTGCCTTCCGGATCTGCCGTTGGTGCTTCTGTCAGATAGCGTAGTTTTTCCGGTAGTCGATCCGCAAAACGCACCAGCTCTTCAACCAAAGGTGCGCGTGTTTCGCGTGATTTAGGGAAGCTATTCGCCGCTAGGAATACACCCGCAGCGCCATCACGCAATACGAAGTAGGCATCTGACTTCTCACACGGCAATTCGGGCAGTGGTACCGGATCTTCTTTCGGTGGCGCCACTTCCCCATTACGCAAAATTTTACGGGTGTTCTTACAACTGTCGTTGGTGCAACCCATATATTTTCCGAAACGTCCGATTTTCAGGTGCATTTCAGAACCACATTTTTCACACTCGACAACCGGGCCATCATAGCCCTTCAATCGGAAACTGCCTGTCTCAATTTCGTAACCATCACACAGTGGGTTATTACCACAGACATGCAGTTTTCTTTGATTATCAATTAAATAACTATCCATCGCCGTGCTGCATTTAGGACAACGACGCCGAGCGCGCAGCGCGTTGGTTTCCGCATCATCACCCTCGAGTACATTCAACACTTCCGCTTCTGGCACGAGGTTGATGGTTGTCTTACAGCGTTCCTTCGGTGGCAGTGCGTAGCCAGAGCAACCAAGAAATACCCCTGTACTGGCAGTCCGTATGCCCATTTTACGGCTGCAAGTCCGGCAGTCGATGCTGGTGATTACCATCTGATTTGGGCGCATTCCGCCCTCTTCCGGATCTTTCTCTGCCACTTCGAGCTGTTTGCTGAACTCACTGAAGAACTCATCCAGTACCGCTTTCCACTCCGCTTGGTTGTTGGCAACCTGATCCAACCCGTCTTCCATACGCGCGGTGAAATCATAATTCATCAACTCACGGAAGTTTTCCGCCAGACGATCCGTCACGATTTCGCCCATTTTTTCGGCATAGAAGCGACGGCTTTCAACCCGGACATAACCACGATCTTGGATCGTCGAGATGATCGATGCGTAGGTTGAGGGGCGGCCGATACTGCGTTTTTCCAATTCTCTCACCAGTGAGGCTTCGCTGTAACGCGCCGGCGGTTTGGTGAAGTGCTGACTCGGCAACAACTGCTGCAATGCCAACTCAGTACCTGCTTCGATCACAGGCAGTGTGCGATCTTCATCATCTTTACGCAGTGCTGGCATGACCTTGGTCCAACCATCAAAACGCAATGTGCGTCCTTTGGCGCGTAACAAGAAATCATCGGCTTTAACCGTTAGGGTAGTCGAGTCGTACTGCGCAGGTGTCATTTGGCAAGCAACAAACTGACGCCAAATTAACTGATACAGTTTCTGTGCATCAGGCTCCATTTCGGTAAGTTGCTCTGCCAGCACATTCACATCTGATGGGCGGATCGCTTCATGCGCTTCCTGGGAGTTCTCTTTGCTGCTGTAGTGATTCGCTGCTTGTGGCAGATAGCGTTCACCGAAATGGTCGCTGATGTAACCGCGTACCATATTGAGTGCATCCTGACTCAGGTTGGTAGAGTCGGTACGCATGTAGGTGATGTAACCAGCCTCATACAGGCGCTGTGCCATCATCATGGTTTTCTTGACACCGAAACTTAATCGTGTGCTGGCAGCTTGTTGCAGGGTCGAGGTGATAAATGGTGCACTCGGTTTGCTACTGGTTGGTTTGTCTTCACGCTCCAGCACCCGATAGTGTGCCTTTTCCAACACCGCCATCGCCGCATCAGTCTGTTGCTGATTGACCGGCTTAAACGGTTTGTCGTGCGCGTGCGTCACTTCCATCTGGATTGCCGTCTCACCACCGTGTAGCTCGGCATGGAGTTGCCAGTACTCCTGTGGAATAAACGCTTTGATCTCCCTTTCACGCTCTACTACCAGTCGCACCGCGACAGATTGCACGCGCCCGGCAGATAATCCGCGCGCAATTTTCTTCCACAACAGCGGTGACACCATGTAGCCCACCACGCGATCCATAAAACGGCGCGCTTGCTGAGCATTAACACGATCAATATTCAGTTCACCGGGCGCATTGAAAGCCTGTTGGATCGCATTTTTGGTGATTTCGTTAAACACAACACGGCTAAAACGCTTATCATCACCGCCAATCACTTCACGCAGATGCCAGGCGATCGCCTCTCCTTCGCGGTCAAGGTCGGTTGCCAGATAGATGTGGTCGGCACTCTCTGCCAACGCTTTCAACTCGGCAACCACCTTTTCTTTACCCGGCAAGATTTCATAATGCGCCTGCCAACCGTGGTAAGGGTCAACCCCCATACGATTGACCAGTGCTGTTTTTTCATCCTTTTTAACTCTTTTTTTGCCCTTCTCTTCAGAGGGTGTTGCAGGCTTTTTGCTTGCAGAACCACTGGTTGGCAGATCACGAATATGGCCGACGCTGGATTTCACTACGTAGCCACTGCCAAGATACTTATTGATTGTTTTGGCTTTTGCCGGGGACTCAACGATTACGAGAGCTTTGCCCATAGTTACCTTTACCTGATTCTATTTCTTCTAAAGTACTCGCTCTCGCACGCTGTGCGGCAAGACACACTGATAGCCAAGTTACTTCAAGATAAACACTAAGCGCAACTTACGATTGATCCGCTAAACGGTTGTCATTCAGCCCTGTGTTACCACAGATTGCTTCCGTTGCACCTTAAGTAGCTTGGTGAATGTTCGCTATATTGCGGCGTCTCAACCAGATATCAACTGTTTTTCAGTAGTAGATACCCGATATTATTAACTTCTCGCCGTTAACTGACGCCAGAAAAGGCTCACTCTACCTAAGAAAACACCAATTAGCACGAAAAACGCCACGTCCTTGACCAGATTTGCTGCTGAACATAACCACAGGCTAGAATGAAGTTCAGATTTTTGCCAGGAGTCGCAGATATGAACAGCAATACTCAACCGATCCAGCGTGCAGCATTACTGGCTGAAGCCAACCAGATGATTGTCCAGCATCAGAACTATTTACCGGGTATGCAGGCAAACGATGTTGAGCAAAAAGGCGCTGTGCTGGTTTTTCGTGGTGAACTCTTTTTAGATGCCAACGGGCTTCCGACACAAAAAACCACTGCGGTATTTAATATGTTTAAACATCTTGCACATCAGTTATCAGAAAAGTATCACTTGATAGATTGACCAGCAAGTTCACCCGTGATGCTGCCACAGCAGGCATTTTCGGCTTGGTAGCGTGTGCTCTCGGTAGTGTGATAGTGCTGGCAGGAAACTCGCCAGCACTGGATGAAGTGACACAGAGTGAGCGTCACTCAGAGTAATGGCCGATCACCGCGTTGCCACCAACGTAGCAGCAAGCGATCTAGGCTCTCTGCTGCACTATGGGTAAAGCGGTCAACCAAGCGCTTACGGCGTGTATAGCGAACCTGGATCACTTCCCGATTTTCCATCTCCGCCAGTACCAGATCATCGCTGGTACCAATGTCATCAATCAGCCCTTTCTCTTTAGCCTGCATACCGAACCAGTGTTCACCGGTTGCAACGCTATCAATGTCCAGCGAAGGACGTTGTTGATGAACAAACTGTTTAAATAACTGGTGGGTCTGATTTAACTCTTCACGGCACTTTTCACGCCCAGCCTCAGTATTCTCACCAAATAGCGTGAGTGTGCGCTTAAACTCACCGGCTGTATGTAGCTCAATATCAATATCATTTTTCTTTAATAGCCGATGGAAGTTCGGCACCTGTATCACCACGCCAATCGAACCAATAATGGCAAAAGGCGCGGCAACAATCCGCTCAGCCACGCACGCCATCATATAGCCGCCGCTAGCAGCCACTTTGTCTACCGCGATGGTTAAACCGATCCCTTTTTCACGTAAGCGGGTTAATTGGGAGGCGGCCAAGCCATAGCCATGCACTGCGCCACCGGGACTTTCTAAACGCAACAATACCCGATCTGCTGCAGTTGCCACTGCGAGGATTGCGGAGACTTCCTCGCGCAGTGAGTTAACTTCATGCGCATCAACACTACCGTTGAAGTCAATGACATATAAACAGGGTTTGCTTGCTTCAATCTTTCCGCTTTTCGCCTGTTGCTTCTTCTGTTTTTCTTCACTTTTATGCTGTTTATTAGATTGCTTATGCCAGCGTTTTTGCTCGGCTGGATCCATCCGTGCCATGCGCATTTCACGTTGCATGTCGCGATATTGCTCACCAAGGTCGGTGAGTTGTAGTTCTCCTTTCTGCTGCCCCTTGCGCTGTCCCAAACTGACAACCAGTAATGCCAATAACGCAATGGCAATCACCAGTGTGGCAACTTTAGCCAAAAACAGGCCATACCCAGATATAAACTCCACAAATTCCACCTTGTTATTTACAGTTTGCCAAGTTGACGATGTTAACCGCCACATTTCTCCGATCCGCTCGCCAATGCTAGCTGGTCAGTTGATGCGGTTTCGCAACCGTCGCATTGTTTCAATCATAGTGCTAATGTGGCAAATATTAATTGAAAATATCCGCCGTTGCAGTAGGCATAGCGGTTCACTAGTGGGGTAAAGAGAATAATGGCCGCCTATCAAGCCAAACAGAATTTACTGGCAGAACGGACTATCTTGGTAACGGGTGCCGGTGATGGCATCGGTCGGGAAGCCGCACTGACCTTCGCACGCTTCGGTGCTGAACTGCTATTACTTGGCCGAACCGAAGCTAAACTCAATGCAGTTAAAGAGGAGATTATTGCCAACGGCGGCAACTGCCGCGCAATCATTACACTGGATCTGCAATATGCTACGCCAGAGCAGTATCAACAGTTGGCTGCTGAGTTAAGCGGGCAATTGCCCTATCTGGATGGTTTGCTGCACAATGCCGCTCTGCTCGGTGATATTATGCCATTGGCTGAGCTATCTGCTGCAACCTGGCAGGCGGTGATGCAGGTGAATGTCAATGCTGCTTTTATGCTAACGCAGGCATTGCTGCCGCTGCTGCTAAAAGCACCGGCTGCTTCGTTGGTGTTTACCAGTTCCAGTGTAGGGCGCACTGGGCGAGCCAACTGGGGCGCTTATGCCGTGTCTAAATTTGCCACTGAAGGAATGATGCAAGTTCTGGCTGATGAGTACCAGGCAGATGCGTTGCGCGTCAATTGTATCAACCCTGGTGCTACCCGTACCGATATGCGTGCCGCCGCTTTTCCGCAGGAAGATAAGAGCCTACTGCAAACAGCAGCAGATATTATGCCGCTTTATCTCTATCTGATGGGTGACGACAGTATCGGTCGAAGCGGTGAGAGTTTTGATGCCAAGGCATTTATATAAGCCATCTCAACGGGTTGGATTGAATTTTGCAGCGATACTTGTTTGCTATCACTATCGCCGCTATGGCTGAAACGCGCCTTCTGAGTCATGACTCAGAAGGCTGCTGGCAGTGGTGTGTCACAACACAGTATGTAGAAAGTAGCCTAGATTAGCTTAACCGCGCTTTGTCGGTTTACTTCCGGTCGCACTACGGCGGTTGCTGGTGCCACTCTGGCTGTGACGTTTGACCGCACGACGGATCTGATTGGCTTTTAAACGACGCCGTTCACGCTCTACCGGTAATTTGCTGACGGTTTCCGCTTTCAATGCCACCCGCTCACGCAGGTAGTTGATCGCTTGCAGATCCAATTCACTCCAACCACCACGAGGTAGTCCTTTCGGCAAATAAAGATCACCATAACGCACCCGGATCAAGCGGCTAACCTGCACACCTACCGCTTCCCATAGACGGCGCACTTCGCGGTTGCGCCCTTCTGTCAAGGTAACGTTATACCACTGGTTGATCCCCTCACCGCCTTGAAAACTGATGGATCGAAACGCTGCTGGGCCATCTTCCAGTTGCACGCCCTGGCTGAGTTGCTTGAGTTTATCGTCATCAATCTGGCCAAATACTCGCACCGCATATTCCCGTTCCACTTCGTGGCTGGGATGCATCAGTCGATTTGCCAGTTCGCCATCGGTAGTAAAAAGCATTAAACCAGAAGTGTTTACGTCCAGCCGTCCAACAGCTATCCAACGCGCACCGTGCAATCTTGGCAGGCGATCAAACACCGTTGGCCGACCTTCAGGATCACTACGTGTGCAAAGCTCGCCTTCCGGCTTGTAGTAGGCTAACACACGACAGACATTCTCTGTCGCCGGCTGGGTTGGGACAACATGCCCATCCAAACGAATTTTTGTTGCCGCAGTGACTTCAACACGATCACCCAGTTGGGCGACCTTTCCATCAACACTAACACGCCCTGCAGCGATCAATGCTTCTATCTCGCGGCGCGAACCACGTCCGGCGCGCGCCAATACTTTCTGTAGTTTTTCGCTCATGGAGCAACCTCTTGTGTCGCCTTCACAGGCGTCGGGGAGTCTATATTCGTTATACTTCAAGTGGCTGCATCAGTGACTCGCTACTGGCCTTTTCACTGACAGGCCGCTGCAAGCCACGTTCCAGCCAGCGACTGGCAGTGTGTTCTTCTGCGCGCTGCACTTGAGCTATTTAGCGCATAGGCGGGTAATTTACACGCTGATCATCGCGCCAGGGCTACCACTGTGGGTTGAACCGGCGGCGCATTGTAGAGCTTTTCACCAGCATTGGCACGCTATAGTTTGGTAGCTGGCTTATTTAATACCAGTCTGGTTTGCTTCCAAGCCACTTCACTGACTGCTATTAATACCAATATGTTAATCAGTTACAGGAAGGGTGATACATCACCAACACCTTCACGCAACACGCGCGCTGTACCTTCAGTGAGGTCAATCACCGTGGTGGGCTGTTGACCAAGAAAACCACCGTGGATCACCAGGTCTACTTGATTACCGAGAGATTCATTAATTTCTTCAGGATCTGACTCCGCAAAATCATTGCCCGGCAACATCAGGGTTGTTGACATCATCGGTTCATTCAACGCCTGTAGCAATGCCAGTGCAATCTGGTTCGAAGGCACTCGCAGACCAATGGTTTTGCGTTTCTCATTCATCAAACGTCGCGGTACTTCTTTGGTTGCTTTGAGAATAAAAGTGTAACTGCCAGGCGTGTTATTTTTGATCAGTCTAAACGAACTATTATCGACGTGGGCATAGCTGGAAAGCTCAGAGAGATCGCGACACATTAAGGTAAAGTTATGTTTATCATCCAGTTGACGAATACGGCAGATGCGCGTCATCGCTGCTTTTTCCTCCAGTTTGCAGCCCAGTGCATAACCTGAATCGGTTGGATAGACGATAACCCCGCCTTTGTGCAATACCTCTACTGCTTGGTTGATCAGCCGAGGTTGCGGGTTGTCTGGGTGGATGTAGAATAGCTGACTCATTTGTTACTCCCGACAATGGCACTCTGTGCAAGAGCGCGCCTTGGATAATGTTACTTTTCCAGCACCGCCTAGCGGCAAGATAACCACTAAAATGGCTCTGACAAAATAAGCTGTTAGCCTGACCGCTGTTCAGCGGGATTGCGAGTATGTGGCCAATCGTGCCATACAGGTTCAACCCCGCTGGGTAGCCATAACTTGCGCCCCAGTTCAATCCAAGGGCAGACACCATGAAAATCAGAACCTTGAGAGGCAAGTAGTTGATATTCTCGCGCGTAACTCGCCAGTAGCTGACGCTCTGCCGGTGCCTGCTGGCACTGGGCAATTTCCATCGCATCTCCCCCCTGTTCGGCAAAATCAGCCAATAGGCGTTTCAGCCATTTTGCACTCAGATCGTAACGGCCCGGGTGTGCAATTACCGCCCGACCACCCGCCTGGTGGATCACGGCTATCGCTTCGGCGATTGTACACCACTGTGGCGGAACGTAACCGATTTTCCCTTTAGCAAGATACTTGGCAAATACTTGGGTCAGATTATCTGCAATGCCAATTTGTACCAGATAACGGGCAAAGTGGCTGCGTGTTACCACCGCGCTAGTGGCAAACTGTTTCGCACCTTGGTAACTGTTGGCAATACGCGCTTTGGCCAAACGCCGGTCGATCTCTTCAGCGCGTTGCTGACGACGCTCGACCTGCTGGGCGAGAAATGCTGTCAATGCAGGGTGATAGGGGGCGATACCAAGGCCAACAATGTGGATCTCATGATTTTCCCACTCGGTCGAGATCTCCACCCCATGCACCAGTTGCAGCGCTAGCTGCTGCTCAGCAATGGTAGCAGTTGCCTCAGCTAAGCCATCGATAGTGTCATGATCAGTGATTGCCAGTACATTAACCCGCTTTTCTACCGCTCGTTGCACCAGTTGACTGGGTGTGAGGTCGCCATCAGAAGCGCGAGTGTGGCTGTGTAAATCGTACAAAAGAAAATTAGTGGCGGTTTGTTCTATCAACAGAGATGTCCTTCAATGACTGGGCGCACTGAGCGCGCCGAACATCTTAACTGAGTGAACAGGAAAATGGGTAGTTATCACTGGCTCCAGGCGCACTTTCTGCCAGTACTCGCCGTTCCGTTGCCGTTATAGCTGGGGTTGCCCCCAGCTGTTAGATGAGGTTAGAACCACTTGCCAAAACGGCGGATATAGAAGGTTTTCATCAGTTGAGCCACCACGCAGTAGCTGACCAGCGTCGCCACTAGCCACGGGAAATACTGCCACGGCAAGGGTTGTAGTCCCACCCAAGCACCAAGCGGTGAAAATGGAATATAGATCCCAATAGCCATGATAATACCCGTGGTCAGCAATACCGGTAATGCCGCAGTACTTTGAATAAATGGTATTTTCTGGGTGCGCAACATATGCACGACCAGCGTTTGTGATAGCAACCCTTCAATAAACCAGCCGGACTGGAATAGCGCCTGATGCTCAATGCTGTTTGCCGCAAAGACAAACCACATCAGGGCATACGTGGTGATATCAAAGATCGATGATGTTGGCCCGATCCATAGCATGAAACGCCCGATGTTTTTCGCATCCCATTTGCGTGGTTTGCGTAGGAACTCCTTGTCCATTTTGTCCCACGGCAGAGAGAGCTGAGAAATATCATACATCAGGTTCTGTAGCAGCAAATGGATCGCCAGCATCGGCAAGAATGGAATGAATGCACTAGCAACCAGCACCGAGAACACATTGCCAAAATTAGAGCTTGCGGTCATGTTGAGGTACTTGATGATATTGCCAAAGGTCTCACGTCCTTTAATCACTCCCGCTTCCAGTACCATTAAGTTCTTTTCTAACAGGATGATATCGGCAGACTCTTTGGCTATGTCCGTGCCGGTGTCAACCGAGATACCGACATCGGCATCACGTAACGCTGGGGCATCGTTGATGCCATCACCGAGAAAACCAACGGTATGTCCATTTGCTTGCAGCATTTTCAGTACACGTGATTTTTGTAGCGGTGTCAGTTTGGTAAACACTGTGCGCTGTTCGACTTCGCGTGCCAGTTCGGCATCATCCATCTGCTCAATTTGCGGCCCTAACAGTGGCTCACCAGGCTCTAATCCAACATCACGGCAGATTTTGCAGGTGATCACCGGGTTGTCACCCGTCAAGACTTTTATCGCGACGCCATTCTCCTGTAGTGCTGCAATTGCCTCTTGTGCGCTCTCTTTGGGCGGATCAAGGAAGGTCAGTAACCCTTCAATTACCAGATCTCGCTCATCTGCGACACTGAGCGGTAACTGGCAGCCCTGTTGTCCAAACTCTCGCGTCGCCAGTACCAAAACACGGAATCCGTCTTGGTTGTATTGGCAGGCCAGTGTCTGTAATGCCTCACGACGCGCAGGATCAAGCTCGACAATCTGCTGTGCAACACGTATGTGGGTGGCAATTGCCAGCATCTCTTCGACGGCGCCTTTGCAGATCAGTATCTGCTGGTGCTGTTCATCCTGAACCACAATAGAGAGACGACGGCGGACAAAATCAAAGGGTAGCTCGTCCACTTTGCTGTAACGCCCCAAGGCATCAATCCCCGGTTTGCCACGGCCAAAACGGATCACCGCATGATCCATCAGGTTTTTCATGCCACTTTGATGGAAGCTGTTTAGCCACGCCAGATGCAACACGCGGTTATCGCTGCTGCCGTTGACATCCAAGTGGTGTTCCAAAATGATGCGGTCTTGTGTCAGAGTGCCGGTTTTATCGGTACATAATACATCCATTGCACCGAAATTTTGAATGGCATTCAATCGCTTAACCACCACCTTGCGGCGTGCCATCGCAATCGCCCCTTTTGCCAGGTTGGAGCTGACAATCATTGGCAACATTTCTGGTGTTAACCCTACTGCGACAGCTAAAGCAAATAGGGCTGCCTCGCTCCAGTCACCCTTAGTAAAGCCGTTGATCAGCAGCACAATCGGCACCATGATCAGCATGAAGCGGATCAGCAACCAGCTAACACTGTTGACACCTCGGTCGAAAGCAGTTTGCGAGCGTGTTCCAACAATCGATTTGGCCAGTGAGCCAAAGTAGGTCTCTCCGCCGGTAGCCACCACTACCGCAGTGGCGGTACCACTAGCAACGTTGGTTCCCATCAGGCAGATATTAGAGAGTTCCAGCAGTTCATTTTCACTGGCTGGATTATTTACTGCCGCTTCGGTCGATTTTTGGCTGACATTGCCCAAGGCATCATATTTTTCGATCGGTATCGCTTCACCCGTTAAAATCGCTTGGCTGATAAACAAATCGCGTGAGCTGAGTAGTCGCACATCTGCCGGCACCATGTCACCAGCGGAGAGGCGGATGATGTCGCCAGGTACTAGCTCACGGATCGGAATTTCGATCGCCTGTGTCTGGCTGTTTGCGGTGTGACGGCGTAACACGGTTGCAGTAGTGCGTACCATCGATTTCAGTGATTCTGCTGCTTTATTGGTGCGATACTCCTGCCAGAAACGCAACAAACCACTCAGTGTCACCATGATCAAAATAATAATGATACCGGTAAGATCAGTTTCTTCACCCTGCTGCTTTGGCAGCCAATAATCGGTAAAGAAACTGATCCCTGCCAATATCATCAGTACTAGGATAAATGGATTATTAAATGCACTCACTAACTGCACGAATGCATGAGGTGCTTTTTCGTGTGCGACTTGATTGACACCGACCGATTGTAACCGCTCTTTTGCATCTTCCTGCGTTAATCCGCTCCGGTTGCAATTCAGATTAACCAAGGTTTGCTCAAGGCTATTTTTTGCTTCTTGTGCAATAAGATACGGATCACGCTTTTTATCACGACCACGATTGTTTTCTTTTATATAAGCCATAACGCTATTCTCTGGTGTTTTTGCATAAACAGTTGAATAGTTTGGGTGCAGCATGAATATACTTTTTTCAACTGATTACTTATTCCATTTTATTGGCTATTCTTCCGCTGCTCAGTCGATAAACTTTCATGCTTGCACTTCCCCATCCCAATAAGCGTTGTTAGCATAATTATTTTGTTAACAACGCAAAATAATGAAACATCTAGGGTGCTCGTCCATAAAATATCCTTATCCACCTGTGAGTGGATGTTAATTATAATTAAACCAGCAAACTCAATAATAATGTGCCAATTCACTGAACTTATGCTAGCCGCCAAATGAATTCGACATAGCGCAGTATGCCTTTTCACCGCCAAGCACAGCGCCGAGACTGTTCGCCAGCAATCCGTTTGGAGCAAGAGAAGTTATCATCATGATTTTCCTATCTATAAAAGAGGCCAAATCATGTGCTGACATGCAGGAGAGCTGTATGAAGTTTATTATTAACAGACATTGATTTTATTTTATATAAATCACCCAATAACAGCACAGCAATAGCTGGCACTGTGGACAATCTCAAAATAATCATCAGTCAATGTGTTAGCTAAAAACTCATTATCTCACCCTGATCAATAAGCACAGAGCAAAGTGTACTGATAAAATATCAGTGCAGCATCGTTGCTATGCCGGGAGGGAAAAGATTTTGGCAATAAAGTAGCATAATAATTTCCGAATCAATACGCTTCATCAAAAGAGGGTGATGAAGTCGATGTAATAAAGTTCGGGTTTATACAGCTCAGATATAGATGAAGTGCTGTTGCCCGCCATGTTCGGCAAGCAACAAATCAAAATAGATTGGTTAGCTTGCCTTAAATCATTTTGTGACGACTAAAACTGTCCAAGCTATTTCCTCTGTTTAAATTTTGGCGAGAGTATAGTCATGCAATCATTTCAAGTAAAGCCTATTTTATTAAACATATAATCAACCAAATGCAAATGGTTTGATCACCGAATGCAGACTGAAAAATAAATCAATAAATAACAATAACTTGATTATTCAGCAATAACTATTCACTGAGAGTGTAACTAGTTATAAATCGTGGCGCGAATATGGCTCAATTTCACCTGTTTTACGGGTTTTTAATAGCTTTAATATCCAGGTATATTGTTCAAGATTCGGTGAAATCAGGTGTTCGACTTCCTGATTCATTCGTCTAGCAATCGCCACATCATCCAAAGCTGGCAGGTCGTCCATTGGTGGGCGGATGTAGATCGCTAATCTGCTGGTTTTACTGTTATAGACCGGGAATAGCGGCACAATTGCTGCCTTGCAGACTTTCATGAGTCGACCAACTGCCGGTAAGGTTGCCTTATAGGTAGCGAAAAAGTCAACAAACTCACTGTGTTCTGCCCCGTGATCCTGATCAGGAAGGTAGTACCCCCAGTAACCTTGACGCACTGAGCTGATAAATGGCTTGATGCCATCATTACGTGCATGTAGCCGACCACCAAATTTGCGTCGAACCACATTCCACAGGTAGTCCACCAGCGGATTGCTCTGATTATGAAACATCGCTGCCATCGGTTGACCACTGGCAGCTAACAACATCGCGGGTAAGTCCACTGCCCATCCATGCGGTACCAGGAAGATCACGTTGCGCCCTTCCTGACGGATTTTGTCCAAGATCTCTGCGCCATGCCAGTCGACACGTTTTAATACTTTTTCCGCTTTACTGCGTGCCAATTCCGCCATCAATATCATCGACTGCGGTGCGCAGGCAAACATATCGTCGATGATCTGTTCTCGCTGCTGTTCAGATAAATCTGGCAAACAGAGCAGTAGATTGATGCGGGCACGACGGCGAGCGCTTTTCGCTACTTTACCGACTGTACGGCCAAGAGATGCTAGTAGGGGATCACGAAACCGGGCTGGCGGTAATGAGGCCAAAGCCATTAGGCCAACACCGAGCCATACCCCCCAATAACGCGGATGGAGAAAAGATTTTTCAAACTGGGGAATAAACTCAATGTTGTTGATTCTGTTATTTTCTTGCATGAACCTGTTCTTAACTGAATGCCTACAGAAGGCAGCACCACGAATGTTTTAGCCTTAAGGCTAATCCATTGTTTCACTGACACAACGCTTCAGTGGTGTTGTTACACCACATCAAACGTGTCCCCAGCTATCAGTTAGAAAAGAATAGCTGGGGAGTCGACAATACGGAGTTAATCACTGTTGGTCAACTCATGCTTCAATGCTGGCATCCGGCTTTAACCGATAAAGCCGCTAACCAAGGCAACACAATCGTTAGTTAAGCTGTAACTGAGATACAACTTCTTTCACTTGTGCCAGATAGTTAGCACGCTCTTCACCACTTAAGCCTTCGGCATATGGCAATTTAGCCATTAGCGGATTAACCGGCTGTTTGTTAATGCGCAGTTCATAGTGCAAATGAGGCCCGGTAGAGCGACCGGTATTGCCAGAAAGGGCGATACGATCACCACGTTTCACTTTATCGCCTGGGCTCACCAACAGCTTCTGTAAATGCATATAGTGCGTTGTGTATTGACGTCCATGACGGATCACGACATGGTTGCCTGCCGCACCACTGTATTTGGCCGTGACCACTTCGCCGTCGCCGACCGCTAATACTGGTGTCCCTATCGGGGTCGCAAAATCAACGCCTTTGTGCGGCGCAACTCGCCCTGTCACTGGGTTTACCCGATGCGGGTTAAAGTGCGAAGAGACACGATAAGGTTTAGCGGTTGGGAAACGCATAAATCCACTCGCCAACCCAGCACCCTGACGATCATAATATTTGCCATCATCGGCACGGATTGCATAATAATCTTTACCACCACTGCGCATACGTGCGGCTAACAGTTGGCTCTGTTCACTCTCACCATCAAACTCTTCACGCGAGAGCAACACCGTGAACTGATCACCTTTGCGCAATTTGTGGAAATCAAGCTGCCATTGTAATGCTTTAATTACGGCATTGGTTTCAGCACGAGATAGGCCAGCCTCGGTGGCGCTGTCGATAAAACTGCCACTCACCTGACCACTGAGCACAACGTTACGCCACTCGCCTTCCTGGATCTTTTGTGTCTCTTCAAACACATTTCCGACCCGATCATAGACGCGGGTTTCACGACGCGAAACTTGCCAGGTCAAACGCTGTAGTTCCTGTTTCTCGTTGCTTTCCCAAGAAAGTTGCTGACCAATCACCAAATTACTCAACCCGCTGTTTTGTGATGCCAACAAAGCAACATCAGACAGCGTGACACCATATTGGGTGAGGATGCTACTCAAGGTATCACCGCTAGAGACAATATACTCATGGGTGGCACTGTGAATTTCGTCGCGATCATCATCGCGCACATCGTCATTGGTTTCATCATCATTGATGTCGTCTGTTGCTTTCTGTTCCAGTTCGTCGTGCAGAATGTCTGTCACTTGAATCGGTTGCGCAACATCTACTGCTTCATTGGCTTCTGGCAATAGCAGTGCCTTTAACTGTTCAGGCTCTAAAGCTGCTCTTTTTACAATAAAGCTACTCTCTGGATGATAAACAGAAGGCCGCCAAGCGGCTACGACCAAGGTAACCGCTGTTAGTGACCCCAGCATAATGCGATGAGGTCGTGGCAGGTTGTTATACGCCAGAGCGATAGTTCGTACTATCTTCTGCACTCAATATTATCCTTATAATCTCTACTTCAGACAGCTCACGTACTGAGTAGATAGCGCGGTAAGAAACTGCACATAACTATGTTTCCCTAACGCGATATCGACTCCCAATGGATCCAGCACTCCCGAACGAACCTGAGTACCTTTAGCGACCGCATTGACCACGGCTGGTCTGAACTGTGGCTCGGCAAAAACACAAACTGCTTTATGCTCAAGCAATTTTTTCCTGATCTGGTGTAAACTCTGTGCGCCAGGCTGAATCTCGGGGTTAATGGTAAAGTGCCCTAATGGCGCTAGACCATAATGCCTTTCAAAGTAGCGATAAGCATCATGAAAAACAAAATACCCTTTACCTTGCACAGGCTTAAGCATTCTAACAAGATTTTTATCATTTTGCGCTAGTCGTTCCTCAAATTCATGAAGGTTTGCGTCTAATTTGTCCCTTTTTTCCGGCATAAGTTCCAACAGCCGCGCATGAATTGCTACTGCCGCCATTTTTGCCACTTCTGGTGACAACCAAATATGCATATCATACTCACCATGTTGATGATTGTGCGCGACATCTTCATTCTGTTGATGTTCTGTATCATCATGATGGTTATCCCTATTGGTTACAGCGGCATGGTCATGATGGTCATGATGGTCATGATGGTCATGATGGTCATGATGGTCATCATCATTTTTAATCAAAATCTTTCTAACACTCTCCAACTCACTCAACGCCAGTTGTTTATTGGCTGGGATCTGTTTCATCGCTTTGGACAAGAAAACTTCCATATCATTCCCAACCCACAGCACAAGATCCGCATTACGCAGCCGCTGAAGATCGGAAGGACGTAAAGAAAAATCGTGCGGCGAGGCACCATCTGGCAGTAACACCTCCGTTGTTGTTACGCCATCAGTGATGGCCGAAGCAATAAATCCCAAAGGTCGGACTGTAGTCACGACTGCAGCACTTGTCCCTTCAACTATAGTTAGCGTAGCAGCAATCACTGCCGCTTGCAGCCAGTTACGTTTTTGCACCATTTTGCTAAACTCCATTATCTCACATTGAAAATGTGATATTATAACATTCGTTTTTTTCTGCAAGATGTAAACTGAATCATGTCAATATTGGTAACACTAAAAAATATCTCCGTGTCATTCGGCGATCGCAACATATTAAAAAACATCTCTTTTGAGTTGCATTCAGGGCATATTTTAACTTTGCTGGGGCCTAATGGTGCCGGTAAATCAACCTTAGTCCGTGTTGTTCTTGGCTTGATTCGCCCTACGCAAGGCGAGATAACGTCACTAGCAGGCCTACGCATTGGTTACGTACCACAGAAACTTCACCTTAACAGCACGTTACCTCTGACTGTTAAGCGTTTTATGCAACTTAAGCCTGGGGTTGGCAAATCCGATATTCTACCTGCCTTACAGCGTGTCCAAGCAGCACACTTGATTGATCAACCGATGCAAAAACTCTCTGGCGGAGAGAACCAACGTGTACTGCTTGCACGTGCTTTACTAAATTCGCCACAACTATTGGTGTTAGATGAACCTACTCAAGGCGTTGATGTTAGCGGACAAATAGCACTTTACGATTTAATTGAAGAGCTACGCGCTGAACTGGGTTGTGCTGTTTTAATGGTTTCACATGATCTTCACTTAGTGATGGCAAAAACCAACGAAGTGCTCTGTCTTAATCAGCACATCTGCTGCTCTGGCACCCCTGAAGTGGTTTCGTTGCACCCCGAATTTATCGCTATGTTCGGCCAGCTTGGTAGCCAACACTTAGCCATTTATCGCCATAACCATAATCACCGTCACGATTTGCATGGCCGCATCATTCTAAAAAAAACGGAGAGCAGCACCGATGATTGAACTGTTATTACCCGGCTGGCTAGCCGGCGTGCTACTGGCTATTGCCGCAGGCCCACTTGGTTCTTTTGTTGTCTGGCGGCGCATGTCTTATTTTGGCGACACCCTAGCACACTCTTCTCTACTTGGTGTCGCCATCGGCTTGTTACTTAATGTCAATCCATTCTATGCGGTTGTTGCTGTCACGATTTTGCTTGCTCTGGTACTGGTTTGGCTGGAGCGTTATCCGCAACTCTCGCTTGACACGCTACTGGGTATTCTCGCTCACAGTTCACTGTCTCTAGGACTGGTTGTGGTTGCACTTATTGCTAATGTACGCGTTGATTTGATGGGTTATCTGTTTGGTGATCTACTCTCTGTTACCCATGACGATCTTGCAATCATTGCACTCGGTGTTGGTGCTGTGTTGCTGGTATTGTGCTGGCAATGGCGTAATCTGCTGTCATTAACCATCAGCCCTGAACTGGCTCATGTTGATCACGTCAATCTGGCACGGACACGCATCATTTTAATGCTGCTTACCGCGCTAACGATTGGTTTAGCGATGAAATTTGTTGGCGCTTTAATTATTACTTCACTGCTTATCATTCCAGCCGCAACGGCTCGTCGTTTTGCCCGCACGCCTGAACAGATGGCCGTGTATGCAATAACCGTCGGAATGATAGCAACAACGGCGGGTCTTACTTTTTCAGCCTATTACGATACCCCCGCAGGCCCTTCCGTAGTTTTAGCCTCATCATTGCTTTTTATATTCAGTTTATTAAAAAAAGCAGAGAGTTAACTTATCTTTGTCGCAAAAAAACGCCGGAATTTTCCGGCGTTGTATAGTCTAATGTCAAAGTCACACGCTAGTTAACGATGTAAGCAACAGTGATTGGAACACTATAATTACCTGTTTTTGGTGACGCAGTAGTCGAGCCCATACCAACACGGAACTCATACTTGTTCGGCCCCGATTTGCTAACCGGAACAGTGACACCTTTGCCGACCTGAACTTGTTGATTAGCATTTCCTTTGATCATAAACCCGACAGTATTATCAGCTTTAGAGACAAAAAGATTCTCGTTATTACCTGATGCCTGTCCTTGAATGATCAACTCCCCCACTTCATCGCCAGCACAGTTAGTCAACTCAACCGGTAAAGCGACAGTGCGCGCTGTTTGTGTATCTACAGCGAACTCTTTGGTTTTGAAGACACCAACATTCAATGTTGCCTGCCCTTTATTCGCCACCACGTCACAGGTGCTATTAGTGATAACACCATACAACAGTACTTCTGCATAAGGAGCAGCATTAGCGACCATTGCACTACCGGCTAAAGATGAAAACAGTACGGCCAGAATTACATTTTTTTTAGTAGACATGTTATATTCATTCCCTTGGTTTATATGAAAAAATTTAAAAAACAAAAAAGTCAACGAACGACGCTCTTTTTAACGATAGTCGCAATTAAAATCAACACCATACTTTCCGTGTTGTGATAATTATTTCTCCGATCATTTCCACTCTGAAGAGCTTGAAACGGATTCTATACGACCTTTTGACAAATTAAAATAGCTATAAACTGTCACAGCAATCGACATTGGCAGTCAATTTCACTATAAAAAGCAAAAATACCAAGAAGTAATTTGTTATTGCTAGATTTTTTTACCTGGATTCACAAATAATAACAACCGAGGGAAATAGCGTTAGATATCGGCTAATAAAAATATAAAGTAGAAGCTATCGCGATAAAAAACCCAACGACATCCTGGAAAGGTCACTGGGTTTTTTAGCAGTATATAATGTCGTTCTTTCTGTTGGATGAAAAATTTCAGCTAAGGCGTGTCTGAGCACCGTCCGCCACTGCACCTGGCGTCTAGCGTAGACTGATTCGATAGTGTCAGAACCTACTCGGTGCCGAACTCTAACACTATCCCCTCTTCCTCATCCCAATCAAGTAGTAATCTACTTAACGGCTGCTTTTCCGACAAACGGTAAAGCAGCTGTTGACTCAGGATCGGCAAAATTTGCTGGTTGAGCAGACTATCGATATTGCGCGCGCCACTATCTGGTAACAGGCAGGCGGCCGTGAGGTTAACACTCAACTGTTCCCCTATCTCCGTGCTGATTGCGTAATGGCGTTGCAAACGCTGGCAGACTTGTGCCAACTTCATCTCAACGATAGTGCGCATCGCTTGCTGGTCGAGCGGACGATAGATCACAGTTTGGAAGCGCGCCAACAGCGCCGGCTGGAAGTGGGCACGTAAAATAGGATGCAGTAACTGATGCAATTCACTCTCTGTTGTTTCAGGTTGTAATTCAAGTTGCTGCATCAATTGCTCACTGCCGAGATTGGCAGTCATTAATATCACTGTATTACGGAAATCAATTTCTCGTCCTTCTCCGTCGCGCATGAATCCTCGATCAAACACTTGATAAAACAGGTTGATGACATCGCGATGGGCTTTCTCTACCTCATCCAGCAGCACGACACTGTACGGTCGCTTACGCACCGCTTCGGTCAGCACACCACCTTGTCCATAACCGACATATCCCGGCGGTGCGCCCTTCAACTGTGAAACTGTGTGTGGTTCTTGATACTCAGAAAGATTAATCGTAATTAGCGATTTTTCACCGCCATAAAGTGTATCCGCTAGCGCCAGTGCCGTTTCCGTTTTGCCTACCCCACTCGGCCCCACCAGTAAAAATACGCCCAGTGGTGCATTTTCTGCGCTTAAACCGGTTTTCGCCGCTTGTAGCTGCTGCACAATTGCGTTGAGTGCTGTCGATTGTCCAACAACCCTGTGCGCTAGTTGTTGTTCCAGCATCAACAGGTCATTTTGTTCATCTTTTAATAGACTCGATAGCGGTACTCCGGTCCAGTCTGCGATCACTGCCGCGACTGCACGCGCATCAACATCGAGTGTCAGTAGTGGATTGCCACGATGCAGAGTGTCCAGTTCAGCATAGAGTGCACGCTGTTGAGCGTGGCTCATGTCACCACTGCGACACGCTTTTAGCTTTTCAACCAACTGTTTTTCATCTTCAAACTGCTTACTCAACTGCTGCTGTTGCTGCTGCAATTCAAGCTGACGTCGTTCAATCGCTGCTATGCGAGCAGTATCGATCTGGCCACCTACTTTTTGATCTTGAAGGAGTTCTTGTTGTTCCATCTCAAGTGCCATCGATTCTGCCTGTAGCACTGTCAGTGGTTCTGGGAGCGTATCCTGGCTCATGCGCACTCGTGCTGCCGCTGTGTCGAGCAGATCGACTGCCTTGTCCGGCAGTTGTCGTCCAGCCAGATAACGACGTGACAACGTCACCGCCGCCTGGATCGCTGCACCACTAATGTGAACACCATGATGTTCGGCATAACGTGCTTTCAAGCCACGTAACATTAAACAAGCTGTCTGATCATCGGGCTCATCAACCTTTACCATCTGGAAGCGCCGTTCAAGCGCCGCATCACGTTCAAAATACTGCTTATATTCACTCCAAGTAGTTGCTGCAATCGTCCGTAGTTCACCGCGTGCCAGTGCTGGCTTTAATAAATTCGCCGCATCAGCAGCCCCCGCCTGATTGCCTGCCCCAATAATGGTATGTGCTTCATCAATAAATAATAAAATCGGAGTGGTGGATTGTTGTACCGCCTCGATAATGCCTTTCAACCGTTGTTCAAACTCGCCTTTAACACCCGCTCCAGCTTGTAACAGACCTAAATCCAGCGTACGTAAGGTGACACTTTTTAGGCTTTCAGGAACATTACCCTCGGTAATGCGCAGTGCCAAACCTTCGACTAACGCGGTTTTACCGACACCGGGTTCACCAACCAAGATCGGATTGTTTTTTCTTCTACGACAGAGGATGTCCATCATTTGGCGGATTTCACTATCACGGCCAAATACCGGATCAATTTTTCCCTCTCTGGCTCGTGCAGTCACATCAATGGTGAAACGCGTTAAACTGGCATCGGGTTGCTGGGAGGTGATTGCGGCTTTTTCCACGCCTGTACTTTCACCAGGCTGCTGAGCAACATGGACTGAAGTAGCGACTTGCGCTGATCCAGGCTCAATTTTTTCGTCTGATTGCGCATCAAGTATTGGGCGTAATCTGGAAAGTTGCGTTGGAGTTACGGTTAGCAATCGCCACAAGCCATGACAATTAACCAAACTTGGGTTTTCAATCATCGCTGCCAGCAGGTGATAACTGCGTATCTGGTGATCGTCTGCCAATGTCGCCATCAGCCAAGCCTGTGTCAGTAACTGCTGTAGTGTTGGGGAGAGTTCTGGCTTACTCCGCACAGATCGCGGCTGCTGTTCAAGCCATTGCAGCAGTGCTTGCCAAATCGCTTCCAGATCCCACTCATAACGTCGTGCGATCACCGTTAAATCTCCCTCACCTAATTCAAGTAACTTTAATAACCAGTGCTCCGGCGTCACCTGGGCGTGTGCGCGTGTTTGGCACAATGACACGGCACTTTCTAATGCACGCGCAGAAAACTCATTTAAACGGCGTAATAACACGGCTGTCCGATTTTCCATATCTATCATCTCATTGGTTATATTCTGGTTGACGAGCTGCACACCAGGCGGCTGATTTTAACTATCACCGATCAAAAACAGTCATTCATTCCCCTGGCTAATAGCCCAAATAAAAAATTTACCTGATGTGCCTCGGCACTGAATCACCCTGTAAAATCACCTCCATTAATAAATTAATTATTACTTATGTATTAATAGCAAATCAATACAGCATCAGGTCAATCAAGTGACTATCCAGTGACATAATGGTTTATTTTGTAACAAAAAAATAAATAAAGTAGATAACAGAAGAAGCGTTAATTGAATGGGAATACTTCAAATCAAGAAATAATGTAAATATATTTATCACCCCGATCGCTTGTAGGGTGATTGAAATTGTTGTCAACACTCGCACATCACACCATCGAGCCAAGTGATCATCACAAGGAAAAAATGCACTAAGCACTGACATTCAGCGATGCAATCGGTACCATACCGCTCATCATTACCGTGAATCTGATACCCGCAAGAGAAGCCCGTGCTAAATCAAAAACAGCAATACAACCTGAATAAGCTGCAGAAGCGTTTGCGCCGTCATGTCGGCGAGGCGATCGCCGACTTTAACATGATTGAGGAAGGCGACCGCATTATGGTCTGTCTCTCTGGTGGCAAGGACAGCTACACCCTGTTGGAAATCCTGCGTAACCTTCAGCAAAGTGCCCCAATCAATTTCTCATTGGTTGCTGTCAATCTTGATCAAAAGCAGCCTGGTTTTCCTGAGCACATTCTGCCTGATTACCTTTCCAAATTAGGTATTGAATACAAAATCGTGCAGGAAAATACCTACAGCATCGTGAAAGAAAAAATTCCTGAGGGAAAAACCACCTGCTCGCTCTGCTCACGCCTACGCCGTGGCATTCTCTACCGCACGGCCAGTGAGTTAGGCGCCACGAAGATCGCGCTAGGTCATCACCGTGATGACATCCTACAAACACTGCTATTAAACATGTTTTACGGTGGCAAACTAAAAGGGATGCCGCCGAAGCTGATCAGCGATGATGGTAAACATATTGTCATCAGGCCGCTCGCTTATTGCCGAGAGAAAGATATTGAACGTTTTGCTATCGCCAAAGCGTTCCCTATCATTCCGTGCAATCTTTGTGGTTCACAACCCAATTTGCAGCGCCAAGTGATCGCTGAAATGCTGCGTGACTGGGATAAGCGCTACCCCGGGCGAATTGAGACTATGTTTAGCGCAATGCAAAATGTGGTGCCATCGCACCTGTGTGACGGTACGCTGTTTGACTTTAAGTCAATCGCTCATGGTGATGCCATAGCGCATGGGGGCGATCTGGCTTTTGATCGCGAAGAGTTACCTGCTCAAACGCAACGCTGGCAAGAAGACGATGATGATAATTTGCGTTTAGAGATTGTTGAGATCAAATAATCTGTCTTGATTCAAGCTAAATTTGCCTGGGTTGCTTCTTTACCCAGGCGCTGTTTTTTTACATTCTGTTTTTTTCCATTTTTTCTCATAGAGTTAACAACGCTTGCCAATCCCACCAGCATAGTCTCTCAATTCTGCCATCCCGTTTTTATCGACTTGCCGATCAAAATAAAAAGTCGTGAAGCAGTTCACATTTATCAAGCAAGTTGATTGGCAGTAGTATTAAAGTAATGAATACTGTTTATATATACAGTGAAAAGGAGAGCATTATGAGTACAACTACACCTTGCCTATGTCATGTTTCATTAGGCACCAATCAGTTCGAGGCAGCAGCTCAATTTTATGATCGTGTGCTCAGCACACTCGGTTGCCAACGTCTATTCGAATATCCAGCCGCTATCGCTTATGGCAAAGCGTTCCCTGAATTCTGGATACAAGCACCGTTCGATGGTCAACCTGCTACCACTGGAAATGGCGTTCATATCGCTTTTTTTGCCGCTAACAAACAGCAGGTTGATGATTTCTATCAGCAGGCATTAGCCGCTGGTGCTAAAGATGATGGAGCACCAGGGCCACGTCCCCTGTATGGTAATGCATACTATGGTTGTTTCGTGCGTGACTTGGATGGACACAAAATCGAAGCCAGTTTCTGGGATACTACAGTCAGTTAACTGGCAGATTGGATTAGGTTACATCCCAGATTTCCAGTGCGGATAAGACAGATACAGACCGAAAAAAATGCCGACATAACTGTCGGCATAGTATGAAGAAACCTGCTATTTGACAACAACAAAATAGAGAAGTAAGACAATCACCGAGCACAACGCCCATCGCTTAGCGTTGTATTCACCTGCGCCAGTGACAGTACTCGCTTCTGCCGTTGTGAGTGTTGACATTGCTCAATCTTTGCTTTTTTACCACCACGACAACCTACAACCACCTACTGCGTCTTAACCACCAAGCCACAATAGCAATCAGCAACAGCAGTAATACACAAAAGGTAGCAAAAGCAACTGGGCTGGCATTACCAGGAATGCCTCCGAGGTTTACACCAAACAGTCCAGTTAGGAATGTGGTCGGCAGAAAGATCATCGCCATGATTGACATGGTATAAGTGCGCCGGTTCATCGCATCTGCCATTAGTACGGTAATTTCATCCGCCAGAATGGCGGTACGTGCAATACTGCCATCGACATCATCCAATCCCCGCCCTAATCGATCCGCTAAGGCTTGCAGACGATAGCGCTGTTCATCAGTGATCCAAGCAAGACGTTCTATTGCCAAGCGAGAAAACACATCGCGCTGAGGCGCCATATAACGACGCAACACAATCAGTTGCTTGCGAATTAACGCCAGTTGACCACGTTCAGGAATGAGCTGCTCAAGTAATGCATCTTCAAGATCGATAATTTGATCATGAAGTTGCTCAATAAATTCAATTACCTGGTCAGTTAAAGCATCAATCATTTCCACCAACCACTGCGCAGTGCAACTGGCTCCACTGTGATTATACAAATCACTCATCACGGCTTCGATAGCGTAAAATTTTCGATGGCAGGTAGAAACAATTAATTTATCAGTAAGATAGATGCGTACCGTGACCAATTGATCCGGACGTGAGTCACTGTCTAAATTGATGCCTCGCAGTGTAAGCATCATTCCTTCTGATAGCCGGTTTACCCTTGGCCTTGTGCTGGCACCCGATAACGGTTCTCTCACTAACTGAGGTAGCACTGCTGTCGTCGATATCCAGTCTATGCTCGCTGGATGCTGATAATCCAAGTGTAACCAGCAGGGCTTCTCACTGGTCGCAGTCTCTTCATTATCAATCGGGGTACATCCCCCCTTACCATCGAATTGACAAGCATAAGTTGCATCAACAACCTGTAATTCACGCCCAATAATTGTCTCCATTGCCCCCCCTCTGTTTCTGTAGCATTAACAGAAAGTCTAGCGTGACTATCAAGTTGTATCACTTGCAGATCAGCATTTATTTATCACCTTTCGGAGACTTACGCTGATTTAATCCATATTCACGCAACTTGTTCGCAATCGCCGTATGAGAAACCCCTAAGCGTTTAGCCAACTTACGGGTACTTGGGTAGGCACGATAAAGGCGGGTTAAAATCGAGCGTTCAAAACGTTTGCTGATCTCATCCAATGAGCCTTCCAGCACATCGTCACCGAACGACATATCGACATCAAATGTTGGTAGTTCAATGTCTTCTGCTGTCAATTCGTAGCCGTTCATCTGTGTCAAGGCACGATAGATAGCATTCTTAAGCTGACGCACATTACCTGGCCAACTGTATTGGATCAGAAATTCATCAAGGCCGGGAGCCAATCTCGGCTGAGCAACCCCCTGTTCATCGGCAAAGCGTGCAACAAACAGTTCAGTGAGCGGCATGATATCCTGCAAACGCTCCTGCAAAGGTGGCAAATGAATGGTCAAGACATTCAGTCGATAGTAGAGATCTTCACGAAACGCGCCACTCTGCACCAGTTCGATCAGATTTTTCTGTGTCGCACAAATCACGCGGACATCAACCTGAACCTCATGTTCCTCGCCCACACGTCGAAATGTACCGTCATTCAAAAAACGAAGCAGTTTAGTCTGCATTCGTGGTGACATCTCGCCAATTTCATCCAACAGTACCGAACCACCATTTGCTTGTTCAAAAAAACCTTTCTTCCCTTCAATCGCATTAGGATAGGCACCAGGAGCATGTCCAAACAGCTCGCTTTCAACCACATCGTCAGGCAGTGCGGCACAATTGAGAGCTAAAAAGGGTTGTTGGCCACGTGTGCTGTGTAGGTGACACGCCCTAGCCAACATATCCTTGCCGGTGCCAGTATCACCGACTATCAACAACGGTGCGTCAAGCATGGCCAGTTTGCGTGCTTGTTCCAACACCTGGCGCATGTTTGCACTCACGGCAATGATCTGATCAAATTCTGCCACTTTTTGCAGCGCTTGCTCAGCAGACTTGCGCTTAGCAGCCACCGTGTTGAATGTGACCAATGCGCCAATCGGCAGGCCAGGTGCCTCCTCTTCTTCAGGCTGAACTGGGGTAATTTCCATCAAAAACTTCTGATTGCGGATCAGCACTTGCTCAGTATGAACCTGAATATTTTCACTATCCCAAGAGCGGCCAAAATTGTATCCATTGATCAACTGTGCCAGGGTTTGATGTGAAATCTTATCCTGCGAAATCTGGAACAATTGCAGCGCTGCGCTATTTGCCAACACCAGACGCCCTTTGATATCTATTGCCAATACCGGTTCTGTGCGCGCCTGTAGTAATGTCCTTAACGCCCCTAATTCAAGTTCAGAAGGCATAAAGCTCACGGTACGAACATCACTAATACCGCTAATTCGGCGAATTTCCGCCATCAAAGTGCGAAAACTGTCAAAATCCTGCTCAGAAAATTTGAGGTAGATCCGGCCAGCAGCGTAGATTTCTATGCCGCGCAAATCGATATTGCGTGATACCAAAAGATCAAGTAACTCTCGGGTAAGACCGAGACGGTCTTGGCAAAACACTTCTAAGCGCATCAATATTGGCCTCATCTTTACGAGTACTGCGGATGATAATACCCTCTCAGCCGACGCAGAAGAAGTTATCTGTCAGTAAAAGTTGACATCTTTAACGCATTTCAATTTACATCAATATGTTAAAATCAAAAAAAAGCAAAACTTATATCTGGTTAATTTTAACATATTGCTATTTTCAACTAACAAACAGCCCCTATGACCAATTTAAAAACCAAGAGCAGCCTATTATTGCTGCTCATGGTGAGTTACAAATCCAGTCACTTTGTCTCAATCAGCCACGCCTTGTCGTTCTCTCTGATTATGCTTTACTGCCACTTATGCTTTACTGCCACTACTTTTTACCGTCTCCTTCAGTTGGCTAAGCAAGTGATGGCGAAACTCACTAAGTTTAGGTTTTTCATCAGCCAACCAGGGCAGTGGTCGACAAAGTTCCATCGCTTTAATTCCCAGTCGTGCAGTTAACAATCCGGCCCCAATCCCTTGAGCAGCACGAGTGGAAAGGCGAGCAACCATATCCTGAGACATCCAATCCATACCCACTTCGCGCACCAATTCGCTGGCTCCAGCAAAAGCAATATTGAGTAACACCAGTTTCAATAGACGGATCCGACTAAAATAGCCCAATTCGATACCGTATAATCCAGCAATACGATTGATCAGCCGAATATTCCGCCAGGCAATAAACGCCATATCCAATAATGCCAGTGGGCTAACCGCAATCATCAAAGCCGATTCTACTGCTGAGCGATTAATTTCACGCCGAGCATGGCTATCAATCTCTGGCTGAACTATCTGAGCATATAACGTCAATACCTCACCGTCACTCTGGCTTTCATGCAGTGATAACCGCCAGCGCTGCAATGCCGGATGTTCTGCATTCAAACCCGCTTCACGCGCCAATTTCTGGCAAAACAGTTGCCCGTTGCCCACGTCGTGACTCTGCAGCAACTCCCTTGCCTGATCACGTATCTGATTGCGATGGCGTAACCGGTATAAACGTCGCCACTCGGCAATCACCGTTCCCACTGTGGCAAACAGCACCAGCGCTGTTGCTCCGCCAGCAACAAGCACCCCCCAATCCTGTTGTTGCCAAGCGTGATAGAGCCATTGCCCACTCTGTAGTAGCGCACTAACCACAAACAATACCAGCGCCACAGTGACCATTTTTCGCCACAAACTGCGTTTAGGTAACAGTGCGCTATGCATGATCTGCTCCACCTGTTGCGACGCCAACCCATCATCCGGTGGCGATGGAACAAACTGCTCACTCGCTGGCTGACTAAAAGCGCTTCCAGTACGCAACTGCGAAGAGTGTTCCAGTTGCGGAGATGATGTAAAATCGATCCGCCCTTTTAGCTGATCATTCATCGTAATTTATCCCCCAGCAGAAAATGCATCACTGCATCCAATCGAATGTGTGGCAATGGGGCATCAACAGGCATTATCCGTGGCCGAAATTGTTCAAAATGAAATCCCTGTTGCTGCCAAAAAGAAGCAGCAGGTAAGCGTGGCGGTACTTCACCAGGAAACAGCGTCAGTGGCGTGTTATCACTCAATCGGTGCCCTTTTAGCGCCGGAACGCGCGCTCCTTGGTGTTCAACACTACCTGTTTCCGTGGCTTGTACCGAAGCCAGGCTGGCACAGTCGATCGTGATGCCCTCAAAAGCAGCATTTTGCCAAGCATCATGCACTAACTGTCTGAGCAGTGAGAGTAGATTTCCGTGCTGGTCAGCAGTGATATGGTCGACTTTGCTCGCAGCAAACATCAATTTATCAATTGTCGGTGAGAATAGACGACGAAACAGCGTGCGCTTACCGTAATGAAAACTCTTCATCAGTTGCGTCAATGCCAGGCGCATTTCGTTAAATGCTTCAGGGCCACGGTTCAATGGCTGTAGGCAGTCAACAAGTACAATCTGCCGATCAAACTGTGAGAAGTGTTCACGATAGAATTTTTTGATCACTGCCTGACAGTAGTAGTTGAACCGTGTGCGTAACACGCCGATGTTGCTCTGTTCATCAGCTTGTGCCCATTGTGTACTGGTTAACGCCGTTGAATTTGGCCAGGGGAAAAATTGCAACACTGGAGCCCCAGCCAAATCACCGGGTAATACGAAGTGGCCGGGCTGGATAAAATGCAACCCATTCTGTTTGCAGCGTAATAGATAGTCGGTGTAGGCATTGGCAATGGCTGCCAAGCGGTTTTCATCGGCAGCGGCCAAAGGATCGAGATCCCGGCACAACGCCAACCACGGTTCTGCCCATTGCGCACGATCGCCACGCAATAATTCGACCATCTGCCGTGACCAACTCGGGTAGTCCTGTTCTAGCATTGGTAAATCAAGCAGCCACTCTCCAGGATAATCAACAATTTCCAAATAGAGTGTCGCGGTGTCTTTGAAATGGCGCAGTAGTGAATCTGTCGAACGGTAACGCAGTGCCAAACAGATTTCACTCACCCCACGAGTCGGCGTTGGCCACTCAGGCTGAGTGGCATAGAGTTGAGCCAAACCTTCATCATAGCTAAAACGGGGGATGGAAAGATCGCGCTGAGGGATACGTTTAGCTCCGAGTAAACGTCCCTCGCGTAGTGCGGAGAACAGCGGTAAACGCGCGCCGTGGTGGGCATGAAGTAACTGATTTACCAACGAAGTGATAAAAGCCGTTTTACCACTGCGGCTTAATCCGGTTACCGCCAGGCGCAGATGACGATCAACCCCGCGATTAATCAGCGAGGTCAATTCATTTTGCAGTCGTTTCATTCATCCTCTCTGCTTAGCGCACTAAATTGTCACCAACATTGTTCAGCTTTTGTGATCCACCACGGTTTGCCAATGCCAACAGTGGCAAACCGCTAGCTAAAATCACAATTGACGAAAACGGCCACGCACGGTGAAGGTATCAGAGGTAACATAACGCTCAAGTTGACGCAGTTTCTGTTCACTTTGCTCTAACTCAAGTTCAAGCTGTGCCAGTAATTGCCGTGATGTTGGTTGATAACCATCTGTTTCAACTTCTGATGTTGGTGCCTTGTCCAGGAAAAAGGCCAGGATAGCGTATGCTGCCACAGTTAATACCACACCAAAAAACAGCGAGATCACCACAAGTACCCTTACCAAACGTACCGGCAGACCAAAATAGTGCGCCAAACCGGCACAGACTCCCTTGATAATCCCCTGTTGCGGCATAAGGTACAACTTTCTGCCCGAATAACTTGTATGAGAACTGGAACAGCTAGATGATGTTCTGCGGTACTGCGTGCTATTACTGCGCGTTCTGTTTTGCCAATCACGCATTATGACTGTCTCCAATTTGGATGTTCCGCATCAAGAATGTCTTCCAAAACCTGGAGACGTGCGCGCATTCGTGCACTCTGCTCACTCAGTTGCGTTAACTGACTCATTTCCTGTGCATCCAACTCCCCTCCACTCTGTTTCTGAGCGCGGTAATGCAGCCAAAGCCAAATTGGAACAATAAACACGACGAAAATTGTCAGCGGGATAAAGAGAAAGAAACCACTCATTTGACTTCCTTATTGTTGGCAATAGGTTAGCGGCGGCCACATGGTGGCCGCTGGAATATTATTCAGTACGATTTATTTTGGCTTTCAGCGCAGCTAATTGCTCACTAATAGCATCATCGGCTTTCAGCTCTGCAAACTCCTGCTCCAAGTTTTTCTTCTTACCGATGCTAAAACTTTCCGCTTCAGCCTCCATATGGTCGATCCGGCGTTCAAACTGTTCAAATCGGGCCATCGCGGCATCCAGTTTACCGCTATCCAACTGTCGACGCACTTCCGATGATGATGCTGCCACCTGATGCCGTAATGTCAATGCCTGCTGACGTATGCGCGTTTCAGTTAATTTATTCTCCAATTCACCGATTTCGCTTTTCATGCGTATTAATTTCTCATCGATGACTGCAACTTCCCGCTCCAGCGTTCCGACAACATCGGCCACTTTCTGCTTTTCAATCAATGCTGATCGCGCCAACTCTTCTTTGTCTTTGCGTATTGCCAGTTCAGCTTTTTCCTGCCAGTCATTCAGTTGACGTTTGCCATCTTCAACTCGACGTAACAGATGTTTTTTCTCTGCCAGCGCCTGAGCTGAAATCGAACGTACCTCAACCAGTGTATCTTCCATCTCTTGGATCATCAGCCGCACCAATTTCTGTGGGTCTTCGGCTTTATCTAATAACGCATTGATATTGGCATTCACAATATCGCTAAAACGAGAGAAAATTCCCATGATTCACATCCTCTTGATACTGAACATTGATTAAGTTAATTGCCTCTCGATTTAATCAAGAAGCGTGCCAACTTTTATCACAATGAAAATAAATGATTTTTTGTTTTTACCTCTGATAATCTATGGTTTAAAGTAGCCATTTACGCTAAATGTTGGTGAATTTCGTCATGCATGAGCAGCAAGAAAACCTATTAGGCGAAGCCAATTGCTTTGTCGAAATGCTAGAGCAAGTCTCAAAACTGGCAAAGCTCAGTAAACCCGCGCTGGTTATCGGCGAACGTGGAACCGGTAAAGAGATGATCGCTCATCGTTTACATTACCTGTCACCTCGTTGGCAAGGGCCATTTATCTCACTCAACTGTGCTGCACTGAATGAAAATCTGCTTGATTCCGAACTGTTCGGCCACGAAGCCGGTGCGTTTACTGGTGCGCAAAAGCGTCATCTTGGCCGTTTTGAGCGTGCTGATGGCGGTACGTTATTTCTTGATGAGTTAGCGACTGCGCCAATGTTGGTACAAGATAAACTGTTGCGAGTGATCGAGTATGGGCAGTTGGAACGTGTCGGCGGTAGCCAGCCATTAAAAGTCGATGTCCGTTTGGTGTGCGCAACCAATGACGACTTACCCGCTTTGACCAAAGCAGGCAAATTCCGTGCTGATCTGCTCGATCGCTTGGCATTTGATGTGGTGCAGTTGCCTCCACTGCGCCAGCGACAGCAAGACATTCTGTTGCTGGCCGAACATTTTGCCATTCAGATGTGCCGCGAGTTGTCATTGCCGTTATTTCCGGGCTTTAGCCAACAAGCTCAGGATAGCTTGCTGAACTATCAATGGCCGGGTAATATCCGCGAGCTGAAAAATGCTGTTGAGCGTTCGGTTTATCGGCACGGCTCCAGCCAGGAGGCACTGGATCAGATCATCATCGATCCCTTTAACCGGCAATTAGCGCCAATTGTCGCGCCCGCTGATAGCCACACAGTACTGCCAGCCTTGCCGCTGGATCTGAAACTCTGGCAACATCAGCAGGAAGCCGCTTTATTGAAGGCAGCACTGCAACAAGGGCGTTTCAATCAGCGTAATGCGGCCAAATTGCTCGGTTTAAGTTACCACCAGTTACGCGGTTTACTGAAAAAACATGAAGACATTGGTTGAGTACCGCCATGATGGCTCTACAGCTCTTTTGCTGACTGTCACAATCAAAACCATTTTGTGTCAGCAATTGGGCTGTTGCCGATAGTGCGATACACTAAGTCCATCACTGGATAACTCACTGACACCTGTATGCGCATCTTTTGGCTTTGGTTCATCTCGTTTGGTTGCTTGGCAAACTCATTTATCTGCCTGGCTGGTTCGCTATCGGCTTCCATCCGGCCAACATCCTATACACCTGCAACCTACCATTCACCGACAGATATTCGCCGTAGTGGTTTCGTCTATTGTGTCAACGGCATTTTGAACACCTTTAATCCACAGATGGCCAGTAGTGGATTGGTGGTTGATACCCTTTCGGCACAACTCTATGATCGGCTGCTGACTGTCGATCCCAATACCTACCGTTTACTGCCTGGATTGGCTGAACGTTGGGTTGTGCTGGACAATGGCGCCACCTATCGCTTTCATCTACGCAACAATGTTCCATTTCAAACCACTGCTTGGTTCCAACCCACCCGCAACATGAATGCTGAAGATGTGTTGTTTAGTTTTCGACGCATCTTTCAGGTCAATCACCCATTTCATGCGCTCAATGGGGGTGAGTATCCCTATTTCGATAGTTTACAGTTAGCGAATTCAATTCAGTCGATCAACAAACTGGATGACTATACTGTCGAATTTCGCCTACGGGCACCGAATGCCTCCTTCTTGTGGCATCTTGCTACCCATTACGCCCCGATCCTATCGGCCGAATATGCCACCAAGCTTGCGCAAGCTGGCGTACCACAACTCCTTGATCGCAAACCGGTCGGTACCGGCCCCTTTCTGTTGAGTGAATATCATGCCCGGCAATATTTGCGTCTAGCGCGCCATGACAGTTATTGGCAAGGTAAACCGCAGATGCCTCAAGTGGTGATTGATATGAGCGCCGGTGGTGCTGGGCGACTAGCCAAGTTGCTGACTGGTGAGTGTGATGTGCTGGCTTATCCTGCTGCCAGCCAGATCTCGGTGCTGCGCAAAGATCCACGCCTCAGTTTAACGTTACGTCCAGGAATGAATGTCGCTTATTTGGCTTTTAATACGGCTAAACCGCCGTTGGATAACCTGAAGGTTCGTCAGGCAATTGCACTGGCAATCGATAGCGAACACCTGATGCAGTCGATCTATTATGGCAGTGCTGAAACCGCCAGTTCGATCTTGCCGCGTGCTTCCTGGGCCTATGACAGTGAAGCTAAACCAGAGAAATATGATCTTGCCCAGGCTCGCCAACTGTTGAAACAGGCCGGTATTACACACCTATCGTTGACACTTTGGGTACCGATCGCATCGCAGTCCTACAACCCAAGCCCGATGAAAATGGCCGAGCTATTGCAGGCCAGCTTAGCGCCGCTCGGCATTACGCTTAGTATTGTTCCGGTCGATGGTCACTACCGTCAGGAACGGTTGATGGAAATGCACCACGATCTGACGCTCACTGGCTGGGCTACCGACAGCAATGACCCTGACAGCTTTTTCCGCCCATTACTCAGTTGTGCGGCAATTCGCTCACAAACCAACTATGCCCACTGGTGCAATCCCGGCTTTGACGACATCTTGCAAAATGCCCAACTCACCAGTGAGCTGTCACAGCGTATTAGCTATTATCGACAGGCACAGAAGATCCTGACCGAACAATTACCGATCTTGCCGCTCGCCTCCTCATTACACCTACAGGCTTATCGGCATGATATTAATGGGCTTATCTTTAGTCCATTCGGTAACGCCTCATTCGCGGGGGTGCATCGCACCCCGTTAAAGGAAGAACAGACCAAGTGATTATTTTTATCTTACGTCGCCTGCTGTTGCTGCTGATCACGTTGCTACTGTTGACCATGATCAGCTTTAGTCTGAGCTATTTTACACCACATGCGCCACTAGCCGGTTCTACGTTACCGGATGCTTACCTTTTTTATGTCAACAACTTGATCAAAGGTGATTTCGGGTTTTCGATTGTTAATGGTCAGCCGATTAAAGATCAGTTAAAAGAAGTGCTGCCAGCTACTGTTGAACTCTGCTTGCTGGCATTTAGTCTGGCGTTACTGATCGGTATCCCATTGGGGATTATCGCCGGTGTATTACGTGGAAAATGGCAGGATCGCGCTATTAGCACGGTAGCCTTACTCGGTTTCTCGATCCCAGTATTTTGGTTAGCGCTGTTGCTAATACTGCTGTTTTCGTTAAATCTTGGTTGGTTGCCGGTTTCCGGCCGTTTCGATCTGCTCTACCAAGTCAAACCGGTGACCGGCTTCGCGTTAATTGACACCTGGCTCTCAGATTCGCCATACCGTAGCGAAATGATCAACAGTGTATTGCGCCACATTATTCTGCCGGTCGCCACACTCTGTGTTGTCCCCACCACCGAAGTGATCCGCCTACTACGGATAAGCGCCAGTGAGGTATTTGCCAAAAACTACATCAAAGCTGCCAACACGCGCGGCTTGTCGCGCTTTACCATCATTCGCCGTCATGTGCTACATAACGCGCTACCGCCAATCATCCCGAAACTTGGCCTGCAATTTTCTACCATGCTCACACTCGCCATCATCACTGAAGTGATCTTCAGTTGGCCAGGGCTTGGCCGTTGGATGATCGATGCGATTCGCCAACAGGATTTTGCTGCTCTCTCTGCCGGCGTGATGATTTTCGGTGCGCTAGTGATGATGATTAACACGCTGGCCGAGATTATCGGCGCTGCAGCTAACCCGCTAAAACATAAGGAATGGTATGCTGTTCGATAGTGTGTATCGAGAAAATAAAATGCCCAGCCGCCTGCTCTATATTTGGCGTATTTTCTACGCTGACACCTTAGCCATGATCGGCTTTTATGGCGTATCAATACTATTGCTACTCTGTCTGATCGGCAACCTGCTGGCACCCTATCCGCTGGATCAGCAATTTATTGGTTATCAGTTGGCACCGCCCGCTTGGTCAAATCATGGCAATGTCTCGTTCTTTCTCGGCACCGATGATCTTGGCCGTGATTTGCTCAGCCGTCTGCTCAATGGTGCCCGCGCTACTTTTGGCAGTGCCTGGCTGGTGACCATTGCGGCTGCACTCTGTGCGATATTACTCGGCGTTTTTGCCGGTATTACACGTGGGTTACTCTCCGCATTACTCAAACACATGTTAGATATTTTGCTTGCCATTCCTTCACTACTGATGGCAATCATTATCGTGGCATTTGTTGGCCCTTCTCTACAGCACGCCATGTTAGCCATTTGGCTGGCTCTGCTGCCGCGCATGGTTCGTACCATCTACAGTGCTGTACATGATGAACTGGAAAAAGAGTACATTATTGCTGCTCGGCTGGATGGTGCAACCACCGCCCACATTTTGTGGTATGCGGTAATGCCGAATATCAGCGCAGTGCTCATCAATGAGTTTACCCGTGCGCTGTCGATGGCAATTCTCGATCTTGCCGCGCTTGGGTTTCTCGATTTAGGCGCACAACTGCCCAGTGCCGAATGGGGCACCATGCTCGGTGATTCATTGGAATTGATCTATGTCGCGCCCTGGAGTGTTATGCTGCCCGGTGCTGCGATTATGTTGAGTGTATTGCTCGTTAACCTGCTGGGCGATGGCATACGCCGTGCTGTTACAACCGGAGTAGAATAATGCCATTACTCGATATTCGTAACCTCACCATTGAATTTATGACCGCGCAAGGCCCAGTAAAAGCCGTGGATCGCATCAGCATGAGCTTAACTGAAGGAGAAGTACGTGGCATTGTTGGCGAGTCTGGCTCAGGCAAAAGCCTGATTGCAAAAGCGATTTGTGGCGTTACCAAAGATAACTGGCGTGTCAGTGCCGATCGCTTTCGCTTTGACGATATTGATCTATTACGTTTAAGCCCGCGTAAACGGCGCAAACTGTTAGGGCAGGATGTGTCGATGATCTTCCAGGAACCGCAATCCTGTCTCGATCCAGCAGAGAATATCGGCCGTCAACTGATGCAGGCAATTCCTGGCTGGACTTACAAAGGGCGCTGGTGGCAACGTCTTAACTGGCGCAAACGCCGAGCAATTGAGCTACTGCACCGTGTTGGCATTAAAGATCATAAAGATATCATGGGCTGCTTCCCTTACGAATTGACCGAAGGTGAGTGCCAAAAAGTGATGATCGCGATTGCGCTAGCGAATCAGCCGAGATTGCTGATTGCTGACGAACCAACCAATGCGATGGAGCCAACCACTCAGGCACAAATTTTCCGGCTGTTAGCCAGGTTGAATCAAAACAATAACACCACCATCCTACTGATTAGCCATGATCTACAGATGATGAGTAAATGGGCAGATCGGGTCGATGTGCTCTACTGTGGCCAAACGGTAGAGAGCGCACAGTGTGAAGAATTGCTTGCAACCCCGCACCATCCCTATACACAGGCGCTGATCCGCGCCATGCCGGATTTTGGCCGTGCGTTGCCCCATAAAAGCCGACTGAACACGCTGCATGGTGCCATCCCCTCACTCGAGCGCTTACCTATCGGTTGTCGCTTAGGCCCACGTTGCCCTTATGCACAAAAAAAATGTATTGAAACACCACGCTTACGCACGATGAAAAATCGCTCATTCGCCTGCCATTTTCCGCTGAACATTGAGGAGCAGTAACATGGAGACGTTGCTGGAAGTGCGCAATTTGACCAAAACCTACCGCTATCGCACTGGGCTTTTTCGCCGCCAACATATTGAAGCGGTCAAAGCAGTCAGCTTTACACTGCGTGAAGGGCAAACGCTGGCGATCATCGGTGAAAATGGTTCTGGCAAATCAACACTGGCTAAGATGCTGGCCGGAATGATCGAGCCTTCATCCGGTGAGTTACTGATCGACGATCATCGACTGGAGTTTGGCGACTATCACTATCGAAGCCAACGTATTCGCATGATTTTTCAAGATCCAACCACCTCCCTCAACCCGCGCCAGCGGGTCGGCCAACTGCTGGAGACGCCACTACGCCTCAACACTGCACTTGAGGCACATGAACGGGAAGAGCGAATTAACCAAACACTGCGCCAAGTGGGGATGCTACCTGATCACGCCTACTACTACCCGCATATGCTAGCGGCTGGGCAGAAGCAGCGTGTCGCATTGGCACGCGCGCTGATCTTACAACCCAAAGTGATTGTCGCTGATGAAGCGTTAGCCTCGCTTGATATGTCAATGCGCTCACAAATCACGAATCTGATGCTGGAACTCCAGGAAAAACATGGTATTTCGTATATCTATGTTACTCAGCATCTCGGCATGATGAAGCATATTAGTGATCAGGTACTGGTGATGCATGCGGGCGAAGTGGTTGAACGTGGCAACACCGCCGAAGTACTGGCAGCACCGCTACATGATCTCACCAGGCGGCTAATTGCCGCTCACTTTGGTGAAGCATTGACTGCTGATGCCTGGCGCAGAGATGGCGAACAGTTCTAACTGCCGCCGATACCTTGGCCTGTCAGGCTAAAATAAGACTCAGCAACGTATCTGCCTAATCGCATTTACACCTGACACAAAACCATACAACAAACTGATTTTAAAAGAATAAAGATAATCACATGAGCAACTCTGAAAACCGCCGTGACTCGATCTCACCCACCTACCGTTACTCACTGCCAGAGCAGCCCGGTGATGTGCGGCAACTTGGCCAACTACAGGGTTCAGCCTGTGCGGTAGAGTGTGCTGAAATCATTGAGCGACATCACGGCCCAGTGTTGTTAATTACCCCTGATATGCAAACTGCACTGCGACTGCGTGACGAAATCCGACAGTTTACCGAGCAACCGGTGACTACCCTGCCGGACTGGGAAACACTGCCTTATGACAGTTTCTCTCCACATCAAGAGATTATCTCTGCACGCCTTGCTCGCCTTTATCACCTGCCCACACAAGTCACAGGTGCGCTGATCTTGCCGGTCAACACCTTAATGCAGTGCGTCTGCCCACATGAGTTTCTCCATCGCCATGCCTTAGTGATGCGCAAAGGCCAGAAATTATCGCGCGATCGGTTACGCGCCCAGTTAGAACAGGCCGGTTACCGTTGTGTGGATCAAGTGATGGAACATGGTGAATTTGCTACCCGAGGCGCACTGTTTGATCTCTATCCAATGGGTAGTGATCTTCCCTATCGAATTGATTTTTTTGATGATGAAGTAGATAGCTTACGCACTTTTGATATCGACAGCCAACGTACACTGCTCGAAGTTGACAACATCAATCTGCTACCTGCACGCGAGTTTCCGACCGATAAAAGTGCCATCGAGCTATTCCGCAGCCAGTGGCGAGAACAGTTCGATGTGCGACGTGACGCCGAGCACCTCTATCAACAAGTCAGCAAAGGGAGTTGGCCGGCCGGTATCGAATATTGGCAACCTCTGTTTTTCAGCCAGCCGCTAGTATCACTGTTTAGCTATTTACCGGCAAACAGCTTGATTATTAATACCGAACCACTGGAAAGTGCGGCAATTCGCTTTTGGCAGGATATCGAACAGCGTTATCAGAGCCGCAGCGGTGATCCCATGCGGCCGCTATTATCACCCGAACGGCTCTGGCTACGTGTCGACGCGCTGTTTGGCGAATTAAAAGCCTGGCCACGCGTGGTACTCAAAACAGAGCCTCTGCCAGACAAGAGCGGCTGCCGCAATCTGGGTTATCAACCGCTGCCCGATCTGGGGATACAGGCAGCGCAGAAAGCACCACTGGATAAATTACGTCGTTTTGTTGAGCAGTTTAGCGGCAGCATCCTGTTCTCGGTTGAGAGCGAGGGGCGACGCGAAACACTGCTGGAACTGCTGGCTCGCATTAAACTCAATCCGCAATTGATCAAACAGCGAGAGCAAATCACCGCCCCCGGCCACTACATTATGGTTGGTGCTGCTGAACATGGTTTTATCGACAGTGTGCGTGACTGTGCGATGATTTGCGAGAGTGATCTGCTCGGAGAACGCATCAGCCGTCGGCGGCAAGATAACCGCCGCACCATCAACACCGACACCCTGATCCGCAACTTGGCAGAACTGCACCCAGGGCAACCGGTGGTACATCTGGAACATGGCGTTGGCCGCTATGTCGGGTTAACCACCTTAGAAGCGGGAGGCATCAAAGCTGAATATCTGATCCTGGCCTATGCCGGCGAGGATAAGCTCTACGTCCCCGTCTCTTCACTCCATCTGATCAACCGCTATGCCGGCGGCAATAGCGAAAACGCGCCACTGCATAAACTGGGCGGAGATACCTGGTCTCGAGCCAGGCAGAAAGCCGCCGAACGGGTGCGTGATGTCGCTGCTGAACTCCTCGATATTTATGCACAGCGTGCCGCTAAAACCGGCTTTGCCTTCAAGCATGATCGCCAGCAATACCAACTGTTTTGTCAAACTTTTCCCTTTGAAACTACCGTGGATCAAGAGCAGGCAATCAATGCGGTACTGAGTGATATGTGTCGACCACTGGCGATGGATCGCCTAGTGTGTGGTGATGTCGGTTTTGGTAAAACCGAAGTGGCAATGCGTGCAGCCTTTTTGGCGGTAGAGAACAACAAACAGGTGGCAGTGTTAGTACCAACCACACTACTGGCACAACAACATTTCGATAATTTTCGTGATCGCTTTGCCAGTTGGCCGATCCGTGTCGAGATGCTCTCCCGCTTCCGCACCACCAAAGAACAGCAGCAGATCCTGGCGGAAACTGAACAAGGGAAGATCGACATCATCATTGGTACTCATAAACTGTTGCAGAGCGATCTACGCTGGAAAGATTTGGGCTTGCTGATTATCGATGAAGAACACCGCTTCGGAGTGCGGCACAAAGAGCGCATCAAAGCGATGCGTGCCCATGTTGATATCTTAACACTCACCGCCACACCGATACCCAGAACGCTGAATATGGCAATGAGTGGTATGCGTGATCTGTCAATCATCGCCACCCCCCCGGCGCGACGTTTGGCAGTGAAGACCTTTGTGCGGGAATATGACAATCTAGTGGTACGAGAAGCCATATTGCGTGAAATATTGCGTGGTGGCCAAGTTTACTACCTCTACAACGACGTTGAACATATTGATGCTGCTGCCGGGAAACTGGCTGAACTGGTACCGGAAGCACGCATTACCATTGGTCATGGCCAAATGCGTGAACGTGACTTGGAACGGGTGATGAACGATTTTCATCACCAGCGTTTTAATGTGCTGGTCTGCACCACCATTATTGAAACCGGCATTGATATTCCGAATGCCAACACCATTATTATTGAGCGGGCAGATCGCTTCGGCCTTGCTCAACTGCATCAGCTACGTGGTCGGGTCGGTCGTTCACACCATCAGGCTTATGCTTACCTGTTAACACCGCCACCCAAAGCCCTGAATGCGGATGCTCATAAACGGCTGGAAGCGATCGCCTCACTAGAGGAGTTAGGGGCTGGATTTGCATTAGCCACTCACGATCTAGAGATCCGTGGTGCTGGTGAGTTGTTGGGCGAAGATCAGAGTGGGCAGATGAACAGTGTCGGCTTCTCACTCTACATGGAGTTGTTGGAAAATGCCGTTGAGGCACTGAAAAATGGCCGTGAACCGTCACTGGATGATTTGATTAGTCAACAGATTGAGGTTGAATTACGTCTACCGGTGCTACTGCCAGAGGATTTTGTCCCTGATGTGAATACACGCCTGTCATTCTATAAGCGTGTGGCTACCGCCAAAGATAGCCAGCAATTGGACGAGATCAAAGTGGAGTTGGTTGACCGATTCGGTCCACTGCCGGATGCCACACGTAATCTGTTACATTGCGCACAAATACGCCAGCAAGCACAGCAATTGGGCATTAAGCGTATTGAAGCTAACGAACGTGGCGGCTTTATTGAGTTCAGCAGCAATAACCGTGTCGACCCAGCTTATCTAATTAGCTTGTTGCAACAGCCACAAAATTATCGTCTGGATGGCTCAAGCAAACTGAAATTTACCCAAGATCTCAGCCAACGAGCCACACGGTTAAGCTTTGTTGAACAATTAGTTCAGGAGTTTGCGCAACACCAACTCCCAGCCACAATCTAAGCCTCTCGATAGATATTGACTGCTGCTGATGGCCCAAACCGGCAGCAGCAATGTCAACCTGCCGCTATCCAAGGCAACCAGCCAACGAACATGGCGCGACTGAGAGAGCCGTTAAGTCACACAAGAGAGAACACATGGGATATAACCTAGCCGAGCTACCAAAACTGGAAATGGACAAAATTAATGTCGACCTCGCGGCTGCTGGTGTGGCATTTAAGGAACGCTACAATATGCCAGTGGTTGCTGATCTGGTCGAACGCGAACAACCGGCAGAACTGCGCGACTACTTTCGCCAACGCGTGATGCACTACCGAGCTGAATCAAGCAAGTTTTCCTGTCTGCCTTATGAACCGAAAAGCAGATAACTGCTCTTTACACTACTTTACGTATATAATGCCAGGCAATCCGCTAACAAAAGCGCATAAACAAAGTCTTTTTAGCTAAAGGAAAGAGAAATGACGACATTAGCCCCGGTTATCACCATTGATGGCCCAAGTGGTGTGGGTAAAGGCACGCTGTGTAAAGCGCTGGCTGAAACACTAAGCTGGCATCTGCTGGACTCGGGAGCGATCTATCGCGTGTTGGCTCTGGCTGCATTACATCATCAGGTAGATATCAGCTCTGAAGAAGCGCTAGTTCCATTAGCCGCACACCTGGATGTCTGCTTTGTAACACAAAACGGCAACATGCAGATCATGCTGGAAGGGGAAGATGTCAGTCATCAAATCCGCACCGAAGCGGTGGGCAATACCGCATCACAAGCTGCCGCTTTCCCGCGTGTGCGTGAGGCATTACTGCGTCGTCAACGTGCATTTCGTGAGTTGCCGGGGCTGATTGCCGATGGTCGAGACATGGGGACCATCGTTTTCCCCGATGCACCGGTAAAAATTTTTCTCGACGCCAGCGCAGAAGAACGGGCAAAACGTCGACTGCTACAACTGCAAGAAAAAGGTTTTAGCGGTAGCATTGAAACAATATTAGCAGAGATAAAACAACGGGATGATCGTGATCGCAACCGCGCAATCGCCCCATTAATACCGGCAGAAGATGCCCTGATTATCGATGCCACCGAAATGTCAATTCAGCAAGTTAGGCAACAGGCCTTAGCATACATCAAACAAAAATTAACAAATCAATAACAACGAATTCTCATGCAGGCGACTTTTTGCTATATTAGTCACCGTATTGCATAGCAGTCTCTAAATATATCAGTTAGAATGTAGGCTTTCTACCCAACGCCCTGTAGGCACGGAGCCAATAACAGGGTATGTGAAACAACCCCATTTCGGCCGGATGTCGGATGGCAGTTAAACCCAAAATCCTGAAGATTAACAACATGACTGAATCTTTCGCTCAACTCTTTGAAGAATCCCTGAAAACTATCGAAACTCGTCCTGGTGCCATTGTTCGCGGCGTCGTGGTTGCTATCGATAAAGATGTCGTACTGGTTGATGCCGGCCTGAAATCTGAGTCAGCCATTCCAGTAGAACAGTTCAAAAATGCCCAAGGCGAGTTAGAAATCCAGGTTGGTGACGAAATTGATGTTGCACTGGATGCCGTTGAAGATGGTTTCGGCGAAACCCTGCTCTCACGTGAAAAAGCTAAGCGTCACGAAGCTTGGATCACGCTTGAGAAAGCTTATCAGGAAGCTGAAACCGTAGTGGGGATCATCAACGGAAAAGTTAAAGGTGGCTTCACTGTAGAGCTGAACGGTATTCGTGCATTCCTGCCAGGTTCACTGGTTGATGTGCGTCCAGTACGTGATACTCTGCACTTAGAAGGCAAAGAGCTTGAGTTCAAAGTAATCAAACTCGATCAGAAGCGCAACAACGTTGTGGTTTCTCGTCGTGCGGTGATTGAATCAGAAAATAGCGCCGAACGTGACCAATTGCTGGAAAACCTGCAAGAAGGTATGGAAGTCAAAGGTATCGTTAAGAACCTGACCGACTACGGTGCATTCGTTGACCTCGGTGGTGTTGACGGTCTGTTGCATATCACCGATATGGCATGGAAACGCGTTAAGCATCCAAGTGAAATCGTCAGTGTTGGCGATGAAATCCCAGTTAAAGTATTGAAGTTTGATCGTGACCGTACCCGCGTATCTCTGGGTATGAAACAACTGGGTGAAGATCCGTGGGTTGCTATCGCACAACGTTATCCAGAAGGCACCAAGTTAACGGGTCGTGTCAGCAACCTGACTGACTATGGCTGCTTCGTGGAGATCGAAGAAGGCGTTGAAGGGCTAGTACACGTCTCAGAAATGGACTGGACCAACAAGAACATCCATCCGTCTAAAGTTGTTAATGTCGGCGATGTGGTTGAAGTGATGGTTCTGGACATCGACGAAGAGCGTCGTCGTATCTCTCTTGGCCTCAAGCAGTGCAAATCTAATCCTTGGCAGCAATTCGCCGAGACTCACAACAAGGGCGACCGTGTTGAAGGCAAAATCAAGTCTATTACTGATTTTGGTATCTTCATCGGCCTGGACGGTGGCATCGACGGCTTGGTACATCTGTCTGATATTTCCTGGAATGTCGCTGGTGAAGAAGCAGTGCGTGAATACAAGAAGGGAGATGAAATCGCCGCAGTAGTGCTGCAAGTTGATGCAGAGCGTGAGCGTATCTCTCTTGGCGTGAAGCAACTTGCTGAAGATCCGTTCAATAACTACCTTACTGTGAATAAGAAAGGTGCTATTGTTACCGGTAAAGTCACTGCAGTTGACGCGAAAGGTGCTACAGTTGAATTAGCAGGTGGTGTAGAGGGTTATCTACGTGCATCTGAAGCCTCTCGTGACCGCGTTGAAGATGCAACGCAAGTTCTGAAAGTGGGCGACGAAGTGGAAGCTAAATTCACTGGTGTTGACCGTAAGAACCGCGTTGTCAGCCTCTCTGTCCGTGCTAAGGACGAGGCAGACGAGAAAGATGCAATGGCGACTGTGAATAATAAGCAGGAAGAAGGCAACTTCTCTAACGCGATGGCTGAAGCCTTCAAAGCGGCCAAAGGCGAGTAATAACCGGGGCGACGATTAGTCGCCCTTAATACGGTAGTTGAGCTATAAAACTTGGAGGAGCAATGACCAAGTCGGAACTGATTGAAAGAATTGCCGGGCAACAGACTCACCTTTCTGCAAAGCTTGTTGAGGATGCGGTGAAAGAAATGCTAGAACACATGGCGGCGACATTAGCCGGGGGTGATCGCATTGAGATCCGAGGGTTCGGCAGTTTTTCTCTTCACTACCGTGCTCCGCGCATTGGCCGTAATCCTAAAACCGGTGAAAAAGTTGAATTGGATGGCAAATATGTCCCTCACTTTAAACCGGGTAAAGAGTTACGTGACCGAGCCAATATTTACGGCTAGTCGCTGACCACTTATGGTGTTGTTATTAGTAATGTTTTGTTATTGCTGGTAAAACATAAAAATGGCACCTTCAAGGTGCCATTTTTTTATTCAGCGTGCAGCCACGAATAGCAAATGGCTTAATCGTGTTGTGTTAATGCAGCCAACTGCTGGAAATAGTCGGGAAAGGTTTTGGCCGTACACTTGGGATCAAGGATCGTCACCGCAGTATCAGAAAGAGCAACCAGCGAAAAACACATCGCCATACGGTGATCGTTATAAGTCTCAATCTGTGCCAACTGCAACTGCCTTGGTGGCACAATATGAATATAGTCCTGCCCTTCCTCTACCTCTGCACCCACTTTACGCAATTCTGTCGCCATCGCTGCTAGCCGGTCAGTCTCTTTCACACGCCAATTGTAGATATTACGGATAGTCGTTGTCCCTTGAGCGAACAGCGCGGTGGTAGCAATCGTCATTGCAGCATCTGGAATATGGTTCATATCCATATCAATACCGTGCAATTCACCGCGACTGCACGCAATATAATCCTCCCCCCAATGGATGTTCGCCCCCATTTTCGCCAACACGTCGGCAAATTTAATATCACCCTGCACACTGTTTTTGCCAATCCCTGTCACGCGCACCGTTCCACCTTTGATCGCAGCAGCTGCAAGGAAATAGGAAGCGGAAGAGGCATCGCCCTCCACCAGATAATCACCGGGTGAACGATACTGCTGCCGCCCAGCAATATGAAATACACGATAGTTATCGTGATGCACGGCAACCCCAAACCTACGCATCAGATGCAATGTAATATCGATATAGGGTTTAGAAACCAGTTCCCCTTTGATCTGGATCTGCGTGTCTTGTGCTGCCAGTGGCGCCATCATCAGCAAAGCCGTCAGAAACTGGCTGGAAACACTGCCATCAACACTCACCGTACCACCCATAAAACCACCGCGCAGACGTATTGGTGGATACTCTGGCTGCTCAAGGTAATCGATATCTGCCCCGCCTTGGCGCAACGCATCAACCAAATGGCCAATCGGTCGCTCCTTCATACGTGGTTCACCAGTCAGCACCACATCACCACTACCCAGGCAGAGTGCGGCCGTGAGCGGGCGCATCGCCGTGCCCGCATTGCCAAGGAACAACTCAAGGGGGTGAGGTGCTACTAGTGCCCCCGCTTTACCCTCTATCTGGCAGACGGTGCGATCGGCAGAAAGCTGATAGTTGACTCCCAACTCCTGTAACGCATTCAGCATGTGACGCACATCGTCACTGTCTAACAGATTGGTCAGGCGTGTAGTTCCCTGTGCCAATGCAGCCAACAGCAACGCACGATTTGATACGCTTTTTGAGCCAGGTAAATTGATGGTGCCATTAACCAAAGCGATAGGGTGTAACGTCAGGGAATCGACCATATTAATAAAACTCTCCAGCATCTAATAAACGAAACGGCTCCGCGCTGACACTGGAGCCGCTTGATCGCACACTCTTTAATAGCTTGTTGTCAACAAAACGGACCAACAACAACAGCCAGTCGACAACGTGTTCAATTCACTAAGTGGTAAACTGCCGTTCGCCAGCATACCATTAGCCAACAGGCTACCCTAGCCCTCAACCGTGGCGACGCTCAAAATCGAGCATGAATTCAGTTAACGCCTGCACACCCGCGAGCGGCATCGCATTGTAGATTGAAGCGCGCATCCCGCCAACCACACGGTGCCCTTTCAAAGCATGTAATCCGTTTGCTTGTGCCTGTGCCAAAAATTGTGCATCAAGCTGAGGATCGGCAAGCTGGAACGGCACATTTATCCAAGAACGATTGGCTGCCGCAACCTGGTTACGGTAAAAACCTGATTGATCAATGGTGTTATACAGTAACTCAGCTTTCTGCTGATTACGTTGTTGCATCACGGCTAACCCGCCCTGCTTCTTCAGCCACTGAAAGACCAGACCAGAGAGATACCAGGCAAACGTCGGTGGGGTATTAAACATCGACTCATTTTGTGCCAACACCTGATAATCAAGAATTGACGGCGTTTCACGTCGAGCCTTACCCAGCAGATCTTCACGCACAATCACCAGCGTCAAACCCGCAGGGCCGATGTTCTTCTGCGCACCAGCATAAATCACACCAAAGCGGCTAACATCGATCGGGCGTGAGAGAATACAGGATGAGAAATCTGCCACCACCACTTTGTCGGCGAAATCGGGCAACTCATCGATGGCTGTACCGTCGATGGTTTCATTCGGGCAGTAGTGGATATAAGCGGCATCTTCACTCACCTGCCACTCAGACATCGGTTTAATGGCATGCAAGCCATCACGCGTGGTTTTGACATTGACTGCTCGCACTGAGCCATACTTTTCTGCTTCACTCAGTGCACTGTGTGCCCAGTAGCCGCCATCAATATAATCCGCCGAGCGGCCTGGCGCTAACAGATTCAGAGGCACAGCGGCAAACTGAGCGCGCGCACCACCATGACAGAATAGAACTTGATAATTATCAGGGACATTAAGGAGATCACGCAGATCCTGCTCGGACTGTTGTGCCACTGCAATAAATTCCTTTCCCCGGTGACTCACCTCCATGACTGAGGTACCTAACCCCTGCCAGTCGCAAAGCTCCTGCTGTGCCTGGCGTAACACCTCTGTCGGCAACATTGCCGGCCCAGAACTAAAATTGTAAACCTGAGTCATTTTCTCTCACCACGCTCACTGTTGGTCGTAAAAATCGGCTGGTTAAAATAAGCCAAACGTCGCCCCTGATACTATACCGTTATGAGTTGAAATTACAGGTGTGATGCAGCCTGTTACGCCAGCTTGTGAACGCAGCACGCCGATCCGGCTCAGTCTTGATTGAATGCCAATACTATCCTGATGAGCAATGCTGCCAATCCCGCTGGTTTTACTGTTTTTATTATGTTTCTCCGTTATAAATACCAGGCTGGATGATTCTATTACGCTACGATAAAGAATGTGATGCGATTGCCGATCCCAGAAGCGCTGGAGCTTGGCATAAAAACCCCGTATCATCGCACATCGTTACTGCACGCCAATTTTCCAACAGGTTTGTTACCACACTGAGTTGCCATTCGGTACGCTCCAGCACAAACCCTCCGCAACCGCCGATGACCGATAAGTGAAAACCATGACGCAAACATTTATTATTGGTAAAGATGCCGCGCTGGAAGACTCCATCGCCCACTTTCAACAAAAACTCGCTGAGCTGGGTTTTAACATTGAAGAGGTCTCCTGGCTCAATCCTGTTCCACATGTCTGGTCGGTGCATATTCGCGATCGTGACTGCCCTCAGTGCTTTACCAATGGCAAAGGCGCCAGCAAAAAAGCGGCGCTCGCCTCAGCACTGGGTGAATACTTTGAGCGGCTGTCAACCAACTATTTTTTTGCCGACTTCTACTTAGGGCAGCAAATCGCACACGGTGACTTTGTCCATTACCCGAACGAACGCTGGTTTCCGATCACTGACGACGATGTTCTGCCGGCCGAGATGCTAGACCCCTATCTGCGTGAGTTCTACGATCCACACCAACAACTGGTTGCCAGTGACCTGATTGATCTACAATCAGGTCATGCTGAGCGCGGGATCTGCGCCCTACCATTCTGTCGCCAGTCTGATCAGCAAACTGTTTATATTCCAATGAATATTATTGGAAATTTATATGTCTCCAACGGCATGTCTGCCGGAAATAATGCCAATGAAGCCAGAGTGCAGGCTTTGGCAGAAATTTTTGAGCGTTATGTCAAAAATCGCATTATTGCTGATGCCGTCAGCCTGCCCCTGATCCCAGACAGTGTGCTACAGCGCTATCCGCATGTCGTGGAAGCTATCAGCCGTTTAGAAGATGAGGGATTCCCGATCTTCGCCTACGATGCCTCACTGGGCGGTGTCTACCCCGTGATCTGCGTAGTGCTGTTTAACCCCGCCAATAGCGGTTGCTTTGCCTCATTCGGTGCCCACCCTGATTTTGGTGTCGCATTAGAACGCACCGTCACCGAACTCCTGCAAGGGCGCAGCCTAAAAGATCTCGATGTATTTAGTTGCCCAAGCTTTGATTACGGTGAAGTTGCTGACCACACCAATCTGGAAACCCACTTTATCGACTCCAGTGGCCTGATCTGTTGGGATATGTTCAAACAGGATGCCGACTACCCATTTGTCGACTGGAGTTTCAGTGGCAGCACATCGGATGAATTCACTGCCCTGATGAACATCTTTCAGCATGAGCAAGCGGAAGTTTACATTGCTGATTATCAGCATTTGGATGTTTACGCTTGCCGCATCATCGTACCGGGAATGTCAGAAATTTATCCGGTAGAAGACCTACTACTGGCAAATAACAACATGGCAGCAGAACTGCGTGCAACCTTACTGCAACTGCCAGACAGCCAGTGGCAAGCTGACGAGTATCTCGCCCTGTTAGAACAGTTGGATGACGAAGGTCTGGATGATTTCACCCGTGTTCACGAACTGCTTGGTATTGCTCCCGGCAAAGACAATGCCTGGTACAGCTTACGGGTCGGAGAACTGAAATCGATGCTGGCACTGGCTGGACATGATCTTGAAGAGGCACTGACCTGGGTCGAGTGGAGTCTGGAATTCAACGCATCAACGTTCAGTGCCGAACGCAGTAATTACTACCGTTGCCTGAAAACTCTGCTGGAGTTAGCGCTGCAACCTGAACGTGAGCCAACGCAATACTACTCAGCTTTCGTGCGCATGTATGGGCAACAGACTGTCGAAGCCGCTTCAGCGGCAATCAGTGCAGAAGCTCCATTCTATGGACTATTCGCTGTAGATGAAAACTTACAGCAACTGACGGCACATCAGGCACTGCTCGCCGCTTATCAAAAACTGCAACGTGCCAAACGTCGTGGCTAGTACGATAAGCTGCTGGCAATAGCCAGCATCGCTTGCCTCTCTATGCACTGGGAGGCAAGCACTGCCTACGCACTGTACCACGACAAACATACATTCCGCCGGGTTACCTCTCCCATCAATCAACCGCAATAACCTACTAGCGCATTAATCTGTTTATTATCACTTTGCAGTTACGTCATTCTGTGATCTACTAAGCGTTGGTGTATCGCTCGTTCAGGGAAATGACGGCGTATGATTGAAAGCATTCAACTCAACAATCGCGTGGGTCAGATCTTTTTCCCGCAACTTTCGGCAATCACCAAGGACGTGTTTTTATTTGTTATAAACCGATAAAAATGGGGAAGTTTATGTACAAAGTGGCAACATTAGCGCTATTACTCACCAGTGTATTCAGCGCCCAGGCAGAGACAATCTATACCGGTGATAAGATTAACGGCTATCCGGTAATCAAAAAACTGGATGTGAATGATCTTGAAGCAGGAAAACATTATCGCTTTATGTTTCAAGGGGCCAGCAACGGTATTGGGCAAAATTGGTACGTACCCATTTTGGTTGCTAAAGGTGCTAAAAGCGGCCCTAAATTAGGGCTACAAGCCGCTATTCACGGTGATGAACTCAACGGCGTGCGGGTGATACAACAGGTATTTGAAAAACTTGAACCAGCAAAATTAAGTGGCACCGTTGTTGCCGCAGTTGGTGCAAACCCTTCCGGAATGTTAGTCAATAACCGTCACTGGCAGTTTGCCATGGACAGCGGCAGCAGTGTTGACTTTAACCGTATCTGGCCAGGCAAAGAGAAAGGCAATAGCGCTCAGCAACACGCCTGGTTAATGTGGAATAATCTCTGGGCAGGCAATGTCACACTCTTCGTTGACATGCATACCCAAAGTACCGGTAACGATTTCCCGCTATTCATTTATGCTGATTATCGCAACCCACAAGTGAAAAAGATGGCGGAACTGTTCCCAGCCGATCAAATTAAAAAAGATCTAGGCGAAAAAGGTTCGGTAGAAACCACCTTTGTTGAACACAATATCCCGGCAATTACGTTGGAAGTGGGTAAGCCCAAACTCTATCAAACCGATCTCATTGCCCGTAGCGTCACTGGGGTAAACAACATTCTGATTGAACAAGGGATGATTGCCGGCAAACTTGGTCGTACTGCCAAAGAGCAACAAACCTACATTGGTAATAGCATGAACTCGATTCGTGCTGAAGTGGGTGGGTTCGCAGAAATTCTGGTTAAAACCGGTGACTCGGTGCAGAAAGGACAAAAAGTTGCCATTCAACGCAACGCGTTTGGCGACGTGTTACGTGAATACTACGCGCCAAATGCAGGCAAAGTGCTCTCAATCGGTGATGATCCGATGCGCGAATCCAATGCATTATTGGTACGCATCCTGTTTAACGACCCCTCAGCAAAATGTGCTGATGGTTGCTAACCAGCTATAGTGGCAAACCAATTATCGTTGCCAACCAAAGCAAAAGCCGCCAATAAAGGCGGCTTTCATAATTTGGTGGAGCTAGACGGGATCGAACCGTCGACCTCTTGCATGCCATGCAAGCGCTCTCCCAGCTGAGCTATAGCCCCATAAATGGGTGGTTGTTGTACACTGTGGTTGTCGACTTAACCGAGTTGTGAGCTGCAATGCTGTGCAATATCAACCTACAACACCAACCTGTCATACTAACTGGCAATAAGGTTGGTGGAGCTAGACGGGATCGAACCGTCGACCTCTTGCATGCCATGCAAGCGCTCTCCCAGCTGAGCTATAGCCCCATCGATAAAACAACTCAATGAACCGCGCGCATAATATGAAACCACTGAAACAGTGTCAACGGCTAAATTCAATTCTTAGTGCAATCGCTGAAAAAAGCCGCTAATAGAATGGCGCAATCGATCCCGTATGTACGACAAACAAAAAGCCAACAAAAAATGAATAATGATGTTGGCTTTCTGTGAGTCAAACAACCTACATATGCTTAACGATCGCCTCGCCGAACTCTGAACATTTCAGCAGTTTGGCACCTTCCATCAGGCGTTCAAAGTCATAGGTCACGGTCTTGGCAGCGATCGCCCCTTCCATGCCCTTAACAATTAAGTCCGCCGCTTCAATCCAGCCCATGTGGCGTAACATCATCTCTGCCGATAAGATCACTGAACCCGGATTTACCTTATCTTGCCCAGCATATTTTGGCGCAGTACCGTGAGTGGCTTCAAACAATGCACACTCATCACCGATATTGGCACCCGGTGCAATACCAATACCGCCGACCTGTGCCGCCAGTGCATCAGAAATATAGTCACCATTAAGATTCATACAGGCGATAACATCATACTCAGCCGGGCGCAACAGGATCTGTTGTAGGAAAGCATCGGCAATCACATCTTTAATCACGATCTTTTTGCCTGTATTCGGATTGGTCACTGCCAACCACGGCCCGCCATCGATCAGTTCACCCGCAAACTCTTCTCGCGCCAGTTCATAACCCCAATCTTTGAACGCCCCCTCAGTGAATTTCATAATATTTCCCTTGTGTACCAAGGTCACTGAGTCTCGGTCATTGGTGATGGCATACTCAATCGCGGCACGCACCAAGCGTTTAGTGCCTTCTTCAGAGCATGGCTTAACGCCAATACCGCACTGTTGCGGGAAGCGGATCTTTTTCACGCCCATCTCTTCACGCAGGAATTTGATCACCTTTTCTGCTTCTGCTGAACCCGCTTTCCATTCAATACCGGCATAAATATCTTCCGCATTCTCGCGGAAAATTACCATGTCAGTCAGTTCAGGCTGTTTTACTGGGCTGGGCGTGCCCTGATAGTAACGTACTGGGCGCAAACAGATATAGAGATCAAGCTGTTGACGTAAAGCAACATTCAATGAACGGATCCCGCCCCCAACCGGTGTGGTTAGCGGACCTTTGATCGCGACACGATATTCACGGATCAGATCCAGCGTCTCATCTGGCAGCCAAACATCCTGACCATAAACATGCGTCGATTTCTCACCGGTATAGATCTCCATCCAAGAAATTTTGCGCTGACCTTGATAGGCCTTTTCTACTGCTGCATCAACCACCCGGATCATTGCGGGAGTCACATCAACACCAATGCCGTCACCTTCGATGAACGGGATGATAGGATTAAGGGGGACAACCAGTTTACCTTGATCGTTCACCTTAATTTTTTGACCTTTTGCTGGCACAACGACTTTGCTTTCCATCAACCTCTCCTTTCTTCAAATTCATATTTTGTTAATGACTTGTGAGATCTCAGCTCATACTACTTGAATATCTCGCTTGCGCCAATCACAACGACGACAGCTATTTGGTAACAATGTCACCTATCGTAACTGCCACTTTAAATCATTTCCGGTGTATAATGCGCCAGTTATTCATGGCCCAGACCATCATGCAAAAATATCCAGCTAAAAATCAATTAACTAAAAGAAAAAACCCCAGCTACTCACCTCGCCGTGTGTTTCCTGCATCAGCCAGCGCGGTGATCCTGTTCAATAAACCGTTTGATGTACTGACCCAGTTTACCGATCAGGATGGTCGCAGCACGTTAAAAGATTTCATTCCACATACCGGCTTCTATGCTGCCGGTCGTCTTGATCGTGACAGTGAAGGCCTGCTGGTTTTAACCAACAACGGCAAGTTCCAGGCGCAACTGACCCAACCGGGCAAACGCACCGGCAAAGTCTATTACGCACAGGTCGAGGGCGAGCCACAAGAGAGCGATTTACTCTTGCTGCGTCGCGGCATCACACTCAACGATGGGCCGACACTGCCCGCAACTGTGGAGCGAGTCACCGAACCAGCGTGGTTATGGCCGCGCTTTCCACCTATCCGCCAGCGTCTATCAATACCTACCAGTTGGTTAAAGCTAACGCTACACGAGGGCAGAAACCGGCAAGTACGCCGCATGACTGCGCATATCGGCTTCCCGACACTCCGTTTGATCCGTTATCGGGTCGGTGACTTTACCCTTGATGCCTTGCCGCCTGGTGAATGGCGATACCTCACACTAAAGTAAAACGCAGCCGAAGCGAGTGACAGTGATGCAGCCGCCTAACCAACATGCTAGAATCCGGCGCTGGTTTTTTAGCTAATGGTTTTTTAGCGTATATAGTGATGAGACGCCGATGTCAGACAACAGCCAAAAAAAAGTGATTGTAGGAATGTCCGGTGGTGTTGACTCCTCCGTTGCTGCCTATCTGCTACAACAACAGGGCTATCAAGTCGCTGGGTTGTTCATGAAAAACTGGGAAGAGGATGACAACGAGGAGTACTGCTCAGCAGCGACAGATCTCGCTGACGCACAAGCGGTATGCGATAAGCTGGGTATTAAATTACACACGGTCAACTTTGCTGCCGAATATTGGGATAACGTTTTCGCCCTGTTTCTGCAAGAGTATCAAGCTGGACGCACTCCCAACCCAGATATTCTGTGTAACAAAGAGATCAAGTTCAAAGCTTTTCTACAATTTGCTGCTGAAGATCTGGCCGCAGACTATATTGCCACCGGTCACTATGTTCGCCGCGACACCGTGGACGGAAAAAGCCGTTTGCTGCGCGGTGTAGACAGCAACAAAGATCAAAGCTATTTCCTCTATACCCTTAGCCACCAGCAGGTAGCGCAAAGCCTGTTTCCTATTGGTGAGTTAGAAAAACCGCAAGTGCGCCGTATCGCAGAGCAGTTGGAACTGGTCACCGCCAAGAAAAAAGATTCGACCGGTATCTGTTTCATTGGTGAACGTAAATTCCGTGATTTCCTCGCGCGTTATCTGCCTGCTCAGCCAGGTGCGATTGTCTCTGTCGATGGGCAGCATCTTGGCGAACATCAAGGGTTGATGTATCACACGTTGGGGCAGCGCAAAGGGTTGGGCATTGGTGGCCTGAAAGAAGCCAGCGAAGAACCGTGGTACGTGGTGGATAAAGATGTGGCCAACAATGTGCTGATCGTAGCACAAGGGCATGACCACCCACGGTTAATGTCCGTCGGGCTCATCGCCCAGCAGTTACACTGGGTCGATCGTCTACCACTATTACAGCCGCTGCATTGCACGGTAAAAACCCGTTATCGTCAGCAAGATATTCCCTGCCTGATCACACCGATTGACAGCGACCGCATCGAGGTACGTTTTGAACAGCCGGTTGCCGCTGTCACACCGGGTCAATCTGCCGTGTTTTATCGTGATCAGATCTGCCTGGGTGGCGGCATTATTGAACAGCATTTGCAGGAGTAACCGTGGCGAAAAACTACTATGACATCACGTTAGCACTGGCCGGGATCAGTCAATCTGCCCGACTGGTGCAACAGCTCGCGCATGAAGGACAAACCGATCAAACAGCTTTTCTCTGTATGCTCAATAGTCTGCTGCAAATCAACCCCAACTCAACCCTGGAAGTATTCGGTGGAGAACTGTCGCAGTTACAGATCGGCCTAGAATCACTGCTAACGATGCTTTACGGCGGTGGCAAAGGTGCAGGCGCTGAACTGACCCGGTACAGCCTGGGCATCATGATGCTGGAAAGCAAATTGAAAGCCAATCAACCGGTAATGGCACAACTGGCCGAACGGTTAAAGCAACTCGAACGCCAACTCAGCCACTTTGAGTTGGCTTCAGACACCATCATCAACGCATTAGCTTCAATTTATGTCGATGTTATCTCACCATTGGGGCCGCGACTACAGGTCACCGGTTCCGCTACGATGCTGCAAAACCCATTAGTTCAAGCTAAAGTGCGTGCGACCCTGCTCGCAGGTATCCGTGCTGCCGTGTTGTGGAAGCAGGTCGGTGGTAGACGCCTACAATTTATCTTTTCCCGTAACCGCCTGATCAAACAGGCAAAAGACCTGATCGCTCACTGTGAATCTTGCTAGGAGTTAATAGTGATGGAATTATCCCCACTGACTGCCGTTTCCCCTATTGATGGGCGCTATAGTGATAAAGTGAATGCGCTGCGTCCGATTTTCAGCGAGTATGGCCTGCTGAAATTTCGTGTACAGGTTGAAGTGCGCTGGCTACAAAAACTGGCCTGCTGCACCGAGATCAGCGAAGTACCTGCTTTTGACAGCAATGCAAACGATTTTCTCGATAACATTATTACCCAATTCGATCAGCAGGATGCTGAGCGTATCAAACAGATCGAGCGAACCACTAACCACGATGTCAAAGCGGTTGAATACTTTCTGAAAGAAAAAGTTGCCGCCATCCCGGCACTACATGCGGTCAACGAGTTTATCCACTTTGCCTGCACCTCTGAGGATATCAACAACCTCTCCCATGCATTGATGCTGCAAACCGCACGTCAGCAGGTGATACTGCCGCAATGGCACACGCTGATCGAGACGATCAAAACCCTTGCTCATCAATATCGTGACATCCCGTTGCTATCGCGCACACACGGTCAACCGGCGACCCCTAGCACCATCGGCAAAGAGCTGGCGAACGTCTGCTACCGCATGGAACGCCAGTATCGCCAACTGGCTGCGATTGAAATCCTAGGGAAAATCAACGGTGCTGTTGGCAACTACAATGCTCATACCGTCGCCTATCCGCAAGTTGACTGGCACCGTTTCAGTGCTGAATTTGTCACTTCACTCGGTATCAGTTGGAACCCCTACACCACACAGATTGAACCACACGACTACATCGCCGAACTGTTTGACTGCATTGCTCGCTTTAACACCATTCTGATCGACTTCAATCGCGATATCTGGGGTTACATTGCGCTAAATCACTTCAAGCAAAAGACCATTGCCGGTGAAATTGGCTCCTCGACCATGCCTCACAAAGTTAACCCAATCGACTTCGAAAACTCTGAAGGCAACTTGGGCTTAGCCAATGCACTCCTCGGTCACCTGGCTGCCAAGCTACCCATCTCGCGCTGGCAGCGTGATCTCACCGACTCTACGGTGCTCCGCAATCTTGGGGTTGGGCTGGGTTATGCGCTAATCGCCTATCAGGCCACCATGAAAGGATTGAGCAAACTGGAAGTCAATCACAGTCACTTGCTCAATGAGCTGGATCAAAACTGGGAAGTGCTGGCAGAACCGATCCAAACCGTAATGCGCCGTTATGGCATCGAAAAGCCTTACGAGAAACTGAAGGAGCTTACGCGCGGCAAACGGGTCGATGCCCAAGCGATGAAAAATTTCATCGACACCCTTGCGATACCTGAGCAGGAAAAAACGCGTCTAAAAACTCTCACTCCCGCTAACTATATCGGCTTAGCTGCAGTCATGGTTGATGCGTTAAAGTAAGTGGATTTCAGCGTTAAGATTAATGTATGCTTTTTTTATACACAGAATTTGCTGCGATAACGATCAATAAAAGAGTAATAACTCGCCTGCACTGCGTAATGCAGCGGGTAAATTGATGTCTGTTTGTTTAGAAATTATGTGTCATTCCTGTAACAAAAAAGGCAATAATGCTGTTTAATCAGTCCATTATTGCCTTTTTCAGAATTAATATGTATCAATTCTTTCAATTCTGCTAATATCTGCTAACCACTTAATCTTGGTTCAATTTTTCTATTGTGTTATTTATCCCACGTTTAATCATGATGGTTAATAATCAATCCGCCAAATCAAGATGATAACGTTCGTTCTCTTTCGTTTGAGTCTCAAAGGATTGACGTCCTCGTCGAACCGTCGAGGTGCTTACGGCTGTAGCGGGTGTGATGTTGTGGTAACCGCGCTACTGCTGTTTTTGAGTAATCAGGGTAGATAGTTAAGAGTTTGAGTAACAATGACGTTTCTGCGTGTTGTTATCTTAAGTGCTGAAAATACATTCCCCTCAAACTTGGGTTGTTGGAATTTCACCCATGTATTAACAGGAGTTTTTCCATGCGAGTGCTGATTGTTGAAGATAATGCTTTATTGCGCCACCATCTCTCTGTGCAAATGCGTGAACTGGGGCACCAGGTTGATGTAGCCCAGGACGCAAAAGAAGCAGATTATTTTCTACTAGAACACATTCCTGATATTGCCATTATCGATCTTGGGCTGCCTGATGAAGATGGCCTTAGCTTGATCGAGCGTTGGCGTTACCGCCAGATGAAACTGCCTATTTTGGTATTGACTGCTCGCGAAAGCTGGCAAGATAAGGTTGCTGTGTTAGAAGCCGGTGCCGATGACTACGTCACCAAACCGTTCCATCTAGAAGAGTTGATCGCTCGAATGCAAGTGCTGCTGCGTCGCAACAGTGGCCTGGCATCACAGTTGATTGATATTCCGCCATTCCAGATTGATCTATCGCGCCGTGAGTTCAAAGTTAATGAGCAGCGGATAAAATTGACTGGTTTTGAATACACCATCGTCGAAACGCTAATGCGTAATGCGGGCAAGCTGGTGAAGAGAGATGCCTTAATGCTGCAACTCTACCCGGATGCCGAACTACGCGAAAGTCACACCATTGACGTTTTAATGGGTCGAGTGCGCAGGAAAATACAAGCTGAATATCCACATGAGGTGATCACCACCGTTCGTGGACAAGGCTATCGTTTTGATCTCGAAGCCGACTGAACAGTATGTTCAATAAAAAACCCTTTTCCCTTCGCGCACGTTTTCTCATGGCCACTGCGGGGGTGGTCATGGCGCTTTCGCTCTCTTATGGTGTGGTAGCGGTGGTTGGCTATCTGATTAGCTTTGATAAAACCTCCTTCCGACTGCTACGCACAGAGAGCAATCTCTTTTTTAATCTCGCTCAGTGGCAAGATCAAAAATTGACTCTGGTACTCCCGCCCGATCAGATACTCGACTCCGCAACCCTGGTGTTCATCTATGATGATAGAGGCAATCTACTGTGGAGCCAGCGCAAAATACCGGAGCTGGAAAGACTGATCCGCAAAGAGTGGTTAACTGAGCCGGGTTTTTATGAGATCGACACCGACACCCATACCGGTCGCCAACTGTTGAGTGGCAATCTTAAAGCTCAGGCACTGCTAAAAAACTACAACACCAACACCCAGAACGGATTAACACTCTCAGTTGCCGTCAATACCTATGCCGCCACCCCGCTGTTACCGGCACTCACTATCGCTGTGGTAGACAGCATCCCGCAAGAGTTTCAACATGCTGATATGGTGTGGGAATGGTTCAGCTACGTGTTACTGGCTAATTTGCTGCTAGTATTACCGCTATTATGGCTAGCCGCGTACTGGAGCCTGCGCCCGATTAAGACGCTGGTCAAGCAAGTGCGGGAACTGGAAAATGGCGAACGCGAACAGCTAAATGAGAACTTACCCAACGAGTTACGCAGCCTAGTGCGCAATCTCAACATCCTGGTCGGCAATGAACGCCGGCGCTATACCAAATATCGCACCACCCTCTCCGATCTGACCCACAGCCTGAAGACACCACTGGCCGTACTGCAAACCACGCTGCGCTCCCTGCGTTCAGGTAAACACACCTCGATTGAAGAGTGTGAACCGATTATGCAGGAACAAATTAGCCGAATATCACAACAGATCGGCTATTACCTGCATCGAGCCAGCATTAAATCGGGGCAAACCACGCTAACACGTGAAATTCACTCCATATCACCACTATTAGATAAACTCAGCCTGGCGCTGAATAAAGTTTACCAGCGCAAAGGCGTGGCGATCACCATCGACATTTCACCTGAAGTGACCTTTGTCGGTGAGAAAAATGATTTCGTCGAAATTATGGGCAATATTCTAGAAAACGCCTGCAAATATTGCCTAGAGTTTGTCGAAGTCAGCTCACTGCACTCCAACAACTACCTCACTATCGTGATCGATGATGACGGGCCAGGTATTCCCAAAAGCAAACGCAAACTTATTTTCCAGCGCGGCCAACGCATCGATACGCTGCGCCCCGGGCAAGGTTTAGGCTTATCGGTTGCTGCCGAAATCATCGAACAGTATAACGGCCACATCACCATTACTGACAGCCCATTGGGTGGCGCACGGGTAGCGGTTACCTTTGGCAACCAGCATGATACTGCGACAATCAGCAAATAACAGCCGAGGATCCACCGACAAAAGCCAATTAGCAGGCAGCAACTCCAAGCCATTTCAGTGTATAATTTCTGCCAGCCCACTGACTCTTGGAATAGCCTATGGATTACCTGCTTAATCTCAACTGGAGCGACTTTTTACAACATTATTGGCAAAAGCGCCCTGTGGTCCTGAAGTCTGGTTTCAAAAACTTTGTTGATCCCATCTCTGCCGACGAACTTGCCGGGCTTGCAATGGAAAATGAAGTCGATAGCCGTTTAGTCAGCCATCATAATGGCCGCTGGCAAGTGGCTCATGGCCCATTTGAAAGCTATGACCATCTTGGTGAAAATAACTGGTCGTTACTGGTGCAAGCGGTCAACCACTGGCACGAACCCTCTAGCGCCTTAATGCAACCGTTTCGCCAATTACCGGACTGGCGTGTTGATGATTTGATGATCTCATTCTCAGTGCCTGGCGGTGGTGTTGGTCCACATATTGATCAGTATGATGTCTTCATCATCCAAGGCAGTGGCCGCCGCCGCTGGCGTGTCGGCGAAAACTTGCCACTGAAACAGCACTGCCCCCATCCTGATCTCCTGCAAGTGGCACCGTTTGAAGCGATCATTGATGAAGAGCTCGCACCGGGTGATATTCTCTACATCCCGCCTAACTTTCCGCATGAAGGCGACTCACTGGAAAACTCGCTCAACTACTCGGTTGGGCTACGAGCCCCTAATGGTCGCGAACTGCTCAGCAGCTATGCCGATCACATTCTGGAGCAAGAGTTGGGGAGCGAACGCTACCGCGATGCTGATCTTCAGCCACGGCGACAAGCGGCTGAAATCTTGCCACATGAAGTCGATAAACTGCGCCAGATGATCATCGACCTAGTACAACAACCTGAACACTTTACACACTGGCTGGGTGAATTTATCTCACAGCCACGGCACGAACTCGATGTTGCACCACCCGAGCCGCCTTATCAGTGTGATGAAGTGCATCAACTATTGCTGGCAGGGGAACGTCTGCAACGTCTTGGTGGTTTACGTGTCTTAAGTATCGGTGAGCAACTGTTTGTTAATGGTGAAAAAATCAATGCCCACCATCAACACGGCAGTGAACAGTTATGCCAACACTGGGTGATCAGTGCCGATCAACTCGCCGATGCGCTACACGACCTACCGTTTTTGTCTACGCTGACTGAACTGATCAACAGTGGTTACTGGTACTTTAAAGATTAAATCGCTCAATTAGCGACTTAATCAAACAAAGACAACGCATTAAAAAGCAACACAAAAAATTGGCCATGATGCAGATACACTCGCTATCATGGCCGCATCTTCTCAGCACTAGCGTGTTAAACCAGCCATATCGCCCGTTAAGCATCTGGCTGAACTCACCAATGAAATATTGGCAAAACTTGGGCAGAGTAGCCCACTGCTGGACAGCAAGACAACATGAATGGCAAACAGAAACAGAACACATTCTACTTCCATGACTATGAAACTTTTGGGAAAAGCCCATCGCTTGATCGCCCTGCTCAATTTGCCGGTATTCGTACTGACGCTGATCTCAACCCGATTGAACAACCACTGATCTGTTACTGTGCGCCTGCCGACGACTACCTGCCCGATCCGGAAGCGGTGATGATAACTGGCATCACGCCACAACAAGCACTCGCCAAAGGCAGCAATGAAGCGGAGTTCGCCCGCCAAATCCACCACGCCTTCAGCCAACCGGGCACCTGCATCGTCGGCTACAACAATATCCGTTTTGATGATGAAGTAAGCCGCAACATCTTCTACCGCTGCTTCTATGATCCCTACGCCTACAGTTGGCAACACGGTAATTCACGCTGGGATCTGCTGGATGTGATGCGTGCCTGCTATGCACTACGTCCAGAGGGCATCAACTGGCCGGAAAATGAACAGGGACTACCGAGTTTCCGTCTGGAACACTTAACACAAGCCAATAATCTGGAACATCAGCAGGCTCATGATGCAATGTCTGATGTCTACGCCACCATCGCAATTGCGCGCCTCGTGCGGCAAGCGCAACCCAGATTATTTAACTATCTGTTTGAGCATCGTCACAAACACAAACTGGCTCCGCTGATCAACATTGCCGAAATGACGCCACTGGTCCATGTTTCTGGCATGTTTGGTGCGCTACGCGGCAACACCAGTTGGGTGGTACCGCTTGCCTGGCATCCCAGCAACAAAAATGCCGTGATCATGTGCGATCTGGCGACAGATATCAGCCCATTGCTAACACTCACCAGCGATGAACTACGCCAGCGCCTCTACACCCGTCGAGATCACTTGTCAGCGGATGAACCCGCAGTACCAATCAAACTGGTACATCTCAACAAATGTCCGGTGTTAGCACCGGCTAAAACCCTGCTACCAGAAAATGCGGTGCGGCTGGGCATTGATCGTCAACGTTGCCGTGACAACCTCAACCTGCTGCGACAGCACCCTGAAGTGCGAGAAAAAGTGCTGGCACTGTTTGCCGATGCAGAACCCTTCCCCGCACTGACTGATGTTGATCGCCGACTCTACGACGGTTTCTTCAGTGATGCCGATAAAGCCGCAATGCAGATCATCCAACAAACACCAGCACAACATCTGCCGGCACTCAATTTAACCTTTAGCGACAACAGAATGGCCGAGCTGCTATTTCGCTACCGCGCACGCAACTACCCGAATACGCTGGACGACAGCGAACAACGCCGCTGGCTCCAGTATCGTCAGCAGACATTAACTGAACAGCGCGTCAGCCACTATCTACTGCAACTGGAAGAACTTTATCACCGCTATGCCAGTGAACCAGCCAAGTTAGAGCAACTTAAAGCGCTGTTTGATTACGCCAAATATCTGCTTGGTTGACCTTGTGGAAATGAGCGCTCAGGACAAGATAACGAACATTTTTTAACCAAAACCAGTATGTAACCTGCGTGCGTGTCTATGTCATTCCCCTTCTTAAAGCAAAATAACCCCTTCCCTGCTCCCACTACGAACCGGGAACTGGGAAGGGGTTATTTAAAAACAATCAAAGACTTTAAACCCTCCCCTTATCAAGGAGAGGGAACATACTCAGTTAGCCGACATCTTCGCTGGCTTGCGGCACGGGCAAACGGAAACTGCGCGTCACAATAGCCAGGTAAATGATACCTAACGCAGCCCAGCTCAAGCCCAGTATCATCGCATTACGCTCCTGGTGGATCCACAGCATACTCACCGTCAAGGTACCGAGCATTGGCATGATCAGATAGCTGAACTTCTCTTTAAGCGTACGATTCAGTTTGTCACGAATATAGAACTGTGCAATCACAGACAAGTTAACAAAGGTGAACGCAAACAGCGCACCAAAGCTGATCAGCGCAGTCGCCGTGGCCAGATTAAACGAGATCGCCGATATCGCAATCACCCCCACCAGCAACACATTCAGCGTTGGCGTGTGCCACTTAGGATGCAGATAGCCAAAGAACCGCTCAGGCAACACACCATCACGCCCCATCACATACATTAAGCGCGAGACACCCGCATGAGCCGCCATACCAGAAGCCAACACGGTGGCACAAGAGATCACCAAAATCACCGACTGGAACAACTTGCCAGCGACATACAGCATAATCTCGGGTTGTGAAGACTCAATATCCTTAAAGTGTGACACATTAGGGAAATAAAGCTGCACGAAGTAAGAAACCGCAATAAAAATCACACCGCCGATCAACACAGTGAGGAAGATCGCCTTCGGGATCACCCGCTCGGCATCTTTAGTCTCTTCCGACAGTGAGCTAAGGCCATCAAAACCCAAGAACGAGAAACAGAGGATAGTCGCTCCGGTCAGCATAGCGGCAACATGCGCATTGTCAGACCAGAATGGCCGACTACTGACCAGAGTACCGCCGCCCTCACCCAACCAGACGCCGTGGATCACCAAGCCTAAAAACACCACCATGATAGCGACCTGCACCACAACAATAATCGAGTTCAGGTTAGCCACCAGCTTGATCCCACGCAGGTTAGCGAACGTCATAATACCGACCAGCACCAACACAAAGATCCACGGCGGAATGCCCGGTAGAATCTCTTCCAGATAAGTTCTCGCCAACAGAATGTTGATCATCGGCATCAGCAGGTAGTCAAGCATCGCCGACCAGCCAACCATAAACCCGACATGCGGATTGATCGACTTCTGGGCATAGGTATATGCAGAGCCAGCAGAAGGATACTTACGCACCAACTTACCGTAACTGAATGCAGTCAACAGGATCGCCAGCAAAGCAAACGCATACGCTGTCGGCACATGACCATCGGTAATATGTGAAACGATACCGAAAGTATCGAAAATGGTCATTGGCTGCATATAAGCCAAACCAATCATGATCACCGGAATTAAAGTCAGTGTTTTACGTAGTTGAGGGCGTTGGCTGCCTGTCGCAGCGGTATGGATATTATTGGACATTACTAAGCCCCCCCTTACCTTCAGCCTGACGGAGAGTAGACACGCCAAAACTCAAGGTTGCAGGGAAACTTCGCAACGTGGGACTAAATTCAAATAGGGGAATGAGGGAAGCAAGGTGGCAAGGCAATGCTGCCTTGGTTGCTCCATAATCGCTGCGGCCACAGCGGATGCCGGCGGGCACCGGTGCTAAAGTGAAAAATTGCCCCATCATTGTTATCCTCATAAGTTGCAACCATAAAGTTTTGTTTGATTGCAACGGAACTATTTATCTATCCGGCTCGATGACCGGCCTCGCTTGGTGTATAAAAAGCAAATTGCTTAAAGGCAATGCAAAAAAATAACCGACGGTTTAACACGTCGGCTATCTGCATTTGGCGTATTTTGCCCTAACTGCCAGCCAAAACACAAGCACCTGAAGCAATCCAATAGTGCCCTTTTGGTTAAAAATAGTTAATTTTTTGTTTTTTAATAAAATTAATCCAGTTGACAGCACACTATTCTGATCTCAGCCCACAATACTGCCGCTGGATCGGCGCGCTCCTGCTGTTTTAACCGCAATGCTGTCGGCCCCTCACCGGCCAACCACCAAACCCCCTGCTGGGCAACCAGTGAGCTTTGGTCAGGCAACAGCCACTCACCACCAAGTACATAAAGCACACCGGCATGAGCAGGATCAATAACCTGGCTGCTAACCAGTCGCTGTACGCTGGCACTGTGGCGACCGCGCCGAGTCATAATATTGAAATCCTGACTACTGCCCGCCAACAATTGCGCCTGTAGCGGCAGATCACCCGCAAAAGCAAACGGTACACCAATCTGATCCAGACGGTGATCAACACCTTCAGCGGCGAACAGATGTACCCCACCTCCCGCCAGTAACGTGATCGAGCGATCAATACCGGGGAAAGCAGAAAATGGCCCATCCTGCGCAATCGTCGCGATACTGGCTCGCCAGTCAAATTGACTCGCACCTAGCGGTTGGCTAGTGATCTCACGCGTCTCACCGCCACCATTCCGCCAACGGCTCACTGCAAGTTGTGCAAAACTAAATCGGGTTAAGCGCATCATACCTCCTGTTGACAAGCCTTCAGCACCTGTAAAAACTGCGCATCACTCTGCTGCTGCAAGTGGTGCTGCCCCTGTTCGATCACTTGCCGCCCGGCGACAAACACATCACGGATCTGCTGCTGACCACCGGCAAACAGCCAGCGATTGAGCAGAGAAACCGCTGGCGTCCCCTGTAGATAGGGATCATCGCCATCCAACACCAGCCAATCCGCACGATAACCGATCGCCAGTTTGCCAATCGCTACCCCACAAGCTTGAGCACCCCCTTGTAGCGCCTGCTGATAGAGCCAATCACCGACCGAAGGCTGCTGGGGCGTGCTAAGCCGATTACGCCGTTGATCACGCAAGCGCTGACCATACTCAAACCAGCGCAACTCCTCCACCACACTGAGTGACACATGGCTATCAGAACCGATCCCCCAACGCCCCTGCTGCTGTAGATAAGCAACACCGGGGAAAATCCCATCGCCCAGATTGGCCTCGGTGCTCGGGCAGAGGCCTGCCACGGCCTGACTGGCAGCAATCGAGTGGATCTCGCCCTGATCAAGATGAGTCGCATGAACCAGACACCAGCGCTGATCGACCGCTAACTGCTGATACAACCACGCCACCGGACGTTGCCCACTCCATGCCAAACAATCATTCACTTCCTTCTGCTGCTCGGCGATATGGATATGCACCGGCAGTTGATCACTGCTGTGTGCCAACACCTGCTGCATCTGCTGCAACTCAACCGCACGCAATGAGTGGAAGCAAATACCCTGATTTTGCTCGCGAAGCGTGGCAACCTGTCGTGCCACCACCTGCTGCTGGCGCAAATAGCTGTCGACATCCTGAATAAAGCGCAACTGCCCAGCTTGCGCCGGCTGAGCACCGAAACCGGCATAGCTATACAACACCGGCAACAGTGTCAAACCGATACCGGCCTGCTCGGCCGCCCAACTGAGCTGAGCCGTCATCTCACCCAGATCGGCATAGCGCTTGCCACCTGGGGCATGATGAAGATAGTGAAACTCTGCCACTTGGGTGTAGCCACCTTTTAACATCTCAATATATAACTGACGGGCAATCACCGCGACCTGATCGGGGGTCAAACGCTGAAGCAGGCGATACATCAAATCACGCCACGTCCAAAAACTGTCTTGAGGATCGCCAGCAATCTCGGCCAGCCCGGCCATCACACGTTGAAAAGCATGCGAATGAAGATTTGGCATCCCAGGCACAACATCGCCGTGCAGACAGACCGCGCCATCGGGCAGAGCATCAGGGGTGATCTGGCTGAATTGGCCCAGATCATCAACATCCAACCGCACGTTATGCGCCCAACCAGATGGAAGCAGCGCACGAGAAGCAAAATAGGCAGGCATACGAAATTCCCAATGAGATCGATGAGGTAACCACGTGCAACAACCACGCAGACGCAAACAGAAAAACCGCAGTTCAGTCTCAGCAATTGCTCAACCCTGGCATGAAGCTCGCCGCATCAAACGCTACTATTTAACCTGCAAACTTCTGCCCTCGGCTGTTATGCTACTCTCCTGCCGCAAAAAGCAGTATCAACAGCCAGCGCTCAGGCAAAAAATTAAACAACCGTTAATGAAATAAACACGATCAGCCAGTGTTGATCACCGATGCGATGAACTGATGTTTACTTGTATATACATGCTTGGACATCAACAGTAAACTACTGCTACTCTTTTTTTATTTATCGAGGTGAATATCTTGGTCGACCAACAGCCCCTGCTGCAATTAGCTGCCGCGATGAGCGACACCCCAGCACCTGTTTATCAACGGGTTAAACAAGCCATCATCAGCCAGATCCGCGCTGGGCACTGGCAACCGCACCAGCGAGTTCCCTCCGAAAGTGAACTGGTGAATCAGTTAGGTGTCAGCCGCATGACCATCAACCGCGCACTGCGTGAACTGACCAGCGAAGGTTTTCTGGTACGAATGCAAGGCGTCGGCACCTTTGTCGCGGAAGCGAAAGCCGATACCGCATTACTCGAAGTCCATAACATCGCCGATGAGATCGCCGCACGCGGCCATCGTCACAGCAGCAAAATCCTGCAACTGATCGCACGCCCCGCCAGCAGTGAAGAAGCCGCAGCGTTAAACATTCACCCTGGCCAGCAGGTGTTCTACTCACAAATTGTCCACTACGAGAATGACATTCCGGTACAGGTAGAAGATCGCTGCATCAATCCACTTGCCGCGCCTGACTACATGCAGCAGGATTTCGACCAACTCACACCCTACATCTATCTGACTGAATCGGCACCACTCACCGCCGGTGAGCATATCGTGGAAGCGGTGATCCCGAGCGCAAATGAACGCGAACTGTTACAACTGGCAGAGCATGAGCCGGGGCTACTGATCCACCGCCGTACTTGGTCTGGCAAAACGGTAGTCTCCTCCTCTCGCCTGCTCTATCCTGGCAGCCGTTACCGGCTATTTGGCCGTTTCACTGCGCCGGGTGCCTGAATGCGTCAACCAACTGACTAACCCAAGCTGACTGGCACGTGATAAGGTAAGCCATTACCAGAACCTAGCGATCAATGGCGTGATATGACCATCAAACTCTCTTTTCACATTAAGCTGTTCCTCTGTTTGGTCGCCTTCTCATCACTGCTGTTATCACTGATTGGTGGTTATGCTTACTACCGCTGGGATCAGCAGCTACACCGCGATTTAGGCGCACGCGCTCAAGTACAAGCACGCGCGATCGCGCGGATGCCAACCCTGCTCAGTGCAGTCATCCAGCAAGATAGCGCAGCGATCGCCGCACTGATGCAAAAAATTCGTGCTGTCAGTGATGCCAGTTATATCGTGATTGGTGATCGTCAAACACTGCATCTTTACCACTCCGAACACCCAGAACGCTTAGGCAAACCAATGGTCGGTGGCGACAATAGCGAAGTGCTAGCAGGTAACACCATTATCTCGATCCGTGAAGGGGGATTGGGTGTTTCGCTACGCAGCAAAGCGCCACTGCTGGATAGCAACCAACAGGTGATCGGTATCGTCTCGGTGGGCTACCTGAAATCCTACATTGACAGCATCAACACACGAATACTGATGCAGATCAGCGTATCGATTGTGCTGTTGCTGATCGCACTATTTCTGTTCTCTTGGCTACTGTCGAAAAACCTCAAGCGCCAAATGCTGTCGTTAGAGCCAAAAGAGATTGCCCTGCTGGTGCGCCAACAGAAAGCGCTACTGGAAGCAATCTATGAAGGGGTGATTGCCGTCGATCGCCAGCTACGCATCATCACCCTCAACCACGCCGCGCGTGAACGCCTCGCGTTACGGCAACCACTGCACCAGCTACTCGGGCAGCCGGTCAACAGCGTGATCCAGACACAACCTGACTTCTTTACTGCTGATCAACACCAAGATCTGCATGATGAAGTCTGCCGCTTCAACCATGTACGCGTGATTGCCAGCCGAGTGCGTATTATGCAGGATGATGAACTGCTCGGCTGGGTGATCAGCTTCCGTGATAAAAATGACATCAACACCCTCAGCAGCCAACTCAGCCAAGTCAAGCGCTATGCCGACAGCCTGCGCATTATTCGCCATGAACAGTTGAACTGGACTGCCACCCTGGCCGGCCTACTGCATATGCAACGCTACGATGAAGCGATGCGCTACATCACCGCGCAATCGGAAGGGGTACAAGAGATGCTCGATTTCATCTCACAACGCTTCAACTCCGCGCCTCTGTGTGGGCTGCTACTGGGTAAATATGCCAGTGCGGCCGAAAAAGGCATCACGCTCTGCTTTGATCCAGCCTGCCAGTTGCAGCAACTGCCACGTTCACTGAACGAAACCGAGCTGATGTCAATTATCGGCAATCTGCTGGATAACGCGGTCGAAGCGACACTACGCACCGCGCCGCCCTATGGCGTAGTGGAACTCTACCTCGTCGACAACACACACGAGTTGATTATCGAAGTAGCCGATCACGGCAGCGGCATTGATCCCGCACTGCGTGACACCCTATTTGAACCGGGCATCAGCAGCAAACAGAAAGGTGACCACGGCATTGGGCTACATTTGGTAGCGCGTTATGTTGCGCAAGCCGGTGGTAGCATTGAAGTAACGGATAATGATCCGCACGGTGCAATCTTCTCGCTGTTTATCCCCAATGCCTAACGGCAAGATTCAATACCACAGACTGAGGATCGGCCACCCAATCAACAACAGTGCAGAGATGTAAATTGCCCCCAAGATACCGCCAAGCCGCCAATAATCTTTCGATTTCACATAACCACAACCGTAGATGATCACCCCCGGCCCGGTAGCATACGGTGTCAGCACGCCCATAATGCCGATCGACAGCACCAGCAGGATCGAAAGATGCTCCATCGGCACCCCTGGCAACCCCTTACCGATCGCCAAAATCACTGGCAACATGGTTGCAGTATGGGCGGAAAGGCTGGCAAACAGATAGTGTGCATAGTAAAACACCAGCACGAGCAGCAACACCGTCATTTTGGGTGAAAAACCATCCAGATGCGTGCTCATCATGCTGGCAAACCAATCAATAAATCCAGAGCGGCTGAGGCCACTGGCCATCACCACCAGCGTCGCCAGATTAACCAAGGTATTCCAGGCACTGGAGTACTTGGTGATCTCGCTCCAATTCACCACACGCAGCATCAGCATCAGTGACACGGCCAATAAACAGACCGCAGTAGCATTGACCCACTGGCCAGCAAACACCCACAGCGACAGGCTAAACAGCACCAATCCGATCAGCATATACTCTTGGCGGCTCAGCTTTCCCATCTGTTGCAGCGCATTTTCCGCCCAACTGGCGACCTCATTACTGTGTGTGATGGTCGGCTTATAGAGGTAGTAAGAGAGCAACGGCGCGATCACCAACAACAGCAGGCCGACCGGTAAAAACGCCAGGAACCACTGCATCCAGCTAATCTGCACCCCAGCGATCTTATTGACAAACTCAATCCCCAACACATTAGGGGCTGATCCGGTAATAAACATTGACGAACTGATACTGGTGCCCACCACCATCATCCACATCAGGTAGCCACCGATGCGACGTGATGAAGGATCATTCGGGTAGGAATCAAACAGTGCTGGCAGGTTTTTCACCACCGGAAACACGGTACCGCCGGTGCGTGCGGTATTGGAAGGCGTGAATGGCGCTAACAGAATGTCGATGATCACCACCGCATAACCTAATGTCAGCGTGCGTTTACCCATAAACTTGACCAAAAACAATGCAATGCGCCGTCCTAATCCGGTCGCCTCATAGCCAAGCGCAAAGATAAACGCACCAAACACCAGCCAAACTGTGGTACTGGAAAAACCGGCCAGCCCCCACTTTAACGCCTCTTTGCTCGCCTTAAAGCCGGGATCAGCCAGCTCTTGCGCACCAAACAGCACCCAGTTGGCACCCAGCACACAGGTGCTCATCGCAATAAAACTGATCGCCGTCGCAGGGATTGGCTCCAGGATCATGCCCACCACCATCGCGACGAAAATCGCGAAATAGCGCCAAGCTTGTGGTGGCATCCCCTCTGGCGCGGGGATCAATAAAATCACTAACAGCACCGCAAACGGGGCGAGCGCCTTCCAGATTTTTTCTTTGGTTTCAGACATAAACAGACCTCCTAAACGCATTGTGATCTTTTAAAAACAGCGGCGGTGCCAACTGCGCCAACAGCCAGGTCACGATCAACAGATCGGCACTACCGCCCGGGCTTAGATTGCGACGGATACAAGCCGCATCGAATAGCTGTAGTTGTCTGATACCCTGAGGCGCCACGGCACCGCCCTGTGCCAATAAACGGAGCGCACGCTGTTGTAGCCAATGCAACCCCTGAAGCCCACCGCGTGCTGCCACGTTGGTGTCGTTGTTATGTGCCATTAGCCACAGCAGGCTATCGAGCAGTGCCGCCTGCTCGCCCGCGCCTTCCGCTAGGCGTCGGCAGTAGTGCGGTAATGCACCACCTATCACGCGGTGAAATCCGGACTCTGCCTCGCCGCGCGCACCGCTTAACCCCAAGCGATTGAATAACCGCTCTCCAGCACTCCTACCACGGTTGTTATCGATCAGTTCACGCTTGACCAAGCCCCGGCAGATTTGCGCCACCTGCTGGCAGAGACTCTCCGCGTCGATAGGCTGGCGCAGTTGCTGTAACCGGCCAAAAGCGCTACACAGCAAGCTCAAACTGAAGATGCTGCCTTTATGCGTGTTAATCCCACCCGTCGCCTGAAACATCTGCTGTTCACAAACCACACCCAGTGGACGCAGCCGAGCGAGTTGCTGCTCAACCGGCAACTCCGCATCCTCGATACCCTGGCGGATAAAACGTGGCAACCACGCTGCAATCGTGCGTGCGCTGCGGTAAAAATGCCCTAACTCCATGTCACGGTGTGCGCCACTATTGTTGCGATCAACCAGCCCAGGCTTTGGCGTTAGGTTGACCTCTACCAACAGCGCCTGAAATGCCAAATCAGCAAACTGCTGGCAGGCAAGTGGCAGCGACCGCAGAGCACGATCACGATGCGGCATAGAATATCCTCGCTATTTCGCTAACTAGCTGTTCATTAGAGTGAGTTCGCTGGCGGGCGCACTGTTTGGCCGGTCGATCACAAAGCAGGCAACGGCGTTCAGGCAGCCCAATATCACTGCGCGAGATAATTTGCCCTTCGGGCGTCAGCACATCGATATCCCACAGGCGGCCAACCGCTTGCTGTTGCTCCAATGCCACTGCCGCCCGTTTGATCTGCCAGGCATCTGCCTGTAGTGACAGATAACCCTCGCAACCGGTCGGCAATGCCAACGTCTGTTGTTGATGACAGTGCCAGCCCTGTTGAACCGACATCCGCTGTACTGCCCGCCACCCCCGGTTAAAGATCTGGCGAGTCAATTGGCTGTCTTTCACCGCACCGGGCACAACCAGTGTCAACACCAGCAACGGCGCAGCATAGTGAGCCAGCCACGCCTGTTGTCGCTGCTGCCGGTTGTCACGGCTGGCCAGCAGTTCCGGCAGGGTGACCGCTCGGTTGGCGGCCAACTCACGCACCAGATGCACGATGGCATCACCAGGCAACACATCTGCAGGAAGTGCATTCGTGAGCAATGTGTTACTGGGCAATGTGTTACTGGACAATGCGTTACTGGACAATGTGTTACTGGGCAATGTGTTACTGGACAATGCGTTACTGGGCAATCTGTTACTGGACAATCTGTTACTGGACAAGTTGATGCACCACGTCGATCACTGAACCATCGCGGTAGCGCACCACTGCCACCACATTGTCGCTAAATGCAATCGGCTTCGGCTCACCGGTCAGCAGTAACGCACGCTGACGTAACGCTTCAATGGTGACCACGGTTAAACCCGCCTGCTGCAATCGCTCTGCCAGCTCAGGGCGAGCCGGATTGACAGCAATACCATGATCGGTCACTAGAATATCAATGCTGGAACCGGGCGTGACGCAGGTGGTCACCTGCTCAACCAGCGTCGGAATGCGTCCACGCACCAACGGTGCGACAATAATTGCCAGCCGAGCGGCTGCGGCAGTATCACAATGGCCGCCAGAAGCACCACGGATCACGCCATCAGAGCCGGTCAACACGTTGACATTAAACTCGACATCAATTTCCAGTGCGCTGAGCACCACCACATCGAGACGATCAACCGATGCGCCTTTGGCATTCAAGTTGGCATACTGATTAGCGCTAATCTCGATATGGTTGGGATTACGCGCCAACGAGCTGGCGGCAGCGCGATCAAAACTCTGCACATCGAGTAACTTGTCAATCAGCCCCTTCTCATGCAAATCCACCATAGTCGAAGTGATACCGCCCAGCGCGAAACCGGCACGTACTCCCCTGGCGCGCATTTTGTGTTCCAGAAAACGCGTTACCGCCAGCGAAGCGCCACCAGTACCGGTTTGTAGCGAGAAACCTTCGGTAAAATAGCCTGAGCCAACAATCACCTCGGCAGCTCGCCGGGCAATCAACAGCTCTCGCGGATTGGTGGTCATCCGGGTCGCACCGGCACCAATCTTGTTGGCATCACCCACTCGAGGCAATTGCACAATCAGATCAACCTGATCCTGCGCCAAGCTAGCCGGATGATGTGGATAAGCCACTATCGCTTCGGTCAGCAGCACCACACGCCGTGCCACGGCCGCATCCACCTTGGCATAACCGAGTGAACCGCAGCAGGCTTCTCCGCTATGACCATTAGCATTACCAAACTCATCGCAACTCGGCACACCAAGAAAGGCGACATCAATCTGCAACTCACCGCTGTGAATCAACTGTACCCGCCCGCCATGTGAGTGGATCTGCACCGGCTGTTTCAGCAACCCGTGTGAAATCGCTTCCGCCAGCGGACCACGCAAGCCAGAGGTATAAATACGGCTGACAACACCATTACGAATATGCCCAACCAGTGGCGCGTGGCAGTCAGTTAACGAGCTGGAAGCCAGCGTTAAATTGCGGAACCCCATTGCTGCAATCGCCTCCATCACTTGGTTAAGCGTTAAATCGCCACCACGGAATGCATGGTGAAAGGAGATGGTCATTCCATCCTGTAGTCCGCTACGCCGGATTGCCTCTGATAACGAATCGCAGCACTTGCCATCTCGCGGCTTGCGCGCCTGCTGATTCGCTTTCGAGATCGGCTGATAACGTGCTAACTCGGTGTCTTGCGTCAATGTCATCACGCGTTGTTGACGTTTCATGCTTGCTCCTCGCTAAAGTCGCTCGATTCACGAATGCCAGAAAGGGCTGCACGTTGCAGCAACAGGCGCGCGCGTTCAATCACCGGGCTATCGACCATCTTGCCGTTGAGCGACACCACACCCAGCCCCTCTTTCTCTGCGCTATCGGCGGCATCCACCACCCGCTGTGCAGCAGCAACCTCTTTGCTGCTTGGCGCAAATAAATTGTGCAGTAATTCAATCTGGCGCGGGTTGATCAACGACTTGCCATCAAAGCCCAACTGTTTGATCTGCATTACTTCCTGTAAAAAGCCAGCTTCGTTGTTAGCATCGGAATAGACGGTATCGAACGCCTGTATTCCAGCAGCACGTGCGGCCTGTAGCAGTGAACAGCGGGCAAATAGCAGCTCAATCCCCTCTGGCGAACGTTCGGTACGCAGATCGCGCACATAATCTTCTGCCCCCAGCGCAATGCCGATTAAGCGTGCAGACGACTGCGCTATCGCCACTGCTTGAGTGATACCTTGTGCAGACTCGATCGCCGCCAGCAAGCCAGTGCTACCAAGCGGACGCCCACAAGCCTGTTCAATCGCGGCAATTTCAGCTTCCATCTCAATCACGTCTTGTGCGCTGTCGGTCTTCGGTAACCGCACAATGTCGACACCCGCACGCACCACCGCCTGTAAATCAGCCAGGCCATAGGCCGAATCGAGCGCATTAACCCGCACGATGGTTTCAATCTCCCGATACAACGGGTGCTGTAGCGCGTGATAGACCAGACGCCGTGCGGCATCCTTTTCACGCAAGATCACCGAATCTTCCAGATCGAACATCACCGCATCCGCCTGGTAAATAAACGCGTTGCTCACCATTGCCGCATTGGCACCCGGCACAAATAACATGCTACGGCGCATACGGTTCTTATCTGGCATTCTCACCCGGTACCTCCCACGGTAGTGTGTCGCTATCGCTGGCGCGTATCAGTGCGGTTTCCAAGCGCGCCCGTAACACGCAATCTAACGCCCCTTTATCGTCAATGATCAGTTGCACCGGTGACACCTGGTAGCGCTGCAACAGCTCCAACAGCGTCTGCCTGATCGCCTCACCAAACTGCTTCTCTACACTGCTGGCAATCAGCAGATCATGCTGTGGCCCCTGCGCTGGTGCGATACGAACCATCACATCGCTGGATTCCAACGTACCCGCCACGGCTTCTCGGACTATTTTCATCATTCACCTGGTTGTGCAAAGTTAACTTGATGCGCTGATTATTTGATTAAGGCTACGGTTTGGATCGACGTTGTTGCTGCTGATCTTGCAGATAGTAAAGGGTATCTTCCGGCACCAGTGGCGCAGCAGCATGAAAATCGCCAGCCGCCAATAGCTTGCGCACCCAAGAGGCAGAGATCGCCATCCCCTGATACTGCAAACGCTCAATCTCCACCAACTCAATCGTTGGGCTGCTGAGCGTGCTGCTTTCCAGCCAATAACGCATATCTCGGTTGTACTTTGCCGTTACTTCACAGAACGGTTCGGTACCGACAAAACGGTGGGTGATCGCCAACGCCGGTGCCAAGTATTGGCGAAAAATCTTCAGATCAATCTCGGTATAACACTGGTCAGCAATGCCTTGTTCTTTAATGAAATAACAAGGAAAGGTAGCGCGTGAAATCACATATTGTGACCCTTCATGCACCGTCAGATTGCTGATCTGTTGCGCGCCTTTAAGCACCAATTCCCGTCGATGCTGATAGGGAAAGCGTGAAGTGTTCTCTTTCACCAGAAACAGATGCAGCCAGTCGCAACACTGTGCCGCCTGACGCAACAGATATTGATGTCCACGGGTAAATGGGCTGGCATTCATCACAATACTGCCAATTTTTTTGCCCGGCTGACGTAACGTTGCCAGTTGTGTTGCGTAGCGTTTGAGCCGACACGGGCTATTCTCCATCAGCACCACCACCCCCGGCACGCTGGCAATCGGGTAAAAACCACACTGGCGAAACAGCGGCTCATTCTCTGCCTTGGTGTAGATAAACAACTCCGTATGCTGACGTTCATAAGCCAGATTGACCAGTTCAGTCGCCAGTGAGAGCGCTAGCCCCTCACCACGCATCTGTGGGCTAATGGCGATACATTTAATAATGTTATCCGCAATACCCCCACAGGCGACTAATTGATCATCTTGTGTCACGGTAATAAAAACCTCGACCGTGGTGTCTATATTGAGATCATTGCTGCGCAAGAATGCACTAATCAGCGCGATATTTTTATGGTCAGAACGCTTAACACAATTAAATACGGCATCACTGAACATGACACACTCTCTAAAATAATCCCACTGGTGATGTGGTTAAAAATGACACAAAATAAACATGCGGTAGTAAATTGAAAAATAAAGACACATTAATCACTAGCGAATGTAACCAATAACGACGTCAGCGTTGGAATAAATAGCAATTGGATTATGGTAAACAGAAAAAAAGAGATTATTATTGACCGATCTCACAAATATATTGCAGCTAAAAAGTTGTTTTATGGTTTTTATTTACTTAATTATTTTTATTGTTTTTATTTTCGCCACTGTTTTGCTAAAGTACCGCCAGCAGATATTGTCAATCACGGCAACACGATCAATCGGCAACCGGTTTACACGCGGTTTCGCTTAACGTAACTTGCGATGCCATTGAGAATACCTGATTGAAAATAAACAATAATATTTCCTTACCAATCGGTTACCTGGGTGCAGTGATCCAGTGATGGAGAGTGAAATTGGAATGGCTCAATATTCTGATTGTGGAAGATGAAACCGCACTGGCAGAAATGCATGTCGAGTTTATCAAACAGAACGGCGGTGCTCGCCAGATTTGGCTGGCCAACTCGCTAGCTCTGGCGCGTAGTATGACCGAACGCTTCAAGCCAGACCTGATCCTGCTGGATAACTTTCTGCCAGATGGGCAAGGAATTGATTTTCTACGTGAATTGACATTAGAGGGCTATAGCGGTGGCTTGGTATTCATCACCGCTGCCAGTGATATGGACACCGTAGCAGAAGCGTTGCGCTATGGTGTATTTGATTACCTGATCAAGCCATTAGCTTATGACCGCCTGGCACAAACGCTGTTGCGTTTTAGCCAGCGCCGCCAAGCACTGAAAGGCAAAACGCGCCTCAGCCAGCGCGGCATTGATCAGATGTTTAATGCCTACGCCCGTGGCGGTGAACAACCCACATTACCGAGCGGCATTGATGAATTGACGCTAGTCAAAGTACGCACGCTGTTTAACGAGCCGCAATTACGTTATACCGCAGAACAGGTCGCGCAGCAGATTGGCCTCAGCCGCACCACCGCGCGCCGCTATCTGGAATATCTCTCCGCCAATCAGCAACTCTGTGCGGAAATTATTTATGGCAAAGTGGGCCGACCACAACGCATCTACTGCGCGCCCGAGCGTGATTAATCACTGCGTTACTCGCCTGCTAGCGTGATTGCCCCGCGCGGCTGGTAACGCTTTCTGACAAAGATCTGCAACACATAAAGTGATATCAAATCAACACACAGGTTAAATTAAACCGGCAACAGCAATCGTCAACAAAGCACTTGCTGCCGCTATGCGGCACACTCCTTTTACGTAACGAGAGGTCACTGCCATGCTTTACCGAGGAATCGCCCTGTCTGTAGCCGCCAGCGACAGCGGAGGTGGCGCTGGAATACAGGCCGATTTAAAAACCTTCCAAGCGCTGAAAGTGTTTGGCATGAACGTGGTTGTCGGTTTGACGGCTCAAAATAGTCTCAGCGTCACCGGCATTCATGACACCCCACAACAGATGATCGCGCTGCAATTTGATGCACTGTTCTCAGATTTTGAGATCCCCGCCGCAAAAACCGGCATGTTGCACTGCCCGGACACCATCATCACCGTCGCCGAACATTTCAAAAAGCATCACGTTAAACAAATAGTGGTCGACCCAGTCATGATCGCACAGAGTGGCAGCCAACTGATCTCCGACGGTGCAGTCAACACCCTGTTAAACGAGTTGATCCCGCTAGCCACCTTAGTGACGCCCAACGCACCAGAAGCCGCAACACTGACCGGGCAACGGGTGGAAAGCGTGGCGGAGATGAAACAGGCTGCGCTGGCGATTGCCGCTCATGGCTGCAACGCAGTGTTAATCAAAGGTGGGCATTTAACTCATCAGCAAAAAGTGTGCGACCTACTCTATCTCGATGGAGAATTCACGCTGTTTGAAGACGAGTGGATCAACACCCAGAACACCCATGGCACCGGTTGCACACTCAGCGCAGCGATAACCGCTGAACTCGCTGCCGGGCGCGATCTGAAACAAGCGGTGCATTTTGCACGGCGCTACTTACGGCTAGCACTTCAGCACGCATTCAAACCCGGCCACTCGCATGGCCCACTCGGGCACGCAGTTGACGTGCCGTGGTTATAACCCAAAGAAAACAATAAGGCTGATTATTATGCAACTTCGTCATATTACCGCCGATCACCTGGTTGATGCTTGGCAGCGTGTCAAAACAGAACGACCGTTAATTTTCCATATCAGCAACGACGTCGCCATGCCACTGCAAGCCAATATCTGTCTGGCAGTCGGCGGCTCGCCCATCATGTCGCAATACCCAACAGAGACGGCTGATCTGCTAACGCTATGCCAAGGCTTGCTGATCAATCTGGGCACACCGAACCAGGCGGCACTGCAAGCCGCCGAAATTGGCCTGGCTACAGCCGCCAAACGGCAAGACTGCCTGTCGCTGCTTGATCCGGTCGGCTATGGCGCTTCGCCGTGTCGTATTCAGCACACACAACAACTGCTGCAACAATTCCCACTCTCCATTTTGAAAGGAAACGCCGGTGAGATATCGCTGCTGGCCGGTGAAGGTGGAACCATCAAAGGCGTTGATACCGTTACGGCTGGTGATCTGCGGCAAAGCGTGATCACACTGGCACAACACCACGCCTGTATTGCTTGTGCCACTGGCGAAGTTGACTATCTGAGTGATGGCGAATCTGTGGCGCTGATCTATGGTGGCAGTGCCTGGCTACCGCTGCTTTCTGGCAGTGGCTGTGCCTTGGGCAGCATCATGCTCACATGTGCGGCAGCAACCCGTGATGCACTACTCGGCTCACTGTGTGGCCTGATTGCGATCGGCATTGCTGCTGAACGGGCCGAACAAAAGTGTAGCGGGCCAGGTTCTTTTCAAACTTGCCTGATCGACGCGCTGTATCACCTGTCACCGCAAGACTTTTTGGCAACCGAAACACGCTGGAGTGTGCAATCCGCATGAAAAGCCTGGCTGAAGCATTACTGCTCTACGTGATCCCGGACAGCACCCTCGGTGCGCCGCTATCACTGGAAAAACAAACCGAATTGGCGTTGCAGGGCGGAGCCAGCGCGATCCAGTTACGCGATAAACGGATGGACGGCAAAACGCTGTTTGCCACCGCCACGCGAATGCAAGCCCTTTGTCGCGCTTATGGTGCACTTTTTTTGGTTAACGACCGGCTTGATATTGCCTTGGCCTGTGGCGCGGATGGCGTTCACTTAGGGCAGAGTGACTTACCGATCAATCAAGCGCGAAACCTGGCAAAGCGCCCGTTTATTATTGGTGCCTCCGCCGGGAGTGTTGACGAAGCACAACAAGCCGCCGAAGCCGGTGCTGATTACCTCGGTTTTGGCGCGGTATTCGCTACCGCTTCAAAACAGGATATCGAGGTTATCGGACTGACAACGCTTAACCTGTTAGCCAATGCAACCCAATTACCATCCGTCGCGATTGGCGGCATTAACCATGAAAACCTAGCACAAGTGATGGCACAAGGTGTGAACGGCATCGCGGTGATCTCCGCAGCAATCACCGGCAACGTACCAGAACAAACCGCTCGCCTACTGGCTCAGTTAACGGCAAATGGTTAGCGTGCCTGTGCGGTGGTGAGGGACAAGAGCATACCCACCGCGCAGCATTTTGCTTGCCGACGTTTCTAAGCTGCCTGTGCGGCAGTGAACATCACGGGTATCAACGTCGAGCAGGACAGTGCTTTCTAAGCTGCCTGTGCGGCAGTGAACAGCTCACATCACATGCGAGGTTGATACCTTGCTTTCTAAGCTGCCTGTGCGGCAGTGAACATTGCCGCTGATGAGTTTTGGCTTCATTTTCATTTCTAAGCTGCCTGTGCGGCAGTGAACATCAACGCCCATGACAACCGCATTGCCAAAAATTTCTAAGCTGCCTGTGCGGCAGTGAACATATTATCAGAAATCAAGAAAGCGCTTCACGCTTTCTAAGCTGCCTGTGCGGCAGTGAACTCCAAAAGAACTTTCTGAATTCACCGCTGCAGCTTTCTAAGCTGCCTGTGCGGCAGTGAACGGCTGCAAGCATCAATTGACGCGCACTATAAATTTCTAAGCTGCCTGTGCGGCAGTGAACATTAACTCAAGCACGTAATCACATTAATTTGTTTTCTAAGCTGCCTGTGCGGCAGTGAACGGCACAAGCCTACAGAGTCCCGTATGGATTACTTTCTAAGCTGCCTGTGCGGCAGTGAACGATTCGGAGAAGGCAGCCGAATCATGTTACTGTTTCTAAGCTGCCTGTGCGGCAGTGAACCATGGTTTGGCTTTTGCCGCTGGCAACCAGTTTTTCTAAGCTGCCTGTGCGGCAGTGAACGTTAAAATGGGCTTCGATGGATGCGAAGATGATTTCTAAGCTGCCTGTGCGGCAGTGAACACAAGGGAGAAGCGAAGTGCCGCGCTCACGCGTTTCTAAGCTGCCTGTGCGGCAGTGAACGGATAAAGACGTGGCCGCATTATATATATCCCTTTCTAAGCTGCCTGTGCGGCAGTGAACCGATAGAATAAACCAATAAAAATAAGTTACAACAGCTAGCTAGGATAAAAATCGTCTTTTTACCCTATTAAAAACCACCTGTTGTAACCTTTTGTATTTAAACAACGTTTTTAAAGCGCAAAAATAAAGGGTCAAACCCAAGCAACCGTCGCTGTGTGATTCAAGCCATACCCAGCAAACGTTTCACTCACCGCTGTTTGTTGCATTTGGCCAAAAAGAAAGAAGTTACGCTACCTTTGCCCTGTCGAGCTGCTCAGTCAATCGCGATAACGGATGTCAACACGCTGGCTGCGTATCTTAGCTGTGTATCGCTGTTCAGCTCAGGGCAAGATCACCAACATTTTTCAACCAACAACAGTATTTGACCTGTTCGCGCGTTTACCTGCTTCACCTCATCAAAACAACAGCATTGTCCAGTTCCGCCCGCTGCGACGGGTGCGGTTGGGAGGGGGTTATTGCAAAATAATCAAATGCTTTTAAACAGAGGAGCTTAGCAGCTTCAAAGAGGCCGCTAAGCGATTCATATTAAGGAAGTGAGAGGTGTAGATAGCTATATTTAACAACGGGCGGGAACTGGAACCCTGCCCCCGGCACTTTTCGCTACTTAGGTTGACCAATCAAACCATAAATGGTGGTAAAGCGGTTATCGACTTTGATTAATCGCTCCAACAGCGGGTGGAACCACTCGGGGGCTTCCCAGCGCGAGAAATCCGGCAGATGTTCGCCACCCATTGGTGTGGTAAATAACGGGTGTTCAATCACCG
>NZ_SBEF01000004.1 GCF_004011885.1 Serratia microhaemolytica | reverse complement strand
CTGGTCGGGAAGCCGAGGCCGCTGTGAGCATGAAAGCGGATCGGCTCCTGCTCGGGGGTTAAATCATGCAGCGGGTCGGCTTTGCGATCCGAGAGCGCGCGCAGCAGTTCTACCAACTGGTAGAAGTTGAAGCGCCTTAATTGGGGAAAGTTATCGGCCATGGCTCAACGCCCCGCTCAGCAAGAGTGAGCGCACCCTGTGTCGGTGCAGCGGTAAGCCAATGCTGGCAGCAATCGATGCCGATAGCAGAGGATATAATAGCGGGTAGCACGCTGTTTGCGTGTTGCTAGGATGATCAGTGATGAGTGGCATAGTCAAGCGCTCCGTTCCCTTGTCTCCCTGTCGGCCGCCTGCCTGGCAGCGTGTTTCCGTTGGTGATGTGCAGTCACAATCAATAGCTAAAAAAGTCACCCGTTCCAGGGTGTTATTTATTGCTCGCTATGCTGTTATTTTCTCGTCACAATGTCAATTGTTACTTATTGTTTATAAGAAGAAATGTATCTTTTTGTGTTTATGCATACTCTTTTCACGACATGCTGTTTAGCGTTATTTATGACTGATTGTTTTATCAGCCTTTATTAACCTGGTAGCCAGGCGAAAGCCGCCAGTTACTGGCATAACTTAAAGAATGAACTTACTGATTTTTATTTAACTATATAATTAATTTACTGTTAAAAAGGCAAATCATTAACATTAATGCCAATGATGCTATTGTGGCAAGCCGTGACAGAAGTATCACTGTGGCTAATGTGATGCCTCTGCCACGTGCAGTGGTGGCTGTACGGCAGTGAACGATTGAACAACTGAAAGCAGGCACGGCACCTTTTTCTAAGCTGCCTGTGCGGCAGTGAACTAACTGTTGGAAACCTGGCAAGGTAGCGGCAATTTCTAAGCTGCCTGTGCGGCAGTGAACACGGACAACTTAGTACGCGCGTGCCGTTTGGCTTTCTAAGCTGCCTGTGCGGCAGTGAACGTTGCGAGTCAGGGGAGAGTCGTTGCGAGTCATTTCTAAGCTGCCTGTGCGGCAGTGAACCTGACTCGTTCCAGACTCGTTCCGTATCTCGTTTTCTAAGCTGCCTGTGCGGCAGTGAACATAACACACTATCCTGTGCGCTTCTTCCTTTGTTTCTAAGCTGCCTGTGCGGCAGTGAACGGAGCTTGATGAACTCCGGGCAGCCAGGGATCTTTCTAAGCTGCCTGTGCGGCAGTGAACCCGCACTGGATGCGGCAGAGGGTTACCTTGCTTTTCTAAGCTGCCTGTGCGGCAGTGAACTTGTCATCGGTCCTCGAGTCAAACGGTCTCGATTTCTAAGCTGCCTGTGCGGCAGTGAACAGTCGGATTCGTACATTGTTGGCATCGCTACGTTTCTAAGCTGCCTGTGCGGCAGTGAACTTCGTTGATGAGAAATACGCCATCAGCTTAAATTTCTAAGCTGCCTGTGCGGCAGTGAACGGCGGATTACAAGAGTAATTCGTTTCAATACCTTTCTAAGCTGCCTGTGCGGCAGTGAACCGTTAGAATAAACCAATAAAAATAAGTTACAACAGGTAGCTAGGATAAAAATCGTCTTTTTACCCTATTAAAAACCACCTATTGTAACCTTTTGTATTTAAACAACGTTTTTAAATCGCAAAAATAAAGGGTCAAAACCAAGCAACCGTCGCTGTGTGATTCAAGCCATACCCAGCAAACGTTTCACACTAGCTCCGCCCACTGCGACGGTGGCGGTTGGGATGGGGTTATTGCAAAATAATCAAATGCTTTAAAACCCCACCCTACCCCTCCCCTTATCAAGGGGAGGGAACTGGCTAGCGCCTTCGTTGTGACACAAGACAAACTTACTAATCTGCGAAGCTGGGTAAGCACTCTGCTGCTTAATTCGGCTTCATTTATTGCTGCATCTGGCAGCAAGCGTATGTCGATGTATGAATCCATAGTTAATCCTTTATGACTCAGCTTTCTGCTCTTCAACAATAAACTGCTTAATCTCTTCATTGGTACATGTCACAACAAGTTCTTTCTCATTTTTATTTCCCTTCACTTTTTGTATTTGTTCAAAAAACTCCGGTGACTTAAGGCTTTTTATGCTAAATCTTTCAGGAATACTTAACATGCCAATGCGACCCAATATTTCTGCACGGTTAAAATCATTCCTGTCGATTGATAGGTATTTTTTCTTTGCATCATCTTCCGACTGAAGAATAATTCTTATTTCATCTTTATCCTTCTTATAACCGGGTAGAAATGGCTTTATTTCCTCATCAGTACATTCGACGATAAGATTTTGATTCCCTTCTCCCTTTTTTATCTTGCGTATATCTTCACCAAACTTACGAGTTTTTGTGCTACTGATTAAGAACCGTTCAGATCCATGAAGCATACCAATATACCCCATCACTTCCGCACGACTAAAATCCTTTCGACTCATTGGTGGGCATGCAACTTCATCATGAGGTGATTTAAGAATAACCGTTATTTCGTCGTCTGTTTGTAAAAGCTCCTTCAACTTCTTATCAATAAACAAATACACTATACCTGCTGCAATCAGGCTTGTAGCAATAGCATATAAAATTGAGCGTAAATACTCGCCGCCAAATTGGAAAGTGACTGCATCATTATTAATTTGCAATTGAATTTGATGCCCCATAAAACCTAACACCAAAATAGCAATGATAGGGACAGCAAACATGACCAGCCAAAATAACCAAGTACGTTTAAACTTTTCCATCATTCACCTCTCAATTTCTGTAATCGCTCTTTGTTAATCTGATAATTTTTCTTTTTATTACCAGGGATATAGCCAACATTTTTTAAGCATGACGCCAGTGACTTGCGGTCATCGATACTCCATGAGTCGATCGCTCGATCAATCCATGCTTCAACTTTACGGCGGAAGTCCTGATCATCACGTTGACGTTTATACTCCTCATCTATTAAATCAATAATTTGTAAAGGCGGCTTTTCCAATTCTGCCTTTTCTGCTGCGGCAGTTTGTTGCTCGATTAGTCGTTTAGCATCCGCTTGTCTTTGTTCACGCACTTCGGCTGGTAGCCGTTTTTCATTTTCTGCCAAAAGGTGTTGCATTAATGTGGGGGCTGCCTTCATATACCCATAACCCGCTGCTGTTTTAGCACCTATGCCATTATCCACTAACGCTTTTTGCAATAGGATTTGGCAAAGTTCGACAGCGTTCCGCTCACCTTCAAGCACAAATAAAAAACTGCCTGTTACGGCTAATAGATGGTTCGGGATAGGGCTGTCTTTGTCCGAAGGCTCATCTTGGCTGCCGTTGTAATAGTCTTGATGATGTGTGGTCACCACATCCAGCACAAAGGGTTTGGCTGCCTTTTGAGGCGGGATCCACCAGGCATCATGGAAAGTGACTAAGCCAGAAACCCGATGAAGCTGCTCACTCTCATCAGTGCCGAACAACGCTTCAAGCTCGCGACTCTGTGCTGCCAGATGCTGGCTGGCCCAGGCGCGTGCTACACCTTTGACACTCGAACCCGGAATATAAGGCATGCCATAATTATGGCTTAGGCTACAGCCGGTTTCTAATGCACCATTACCGCTTAGCGCTATCAGTAACCGGTTTTCTAACGTCATCACCGCTTGTTGAAAACGGTTAGCATCGGATGTGATATCAAACCAACGGTTAAAGGCGTGTTGGTATTCCGGGAATGCAGTTATTTCTACCAATTTATTCAAATACTCAGTCTTATTATTAGCTGATTTAGCATCGCTATTTTTCGAGTTGTTATCCTCCACTTCAGGCAGGCCTTTTTGCAGCAACAGGCCAGGGTTTGCGTTATTAGTATTTCCAAACCCTTTGTTTATTTTCTCGCGAACCAGTGGGATCATGATTGCCCCCCTGCTGCTACAGCATCCTTGTCTATCGATTCACCGGTGGCATCAATCTTTAACACCCCTTGGACATAACGGCGTAACCAGCCTGCAATGTCTAATGCATTACGGGTCAGGCGCATAATTTGGTACAAGTCAGATTGGATAATTTCGCCATGTAGTGCTTCGCCATCAGTTATATTTGCAAGATTTGCATCCACCTTTTTAAACACCGCAATGAGATCATCAAGCAAGGCTTGGTGATGTGCTTCATTTTTGGCGAGCAAAAAACCGGTGGTCTGTGCTAACCCATTTTGCAAAATCATGGCAGGCAGTTTATGTACCAGCGTGCCGTATTTTTTATTCTCTTCTTTACGATTTTCTTTACGAGCATTGATCCGCGCAAAGGCTGCGCTGGCAATGGTTTGATTGCGTGGTTTCATGCCTTATTCCCCTTTGCCGGACTGCGCAATAAATTGCACTAAACCATTACCGGTGCCGATATTGCCGCCGATTTGCAGCAAAGGTTTATTGCCGAGCATGTTGTCACACTCGGCTAATTTGATCCCTGGTTGCTGTTGCAAACGGGTTTGATCTACCGAGTACACGCCCCACAATACGCTTTCGGCGGGCAAGTGTTCTTCGGTCCATAATGCGCCCTTAGCAACGACGCCGGTTGCTTGATCAATACGAATGCGGGTGCGGATTTCAGTGGCGGTTTCGGCTAAAAACGCAAACACCGAGTCCGGCAACACGATAATCCGCTTGTTCAAATTTCTACGGTCATCGCCACCTGCCGGGTAGATTGTTTGGGCAATCTGATCAGCCCACTGTTGAGTTGCCTCGCACGGTTTGGCGTTTAGGTCTAAATCTTCCAGCACCATCAGGTGATCTCGATGGTTTGGATTATCGCGAGGATACAAGGCTTGGTTGTCTTCAGGCGTCGGCACTTTAAACTCAGCACCGAGTTTTAACTCTTTTTTATAACGTTGCAGAATAAAAGGGCATGTGGCGTAGGCCAAAATACCGTAAACCGTTCTGACCGGCAGCAACAGCAGATGGGCATCGGTTATCGATAACGCCCCAGCAACACTCGATTCACTATTAGACTTTTCATTGCCAAATAACGCAGTGACTAGCGTAGCGTTTTGTTGGCTAATGTGCGCTTTTAACACACCGCGTACCGTAGAGCCGGGGACTATCGGCAAATTGGAAGCACGTTCACGGGCGATAGGTTGATCGACAATGCCAATAGATTGGCCTGCACCACAATGCAAAACGGTTTGACTGAATAGGTGATAAACATCAAATGACATGAGAATAATCCTTTAAAAAATAGCGTTAAACATTGCATTAGTAAGCCGCAGGCAGCGCTAAACCAAAGCCGTTGCGGTTGTTTTGTGCGTCATCACAAAAATGTGCCAACCAAAGTGAGTGAATATCTTGATCCATCACATCACCTTCTATTTCAAACCAATAAGTGGCTCCGGCCGGGATCATCTTTTGCGCTGCGCGGGGTTGATTGAGCACTAAATCCCAGCCTGATTGCGGAACCCAGCGTTCTAACGCCGCAGCGCGCAATCTAACTGTTAGGTGTTGGCAGCATGGCGGTGTGCCGATGAGATCGTTATTCAGCCAATCGGGTAACCACCCATTTTTAAACAATACGGGGGTTAAAAAGGTCAGCGTAAACCCTTTGGCAGCCTTGATGGATGGCACAAGATCACCGGGTGGCTTCGGCCATAACGAGCAAGCTTCAATTTCCGCTAAACGCCGTTCACCACCAAGATTGAGCACAGGCAGCGTAATCTCACCCTCAATACCGGCCAAAATGCCGATACGGGTATCGGGAAAGGTGATGCCTTGCTGAGACTTTTGCCACATAGTCAGCCCAGTGGTTTGAAAAATTTTCCCCGTTTCCACAGTGCGACGCTGATCGTTGATAGCAATATGGGTACGAATATCTGGCTCAGCGGGTGTCCAACCGTTTGTTGTGACCTGATCAAAACTGATCTGCTCGCCCTTTCGCCAGGCAAGTAGATCCTGAAACGACCACCAGCTCGGCCCGGATACAGGTTTTCCTTCTGGTTGCGATTCAGGAAGCAGAGGCAGTAAACCATTGGGGAGATCGCAACCTTCCCCTGGGTCAAATTTCTCTGGCTGAAAGCGAACCAGATGGGTTGGTTTGCTATCGCTCTGCTTCTCGGCAGGCTTGAAATACTGCACATCGGCAGGTTTGGGCACCAAGATATGCTGTTCGGTTAACGCTTCGCCATTGAGTGGGCGTTTTACCGCCAGCGGCCCAGCAATAGCCAGATTTAACAATGCGTTATCTAATGTTTTCCCGGTGCTGCGCGCATGAATATTACGCAGCGCTCCGGCAACAGTAGAAGGTGGCGGAAAACGTGCGGCTTGTGCATCCGCGATTTCCTCAAATGGTTTGCCTGAGCGGATAATCAAAGGGTCGTTAGGTTGAATCAGGTAATAGTGCATGATTATTCAGTGTCTCCAATATCCGCTGCGGTTTTCGCGCTCAGCCAGCGAGCTAGGATCAGTTGATTGGCCAGTTCGTCCAGTGAACAACGTGCCGCTTGCGCGCAAAGTTGTGCTTTGAGTGCTTTGATTTTATTTGTTTTTATTTCTGCGATTTCTTGAGCTGTTTTTGCTGACTCTTGGTCAGGGACGGCAAAATTTGCCCGCGCTAACATCCGGTTAAACTCACTGGCGCGAATACCACTAAGATCGTTCTGGTTATTAGTCCACCGCAAACGCTGCGCCATTTCACGCACCTCTTGCATAATGCGCGTCGGCATCCGACCTTCGGCAAATGCCTTGATAAAATCATCAAAGACTTTCAATGTCTCGTGATCATCCCAGTTGCAACGCCAGGTGATCTCGTGACCAGAGCGAATGCCCAAATGCACAGCGAATGCATTACGTGGTTTTTGCTCTTTGTTACCTTTGGCGTGTTTTTCTGCATTAATGGCGCGTTGGCGTAATTGGCGCATCGGTTGGACAAAATGACCAATCGCTAAGCCAACCGATAAGGTTGGAGAATCCTTCGCATCAAGCTTCAACTGGTTAGCGAAAGGAGACATTTTTTCAGCAAAGTGCTCGGCTAGCGCTTGTGCGCAGGCGCGTGCTGAAACCAACGGCACCAACGCCAGCACATCATCCCCCCCCGCATAAATGGCATGGCCACCGTGCTCTTGGAGGATCTCTCGCACCCTGGTAGCAAATTGATGCAGTGCTCGTGAAATCGCTCTCGATTGCTCCAGCGTTTCGGCCTTAGCGAGTAGCTCACCCATTCGATCGCCATCGGCTTTAAGCAAAACGCCGTAAGGCACTGGGGAAGACTTAATCTCTTCAAGCTGTTTTTGCAGCTTTTCTTTCACCGCGTCGTCAATATCGGCTTGCTCCAAACGGCTTAAAAACAGGTACTCGCCATCATAGGGAAAAGCTTGGTAAAGCCCGTCATCATCCTTATTCCTCTTATTACCCCTAACCCGAGTAACATGCCCAGAATTTACCAACTTCTCATGAACAGCATGTAATGCTTTAAGCTGCTCTGAGCTTAAGCTTGTCAGCCAGCTATGGGCAACAATGCGGCTAAACGGGGTAAATTGCTCCAAATTACCCGCGCGGCGTTTTACTACGCCTAATGCGTCTAGCTGTTCTTCATTGGTTAGGCCCAACCAGCGTCTTTTCGTCTTTAACTCTTCTGAATCATTCTGGGCAGTCAGTTTGTCAGTGACGGTATTATTGGCACCATCCAAGGTGGATTTGTGCAACCCTCCCTTCTGGTCTTGCATCGGGGCAAAATTGCGTGTCAGCTTGCGCGCGTGCAATAACTGACCAAGGCGTTTTGCCGCTTGCTGATAGTTGCGATTATCAAGCGATACCCATGCAGAAAAGATTTCTAGCACATCTTTTTGCTGTTGCAGCCAGCGCTTTCTGTCAATGCCCAGGTTTTGCAATTCGGCTTGGTTTAATACGCCAGTAAAAATACCCTCGACATCCTTGCTACTCTCGACATCCTCGACATTCTTGATACGCGTGAGACGAGTAACAGCCGCCCGTTTAGCTGCTTCAATTTGTTGCTTTAATTGCACTTCAGAGTCAGCAGAGATGACCGCTCGGATCACATTGGCAATGTTGGCTGTCGGTGTGTCGCTTTCAGATTGCGGCTGGAGTTCTTTTTCTGGGTTTTCAGGATTGGGAAATATCAAACAATCCTTTTGTGTTTGATGCAGTTGAAGCGCCACGGCACGGGCGGCTTCGGATAATAACCATGAGCCACACCAAAGATCCTGCGCTCGGCGGCCGGCTTCTATCAAACTTTGTACCGGGCCAATGCTGATAGCCACTAAATAATCCGTCATTGTTATTCCTTCTCAAAAAAATCTAAAAAAGCTGAAAGTGGGTCGTTAGCTCGCCCTTTCATCGGGTTATCTTTTTCAGCAAACATCTGTTGCTGCTCTGGCGATGATGACCAATTCAGAGGCTTATCGTGAATCTTTTTAGGCTTTGGTGATAACTCTAACTGTTGAGTTAACGCTTCTTTCCAATTGGGTAGAAGTAACGCTGCAGAATGCCATTTATCATTTACACAATACGGTCGAATGATGAGTGGGCTGGCCATACGTTCCTTACCTGCATCAGCAACCGTCAAAGTATGGTCAACAGGCTCCTGCCCTTTCCCGCTACCTTTCTGATAATGAAAAATAATTGGCAAACCGAAAACAGCTCGAGGAAATAAATTGGTATTCGTATTCCTAGGTTTATGTCTTTCAGAATAGTGTCCTGACAAGTTACGGATAGAATCCGCTTCTGGCCAACGACTTTGACCAGGCTGTGAACTAGAATAATTACGGCCAATATTTTTTCCTTGGCGGAAATCTCGTAATTTATCGCACCCGTGTATCCAACGATCAACCGCATTACTACATCCTTCCTTAGGCACTAGAGTCAATATACCGCCTTTGGAAGCCACTTCTTCAGCACTGACAGGCTTAATATCAGAACTCTTAACATTAACAGCACCAAAACCCCTGCGCGTTCTGCCACCAATTCCACCGAACGACGCCCACCAACGAAGTGCTTTTTCTACTTGTTCTTTTTGATCTGAAGTCAAGTTTTTTTTATATCGGATATACAGGTTAAATTTATAACCAGTTGCTAAACAATTCGCTTCACCAGAAGCTCCAAATACATATTTGACACCAGCACCATTTGGATGGCTAAAACTAACCGGAGCACTACTATTTTTTACCCTAATTTCTACTCGACTCGCTATCGCACCGTTATCACCAATGCCACCCCAAATTGCTTCTTCCTTTGTGCGCATATCTTCAGATCTGCACTTCTCTTCAGATCTGCACTTCTCTTCAGATCTGCACTTCCCTTCAGATCTGCACATCTCTCCAGATCTGCGCATCTCTTCAGAATCAGCAAACGGACCATTAGCAATCCGCCACCAAAAACGTAACTGCCCACGGATGGCACTGGCGCGGATCGGCATCTGTGGATCAACTTGGCCAGCGATGACGCCACCGCCATACATTGGGGTGACCAATTCACATGAATAGCGTTCCCATTTGCCGCTCGCCTCACTATTTGAACCATTAAGTTTTTCTTGCAAACTTTGCAGATCAATCGCTGTATTTTGTCTTCGCATTGCATGATTCCATTTTGCTGGATTAAAAACCAAAGGTGAGAATTCATCTCCTTTAGGCAGCCTTATACCGTCGTTCCTGAACGGGGTTGATGGAGAAACTCAATATATCGATGGATTAAAAAACAAACGCAGGATAACACAATCAATAAGATTGTTTCATGTGTTTCATGAACTGCCTGTGCGGCAGCGAGGTGGAAAAATCAATCATTCGGATTATCGCTAGATTTCTAAGCTGCCTGTGCGGCAGCGAGGTGGGATCGGCGGCTTCAGTGGTATCACTCCCCTTTCTAAGCTGCCTGTGCGGCAGCGAGGATGTGCCGAGGGGATTGCGAAGAATGCGTCAATTTCTAAGCTGCCTGTGCGGCAGCGAGGTTTTCTGGCTCCCCGCTCGGCGTGTAAATCTGCTTTCTAAGCTGCCTGTGCGGCAGCGAGGGAATTTTCATTAAAAACTATCAGTTTAGAAGTTTTCTAAGCTGCCTGTGCGGCAGCGAGGTGCTGAGCGCTATGTAGAGTGGTGGTCAGCAATTTCTAAGCTGCCTGTGCGGCAGCGAGGGCAGGTGCTGCATCTGGAGCCGCTGGTAATGTTTTCTAAGCTGCCTGTGCGGCAGCGAGGCGTTGCATCCTATCACTACTATCCAGATTATTAAAGAACTTGTTGCCAAACCTGCTGCTAACCCTTATTTCTCTCGCCCCAATATAAACATTTAAAATCAATGCATTATAAAAGGGCGAAAAAAAAGGGTTAAAACCACGGGATCGTTGCTGAGTGACTTAGCCCGTAAGCATTAAACTCTCCAGTGACTGCTGTATCCACTAAGGCACCGTGCTGAATGTAGAGTCGCATCCGGTTGCCGGTGGAGAGGCTATACATTTCACTGTATGGCAGTTTGATCTCTTGCTGCTGTGTATCCGGAATACGGATTAGCGCTTGCTCCTCGGTTAACCAGCCTTTAGCTACCGAACGACGGCGCTTGTTGTGGGCACTTTTCGACTGTACGCGCCGCACGGTGCGGTAGCGTACTTTGTCCGGTATCGGGGTGACTGGGCTGATGCGGATATAGTCACGCATTCCTTGTAACCACTCACCCGCCATCAGTGGCTGTAAATCACGCTGTGTGCCATGCAGCCGTAAACAGTTACCCAAGGTTTTTTTGTAATTGGGAAAACTGACGCCCACTCGCCCATGAGTTAACGGCAGTAACACGCGGTGCAGTTTGGCATAGAGCGCATTGAGCAGATCAGTTTGAGTAAATTCGTTATCTGGCAATACACAAAGTTCGAGGTGATAATCCATGCTAACTCCTTAATCGGCCTCACCAAATACACCACCGCGAATCAATGTCGCGATAACGTAATGTTGCTGTTCCAGCTCGGGTTGTTTGCCCTTAAGTACCCAACTATCCAGTAGATTGTAAAAATCGAGTTTCTCTTTGGGTTGACGATAAGCGGTGCCGCGATTCGTCACCGAGCCATACGGTTCAACTGCAATTGGCCCTAACTGCTCCGCACCCGGGTACCAGGTGTCGATGGTGCGTAGTGCATTACCAATTTTTTGTGAGTGCATCGCTGCAACCCCCTCTACCGCATAAAGAAACTTACTCTTTTTGCCCTCTTTGCTATTGCCTTGATCTAACACCAGCTCTTGTGATGGGAATACCTCTTGGCCGTTACCCAAACGCACAAACGCTTCTACCTTCAGCAGCACAAAACTCTGCCCCAATAACCCCTGCTGGATCACGGCTGCCAGTTTAGCCAGATCACCTGCCGGTGTGCTAAAACCACGCAAGGTAAAATCCAAGGCGTTGAAACACCACTGCTGCCGACGGTTACCCGCTTCCATGTCACTGATACGCACTTCAACCGCTTCAGCACCAACCCGGTTACGCCATAGGAAGCGGCCATTAGCTAAATTTTCCGCATATCGTGCGGCTAATTCAGCTAACTGCTGCTGATTCAGATAATCGTTGATGGTGTTGCTCAGTAACTGCTGGTAGTCAGGATCATTGCACGCAGAAGGCTGCGCTAAGTTGCCGAGAATACGCAGGGTAAAACTTAGCTTTAGCGTATCCGCAGTAAACGGCAGTGTTGCTACATCTACACGTTGTAAGTTGGCTTTTTGGATTTCGTTATCGAGCTTGGCGGGATCTTCGGCTATCGCCTTTTTTAACCGGTTAGAGATGTTAGAGATGGTGCCACGAATCGCTTTCTGCTGTAGGGCAATCGGCTGCCAGGCTGTTGGCTCATCGCGCTGTTGCCAGCAACCGGCATAGAGTAGCGCATCCGAGTTGGCCAATTTGCGTTCGAAGGCCAATACTGAAGCCGTTTTGGTGGTTTCTTTTGCCATAACACAATTCCTTATCTTGCTGTAGTTAACTGATGAACTCTTCTTCGTCGTCTTCGATCGCTAATGAAGGGGACGCATAGTGGTTTTCACAAAGGTAAATCGGTTGCTGATAGCGGTAGCGCCACAGCAGGGTGTTGAGATCACTGACGCGATGCGGGCTAACCCACTGGCCGAGTGTGTAGATAGATTCAACAAAACTGAACGGAGAGTGCCGATCACGGCTGCCAGTGACGCTACCGGCCGGATAGCAGTCTGAGATCGCTTGATAGCCAACCGCTATCGGTACCAAGTAGCCGGTGGCCGGTTTAGGCTGGTATTGCCAGGCGACTGTGCCATCTGCTGCCTGTTCGGCTTGCTGTTGCAGGGTGACAAACGTTAATAGTGTGTCGAGTAGTTGCGCCTGTGGCTGCTGTTGTAACCGCTGCTGATGGTGTGCTGTTAACAGATCGTGTCGGCTGACGAGAGCAAACCCCGGTAGTAGGCTGCGCCGTAGTTGCCGTAGCCCCTGTTCGCTGGTGTCTTCACGCCAGGTGACTTGTGCCAGTGAGAGTATCGAACCGCCTGCTAAGCGTAGTGTCGGGATGGTCTGTGCAAACCAGCGCTGTAATTCCGTTACCCTTTGTTCAAGCGTGGGCGCAATCGCTAAATCATCCAGGTCAAACTGGCATTCAATCAGTAGGCTAAGGTCTAAATGTACCCGCCCTTCTTCATTAAACGGTGCCGTTTTGCCCTCTTTGGTCAATGGGTTTCGGCTAAGCGCAAAAATCTGCTCACCTCGGCTGCCCAAGGCATGGCTTTGCAGTTCCACCCGGTGAGCGATGACCGCACAGCCGCCCAGCGTGACGCCATATGCCTGCTGTAAGCGGCGCGAGAGTGCATGGGTGAAACCAAGGAAGTGGCTGATCGCAGGAAAGCCATATGTCATGCCACTGATTGCATTTGCATTTTCTACTTTTAGATGACGAAGTAACAGAGTCGATTTCATGCCCACTGCTCCAGATCCTGTTTGAGTAGCCGTAATTCACGTTCTACCTGACGCCGCCAGACATTTAACTCAATATCACCAACATGTTGCAGTGTTTTTTGGAGCTGCTGAGTCAACCACTGCCCAAAGGCATGTGCCACCTGGTGCGGCCAATCGCGCGGTGGTTGCTCAAATGCGCCAGGATCCAGCCAGTAACAGAAAGCTTGCTCGATTGTCTGCGCCAGGGGGTGGCTCCAACCGCTCGGCAAACAACGCAACTCAGCAGCATATTGATAAAATTCAGCAATCAAGATATCTACCAGTTCGGCACGCTGTTGCTTAATCTCTTGATTATTTTCTTTATTTTTTACCGACTGTAGAAACTGCGTCAATTCACGCAAGGCGGTGCTGACCCGATAGCTGTACTGGCGCCAAAACTGCGCTTTGCTGGCTGGCACCATGCGGTTACTGCGCCATGATGGGGGAAGCGCACTGAGCAGATAGGCGCGCCCTCCGCGTTTACTGTTGAGCAACGAAACATTCTGCGGCTTAGTGCCACCAAAATGCTGTTCAGCCAGGTTGGGAAACTCCACTACCGCTGTGGCAGAGAACTCCCCTTTGCGACGAGCTTCACGCGCTGCTTTCGCCGATTCACTAAAACGAGCTTGCTCAATGCGCTGGTGGAGCGCGTGATAAAGTGAACTGGCAAATAGCGGGCTTAATAGGTGATATTGACCATCGGCAACCGGGAAGTAGGTCTGTTTGGAGAGGGTATGGCTTTTGGCTGTGCCATCGTTGAGTAACGCTTGTGAAAACCCGTCTAGCCAGGCAGTTAACTGCGCAGGTTGGGTAGCAAAACGCGCCAGTGCCGAGGTGTCACCCGTGTTGATCATCTCCATTAGCCGTTTCCCTTCCGCTTCAATGAGCAGGAAATTGGCAACATCAAGTGCTGCTGCATTGCCAATAACGTCAAAAGCACATTCAGTGAGTGCTGTGGTTGCTAGGTAGTCACTTTTTGCGGGTAGTATCTCTACCCGGCAACCGCTGCCTCGGGTGTCTCCGTGGGTAAATTTAGGCGCGTGGGTCACCAGGGTGATCTGTTTAGCCCGTTTAGCTGCATCGTCCAGCCAGTCAACTTTTGTTGGCCATTTATCTGGCTTATCTTGCTGTTTTTTAGAAATATAGTCATCAATTGCTGATGACATGCTATCGTCATTCATCCCTTCCTCCACTTAACATTGTCAGTGTCTGATATACCCCAAACAGCGGATCATATTGCCAAATAATGCTGTCGCTGTTGTCTGGCGGCTTTCGTAGGCGAAGCTCGGTAAAAGTGCGCGAGAGTTTGTCTGCATCCCACTCTATCTGCTGAGCCAGGGCTGCCAGTAATTCGGCCGGTTGATTGTTTAGCCACGGTTGGTTGCGCTCAGCAGGTACGAAGGTGGGTTGCTGGAAATAGGTTTCTGCGATCGCGCTGCCTAACTGACCATCATCGGTGAGTTGATGCCAACAGAGCGGTTCATCTTCATCCTGATGGTAGAGCACGAAACAGTGTTGCTCTGCTGAGGCACGGAAACGACTTTGACGCTGCATTTCACCCGACCAATCGATGGGATACTGCCACCAGCACTGCGCTGCTGGTGTATTCGGCGGCCTGTCTTGGTCTGGTTTCACGCGCCCAAACAGAGTGACGTGCAGATGTGCATGTTCTAGCATGTCCAGCCGATCGTAGCTGCCTTTAAGGCTGACGCCTGGCGGGATTTGAATCGCTGGTGCCGCAGAAATCGTTTGATAACAAGCGGCTGGCAGACTGGATACCATGCTGGGGTTATTCAGGCAGAATTGTGCCGATTCAAATCCTGGACGGCAGTAGGCCGGTGTTTTGCCTTGTAGCGCTCTGAAATTTTTCTCTAATATCAAAACATTCGCAGACGATGGTGGTTTTTTTCGGTGGCGCTGAACGCGTCCGGCCAGTTGGATCAATGAACGCACTGAGCTGGGTTCGACAATCGCCCAATCGTAATCATGGTCACGTCCAACCTCTGCCACTGGGCTGGCAAACACCACAAACAGCTGGTTAGTTTCAGGCTGTTGCAGTGCCTGTTGCACTGCCGGATGCTGCCATATTTTGTCACTTGATTGGCGCTGTAATAGGCTATCAAGCTGTTTTTCCATTTCTGAGCGTACTAGTAACGGGTGCTGGCTATGATAAATACAAAAATGGATCCGGGTATCTGCTGGCGCTGCCTGTGACAGCACCTGTTGAGCAATCGCGACCAGTGGGTTGATGTTGGCGATCCTGATCACGCCAACCGAAAGCCGTTTACCACTGCTGTGGCTTTCGGCATGTTGCTGATGTAACTGCAACATTGCAGTATGGATTGCCGTAGCCATTCCGGCTAATACCTGATGATTTTGTTGCCCTGCGGTCACGACGGGTAAAATGGCGCCGGTTCGCAGTGCCGGTTGTTTTTTTAACTCATTTAACCGTTGGCCGACAAACTGTTGGGAAATTTCTTTAAACGCTTTCGCCTCGGTTACCGGCTGTATCACAGACTGGAACTCATCAAACCAGGCACAGTAGATCGCTGGCATCGGCCCCGGTTGGCCGCAGGCGTGATGGTAGTGTTTTCGTCCGGCTTGATAGGCGGCAAACAGCGCATTTATCAGTGCAGGCGGTAAGGTGGCGGAGGAGAGCAGCACCCGGCTGCCGAGCATCCCGGCCCAATTCACCAAGCGACACAGTGCGGGAAGATCAGCCAATCCAAAATCGTCTGGCTCATCCAACACCAGATCAGCGGTGAGTAAACGCAGCATCGGGCCAATCTGCCTGCCGCCGCGCGTTCCTTCGGTGGCAGGGATCAGGTGATCAATGGTGCTGACCAATACCGGTGCGCTGACCAGTTCATGTAGCCGTTTTCGTGGTTTTTTACCCGTGGGGTCGCTCAGCCAGCGGCGTAATGGGCCATCATCAAGGCTGCCTTCATAGCGCACATGCAGTGTGTGCTCTAACAGCGATTGTGCCGATTCGGAGCCAGTTGCCGCTGTTGGCTGCTGTTCCGATGTGTGTAGTTGGTGCAGTTGTTGTACCGCCGATGAGCCGATTAAGGTCGCTAAGTCATCACTGTTTAACGATAGGCGTTCTGCCAGCGCATCGCCGGTTTGCAGTGTGAGCGTGCGTAAGCCTAACGCGACACTGAAGCGACAGCCCAGTTTTTCATCCGACAGCGCATACATGATGCGCGCATTGGCAAACGTCTTACCACAACCGGTCGAGGCCATGTTAACGCCAAAAAAGCCCTGCTGTTGTGAACGTGAAGCAACGCTTTTAGCCAGGTCAAATGCTTTGTCTTGCCAGCGAAAGGCGGCCATCTGGCTGCGCTGTTTAAATCCTTTGTGCCGGGTGATTGCGGGTAGATGACGCCGTATTTGTGGCAAGCTTTTAGCCAGTAGGTAGGCATTGTGGCCTACGCCGATGTTGTGTTCATCCAGCGCCTGTTTGCAGCATTTGGTTAACCGATCTGTATTGGCAAACGCGCGATACTGTTTATCCTGCCATTTTTCGTTTACCGCTCCCGCCGAATAGGCGTGATCCGCGAGCATCAGTGACAACCGGGCTAGATGGGCAGTAAAGCGCTGTTCCATCCAGTTGGTCGGTTGCAATAAGCTGTGGCACTGTAATGCGCGTGTCGCTAATCGGTTGGCTTTGTTGCACCAGGTTTGGCTGGCAACCGGGGTACCGTAGGGGAACTGCCATATCTGTTGCCACTCTTGTTGTGTCCACTGTGCATCCTGACATTGTGGTGAGATCCAACTCGGTTCAACGCGTATCGAAGCCAAGGTTAAGCTAGCAAGCTCAGGCTCTCCGCACGCGTTTTTTTTGTTGCTGGGATCAAATTGCGGTAGCCGGTGATGAGAGAGGATCAGCCACCCGACTGTTTTTGCTAACTCACAGTGGCATTGACACAGCGGGTTACCTGCCCGTTTCTGTTGTGGTGAGATTTTTTGCAGTGCGTTTAGCAGGTTTGCTTCATCGTCGGGTGTTATTTTGCTAAGTGCTGTCAGCCATGTTTCGGCGTCCCGTCCAGCAACAAAGGTGAGAAACAGGTGCAGTGAGATCCATTCATGACGTAGCGGTTCTGACAGTATTTTGCGTTTGTTATGCAGTTTTTGCTGAAACAGTTGGTTGGCTTTGCCAAAATCGTGAAACAGACCGGCAATGGCTGCTAACAGCGCGATCACTTCGCCGGTGTGCCACTGGTTTTCATCCTCACGACGTAGAATATTGCGCCCTGTGGTGTTGGTTGGCACTGTGCCCTGTTGATTAAAGCGGCGTGCGTTACCCACAATCCAGTACAGTTCTGGGCCGGTAGTTTTTAACCAATGGCAGGCGACGGCGGTATTGCGACGGGCGTTTTTTCTTAACAGTTTACGCAGTGTTTCTAACCCTTCCAAGGTGATCACCGTTGCCCAGGTGCGATCGCCTTTGCGTTCGGCGAATTGATCCAGGACTCTTCGGGTTTCTTGTAACGCTCGTTTGCTGCATTGTGACACCAGTAACACGTTCATTTGCCAACCTCACTCAGGTTGACGGCTACCTCTTTAATGGTGTCGATCATAAGATCCAGCGCACTATAACGGCTAAACCCTGCAATAATGCGCTGACGGAAAGTCTGTTCTTCTTCACCAGCCATACCAGCGATAAATGCTTGTGGTAGCACCAGTGCATCTTTCACTAAATCGGCGACATCAAAGACCAATCCCCCTCGTCTGGTTTTACCGTGCAATACCGCCAGCCCGTGTGGCAAGCCAATCACCCAGCAAGCCGTCGCTGCAATCCCGTAGGCCAGATAGTTGCCGTGGTCGAGAAATCGGTTAGCGATATCAATCCCGCTGCCGCGTTTCGCTCGCGTGAATTCACCATAATTCACTGCATTGGCTGCCAGTTTGTACAGTGCTTTGGTCAGGCTGGCTTCTTGAGCCAATACCTCTGTGCTGTTGCGGCAATTTTTCAGTTGGCGTGAAAAGCGCTCAAGCATCGCCTCTAATTGTTGATTATCGACGGTGAATTTCTGTTCACGATGCATGATACTGCCTAGCCATACCCGGCGAATTTGGGCGATACGTATCTGTTGAAACGCAATTGCCGCCTGTAGCCGTTTTTCATCGTTAAACCAGAAGCTAACCCAATGTTGTAAATACTCTGTCGGGCGATATTCACTCTGCGAGCAGAGCCAACTGACATCAACCTCCACTTCATTGGCGGCGAAAAGTGGTGTACCGCCACCGCCGCAAAACCCCACCAATACCCCCGCTTTGGCGAGTTCACGCATTGCTGCTTGGGTTATTGAGGTGCCAGTACCTAATAATAGACAGGTGGTATTTGCGATGGGAATGTTCCAATAAAGCGATTCTTTACCTTCGTCGGTCACGTACTCAACCCGACCGCCATTGACCAATAGACGGCAGTATTCAAGGTAATAAAGATTGGCTCTGTTAGAATGAAGAATAGTTTTCAAATCTGATGGATGAAGATCTTCCATGCGTAATTCCTTGTAATCAGTCTGCGCGGTGTGCGCACCATAGACTCACCGCAACCTGATCCATGGTGTTTATTTGACCGCGAGATTGTACAATTTTATTTTACTATTCCATGTGATCGAGATCACAAAAAAAAGAAAATAGATTATTTTTCAAAAAGTAACAACAAGTAAAAATAGCGGGTACGATGAACTGATTTAGATTTGGTTATGCTTGGTGGGTGGGTGTGGGGAAGCCCTTTTCTAAGCATCGGAAAAATCCTGATGGGTGGAAACACCCCCACGGGCGTGGGGAAGACGAGAGATAACCCGGCAAACCGTAAATTTCTTGAGAAACACCCCCACGGGCGTGGGGAAGACATTTTACAACGTGCTCAAATACAAATCGGTGTGGAAACACCCCCACGGGCGTGGGGAAGACGTTACCACACCCGCACCCAAAAAACTGAACTCAGAAACACCCCCACGGGCGTGGGGAAGACGGCCAACTCGTAAGTAAGTGCGCCGATTAGCGGGAAACACCCCCACGGGCGTGGGGAAGACCCGCTTCTGCCGTTTCCAGTACTCCTTTACCGGGAAACACCCCCACGGGCGTGGGGAAGACCATGCGTGCAAGCTGTGCTGTTGTTGTCCCTAAGAAACACCCCCACGGGCGTGGGGAAGACGGGTTTATCTATGTGATCGGTCGTCGTGTCTGGGAAACACCCCCACGGGCGTGGGGAAGACCCATTCGGCTCAAAGTATAAAGTGGGCTATGAGGAAACACCCCCACGGGCGTGGGGAAGACCCGAAACCGTGGATGTATGTCACGGCTGGGGCAGAAACACCCCCACGGGCGTGGGGAAGACAAAGGTGTATATAATTTGGCTCCTTCTTTTTAGGAAACACCCCCACGGGCGTGGGGAAGACAACCGTGTCATCAGATGCTGATGACACTATGGGGAAACACCCCCACGGGCGTGGGGAAGACTAGATCGCTGGACAAGTCCGTATAATCAACATAGAAACACCCCCACGGGCGTGGGGAAGACAAATCAATCTCTTTGTCGCTTGCGGGCTGTAAAGAAACACCCCCACGGGCGTGGGGAAGACTGTAAATGACCAGTTACTGCAATTCTTGCATTAGAAACACCCCCACGGGCGTGGGGAAGACAGCGCCCGATCCCCTGCACCTCCCCGCCCTTTAGAAACACCCCCACGGGCGTGGGGAAGACACCAATATATTGTAAAAGAGCACCCCCAACAACCTATATAGGGTGGTGAGGCCTGTTAGTCTGCTATGTTTTTCTCGACAATCAACTGTAAGCCTGTCAGCTCAATCAAACCTTTATCCGGTGTACCAATCGTGCGTATTTCATAGCCAGGTGGCTGTTTAATACTTTTGAAAATCATTATCCCAGCCGCCGGTGTACAGTGCTGGTAAAGATAATCTACCACCGTGTTTGCTACTGAATCTTTCAGACCAGAAACAAAGACATTTGGCTTTGGTTCGATAAACCATAATTTCATCCTGCCACGCACTGCCGGCGGTAGATCATTCGCCAACACAATCAGCATTTTTTTCTCCCAATAGTTGCGGAATATCCCTGCCAATCCGCGCCAGCAAATCCAAGCTGATTACGCGTTGTCTGAAACGTGTCGAAAGCAACTCTTTGTTATAACGCCCGGCCATCTCTTTGGTTAATGAGAAAGCCAAATCGATACAAAGTGCTTCTTTGTATAAATCCGCCAAATCGTAGATAAACGGTAATGGGCTGCCAGAATGAATAAATCCCATGTGCGGAGAGTAACCCATTGCATGTACCGCCGAGCACAAGATGCCGTAAAGCGCCGCATTGGTGCTAGTAAGGATCTGGTTAACACTGTCGCTTAACTCCATTTTTCCCGGTACAAATTGTCGCCCTTTCCAACCAACGCCATATTGCTGCGCTTTCTGTTGATAAAGTGCCCGCACTCTGGAGCCTTCCATGCCCATCATCTCTTTTAGCGTTTTGCCACTGAGATCCGCGTCAGGAAAACGTTGGGCAAACATCCGGCGAGCCACTTCTAACGCTGCCTTCTTATTGCACGATAACATCGCCTGGTGACGCAAATTGCGGCTGGTGGCAGTGGGCTGAAAACCTGCGGCATAAAACAGCAGGCTATCTTCCCCTACCCAACAAATTGCACAGTTAGCCGCAGCCGCTGTTTTGATCGCTTCATGTGTTAATGAGGTGCCCGGCCCCAACAGGATGGTGTTGAGCATTGCGACCGGCAGGCGTACTACGTTGCCATCTGAATCTAGCCATTTCAGGCTGCTGTCATCAATCTCCAAGCGACCACGTTCAAGATAGATAAATGGATATTTATCCTTTACTTGAGGCAAGGACTCGCGGGTGATTTTCACAAACAGACGTTGGTTGGCTGCCATTGGTTTATCCTTGATAAAATAAGCTCACTTGCCGATCCCGATAGCGTTTTTGTTCACCAAAGGCCAGTGGAACATCATTAAGCGTTAAGATCTCGCCGCCTTGTTCAACTCCTTGTATGACTTTAAGATCACGAATGCGTTGTTTTTGGCTAGCCAGCTTTTCCGCTGCCTCTTCCGCCTGCTGCACGTTGGGATAATGCCCCTGAAAAATCAATTCAGTCGGGGCACAATTCTTGCGCCCTAGTGCTAAATCCCAAACTGGCTGTTGCAGCGCTTCCGCCACCGCAGACAGCATATCCTCCGGAACTGCCAGCAATACCGCAAATGCACGATCTTGCAGGTAGTAGCGGTAGGTTATCTTGCTGCCTCCGCCAACCGTTTTAGTGCCATCATTTTTTTTCGGGATCAGTAAAGTTTGCCAAGGATCACTGTCGTTGTAGCCACTGCCTACCATATGAAAATCTCGCAGTAGCGGTTCCCGCAATGCGGCTTGACCATTTTTATCTTGCCGGGCAAAACCGAACACTTGCATGTCCAGATCAGCAAAACGCGCCAGCAGTGTTTCCTGAGCGCCTCCAGCACCTAATGCGGCACAAATGATGCCTAACACTCCAGACTTAGTCGGGAAAGGCAGGGTATCTCGCCGACCAAAACGTGAGTCATACCCCCAACTTTGCAGTGGCCCTTCCAGCCATAGTAGTAAATATGGATGGTTCATCACTTACTCCACATGGCTTTGCAGTTTCTCGATCAGATCATCTATGTTGAATGCCTCATCTTCTCCCCATTCATAGTCACCCTGTTTGCCAAACAGGCTGCCTGATAGACGCTCTTTCTGTGCCAGGTATTGTTTAAGGCTTTGTATACTGGGTGATAAGAAACCGTTTTGTGTTGCTTTGACCGGTTGTTCAAACGGGACTTGTAACCGTTGCCCTTTTCGTACCAGTACTTTGGCGAACTCCCAAGGGCTTGCCGCTGACTGTGTGGTTTGACGTGCCGAAGGTACCGCCAGATACAGTGCTTTAGTAAAGGCAGCTATCGCCTGTTTGAGCTGGTCACTGTCGGCCGGTGTCTCGACACCGGCAAATGTTTGCGCTAGTTGACCAAGATCCAGACTGATGTAGCGGTAGTAGGTGGCTGAGTTAAACTCTAAACTGCCCATATGTGCCGAACCCGGCTCAGTCTGTCGATCATCCATTGCAGTGAAAAACTCGACTTCATTAGCCACTTTGTGTGTTGAGATCGCATGGCTAAAGCTGGCGGCTGCTTCAATATTCATTTCTGCTGCTTTGGCAACCATGCGGCCAAATAACGCAATATCTAACCCGTCGATCGCTGGGGTGAGCGTTTTTTTTGCCAATTTGCCCAGTTCTTTTTCTTTGATTTTTTCTGCATCAAAGCCGATATTTTGCGCGTATTCAGCAAATGCCTGTGCTTCCGTTTGGCTAATAAACAGTAGCGTGTCATCCGCCAGGTAGTCTGCCATTTTTTTGCTGCAGTGGGTTGCCTGTTCGCTGCTGGCCCCCAGCGCTTCACAGGCTTGTGACAATAGTTCGGCTACTTTTTTCGTTCGTACCGCCAACTTAATACCCAACTGTTGTAACGTCAGCCGTACTTGACGTTTCCAACATTGTGAACTGACTCGTGCACGTGTTACGCCCCCTACCACCGCTGTTTTTGGTGCACCTACATCATCACGATTCAGACAAGAAACTGGGAATGATTGCAGAATGTGGTACTCAATACGGAGGTTGTTTAATGTTTGCATGATGCTGATTCCTTTTGCTAAAGCTAAAAAATAGAGGGTTCAATAACAGGAACAATTTGCAGTAGTCCACAACCGAAACCTCGGCCACGACCCACCCCTCGGCGAAAACTTTGTGCAAAACGTTGTGGATCACTCACGGTAAAGTCGCCGCTCAGATTTGCCTGTTGCAGTGTGATGGTCTGCTGCGTTTTGTTTTGAAAACGTTGTACCAAAATTTCACCCACTGCTAATCGTTGTGGTTCAACAACAAATCCCCACTGTTCAGCACTTCGTTCAATAAACCACTGTGCAATTGCGCTACGTCCTTTGATGGGTATTAATTTCCTACTGCGATTATCACGACGGGTAGCCGCCAGGGTGACATTAAAGCGGTAATGGGTATGTGATAAGAAATTTGCCGGTAATACTTTGGTTTCGATGATGCCGTGCTCACCAAGTTGTGGCGGACGGTCAGACAGGATAACTAGCTGACGGTAGTATTGATCCCCACCTTTATCTACCCATTGAATGCCACTCGGCTCACTCGCCTGTTTTTGTGTTTGACTACGAACATCATCAAACAGGCTGTAAACCACACGGTGTAGTGAATAGAGATCGGTAATTTTTAACGCTTTGCTGGCTGCTCGATCCAGCCGTATTGCGCTGACATAAAGCGTCATACAACCTCCTGGCTCTCTTGATCTAACTTGCTGTAAAACTGCTGTGCCCAACTTGCTTTGATCCGTGCTGCTGCACTATGAAACTTAACCAGATCAGTGAGTAAGGCTGCATAATCGATAGGTTGCATGACTCGACTTTGGAGCAATCTGAGTAATGGGCGTAGAATGCGGCACACTTCTTCGCTGTCCTGACATGCCAATAAACGACGTAGTCGCGCTTCTGCCTGTGAGCTCTTGCTACCTTCGTCAAACGCGCGTGCAATCGCTTGGCCAATTTTTAACTCACCATTCGCTGATTGTTTACTGCGTGCTACTGCGGCAGCAATCAGCGCAAATGCCAAGCGTTCAGGCTCATGTTCCAAATTAACGCCAAATGCAGCTAACGTGTCCCAACACTGGTACTCGGTCGCTGGGTTATCTCCTCGACGTAAACGTGCCGCCAATGCGTTATCCTGTGGGCTGTGCCGAAAGAGATATTCAACAAAGCGGGTAGTACGATTAACTGGTGTATTCATGCTTTTTCCTGTTTCAGATAAAGCGCAAAATTAGGTTTCGTTTTCGCCCACGCCTCGAGTTGCCGTGCTGTTTGGTGGGCACACATCTGGTCAAAAACCTGTTGCGCGTAGTGAGCAAACTGCCGCCGAAGTGAATAACGTATTTCAGACTGTTCACAGCCATCAACGAGTGCCTGTGCATGACGTTCACAAAGTTGCCAAAAAAGAACCGTCGCTTGTGCCGTATGACCTGCTCCATCAACCAGCAGTGTTCTGTAATAACCGGATACACAGCCGTAGAGGGTTTTCGCCAGTTGTTCCAATTCAGCCATCTCTTTTTGTAGCGCAATAAACCAGATCTCTTGCAGCATGCGGGGTTCGAGCCAGCAGAGCGATTCCACCATATCATCTGAGCCAGAAACGTACTGCTCTCCGGCGTTGCTACTTACCCGTAGCCCTCCAGACCAAATTGCGATTTTCTCTTGCTGTCGACGCGCTTTGTTCAGCGCCAGGCGCAGTTGTATACACTGAAAATTGCTGTGCTGTTGCCCAATAAAACTGAGTAGGCTGCTCAACTCTCGCCAAGGCCGGTATTCAGGATCTGTCCAGCGTGCTTTCGGTTCTTTGCCGCTGAAATCTATCGCTGCCGAAGGGTCAAATATGCCCTCTTTGTAGTTGCTATGCGCAATCCCTTCCGAGTAGTGCAAACCTTCAGGCGTTAGTAGGCAAAAGCGCCCAAGTGGAATGAGTCGCCCAATCAGTGATCCTTTTAATTGTTTCGCTACGCTGCAATCCTCTCCCTGTGGCATTTGCTGCCAAGGAGGGCAACCCAGCCCATGCGGGTAAATCTTCAACTCGGCAATTTCACTCTGTGTGAACAGGTTGAGCCAGATTGTCTTGAGTATTGAACTGCCTATGCAGAAATTGTGTAGTAAGCCCATATGACCGACAGCAGAACCCGGTTTAGCTGTCGCTGCTTTTCCCTTTTCATTGGTTTTTCCACGATATCCCGCAGTTAATACCAGGCTGTTATCTGTCTTTTTTCCACCCAGTGCGTAGGCCATCTGTGATAGCAGTAGCAATGCTTTGTCACCGTCATCCAGTAACTTTTCTACCTGTATCTGCGTCAGTACGGAGGTATTACCAGTAGCCACCTCTGGCAATACGGTACCAAATGGTTTGAGCGCTGCGTTGATGATCGCCGGCATCTGTAAAAATGGATGTTCACCATAGAGATAGAAGCGATCATGCCACTGCTCAAGATATTCAATGACGCGTTGAGCCATCCCTTGCCAACCCAGTGTTTGCCAGTGTTGCTCATCCTCTGGCGTGACTGCCGCTTGGGCGATTGCCTGTAATAGTTTCAGTAGTGCAATTTTCTGTGTCGGGTTACCGCCCAACATGCGATATTCTGGGCAACTGAAGATATCTCGCAGGCTTACCCGCCCAACATCAGCCACCGGTATCCAGGGCTGGTCAATAAGATTAAATCGGTTTTCCAACGCTTTACTCCTTAACGCGAATTATGCGTAATCCAACATCATCCCGGTAGCTATGGGGCAATACCTCACCAGTAATCGCTCTCAGTTCACTGGTTGGACTCACTAGCGCAATCGCCAGCGCTGCTTCATCCTGTGTTTCACTGCCTAAATAGAGCACATTGCCCAACCCTATCTTGCGGCACCATTCACGCGATGCCGCTGGCGGGGAGTGGTGCTGACTACAATTGACCATCTGCTGCATAATTTGCCCGGCTAATTGCCGCCATTGGTTTTTCTTCAGTTGATGAGTACGCCAAGGCAGTTGCATTACGCTGCCATCGATAAATGTCAACTGGGTGCTCTGCGTGTTGTCGTCATAGGTAATGGCACTTAACAACAACAGTTGTGCGTTCTCCTGCTCGCTATAACGTGTTTGTGCTTTGCTTTCTGCCAAGGTTTTCCCTCCATGTGTCAGTGTTAAGCGCGCCAATTGCCTTAAGCTATCTAGCCCTTTACGATGTCGGCTGCCTTTGAATAACTCCTGTTTCCACTGTGCCAGTTCCCCCTGTTCATCGCGTTCTCGGTAGGTTTCTTCTAGCAGGCGGCGGATCTCTGTCGGTAGTGTTACGGTTTTACTGCGCGCCTGTCGTAACCAAACTTCCAAGCTACGACAGAGTAGATAGGGGGCATAAACGTTGGCGGTGGTACCAAAGGCAGATTGCGGGTTCTGTTGTGCTTGAGCCAGTTCGGGGGCCAAAATCCATGCCTGACATTCAGCAGTTGCTGGGCGTGGTGTTTGATGATGTCGCCATAAACGCCCGAGGCGTTGTAATAACATGTCGGTGGGAGCAAATCGTGTCACCAGTAGGTCGGCATCAATATCCAGCGATTGTTCAAGTACCTGTGTGCCAATTAAAATCCTTCCCTGTGCCATTCGCGTGCCCCAACCCGGTTTACCAAAGCAGTTCACCCAGTGATCTTCATTGCGCTGACGGTCTTTCTGTGTGAAGCGTGAATGAAGTAAACCACACGCAATATCCAACTCGCTGGCTCGTGCAGCAAATTCAAGGTAGCGATGTTGTGCTTCATCAACACTGTTTTCAATCCACAGTATTTGTTCGCCTTGGCAGGCGCGTTCCAGTACCGCTTCGATGACCGGTTGATGCGCCATTGGTAGTAACTGAAGTGAGACCGCGCGCTGTTCAGTAATCACTACCGGGTGTTCCTGTATCTCTGGTGTATTCGCTGGCAGTGCGGTTATCAGTGGATAGGCTTCAGTCTCAGTGGGTTTGCCCAGTAATTCCCCGCATTTTGTGCTGCTTAATGTCGCGCTGAGGATGATCACTGTGCAGTGCAACTCGCGCAGTAGGCTGATTAGCTCATTTAAAATAACGCTGGTGTATGCGTCATAACTGTGTACTTCGTCGAGGATCACCACTTTACCGGCCAAGCCGAAAGTGCGTACAAAACCATGACGTACATTCATCGCAGCCATTAATGCCTGATCCAGTGTGCCTACAGCAAACGGAGCCAATAGGCCTCGCTTACGATGATCGAACCAACTACGGCCTGGTTGCCCCTCTTCTCCCATCTCATGTTCCATCAGCCAAGCATTGCCATGTAGTAGTAATGCGTTTCGATGTGGGCTGTCGTGTTCAAGAATGGCGGTTAGGTATTGGTTAAATCGTTGATAGATTTTATTTGAGGTGAGTTGAGTCGGTAGCGCAAAATAGATACCGCTGGCTTCTCCTCGCGCTAGCACTTGATAAGCCGCGTAGAGTGCTGCCTCGGTTTTTCCCAATCCCATCGGGGCTTCCATTACGTATATCCCAGCGCCAACACAATTCTGGTATAACGCTAACTGGGTTGGATTAGGTTGATATGGTTTTCCACTAACATCTTGGAAAATGTCGCCAAAACTTAACCCTTGACGCACTTTTATCGGCAGAAAACCGGCACTGTCCAACGCTGGTTCAATATTGGGTTGCCAAGGAAGTTGCGGATCTTCAAAAAAGCTGCCAGAGCCTATCCAATCTGCCACTGAGGTTAATCCTGCTAATAGCAACGCTTGTGAATGGTGAGCAATGGTTGGGAAGGTTTCATTCAGTGCTGATTGCAAAGCCAATACTAGCTGATGCCGTTGTTCCTGCCAGCCTGTACCCCCTAAAAATTTGGCGTCAGCAACGTAAGCGTCAACGTTTGGGCTAGTTCCGTGATGCTGGCCAGCAATCCTGGGTATCCATGTATCATTACAGATCGCCGTTAATGCTAGCTGACTGCATCCAGCATGTTTTCCCCAGTCTTTCTCTTCCAGTGTTACAAACTGTGCCAATGTTGTTAGCCATCGATTATTTGGCACAACTTGAGACTGTAATTTCAGAAAGAATGTGGGACTTACCTTGCCAATATCATGCACTGCTGCCACCAGCCCACTGCCCGCTGGAAATAGGCGTGGTTGCAAGTTCTCGGGTAATCGCCGGATCAAGGCTCGCGCAACTTCACCGACAATCAGGCAATGTTCGAATACCGAACGACCGAGCCGAGACTCACCGAGGTAATCGTATGTTTTTGCAGGGCAGTTGTGATAAGGCACTACGGCAATCGTTGTCGCTTGCTCGGTTGCAACACGTCTACGCGATATCATATCGCCTCCAAGAGTGACCATTGACGGATGTGGCAGCTTGGTGCGCTGCAATGGAGAGATAAAATTTAGAATATTGCGTGTGAAGAATAGTTTTCACATCTGACGGATGAACATCTTCCATGCGTAATTCCTTGTAATCAACCTGTGCGATGGGCACACCACAGACTCACCGCAATCTGATCCATGATGTTTATTTGAGCGCGAGATTGTACAATTTTATTTTACTATTCCATGTGATCGGGATCATAAAAAAAAGAGAATATCTTATTTTTCAAAAAGTAATAACAAGTAAAAATAGCGGGCAGGATGAACTGTTTTGGATTTGGTTATGCTTGGTAGGTCGGTGTGCGTTTGGTGGTTGGCGGAGGAGCAGAGATTCGAACTCTGGAACGGTTGCCCGTCGACGGTTTTCAAGACCGTTGCCTTCAGCCACTCGGCCACTCCTCCGCAACGCGGCGCACTATAAACGGCATGGCGAATGTTGTAAAGTGTGGTGCTGTTCAAGCGCACGAAAAATCAGCATCTGTGTGGCATTTCCACATCTCGCACTCAACTGGGATTTGTTACACTGAGCAGCAAGTCTATTAGGGTGAGTCAAACAAGATATGTTGGAATTTGCAGGTCAGGTCATTGAAACCGATGCGCAGGGGTATTTGAAGCAAACTGACGATTGGTGCCCAGAGTTAGCCGCGCTGATCGCCGCACAAGAAGGGATTGAGCTGAGTGAGGAGCATTGGCAGGTGGTGTGGTTTGTGCGCGAGTTTTATCAGCAGTTTAATACTTCCCCGGCGATCCGGATGCTGGTTAAGGCAATGGCGCAAAAATATGGTGAGGAGAAGGGCAATAGCCGTTATCTCTACCGTCTGTTTCCCGATGGGCCAGCCAAGCAGGCAACCAAAATCGCTGGGTTGCCTAAGCCGGTAAAGTGTATCTAGCGCTGTTCAGTGGCGGATGCCAAAGCCCTGATATTCAGCAACTCCTCGTGGTTCGGTCAGTACCCGCTCTATGCGCGCGTTACGCGGGCCACCGCTTTTTAACCAGTCGATGAGCTGTTCTACCGCCGGTTTTTCACCGCAGGCCAGTACTTCGACACTGCCATCTGGTAGGTTGCGTGCGTATCCTGTCAGCGCCAGTGTTAATGCTTTGCGTTGTGTGCTGTAACGAAAACCTACCCCTTGCACTACACCATAGACATACGCAGCAATACAAACTTGTGTCATAATCGGCTCCTCATCAGTTTCGTTTCAGGCAGTTTCTAGCCTACGCTCGAAATGTGCCATTCTTTCCGTTAACTTGGCAATCGACTTAATTATGACCTTACGCCTGCTTCTGACCAAAGGACGTGAAAAGTCCTTACTTCGCCGCCATCCGTGGATTTTCTCTGGTGCTGTGTTACGTGTTGAGGGTAAACCGTTGGCTGGTGAAACCATCGATATTTGCGATAGCCAGGGCAAATGGCTGGCGCGCGGTGCTTACTCCCCTCAGTCTCAAATCGCTGCCCGTGTCTGGAGTTTTCAGGCTGATGAAGAGATCGACACCGCTTTTTTTGTGGGTAAGTTGACCCGAGCACAGCAGTGGCGTGATTGGCTGGCTGAGCGCGATGGGCTGGATAGTTATCGTTTGATTGCCGGTGAATCTGATGGTTTGCCCGGTATTACTGTCGATCGCTTTCAAAACTTTCTGGTGCTGCAACTGCTCTCGGCCGGGGCTGAATATCAGCGTCCGGCACTGCTGGCTGCTTTGCAGCAGTGCTATCCAGAGTGTTCGATCTATGAACGTTCTGATGTCAGTGTGCGTAAGAAAGAGGGCTTGCCGTTGGTGCAGGGGCCGATTGTCGGTGCATTGCCTCCAGCGCTGTTGCCAATCACTGAGTTGGGTATGCAGTTGTTGGTCGATATTCAGCAGGGGCATAAGACCGGCTTTTATCTTGATCAACGTGATAGCCGTTTGGCCGCTCGCCGTTATAGCGCCGGGCGTCGTGTGCTGAATTGTTTCTCTTATACCGGTGCATTTGCCGTTTCTGCTTTGATGGGCGGTTGTCAGCAGGTGATCAGTGTCGATACTTCCGCCAGTGCGCTGGAGATTGCCAAGCAGAATGTGACGTTGAATCAGCTAGATTTGCGTAAGGCTGAGTTTGTGCGTGATGATGTGTTCCAGTTGTTGCGCCGTTACCGTACACAGGGCGAAAAGTTCGATCTGATTATTATGGATCCACCCAAATTTGTTGAGAATAAGAGCCAGTTGGCCGGCGCTTGTCGCGGATATAAAGATATCAATATGTTAGCGTTTCAGTTGCTCAATCCCGGTGGCATTCTGCTCAGTTTCTCCTGCTCTGGGCTGCTGCCGACAGAGCTGTTCCAGAAAATTTTAGCCGATGCTGCAGTAGATGCCGGATGTGAAGTACAATTTATTGAGCAGTTTCGGCAGGCTGCCGATCATCCCGTGATCAGTAGCTACCCTGAGGGGCTGTACCTGAAGGGCTTTGCCTGCCGCGTCATTTGACTTGAAATTGTGCGTTTTGCCCTTACATAAGAGAAAACGCACTGTTTCTTAGGAGGACATCATGATTTCCAGCAAATTTGGCATTGGACAGCAGGTTCGTCATAAACTGCTCGGCTACTTGGGTGTGGTGATTGATATCGATGCCCAATACTCTCTGGATCTTCCAGAGCCTGATGATATCGCTGCTAATGATGAGTTACGCCTCGCCCCTTGGTATCACGTTGTGATGGAGGACGAAGAGGGGCGTCCGGTACATACCTATCTGGCTGAAGCGCAACTGGCAAGTGAAATCCAGGAGGCTCATCCCGAGCAGCCTTCGCTGGATGAGTTGGCGCAGTCTATTCGCCGTCAGTTGCAAGCCCCCCGTTTGCGTAACTGAGTTGCGCTGTTGGGTACTGCAATATTGGATGTTGCTAGGTTGACTGATCATTAATGTTAAAATTTTATCCACTGTTTGATGCAGTTTGATGCGATGGGTCAACCTGTCGGTCACTTTGTACTCTCGGCAATGTGCGATGCGTTCAGGCTCTGTTGGGGTTCTGCTGTGGGTATCCTGCGGGTTTGTCTGCAAATACTCGGGCTGCCACTAACAACGTCTCCGTTCAGCTTGCGCTGATGTTCCGTTGTCAGCGGACTTCTGCCTGCTCAGCTATTCGCGGTTTAATCCCAGGCGCGGTATTTCAATTTTCGGGCAGCGATCAGCCACCACTTTCAATCCCGCTTGTTCAGCCAACTCTACCGCTTGTGGGTTGATTACCCCTAGCTGAAGCCATAATACCCTGGCACCAATGGCAATCGCTTGTTGTGCGGTTTCGTAGGCGGCTTCAGACTGACGGAACACGTCAACCATATCAATCGGGTGTGGTATCTCTGCTAAGCTGGCATATACTTTCTCACCGAGTAGCTGTTTTCCCGCCAGTTTTGGATTGACCGGTGTCACTTGGTACCCTTGTCGCTGTAGGTAGGCCATTACGCCGTAGCTAGGGCGCGATGGGTTGTCACTCGCCCCTACTACTGCAATCATTCTTATCTGTTTTAACATTGCTGCCATGTCTTTATCTTGCATCAGTGACCTCTCATTTTTCTTTCAATTTATTAACAACTAATCATCATTTATCATTGCGCTTACATCGTTCATTAAGATCATTCCTCAAACCCATTAAGATCATTATTTATACAAATGTATACACTTTTCCTTTAAAAAAATGAATAATTAGTTGGTGGTGGTTTAAATACCGTTTTTCGCTGACTATCCATTCCGTTTTATTATCGATGCGCTGCGAGCGAATAACCCCCGCTTACGTGGCTGGAGAATAAGCTAAAATATTAAAATTAGTTAATTTGTAAATAAGCTGCATATTAACTACCACTACACTATAGCGCAGCAAACACATTACCACTTCGCTCACCGACGCCACGCAGTTGCAGCCTGCTCACACTCCCCCAGACCAAAAACCAAACATATCCTTATGTTTTTACTTTGTTTAATAAAAAACAAACATATGCACAACAAAAAAACAAGAAGGAAAGAATTTGACATAACCTCTTATCATACCCAATACTGACTAATGGTTTTGCTATAAGGAAATAACAATGAAATTTGCTTTGTTAGTTGTTCTGTTGCTTCTTACGGGACTCTCTTTGAGTGTATCCACCACAGCAACAACGCTGAAACTTTCACCTGATATCGATTTAATGATGATAGATGGTAGAAGGATCACCGGTTCTTTGCTAAAGGGTGCTGAAAGTCTGGAATTAGACGCCGGACAGCATCAGCTATTGTTTAAAGTGACCAAGGCCGTGCATAAGAATGCCCAAACTCAGGTGATATATAGCTCATCTCCGTTAATAGTGGTATTCAACAGTCAGGATATCAAGGCAGTAGCGATTGTATTGCCGCGCATTGAAACCATTTGTGATGGCCGTAGCTTCGATAAATTGACCAATTATCAGGTGATTGATCAAAATGGCCGCGCTTTAAACATAAAAACTGATGTGTTGCATGTCACGAGGCCATTCAACGGTGAAGAGCTGGAGCGCACCGTGGCTGCCTATAACAGTCAAAATCACAAGGCTTCAGTGCCTGAATTGTCGAATCTACCAGCCAATGCTATGGGTTCCACTGAACTTAGATAACGTTTGCAGATGAACATGTTGAAATAAATACTCCGCTAATCCGAATCGTCATGCACCGCAATTTGTAACACCTTTTGCGGATGTCGCCCCGTTGCAACCAGCACTTTTGTGTTGGGTGATCTGTTACAACATCATCTTTTGTCCCATCTTATCTCCCTATTTCGTACAAACTATAACCTATTGCTGATGCTGGTTAGCTTAGCCAAAGTTTAAAAATTCTCACTTTTCTCCGCTGCTCAATACTTATCAGGCGTAGTAAATGATGTTAAAATTGACGGATATCAATTGCCGCATGAGCTTAGTCTATGATTCCGGAAAAACGCGTAATTCGTCGTATCCAATCTGGTGGTTGCGCAATCCATTGCCAGGATTGCAGCATCAGTCAACTGTGCATTCCCTTTACACTTAATGCGCATGAGCTTGATCAACTTGATAATATCATTGAACGAAAGAAGCCGATCCAGAAAGGTCAGACGCTGTTCAAAGCTGGCGATGAACTAAAATCTCTCTATGCAATACGTTCCGGTACCATTAAGAGCTATACCATTACTGAGCAGGGTGATGAGCAGATTACCGGTTTTCATCTGGCTGGGGATTTGGTTGGTTTCGATGCCATCGGTACGCTAAGTCACCCAAGTTTTGCTCAAGCATTAGAGACTTCGATGGTCTGTGAGATCCCGTTTGAGACGCTGGATGACCTGTCAGGAAAAATGCCCAGTCTGCGTCAGCAGATCATGCGGTTGATGAGCGATGAGATTAAAGTTGATCAGAGCATGATTTTGTTACTTTCAAAGAAAAATGCTGAAGAGCGGCTGGCGGCGTTTATCTACAATCTGTCACACCGCTTCGCCGAGCGTGGCTTCTCGCCACGTGAGTTCCGCTTGACGATGACGCGCGGCGATATCGGTAACTATCTCGGCTTGACGGTTGAGACGATCAGCCGCTTGTTGGGGCGCTTTCAAAAAAATGGCATGCTCAGTGTCAAAGGTAAGTACATCACTATCGAAAATATCGATGCCCTGTCACAGTTAGCCACGACGCAAAACAGTACCAGTTCCTCTATCGTCTGATGCTTTGTACCAGCCAGTAACTTTGTTAGCTTATTGGCTGGTCTCCCTCTGTCCTGTTGTTGAATGTTGAGTTACTCTGTAGTAAGGCTGATTAGAGGTCGCTGGGTGACTGGTGTTGAAAAACAGGCTGCTATCGCTTAACCAACTGGCGCTAGATGGCTATAAGGGGGAATTATGGCAAAATATCAAAATCTTCTGGTCGCTATTGACCCCAACCAAGATGATCAGCCGGCTCTGCGCCGGGCAGTTTACTTGGTGGTTCAAAATGGTGGGCATATTAAAGCCTTCCTTCCTATCTACGATTTTTCTTATGAGATGACCACGCTGTTGGCACCGGAAGAACGTGATGCTATGCGGCAAGGTGTGATTGCTCAACGCACTGCTTGGATCCGTGAACAGTGTCGCTTCTATATTGAAAATGGCATTCCGATTGAGATCAAAGTGGTATGGCACAATCGCCCCTATGAAGCGATTATTCAAGAGGTGATCACTGCTAATCACGATCTGCTGTTGAAGATGACTCATCAGCACGCTCGATTGGAGTCGGTGATCTTTACTCCCACCGATTGGCATCTGTTAAGAAAGTGTCCTTGTCCGGTTTGGATGGTTAAAGATCAACCCTGGCCCGAAGCAGGTAAAGCCCTGGTAGCGGTTAATCTGGCCGGTGAAGAGCCTTATCATCAAGCATTAAATCTGCGTTTGGTGCAGGAAGCACTGGAGTTGGCAAATAACATTAATCAGACTGAAGTGCATTTGGTCAGTGCCTATCCAGCAACGCCGATCAATATCACTATTGAGCTGCCCGATTTTGATCCGAGTGCCTATGGCGATGCTATCCGTGGTCTCTATCTGGTGGCGATGAAGAAATTACGCCAAACTTTTCACATCAGTGAACAGTTAACGCATGTCGAGAAGGGGTTGCCAGAAAAGGTGATACCCGAGTTGGCTGAGCGTTTGGGAGCCGGGGTAGTGGTATTAGGTACCGTTGGGCGCACTGGAATTTCAGCCGCTTTTATTGGTAATACCGCAGAACATATTATTGATCAGTTGACCTGTGATCTGCTGGTGTTGAAACCCGACGATTTTAACTGCCCTATCAGCAAAGAGAGTGACGATGAACAGGGCGATGAGAAGTAGGTTAGATTGAGAGACGGGTCACAGTGAGCACGGATCGCGCTGCAAACCGTGCTGTGACACCCCAAAGCGCACTGCTGGCGCTTTGGGATTTGGCAAGTTAGCCATTTAGCTGCGCTGAATTAAGTCAGCTCGATCACGTCAAACTGTACGTCTGTGTTCACATCTGCCTCATAGTCAACTTCGTCCAGACCAAAGCCGAACAGACGCAAAAACTCCTCTTTGTAACCTGAATAATCGGTCAGTTGGTTGAGGTTTTCGCTGGTGATCGACGGCCATAGCTCAAGGCAAGTCTGCTGAACATCTTCGCGCAGTTCCCAGTCATCCATGCGAATGCGCGCAGCATTATCCAGTTTCAGGTCGTCACCATAGAGGCGCGTGCGCATCATACGATCTATCTGCTCGATGCAGCCCTCATGGATACCCTTTTCTTTCATGATTTTGAACGACATGGAAATATAAAGCGGCATCACTGGGATAGCTGAAGAGGCTTGTGTCACCACTGATTTCAATACCGCAACATGTGCGCTTCCCTTCTTGCTGGCAAGAGCACTACGGATCTCTCCCGCTGCGCGATCCAGATCTTCTTTCGCTCGTCCAAGTGTACCGTGCCAGTAAATTGGCCAGGTCAACTCGGTACCAATATACGAGTAAGCAACCGATTTAGCCCCTTCAGCCAACACCCCCGCTTGTTCCAATGCCGACATCCACAATTCCCAATCCTGTCCGCCCATTACTTTGATGGTGTTCTGGATCTCTTCTTCTGTCGCAGGTTCAACTAACGCATTAATGATCTGATCTTTATTGGTATCAATCGCCGTGCTGCTATAAACTTCACCAATTGGCTTCAAAGTAGAACGGACGATTTCGCCACTTTCTGGCATTTTGCGCACCGGTGATGCCAATGAGTAAACCACCAGGTCAATCTGACCCAGATCAGCCTTGATCAGTTCGATAACTTTAGCGCGACACTCATTGGAGAAAGCATCTCCATTGATACTCTTGGCGTATAACCCAGCCTGTTTGGCCGCTTTATCAAATTCTGCCGAGTTGTACCAGCCAGCCGTGCCCGGTTTGCTCTCAGTGCCGGGTTTTTCAAAAAAGACACCGATGGTTGCTGCATCACTACCAAAGGCAGCGCTAATACGTGACGCCAAGCCGTAACCGGTTGAGGCTCCAATCACCAGTACACGTTTCGGGCCATTCGCAATTTTGCCCTGTGCTTTGATGTACGCAATTTGACGACGAACATTGGCTGCACAACCGACTGGATGAGTAGTGGTGCAAATAAAGCCGCGAATCTTCGGTTTGATAATCATATGAGTCAAGGATCCGTTAAAGGGATAAAATTAACGGCAGCAATTTTAACATAAGTTGAGTAAAAACTGATATGTTATCTGCCTGAGCGTGCTGCACATCAGATGAGTGTACTTAGTTTTAGACAAAATCACCCAGAGCATCACTAGCAATAAGTATACTTTAACCCGTGGGGGGCTTGGCATCATCAGGCTAACCAACCGGGGATTAATTTCACTGTGTAGGCATTGACTCTGTTTTGCCATTCCTTTTATGGTCTGGTGCCTTCAGTAATCCTGGGTTTAAGAAAAGCTGTTTGTAGATGTGCAGCATCGCTCACCCGCTAGTTGTTATAGCCACGTTATCCGCTTCAACAATCCGCTGATGTTACGTTAGATAAGCACTTGTTTGAAAAATTTAAGGAAGCAGCCATTGTGATCTATTCAGGTCTCTTGATAATTTTATTGCCGCTACTGATTGGCTATCTCATCCCCATCAAAAATGAGATTTTTATTCAATATATTAATAAGATGCTTAGCGGAATGGTGTATATCATTCTGTTTTTTATGGGGATCAGCCTGGCTTTTCTGGAGGATCTCGATAGCCATCTGTTGATGATTGTTAACTACACCCTGGTGTTTTTTCTCTCTATTTTCTTTGCCAATCTTCTGTTGCTTTTTCTGCTGGAGCGCGTGGATCCGTGGCAAACGAGTGTTAAGCAGCAACAACTGCCTTCACGTTGGCGTATGGCACTGGATTCATTGCGCCTCTGCCTGGTGGTGGTTTCTGGCTTCCTGTTAGGGTTGACCCAGTGGCACTGGCTGAAATTTGCTGAGCATGGCAGTGAGTACGCCTTAATTTTTCTGCTGTTGCTGGTTGGCGCACAATTGCGTAATAGCGGTATGACGCTGAGCCAGATCACGCTTAACCGTAAAGGGCTACTGATCGCGGTATTGGTCACGCTGGCCTCTTTGGCTGGCGGGGTTGTGGCTGCACAGATTTTAGGCCTGCCAATCCAAGCAGGGTTGGCAATCGCATCTGGATTTGGCTGGTATTCACTGTCGGGGATTTTGATCACCGATGCTTATGGCCCCGTACTGGGAAGTGCCGCATTTTTTAATGACTTGGCGCGGGAGCTGGTAGCAATTATGTTGATCCCGAGCCTGGTTGTTCGCTATCGCTCGGTAGCTTTAGGGTTGTGTGGCGCAACATCAATGGATTTTACTCTGCCGGTGTTGCAACGCAGTGCTGGAGCCGAGATCGTGCCGCCGGCTATCGTACATGGTTTTTTACTCAGTCTACTCGCGCCAGTCCTGATCGCGCTGTTTTCGTGAGTGATTTAAGCGTTGTCCGCACGAGAAAAACCAAGCAAGGCGATTAAACCTTGCTTGGTGAGTTGTGATAACGCGATGTCAGTAAGTAAAGCTGCCAGTGTCAGAACCAACTGGTTAGCCAATGCTATCCACTAACTGGATTGACTCATCTTCCATCAGATAATCATCTGCGTGAGTAAAATGGTAACTTTGGTTGCCATTCTGCACCACACTGAAGATTGCCGAGGCTAACTCGTTTTCACAATCCATCTCTTTGCAGAGTGAATATTCTGTATCCGGCAGCTGTGGTAACCCTTCTGCTGAGCCCAGCACCCGTAAATCTGGGCTCATCATCTCGATTGGTTGCACGGTAACACCCAGCCCCGCCTTACAGGCGGCACGAACCGCAGAGAGCGTTGATGCCACATAAGCAATACGCCAAGAAATGCCAGCAGCTTCCAGATAACTGATCGCCATCTCACGGAATGAACTCGGTTCATCCAGTACGACCAATGGCACTGGCTCACCAGACTGAAAATGGTAATCCGCTGCGCAGTACCACAACGTTGGCGAGGTGCGCAACACAATATGCGGATGTCCAGCAGTATCAGCGGTGGTGATGACCAAGTCCACTTCCTTGTTTGTTAACATTTCCAGCATAAATGGGCTACGTTTAACCCGTACATCGATCGCTAAACGCGGATAGAGCGATGTCACGCGATTAAGGAGGAAAGGTAAGATGCTATCGGCACTGTCATCCGATGCACCTATCGTTAAAACCCCCTTAATATTGTTATACATTAAATAGTTACAAACTTCGTCGTTAAAACGAAGGATCTTCCTCGCATAACCCAGAAGTTGTATACCGTGCTCAGTCAGTAACTTGTTGCGCCCATGACGGGCAAACAGCTCTTTACTCACTAGTTGCTCTAACCGCTGCATTTGTTGACTTACTGCAGATTGAGTTCGACAAACGGCAACAGCAGCCGCAGCAAACGTATTCAAATCAGCAACAGCAACAAAGGTTCTTAGCAGATCGAGATCGAGATTAAGAATCGGACGATTTGCAGTTGTCATTATGTTTTCTTCGCTTTTTAAATTCTAATTTACAAACTTCCCCGGTGTTTTCTTTAAGGCGCTAGCCAAAAACGAGCACCTTATGGTCAACACAGTACCTTACTCATTTGAGGAGGGCAAAAAAATTACTTGTATTTCGTTATTTCTACCTCTTTAGCATTACATATATAACAAAAGCTAATCAATAAACACACTGCATTCTTAGCTTTCACAACAGAACCCGATGAACAGCAAGAAAAAATGACCAACAAATCAAAATATTAACAAAAGGAAACAATAAATACAACTCCCTTTATGTTATTCACACAATGCAGCAATCGACATTGACCTCACTCTCTTCGACAACCGCATTTGCCATACGTTCTATCAGCTAATACCCTAGAATCGACTATGCATTTTCTTACACCACGCGCCCTACTGAACCGCAGTTAAAAGCGCCAGAAAATTCAACCGTTAATATTTTTTGCCACCAAAGTGTATGCTGATTGCTGGCTAAACCTCAAGATGATTACTAAAATTTTACTAATGATATCTTGGCAAAAAAATCGCTATTGCCCTCTTCAGCAAGCACAGCAGGAACACGTTCATATGCCATTTTTTTACAAAAATTTATCAAAAAGGCAACGTAAACCGAGGTTATTCATCAGAACAAAGAACTACCTGAATTAACTATAACAGATAATTTCACCATAAATAATATCAAATGAGACAAATATTCTAAATATTTTACTTTCTTAGCGTTTCCCTCCAAGTAAGCTAATGTTATCTCATTCATTTATCAAAAAGCGTGATCATCCCGCTATTAGCACATCACACACCTACTTATCGATCTCGGACAAAAAACACGCATCGTGGTCAACATAGTGTCAACTTGAGCTAATGCCAAGTTGACACTATGTTATCTTGGTGGGAAAAATTTCTGAGTGCGCAAGTATTGAAGTTAAGCATCGTGATTTATCTTCTGTAGCCATATCTACAGAATGATCCCCTGATGCTTACCTTGTGGCAGCAAGGATGCATCTCTAAGCAATCACCACACCGATCACAAAATATTCTTAAATGCAATAGTTTGTAGTTCGATGAGGTCAGCACTGTGCGCTGGCTTAGTGCAAACAGTGTGAGAACAGTCAAAAACAGATGTTTTGAATATCAAACCAATGAGGACGACGACAGTGAAAAAATTCGCCTATCTGCTGCTTCTGGTATCAAGTATCACCCATGCCACCACATTCTCGCTGCACGATGAGAAATTTGATGCCAGTTGCCGTTACTCAGTGAATGAATACGGGCATGTCGTTTATGAAGGCTCTGACTCACAAGCACCTAAAGCTTGTTGGCGTGCTGAGATGTCGGAAAAAATAGCCCATCATCTGGCAAGCTCAAACCTTCAACCCGCTGTTGAATCGGTCGAAATCAATGATTGGCTGACAGTCAATAAGTCGGATGTAATCAATAAGAAAATCCTGGGTGCTTGTCACCTTGGTGCTCATAGAGCAATCAGTCAACAGGAGAAACTTGCTCGCCATATTGAACTTATCAATATCAGTTCAGAGTACGAGTACGCCAGTGGAGTGTTAATCAATGCCTATAAATATGGTGACGCCATGCGCAAAAACTGGGTGCTCGCCAAAAATGGCTGTGCCCGTATGGTGGCGGCCATGACTCGTTAGTTTGCGGCATCGGTTGCTGCAATTGTCAACAGCAACTCAAGCGCGGCAAGCCGTTCTGGCGTTAAGCCAGTGAGTGATGTCGGGTATGGTGCTCAGCCCTTCACCACAACCGGTGCCCTCGTTGCCGGATCAATCTGCGATGGCTCAAGCATAATGTCTTGAGCAGAAAGCGATAGAGAAATTCAGTACATCAATCTACAGTAAACTTTTATTCTGCATTGATGTGAAATTTTGTGTCCATATTTTATTTTTTGTTGGTGTTTTAATTTGTCGGTAAGTATATTAGTGATGCATTAATCTGTTCATAAGCTTCATCACTCAATGCGCGTACTTCGTTCGTTGAAATGTCACCTGGCTGTAGCTAAGATTAATCTTTGTGTCCCTAACTTCCTTAACTATAAGAAACATCTATGCAAGCTGCTCATACAACCACTCCGGATGCTGAAGACGCATCCACTCTCGTTAATTCTCGGGGAAAGGTCATTGTTGCTTCTCTGGTTGGTACTGCCATTGAATTCTTTGACTTTTACATTTATGCCACTGCGGCGGTGATCGTCTTTCCACACGTCTTCTTTCCACAGGGTGATCCCGCTGCTGCCACGTTACAATCTCTGGCCACCTTCGCCATCGCTTTTATTGCACGCCCGATTGGTTCTGCACTGTTTGGCCACTTTGGTGATCGTGCTGGGCGTAAAGTCACACTTGTCGCTTCACTGTTGACCATGGGTATCTCCACTGTGCTGATTGGTGTCCTGCCCAGTTATGAAACAATTGGCATTATGGCACCAATCCTACTGGCGCTCGCTCGTTTTGGCCAAGGCTTGGGATTAGGGGGCGAATGGGGCGGTGCCGCTTTGCTTGCAACGGAAAATGCTCCCGCACGCAAGCGAGCGCTCTATGGTTCATTCCCTCAACTTGGTGCTCCAATTGGCTTTTTCTTTGCTAATGGCACCTTCTTACTGCTCTCTTGGCTATTGACTGAACAGCAGTTCATGAGTTGGGGCTGGCGTGTTCCTTTCATCTTCTCTGCGGTATTGGTGCTGATTGGCCTTTATGTACGTGTTTCTTTGCATGAAACACCCGTATTTGCCAAAGTCGCCAAGGCCGGAAAACAGGTTAAGATCCCGCTTGGAACCCTACTCAGTAAGCATATGCGTGCCACAGTTCTTGGCACTTTCATTATGTTGGCCACTTATACGCTGTTCTATCTGATGACAGTTTATTCGATGACGCATGGCACTACGCCACAGCCGCTCGGGTTAGGCTATTCACGCAACACGTTTCTGCTGATGATTATGCTGGCGGTGATCGGTTTTGGTCTGATGGTGCCGGTGGCCGGGCTACTTGCTGATGCCGTTGGTCGCCGTAAGACGATGATCTCGATCACCTTGCTGATGATCGGTTTTGCATTCCTGTTTCCTAGCCTGTTGGGTTCTGGTAGCCAGACGCTACTGATGGTATTTTTGCTGTTAGGTATGTGTTTGATGGGGCTGACCTTTGGCCCAATGGGTGCGCTGTTGCCTGAGCTGTTCCCCACCGAAGTGCGCTATACCGGAGCTTCTTTTTCTTATAATGTCGCTTCTATTCTCGGCGCTTCTGTCGCTCCCTACATTGCAGCATGGTTAACCCATAACTATGGGTTATTTTATGTTGGCCTCTATCTGGCTGTGATGGCCAGCCTGACGCTGACCGCTCTGCTACTGATGCAGGAAACCCGCGATAAATCGCTGTAATATTAAATTATTGCATTAGGGCAAAAGCAACTTCGCTTTTGCCCTCTACTGTGGTTTGCTCACTGTTAGCACCAAGTACGTCACCCAACCGGGCGCATAATCAGCAAACCCGTCGTCGCTAAGAAGTGGCACCAACCTCAGTGTGGCGCGGTTTTGTCGCCCGTTTTCCTGCCTGTACTGCCCTATTCATACGCTGCAGTATCAGCGCGGCAAGCAAACCCACTACCGCACAGCCGAGCATAAATAGGAAGACATCGTGATAACCCGCCACTCCGGGTTTGTTATCGACCATGTTACCAACCAGGGTGTAACAGTAAATCTCAGGGAAGTAGGTCAACAGCGAAATAAAGCCAGCAGCAGTTCCAGTGACTTTGGTTGGAATATTGACTTCATCGATGATTGAGAAAAAGACGGCGTTCGCAGAGTAAATAAACACCCCCAGCGCGATCATGTTGACCAAAGCAAGAGTGATAAATTTGGCATCACCCGGCAAGAAAACATAAACCAAGGTAAACAAGATCATCCCGATAAAGGCATAAATCATAAACCGTGTACGTGATTGGCAACGGTCTGCTAACTGACCACCAATCAAGCCACCCAAGGCAAACAACACATAAGCACGGATCACGCTAGCGATCGCCACTTCGGCTCCACCCATATTAAAAACCTGAGTCAGATAGGGTGTCACCATGCCAAAACCGATATAAATCGACCACATACAGAACGTTACGGTGCCTGCCAACCACATCGTCGGCATTTTCAGTACGAAGGCCATATCCGCCAATCGGAAATCTGATTTTTCGCCCGATTTTGCCTCATCTTCAAACACAAACCAGGCAACTATCCCAGTTAAAATCGTCACCACCGAGTAAAAAATTATCGTGGCGCGTAATCCTTCGATCCCTTGACCAAATTTGGCAAACAGCGGCACCGATAAAAAGCCTAGCACAATTGATGTGATCCCTTTGCCTAAAAACCAGTAACCATACAGACGTCCTTGTTCAGCACTCTCACCCAAGGTGCGAATAATACGTACACAGACTGCCCAGAAGGTAAATACTGTGGTGATCGCCCACAATGCATGAAGTGCAACAATCATTAAATAGGATGGAAAAGTCGCATAATAGAAGCCAGAGATTCCGGTTGATACCAGTGAGAAGGTCATCAATTTACGTGCTGAAAATCGATCCGCCGCCCATCCACCTGGTAAGTAGAGTAAAAAATTGATCAACCCATAGGCTGTCATTAAAAAACCGAGCTGAGCATTACTGGCTCCGGTTGCCTGTTGCATTGCATCATAATAGGTCTCGCGTAAATAAGGCAGTTTATAAATTGCACTGCCAGCGACACCACACAGGATCAGTGCGATCCACTTTTTCCAATCAGTCTGCATGGAATTTCCCCCAGATTTGCTACCCATCATCAGATATCGCTAGCATAAGCGTTACAGCAAAACTCACTGCTACCATTACGGTAAATGCACTTGGGAAGCATGATAATCACGACATAACACTTCACTTTTTCGTTTCGTTTTGCTGAAATCATGCCGGCGATCACAGAGTGAAATGTAATCACACTACGCAGTTTCGAAATGGAACCGATAGCCCGTGCCACTGTTCCATTTCGGGGCATGATCAACAACATTGTCACTGTGCTATGTGTTCAATATTTTCTAGTGCAATAAAAGCGCTCTTTGCCATCGTTGTCGTTAACGCATACCTGGTGATTGGCAAGCTGACACCCGTACCAACAGCCAGTAATAGTGATTAAGGAAGTCGATATGTTGATTGATAAAAGCGATATCTTGGCCTGGTTGTCACAATGCGCGACTACTTATGCTGAACAGATGCACTTTCTTACTGAGTTGGATCGCGATATTGGTGATGCTGATCACGGCGTAAATATGCACCGTGGCTTTCAGCATGTGGCGGCGTTACTGCCAGCCATTGAACGGCATGATATCGGTACGCTGTTTAAGAATACCGGGATGACGCTATTTTCCAGTGTCGGTGGAGCCAGTGGGCCGCTGTATGGCACTTTTTTTGTTTGTGCTGCTTCCGCTGCCGGTGCGCGAACGTCACTGACACTGAAAGATCTGCTTGATGCTATGAGTGTCGGTATTGACGGAGTGGTCGCACGCGGTAAAGCGGCTTTAGGCGATAAAACTCTGTGTGATGTCTGGCTGCCAGTATTGGAAACCGCCAAACAAGCGTTAAGTGATGGTATCGAGCCGATGCAGATCCTTGCCCTGATTGAGAGCAGTGCCGAGCAGTGTGTGATCAATACCATTATGATGCAGGCCAAGAAAGGGCGTGCCAGCTATCTGGGCGAACGCAGTATCGGGCATCAAGATCCAGGCGCAACCTCGTCAATGTTAATGCTGAAAACACTGCATCACACCATCAGAAAGCGCGTCAGCGGCACACCATAATCAACGAGATATAGCCAGCGTCTATCATCATCAGGCGCACCGCATCATCTGATACCCCTGCCGAGCAAGGCACACAGGCAGGGGCAGAGGGCATCAACTAGTGAATACGTGCTCCCTGTTGGCGTAGTGTCTCTTGTAGCGCTTTGATATCCACATCACGCACTTTTACCCCTTGGCGGACTGACTCTGCCGCTGCGGTTCCTGCGCCTTGGCCAGTGACTGAGCAACACATCATATTACGCATTGATGTGTGAGCGATCACACTGGCCGAAACGCAGCGTCCCGCCACCAGCAGGTTGTCGATCTTCTTCGGTACCAGACAGCGGTAAGGGATCTGGAAATAGTGCCCCGTAGTAGGCAAAATCAGGTAGCCGCTACCATCAATAAACTCAGGGAAGATGCCGATGCTATCTTCACAGCGCCCCTGTTGCAGCACATGCTCATCCGTGACACAGACTTCGCCCTCAATCAGACGTGATTCGCGTGTACCGAGTGTCATACCAAAATTGCGTAATCTGGCTTTCTCAAAACCGGGCACGTAATGTCGCAGCGCATCAATAGCCCAGAGCGCCTGCTGGCGACCGGCAATTTCAGCCTGTGTCAAATCCCAAGCATTGGTGCAGTCATAACCAAAGGCATACACCATATTGAGCTGCATTGCCTCGCCTGAATCAGTAAAACTTGACCAGGTTCCGGCGATGGCTGAAGCATCACCTGGGATCACACCTTCCTGCTGAGCACGGGTGAAAATCTCTTCCATATAGGGGCTAAACATGTTGTCTTCTTTGCCACTGGTTTTGATTGTCCAGTTTTTGCCCCAGTCGGCATAAGTCGGTTTTAACTCTTCACGTACAAAAGTCTGGAATTTTTTCACATCAACACCAGAACAGTTGAACATCACCGTCACTCCCATACGTTGATCTTTTGCCCGCTGGCGATACGGTGCTCCTGCTTTTGCCGCCACATCGGCATCACCGGTACAATCCACCACACACTGCGCTAGGATCGCACCACGACCGGACTTGGATTCCACGATCACCCCAAGTAAGTCATCGCCCTGTTTAATCACATCCACTACCCATGAGTGGTAAAGTGGTGTCACACCTGCTTCGACTATCATTTTATCTGCCACCACTTTGAACCCTTCCGAGTCAATCACTTGACTGATCGACTGTGGTTCTGGTCGGGTAAAGCCCAATTGCTGAGCACGCAGCTCATATTCACGCCCAATGCCCTCACAATCAACCGTTCCCCGATGGCGATACCAAGCAAAACTCTCCACGCCCACTTGTGTCAGTACGCCCCCCAAACAGCCATACCGTTCAACCAGCAACGTTTTAACACCAGTGCGTGCGGCAGCGATTGCCGCTGTCAATCCAGAGGGACCGCCACCTACCACCAGAACTTCTGTTTCAGCAATAACGGGGATCTCTTTTTTCGGTTCAATTAATGTCTTCATGATTCTACTCTCTCTGCCAGTAAATTTGGCTCCACAACAATAACAACAAAAATAAAACAGTGGATATGCACCGTTTCACATCAGTGTGATATCACCTGCTGTTCTATTTCCCCCTCCATTGCTAACAACCTCAGCGGTAAGTCTTGATTAATCTGCTTAATAAAACTATGCACAACAATGTAAATCACAAAGCATAATGGCAACGCCGTTAAAATAGAGACTGTCTGTAGCGGCTTTAAGCTTTGTGGATTAACAAAATAGAGAGCGAGTGAAACACCGCCTGTCAGGATCAGCCAAAAAGCAATATTCCAGTGTGTCGGCGTCTGATCTGCTGTCAAATTTTTCTGGGTTGTGGCTGCCAATGAATAACCAACAGTACAGTGGCCTGTAATATAGGATATGGCGGTGATAATCGCGAAAGCCAGAATAAATAGCGTGCCAAACGGCAACTGCCCTAGCATGGTATAAACTACTGCTCCACGCCCTTTTTCTGCCATTACCGCTAATAGGTCTAAGGCTGTTTTTAATTGTAAATGGATACCAAAGCTCGATAACACCATATAGAACAGCATACAACCCAATGAGCCACTCACCAAACCCGCAATCACTAATTGGCGAATAGTGCGTCCTTGCGATATTTTGGCAATAAATAAACCAAAAGGCAGTGAATAAACCACCCACCATGAAAAATAGAAAATTGTCCAATTTTGAGGAAATCCACCGTCAGCCAAACTGTCAGTGTGCAAACTCATATAAACAAAATTTTGCAACATCAAACCTAATCCATCGACAGATTGGTTCAAAATAAAAGCCAACGGGCCACAGACAGCAATCGCCGTCAGCATAATAATGTCGGCTTTGACATTCCAACAGCTCAATACCGCAACACCTCGTTTTAATCCAAAAATCAGTGCCACCAGCGGAATAAATGTCCAGAGAAAAATCACTAGGGTATCCAGCAAGGGATTGCTGTTTTGCCATCCCATCACATAAACAATGGCATTCGCGATCAGTGGGGTACCTAATGCTAATGAGGTCATTACACCGCCCAGCAAACCAAACATAAACAGAAAATTAATTACATGGCCAGGAAAGCCATCTGCTCGACGCCCAAGTAATGGCCGAGTAAATTCACTGATTTTTAATACCGATTGTTTGCGCACATGCAAGAAATAGCCGATCGGCACGGCACTCACGATATACCATGCCCACGCCGAAGGCCCCCAATGAAACATGCCATATGCTGATGCCCAGCGTGCCGCCTCGACAGAGCCGGGCGCCACACCAAAAGGGGGGGCTTGTAGAATATAGATCCACTCTACTGCGCCAAGATAAAGTAGGCTTCCTCCGGTACCTGAAGTAAAAATCATGCCAAGCCAGATCGGTGTTGAGAATGCCGGCGCTTCACCATCACGCCCTAACACCACCTTGCCATAACGTGAAGTCGCAAAATAAATTGTGACAACAACAACAGCAAAGGTCGCCAATAAAAAGAACCAGCCTAACTGTCCTGTGGTGATGGCATGTATTTTTTCTAGTGCTCGCCCACTGGCTTCTGGCTGATAGGCAAACAAGATAATCATCAACAGCGTCACCACTGTGGCTGGCCAAAAAACCACGCCATCAATTGCAGCGCCCTGTTGCTCTGACATCGCTTTCTTTCTCATAGGCGGAATAAATCTTTCCTGATGATCATGTTTATTTTTATTGATGATAATCTAATAAAAAGAAATGTAATTCATATCTCAACAATTATGTCAGCAAAGTTTGATAGCTGACACAACTTAGCAAAAACTCGCTATTATTCTGAGCTTTCTCTGTGAGAATATGGACACTTTCATTTGTTGTTACTTTTTTTCGTTCCAAATTGAAACCGAATTTATAACTCACGATTCATTTTGAAACAAAAATGGCAGTAGAAATTAAGCGGCGTATGACTTCAGCATACTGGAGGTTGCATCAAGATTGATCGTCGCCAGTCATATAGTTGGCTATCTACCTGGTGACGATCAGGTTTGCCGTTCACATACGACTCAAATTATTTAGCGTTTTAATAGCTGGTTAACCAGCGCTATCACCACATATTAGGAGATCATCGGTTGCAAGCCATATTTGTTGATTTTTCGCCATAATGTTGTTCGACCTATTTTCAACGCCTTGGCCATCTCATTCATTTTACCACCATACAGTTCCCATGCCTGTTCAATGGTTTGTCGTTCAACTTCATCCAATGACAACACTGCCGGTGTTCCCTCTTCATTGTTGGCGTGTGGATTATTTTTTATCTCGTCAGGTAACTCATTAAAGTAAATAACATTACCTTTCCTGTGTAATAAAATCTTCTCTATTCTATTTTTCAACTCTGAATGATTCCCTTTCCAACTGTAATTGACTAATGCTTCCAAGGCTTTGGGTTCAAGTGTGATAAAACTGTTATTCACTTTACCATGTTCACGCAACAGGTTATCAATCAGAAAACGCACATCCTCCTTACGACTTCTCAATGGTGGAATATCAATTTCATGAGTAGAGATTTCATAATAGAGCTGTCGACTAAAACGACTTTGTGACACATACAGCGCGAGATCAGACTGAGCACTGGCAATTAACTGAAAATTTACTGGTATCAAGCGTTGACTATCACTGCGCATAATCAATCCAGTTTTCAGCATCTTTAATAATGCACTTTGTAAACCGGTTGGTAGATACTCGATATTCTCCAGATAAAGTGTGCCACCGTGTGCCAGTTCAAATTTTGATGCTTGCCCTTTATCTTCATCATAACCAAGTACCTCTTTATCCATGCTCTCTGGATGTAACATGCCACAATTAAGAGTAATAAATGGCCCGGCTTTAAACTCACTTTCATTATGTATCGCCATCGCCAATCCCAGTTTTCCCACACCCTCTTCCCCATATAACAAAATAGGTACCCTTGATTTTACTGCGCGTCGTGCCACCGTGATCACATGGCGCATCTTTTTCGATACCGCTGGCAGATCCTCAAAAGTGATATTAGCGGTGCGACCAATCTGCCGCTGTGCTAATTCACGTATTTTATCTAGTGGGTGTATCAGTAATAAAAAACTGTTATCGCTTAATGGGCGTAACGTCACCAATGCCTCGATAAACTCCCCCAGCACCTCTACCGTGATCTGTTTACGCACCAGTTTCACCTGCTGTTCAATGCCAGCTAATATTATGGGTGAGAAGCGGATCAATTGGTGCACATTTTTGCCAATCGTATCATTAAGCGGCAAATTAAATGCATTAGCGGCCTGAAGATTAATCATGGTGATCACCCTATTCTCATCCCAGGCTAATAAGCCGTCATCCATGCACTCCAATACAGCATTGCGTTGGCATAGCACATTATTAGTGGTTAACTGCTCACTACGCATATGCAGACGCAACTCCACTTCTCGCGCACAGGCCGTAGCAATTAATAGGCTCTCTTTGCTATATAATTCAGCACGTTTTAATAACAGAATCGCGCCACACAGCTTACCATGTAGGTCAAAAAAAGGGGCTGCTGCTCCGGCATAAGGATGCAGATATTTGTGGTAATGCTCTGCCATTATCAGCTCTACCGGTGAATTCAGTTCCAGACACAGACTAACGGCATTGGTGCCAATCATATTTTCATTCCAGAAACAGCCTTTTCTTAACCCTAACTGCGCCAGTTCCTCAAGCAGGGCCGGATGTCCCTCTAGCTGTAACATACAGCCATTGTCATCACTCAGTGCCAGCATCATCGGCTCTGACGCCGACAAAGTATAAATATCCTCCAGCACAATAGCCGCAACCTGTAGTGTCGTGCGATGACGTGTTAATAGTGAATTAAAGGTGTAGCCAGCGACAATATGTGGTTTTATCCACTGATAGGGATTAACGTGTTTGCAGCAGCGCTGCCAGGATTTAAACACCACAGACGATGAAAACTCGGGGGAGACCCAATGGTGTTTCTGAAAAAAATCCCACCGCTTTTTAAGTTCTTCTTGCTTATCCATTATTACCCTCGAATTTTACTCATGAATAAAAGATTATTAAATAACCATGTTGCACCTGGGTTATTGTGCCATTGCGATAACCATAAAATGAAATCCACGGCACTGATTACGATATATTTTTCTGTTATGGTGCTATATCGCTACATTAAATCTTGTTCACTGTGACTCTACGGGAGCAATTTCGGTATCTCAGATACTGTCCTGTGGTTAACCAGGCGTAGCGATGTGAGACCACTGTGCGCTGTTAATAGCCGTGCAAAATGATTAACACTGCGCAAGGACAAACTCGCAACTAGCACCAGATTAATCGGATAACTGCCAAGCCGTTACTACTGGATTAACTGCCATCCGATTATGCCTAGCGCCATTGACACACAACTGCCTACATCTTATCCGTTTATACGTTCCACTCATTCATCACGAATGGAAAAGTCACTCAGATGCTCTAACGCACGGATCATCGCCGAATGATCCCACTGGCTGCCACCTAACGCAGCACAAGTATTAAACAGTTGTTGTGCCATCGCGGTATTGGGCAAGTTGAGCTGTAATTCACGCGCCCCTTCCAGTGCCAGATTGAGATCTTTCTGGTGTAAGGCAATTCTAAAACCAGGGTCAAAATTCCCTTTCACCATGCGTTCACCATGTACTTCAAGGATTTTTGATGAGGCAAACCCGCCCATCAGTGCCTGCCGCACGCGCGCTGGATCTGCGCCTGCTTTGGCCGCAAACAGCAGCGCTTCTGAGACTGCTTCAATATTAAGTGCAACAATGATCTGGTTGGCGACTTTGCAGGTCTGCCCGGCGCCGTGCCCACCGACCAAAGTGATATTTTTACCTAAGCACTGAAACAGTGGCAGAATGCGGTTAAATACCGTCTCATCCCCACCCGCCATAATTGACAGTGTTGCCGCTTTCGCGCCCACTTCACCGCCTGACACCGGGGCATCAAGGTAAGCTGCTCCACTTTTCTCAATCCGTGCGGCAAAGCGTTTGGTCGCCATCGGTGAGATTGAACTCATATCGACCACCGTTTTACCCGCTGTTAACCCTTTTTCTAGGCCATAGTCATTATTAAACAGCACATCTTCTACTTGTGGTGTGTCCGGCACCATAATGAAGATAACGTCACAACGCTGGGCGACTTCAGCCGGTGTTGCACAAGCCATCCCCTGTTTACCCAATAACTCTGCTGGTGCCGGTTCAAAATGTTGTGAGAAGTGGAGCGTGCCGCCGGCATCTTGCAAGTTTTTTGCCATCGGTTTGCCCATGATCCCAGTTCCAATAAAGCCAATATTTTTCATCCTCATCTCCTGATCCTGTTACGGCATCTGTTTTAACCAGCCAAGCCCGGCCTCAGTGCCATTGGCTGGAATGTATTCACACCCGATCCATCCGCTGTAGCCCAACGCATCAATCCGCTTCAATAAAAATGGATAGTTAATTTCGCCGCTGCCTGGTTCGTGGCGCCCAGGGTTATCGGCTAACTGAACATGACCAATAATCGGTAAGTAGCGCTCAAAGGTCGTTGTCAGATCGCCTTCCATGATTTGCATATGGTAAATGTCGTATTGATAACCGAGGTTGCTCGCGCCAACTTCAGCGATAATCGCAGCGGCCTGCGGGCTGCGATTGACAAAAAAATCGGCAATGTCACGTGTGTTAATCGCTTCAAGCAGTAAATTGATCCCCTGTTCTGCCAATCTCTGTGCTGCAAACTTGAGATTGTCAACCAGGGTACGATGCGCTTGCTCCACACTGACGTTGTGCGGCTTTTTGCCTGCCAAGCAGTTAACCTGGCGGCACCCCAGCGCGTTGGCATAGACGATTGCGCTTTCCACACCACGACGGAACTCATCGACACGATCGGGCAGGCAAGCAATTCCCCGTTCACCCGCAAGCCAATTTCCAGCCGGTAGGTTGAATAGCACTTGCGTGAGTTGCTGTTTATCGAGCTGTTCAGCAATCTCTTGTGCTGAAAATTCATAGGGAAACAGATACTCAACGCCATCAAAACCCGCTTTTTTCGCCGCTGCAAAACGTGCCATAAACGGATACTCGTTGAATAACATACTTAAGTTGGCAGCAAATTTAGCCATGTTCGCTCCTGCTACAGGTTACAGATCGATGATCGGTTCGAATTCGGTTACCTTGTCAATATCCAGCCCCATTGCGATGTTGGTGACCCGTTCCGTGATCACTTCCACCACCACCGGGACACGATACTGATCGCGTAACTGTTTGGCCTGCTCCAGCGCGGGGCCAATCTGTTCTGGATCAAATACACGCAATGCTTTGCAGCCCAATCCCTCGACCACCTTAACGTGGTCGATGCCGTAACCATTCACTTCCGGCGCGTTGATATTTTCAAATGCCAGTTGTACGCAGTAATCAATATCAAATGCACGTTGTGCTTGGCGGATCAAACCAAGGTAAGCGTTGTTAATCAGGACATGGATGTACGGCAAATTGAATTGGGCACCTACCGCCAACTCTTCCACCAGAAACTGAAAATCATAGTCACCCGATATCGCCACCACCGGCGTGTCGCTATCCGCTTTAACTACCCCGAGCGCGGCCGGTAACGTCCAGCCCAGTGGCCCCGCTTGACAGGCGTTGATCCAGTGGCGTGGTTTGTAAACATGTAGGAACTGATTGGCTGCGATCTGTGCCAGCCCAATCGTGGCGACATAACGTGTCTGTTTACCAAATGCTTTATTCATTTCATGGTAGATGCGCTGCGGTTTAATTGGCGTACAGTCGAAGTCATCACGGCGCAGCATTGAGCGCTTGCGTTCCAGGCAGGCTGCCGACCACTGGCTGCGATCTTTCAGGCGACCAGCCGCTCGCATCTCCGATGCCACCTCCACTAAGCGTGTTAACGCCACTTTGGCATCAGAGACAATGCCAAGATCTGGGCTGAAAACACGCCCAATTTGGGTTGGTTCAATGTCGACATGGATGAACCGGCGTCCATTGGTATAGGTCTCTAGATTGCCAGTGTTGCGGTTAGCCCAACGGTTACCGATCCCGAATACAAAATCGGCGGCCAAGAAGTTAGCATTACCATAGCGGTGGTTCGCTTGGCAGCCCATACGTCCTGCCATCAGCGGATGATCATCTGGGATTGCGCCCCAACCGCGTAAGGTCTGGATCACTGGCACACCGGTAATTTCTGCCAGTTGTTGCAGTAATTCAGAGGCTTCAGCATTGATAATGCCACCACCGGCGATCAATACTGGCCGCTCTGCCTGGTTCATCATCTCCAAAGCGCGTGCTGCTTGCGCACGTGTCGCTTCTGGACGATGTGGTACCAGCGGTTGATACAGGTCAATATCAAATTCAATCTCTGTCATCTGCACATCAAATGGCAGATCAATCAACACCGGGCCTGGGCGGCCTGAGCGCATCTCAAAGAATGCTTTCTGGAAAGTTCCTGGCAGTTGCCCGGCTTCTCGGATGGTCACGGCCATTTTGGTGACTGGCTTGGCAATCGATTCAATATCAACCGACTGAAAATCCTCCTTGTACAATTTGCTCACTGGCGCTTGACCTGTTAGACACAAAATAGCAATTGAGTCGGCTGATGCCGCATACAGCCCAGTGATCATATCAGTTCCTGCTGGCCCTGAAGTGCCAATACAGACCCCGATATTGTCTGCTGCGGCACGCGAATAGCCGTCTGCCATGTGTGATGCTCCCTCGACATGGCGCGCAAGAATATGCTCAATCCCACCGATTTTTTTTAGTGCTGCATAGAGCGGGTTGATCGCCGCACCGGGGACACCAAATGCGACACTAATCCCCTCTTTTTTCATAATTTCGACTGCCGCTTCGATTGCTCTCATTGTTGCCATTTATTGCTCTCCAGCAGGTAATTCTCTCTTCCGCTTTAACGGCAAAAGAGGGATTACTTTGACTTAACGTTTAATTTAACGCTGATTATTCAAGATTTTTTAGTCACAGCAACTCGCTGAATCACTGTTCAAAATGAAACGATCAGCAAACTGCTGCCGTTCCGTTCTGAAACGCTGCTGTGTGCAGGAAAACAAAAATTTGATCTTGTCGTGCTATTGACGTTGTGTTTGGTAGCAGGATGTGGTGCCTGAACAGCCTAGTGTTGGCTCACTTGTCTACTCGACAATGCCAACCACAATACCGATTAGCTTTCGTGCGCAGATTGAATGACATTGGCATTCCGTTTAGCGTTAAATTGCGGCAGAATATCGGCTAATTACCGCCATTGATTGGATCTTTTCATTAGGAATCATGATGACCACAGAACAAATTGATTACGCCAGCTACATTGATCACACACTACTGGCAATGGATGCCACTGAAGAACAAATCAGTAAGCTATGCCAAGAAGCACAGCAGCAGCATTTTTACGCCGTCTGTGTTAATTCCGGCTATGTGCCACTGGTTGCCCATCTGTTAGAAGCCAGTGAGGTGAAAGTCTGCTCGGTGATTGGTTTTCCGTTAGGGGCTGGGTTGAGCGCTGCAAAAGCGTTTGAAGCCAAAGCAGCGATTGCTGCCGGCGCACAGGAAATTGATATGGTGATCAATGTCGGCTGGTTAAAGAGTGGCTTGATCGATGCTGTCACGGCTGACATTGCTGCCGTGCGTGAGGTGTGTGCCGCTATCCCGTTGAAAGTGATCCTGGAAACTTGCCTGCTGAGTGATGAGCAGATTGTTCAGGTTTGTGAAATCTGCCGCCAGCTAGATGTTGCTTTTGTAAAAACCTCTACCGGTTTTAGTCAAGGTGGTGCTCGTGCCGAACAGGTCAAACTGATGCGCGCTACGGTTGGCGACAAGATGGGAGTAAAAGCATCAGGTGGAGTGCGTGACCGCGCTACCGCAGAGCTGATGATCACTGCCGGTGCAACACGTATTGGTACCAGTTCTGGTGTCGCCATCGTCTCTGGCAGCAACAATAGCACCAGCAGTTACTGATCCGATGAGTCAGCAGTCATTTTGATCGCGCTGACTATGATTGGGTTGATGATACCAACTCCACTGCTGAAATCTGCTTGGCTGTGCGACAGCCTGTCAGGCAGATGTGCAGTCCATATTCCATCTGTCGGCCATATCGCGCTACTCACCGTGGTTCAAAGCGTAAATGAGTGCCACTGGCAGACAACCCGTTGTACTGGCTTATGTCATTTACTCTGCGTCCTTACCAACAACAGGCGGTTGATGCCACCCTCAACCACTTTCGCCAACATCGCACACCGGCGCTGATCGTTCTGCCTACTGGTGCAGGCAAAAGCCTGGTGATTGCTGAACTGGCGAAACGTGCCAAAGGGCGCGTGCTGGTGTTGGCTCATGTAAAAGAATTAGTGGCACAAAATCACAGTAAGTATTGTGCCTACTCATTAAACGCAGATATTTTTTCCGCTGGTCTGGCACAAAAGCAGCACAACAGCAAGGTCGTGTTTGGCAGTGTGCAGTCGGTTGCGCCTCATCTGGCGCAATTTGATCGCGCATTCTCGCTGTTGATTATTGATGAGTGCCATCGCATCAGCGATGACGATGAGAGCCAATACCGACAGATTATTCAGCAATTACAGAAAATTAATCCACAACTCTGTTTGCTGGGTTTAACAGCTACGCCGTATCGGCTAGGTAAAGGCTGGATCTATCAATATCACTACCACGGCATGGTGCGTGGCGATAGCACCGCACTGTTCCGTGACTGTATCTATGAACTGCCGCTGCGCTACATGATCAAGCATGGGTTTTTAGTGCCGCCCAAACGGCTCGATATGCCGATTGTTGAGTATGATTTTAGCCAGCTAAAAGTAGGGAGCAATGGTCTATTCAATAACCATGATCTTGATCAGCAGTTAAAAAAACAGGCACGCATAACACCACAAATTGTTAAGCAAATTGTTGCCTATGCCGCCAACCGTCATGGCGTGATGATCTTTGCCGCAACAGTGGAACATGCCAATGAAGTCTATTCTCTGCTTCCTGCCGGTTCCGCTGCGCTGATCACTGCGCAAAGCTCCAGCCGTGAGCGCGACCAGTTAATTAACGCCTTCAAACAGCAACAACTGCGCTATCTGGTTAATGTTGCGGTATTAACCACCGGGTTTGACGCGCCACATGTTGATCTGATCGCCATTTTGCGACCGACTGAATCAATTAGTCTCTATCAGCAGATTATTGGCCGTGGATTGCGCCTCTCTCCTGGCAAGACTGACTGCCTGATCCTCGACTATGCTGGCAACCCTCACGATCTGTTTATGCCCGAAGTTGGCGCGGCCAAACCAGCCAGTGACAGCGAACCAGTACAAGTGTTTTGCCCTAGCTGCGGCTTCGCCAATCTGTTCTGGGGCAAATGTGACCCACAAGGTGAAATCATTGAGCATTATGGCCGCCGCTGCCAAGGTTACCTAACCTCATCGCCAGAACATCGACCAAACGACCGTTCTGCACCTGCTGCCAAGCGAGTACAGTGTGACTTTCGTTTTCGCTTTAAGCACTGTCCTGAATGTGATGCTCAGAACGATATTGCGGCACGGCGCTGCCACCATTGCCAAGCGTTGCTGATCGACGCTGATGATATGTTGAAAGCAGCATTAAAACTGAAAGACGCGTTGGTGTTACGCTGTAGCGGTATGACGCTGCAAAGCGGTGACGATCCAGACAGGGATTGGTTAAAAATCACCTATTATGATGAAGATGGTACGGATGTCAGCGAGCGTTTCCGCCTGGATACTGCGGCACAACGGCACGCCTTCGAACAGCGCTTTCTGCATGTACACCAACGTGCGCCAGGTGTCCCTTTTCGCTGGCAGAATTCACAACAGATTGCTGCGCAGGCGCACCTGCTACGCCATCCTGACTTTGTTGTTGCTCGCAAGCAGGGGCAATTTTGGCAAGTACGTGAGAAAATTTTTGATTATCAAGGCCGCTTTCGTCGTGCCAATCAACTCTATTAAACGGTCACTCGACAGCTTTCGATTGCCCAAAGCGGCACTTTCCGTTAGAATGCCGTCCGCTTTGCTGCCAGTTTTTGCAGCGTAAAGCCAATTTATCGTGCCTGTTACTGGGTCGCCTGTAGCAGGATAGATTTCTTTTAAAGAGAAAAAACAATGTTCACTATCAACGTACAAGTACGTAAAGAGCAGGGTAAGGGTGCGAGCCGCCGCCTGCGTGCAGCCAACAAATTCCCTGCTATCGTTTACGGTGGTAAAGAAGCGGCTGTGGCTATCGAATTAGACCATGATGCAGTTAAAAACATGGAAGCTAAACCTGAGTTCTACAGCGAAGCGCTGACTCTGGTGATCGACGGTGAAGCAACGCAAGTGAAGGTTCAGGCAGTACAACGCCACCCCTTCAAACCTAAACTGGCTCATATCGACTTCGTGCGCGTCTAACCGCAAACTGGTCGCTTTTACTGTCAGACAAAAAACGCCGTTATTACGGCGTTTTTTGTTTTTTGGCACTATCGCCGGCATCACCATTCACATCAACCGATTTGCCTGTGCGATAAACACTTACCTGACAAACCTCACTGAGCAGGCCTCTGTTTTCAAGCAATTCATTTACCTGAGCAAAACGTGGTGGCTATGACTTGCTGTTATAGCGCTGGAGTTGATCACGCAGATTGGGCGGCGTGCCTTTAATGGTTAAAGTATCGCTGCTGGCATCCCAAAAAATGCGTTCACCAAGCAGTTGTGCATCAAAATTCACATTGACGCCACCACCACTGCCGGCAAATTTGGTTAGCTGGCGCAGCGTAGCGCGATCCGCCGGGAAGCTCTGTTCCAGTTGATAACCCTGCTCACTGGAAAACTGTTGAAAGTCTTTGTCACCAACAGTTGTAAGTTGTTGTGATAAAACAGGCAACTCAATCTCTTCACCAGCCTGCAACTGTTCATGGCAATAACTGTAAACCTGTTGACGCACAGCGTGACGCTCATTGTTGTCCAGTTGTACTTCCGCACAATAATCATCGACTGCCTGTAGCAAGCCCCGATTCTGTGCCTTAGCATCCAGTCCCTCCGTCGCAGCCAGAAAGTCCATGAAGAAATCAGACACTTTCCGCCCTACCCGCCCCTTCAGAAAAGTGAGATAACGCTTCGATGCTGGATTTGTCTCCCATTCGGTCAGATCAATACGTGCAACAATATCAGCATGATTGATGTCCAGATGATGAGTACTGCGGATATCCAACTGCTCGCTAACATGCATACTGTTGCGGTTGCTAAGCACCGCGATCAGCAGGTACTCAACAGCCAGATAGCGATAGTGGCCAAACAGCACTACACCACCTTCAGCAAACGGATATTTTGCCAGTTCATCACGTAGCCGCCCAGTCGCTGCGCGGCTGAAAGCTAAAAACGTCTCATCACCGTTGCGGCAACGTTGCAGTGCATCCGCCAGTTCACTCTCTGGGTTAAACAAGCCATAGGCTTTCGTTTTGGCACTGTAGACCCGATGTAGCTCTGCCATCATCTCCTCTACTGCCGTATCGGTGGGCAACAGTGAATCACGCAGTACTACCTCAAGTGTCTGTTCGTCTCGTTTTATTAATTGGTGCAGAACAATTTGCTCAATATCCAAACTCATAATCACCGCTATAAACACATCCCGCTTGCAAAAACATGCACTGCTTGTCCGCCGACAACCAATCACACACTTGCCTTTGCAACCTTTCTGCGCTCACCCTCTTGCCCAAAATGTTTTTGTTTACCCACTACCTGCTAGCCCCTACCGCTCACGCATCTAGGGCATCACTCGAGGGGTGCTTAACCGCTCACTATCCTATTGGTTATCAATATCAACCCAATTTTAGTTTTCAGTGCTGTAACTTACCCGATTAAAAGAGCAGAAAATCACGCGATTATGGGGTAAGATACGGCACTTTATCAGACTTGATGCACAATTTTTATGCCACAATCATCCCGTTATAGTGACGAACAAATTGAACAATTGCTCGCTAAATTAGTCAATGTATTAGAAGAGCAGCAGACACCTGTCGATCTCTCGCTGATGTTACTTGGCAATCTGGTCACCAACTTGATCAATACCAGCATTGCTCCAGCACAGCGCAAGTATCTGGCAAAATCGTTTGCCGATGCACTACAGGCTTCCATCAATGAAGATAAGGCACATTAGATAATTCGCTATGGTAACAAACGCGCAAAATTATCGTGAGAAAGTCTCCCAAATGATCAGTTGGGGGCATTGGTTCGCGCTATTTAACATCCTGCTTAGCATTGCGTTAGCGAGTCGCTATCTGTTGGTTAGTGACTGGCCAGGTTCTCTGCTCGGTCGGATCTATGCGTTTGTCAGCCTGATAGGCCATTTTAGCTTCATTGTTTTTGCTGGTTATTTGCTGATTATCTTCCCGCTTACCTTTGTTGTGATGCGGCAACAGCTACTGCGTGTGCTTTCTGCATTGTTAGCCACCGCAGGTTTGACGCTGTTGCTGATCGACAGTGAAGTATTCAGCCTGTTTCACCTGCACCTTAACCCAATGGTGTGGGAACTGTTGATCAACCCTGAACAGAGTGAGCGAATACGTCAGCTCCAACTCATGTTTATTGTGGCACCGCTGATCTTCCTTGTAGAAATGCTGTTTGCCACCTGGAGTTGGCAAAAGCTACGCAGTCTGAATCGCCGTAAATTCGCTAAGCCGTTGGCGGTGCTATTTATCTGCTGTTTTGTTACCTCTCACTTACTTTACCTGTGGGCTGATGCTAATTTTTATCGCCCGATCACGATGCAGCGCGCCAATCTACCGCTCTCTTACCCGATGACTGCGCGTAAATTTCTGGAAAAATATGGTTTGCTTGATGCTCAAGAGTATCAGCGTCGATTAATGCAACAAGGTGATCCGGCAGCAACGTCAATTGAATACCCACTTAGCAAACTCACCTACGTGGATAAGGGCAGCGGTTACAACCTATTGATGGTGGTTGTTCGTGGCATCAACCCTGATGATATCGCAAAAAATATGCCGGTATTGCACCAGTTTGCCCAAGATAATATCCGTTTTGATGCCCACTACAGTGCCGGGTTAATCAGCCTATTTTACGGTATTTCACCTACCTATCTGGATAGCGTGCTAGCTGGGCGTAAATCCTCAGCACTCATTAATGCACTGAGTGATCAAGGCTACCAGTTCGGGTTGTTCTCCTCTGATGGCTTCAAAGCAACACTCTATCGCCAAGCGTTGCTTGCCGATTTTTCGTTACCCAAAGAGTCACTGGTGCAGAGTGATGCTGATACTACGCGCCAATGGCAGAACTGGTTGGCACTACAGCATCATGAAAGCCCGTGGTTTTCTTACCTCTATCTCACCGGTAATAACGCACCAAAGGCGAAAGCCAAGCAGGGTGTCGATGCGCAACTCGCTCAAATACTGGCGACACTGCAACAGCAGCAACTGCTGGAAAAAACTGTGGTGGTGATCACCGCTGAACATGATCTGAGCACTGCCAATGATAAAGAGAAAGGGCGTGATGGATTTCACCGTTATCAATCGCGCGTACCACTGGTGATCCACTGGCCAGGTACACCCGCACAAAGCATCAACAAACTCACTAGCCACCCTGACGTTATGCGCACGCTGATGCAACGTCTTTTGCACGTTAAGACCAGCGCTAGCGACTACTCACAGGGAGAAGATCTGTTCGCCGCACAACGCAGAAACAATTGGATTGTCAGTGGTAATGATCATCAACTGGTGATCACTACCCCAACACAGACATTAGTGCTTGATAGCAGTGGCAAGTACTCTGTCTATGATCACAATGGTGAGGAGTTATTGGAGCAAAAACCGCAATTAACACTGCTGTTGCAAGTTTTGACTGATATTAAGCGCTTCATCGCTAATTAACTGCTTAGATGTAAGGCAATCAGATAACTCAGCGCTTGAATTCTCTGTCGAACAAGGTATTATGTCGCCACTGCGTCGGCATGTAGCGCAGCCTGGTAGCGCACCGTCATGGGGTGTCGGGGGTCGGAGGTTCAAATCCTCTCATGCCGACCAACTTTTTATAGAAAAACCAACCTGTTACGGTTGGTTTTTTTGTTTACATGGTTTTAACATGGTAAAAAAATGGTAAAACTATGGTAAAACTCCCGACGAAAATAGCGCGAGCCACCTACTCATAGCGATCCAGTTCGCGTTGTATATTTTCCCGAAACGGCTTCGAGAATAAGGCATCAAATGATGAGCCCAACGTGACAAGCAGTTCCTCAGCTTCACGCATTGGAAGTACTTGCTGTCCATTTAATAACCGTTTTATCTTCTCGTAACTCATTCCAGATTGTTTTGCCAACCAAGCCTTGGTTAGCCTTTTCTCTTGTAAAAGCCTGTTGATTTCGTCCAGCACTCGTACATCTGCTGTTTTTTCTGGTGTCATAAGAAAAAAAGTAAAAAAAAGTAAAAAAAATTTTGGGCAAAAAATGCCCCGCTCGTCCTCTATTTTTGTCTGTTTTCACTAACCAATGGTCGAATTCAGACCTATACCTTCGGATAGTTAATCTGATCAAAAAATCACTGTGATCCAGATCACAGTTAAATGGAAATTAACACACTATATTCGGATCATTGAGATTTAAAGAGGACTTAAAAGGAATGATTAACTATTTTTATGTCAATTAAAATGATTTAATTCTTTCAATTTATTAATGCCATTAAGTATCAATTTGTTATTTTTTGCCATGTTTGGGGGCAACGATGGGAGGAGGCGTAATGGTTTCTGAAAAGATACAAGTTATTAATGAAAATGTTAACGGTGAATCTCACTTGCGAGTTGAGTGTGAACGACAAATGCGTAACTATCATGCTGCTAAGGTTCACACTATCACACTCACTGATGAAGAACTGTGCAACCTATGCTGGCTCTGGAACGCAGCTGAATATATGCGGCAACAGATTGCTGCCGCACATCCAGCACTGGAGTTACTGCAATCAAAGTTAGCCGGATCATATTGGTCAATGGGCTTTGAGTATCAACATACGTTAGACAAAACAAAGCAGATTTTGGCGCGTGAAACGCAAGCAATCACCCCACACCCGGATGATGATAGTGATGCGAATTGGCGTAGCGTGTTGACGCGTTTAAGAGGCTGACAATCAACTAATAAAACCCGCCATGGCGGGTTTACTTCTCTGGTACCTCCGGCCACTCAATGTCAGGAGCTGTTGCGACATCAACAGCCTGTAGCGCTTTGATATAACGCAACCAAGCGATGAGTTGTGCTTTATCCGCATCACTGATCACCCCTAGCTGCATTTCGCTTTGCCATAGGCTGATGGTGGCGCGTGCCGTGGCCAGTAGCTCACTCTGCTGCTGTTTGGCGGCGGCCAGTTGTGCCGCGTGCTGCTGCTCCAGTGAAGTGACCCATTGGCCATCTTGCCACTGGTCAAAGGGTGTAGCCGGTGCCAGTAAGGTGGTGTCTGGTGGGTAGTCGCCCAAGGCAGTGATGGTCAGCGCTTCGCCGTTGGCAGTATGGTAGACCGTTTCGCCCCGGTGGTCGGCAACGCTCTGCCAGCCGCTATTGTCTGCCGTGCGCACTACCGCTTGCCCGGCTTCAGGCTGGGGGGGGGCATCCAGGTAGCTGTATGCCGGTAAGCCCACTCCCTGTTCCAGGTACTCTTCTGAAGGCGCTAGGTATTCACGCTGTTGCGGTTCGATGTTGTAGACCGTCAGCCAACCAGCAACCGTTGCCAAACCGTTGTTATCCAGTTGTGTACGTGGTTGATTCATTAGGCTGCTCTCACGATGTAGTTAAAGGCGATATTGCGGGGGCGGTTTTCACTAGCGGTCGGTACAACTTTTGACGCGTCAAACCCGATCGCACCAGGATATAAATATGGCGGATTACTTATTGTCGGCAGCCCCCTGACATCCAGCCATGCGCTGGATTGATGTCCGCTGGGAATAAAAGCCCCTGCGAAGCTCCCCACGTGCTCAAGCAGCGTCAATAAACCTGAGTTTACGAGTCGACACTCACCCGTTATATTTCGTATTGCATCCCCTTGCCAACTCAACAGCCCCCGACCTTTATCCACTCCGCGTGCATCATCCCAGCCGCGAATAAATTCACCACGCAGATCCGGCAGTTTGCCACTGGGGTAGGCGGCGGCCAGTAGTGGGTATTTGGCTTTGTCGAAGCTGGCGCCGTTGCATTTTAGCCAGCCACTGGGCGGTGTGGCTTGTGGCCAAGGCTGCGGGATGCCCACTGGTACAGCTACTGTTTTCACTGCTTTCGGCGTCGCCGCCATCGTCTCATCATCACTGTCTGTAGCGCTGCTTAGCTTTGTGATGCCTGCTGTTGTTTTTGATGCAATCGGCACTTCTGCACCTACAATTTTCTTGATGGCAGTAAAAAGCTGCGTGTTATTGCCTTTTTCGAGTGATAACCCCGCACCCTCGACAACCCCCGCCAGTTCTTCTTGGTGGGCATCAAAATAATCATCATCAACTTGCGTTGCCTGAACCCCGGTCTGGGGGTTTCCTCGGGTAAAGCCGTTCTTTCCCGCCCCAAACTTATCTTTTTGGGCGGTTGGTGTATCAATTCTGTGCATAGTTACTCCGCTGGGTATTGGAAAATTACATAGGTATGTGAGGGGCAAAGTTTGTTGATTACGCACTCTGCAACTGTATCCCCCCATGTACGCAGGCTTTCAGTACAAGATGAGAGACAGGTCATGTTCGTAATCTGTGTGGCATTTGGCATATTGACCCGCCACCAGAAGCGCCATTCTTCTGAATAAAGCGAGTCAATACAGGTAGAGGTACAGCGGAAAACATCATCAGTGAACTGTGTGATAGTGGCACCGGTATAACCTAGCGCTTCAAGTTGTGCCTGATAAAAATTTTTGCTGATACCTCCGCCTAAGTTTATTTTTGCATCCAACCGCTGTTGCCGTTGTGATGTCGTTTGTAATCCCGCTGGGGTGCAAGAGTCCGGCAGGCCAGTAATGTGTTCGTAGCGGTCTAACAACTCAACAGCGGTGCGAGGATCGGTTTCATTGGTGAGGTCATTACCGCGTTGGTGTATACGCAGTAATGCCGGTGCAAAACCGACCACCAGCGGATCACACCCTTCCCACGCGGGGCCTCTTGGCAGCAGGTTTTTGAGCAAACCTTCATAATCCTTTAACTCCATAGCACCTTCCCGACGATAGGCAGCTCCGTCGCACCCAATTCAATATCGCTAACAGGGGTAAAGAGGGTGTGGTTGTGCTCGCCAGTGGCAATGCTGATCGCTTCCGATATACGTGATAACGCCAACGTGCCGCCAGGCACACCATCACGCATAAACATCGCCTGCAATTCTGCCAGCACGGCATAACGCACTGCTGGGGTATCCGGCATCACTTTAATGCGAAAGGGGATGACTTTAGGGAGCGGCGCAAAAGTATATAAACTTGCCCCAGCCACAGGAGCCAGTGGCAAAATATGCTGCCGTGTAGCTTCTACCACAGCGTCGTCGGGTATCGGGTTTTCAGGGTTGCTATTGGCGACCATTACGCCGACGGTTCCGGTGCCCATCCAGTGCCGGTATGTCCATGCGCGGGTTACGCCTGGCACTTCTTTTGCCCACACGATGTAATCACCATCAGCACCACCCTGTGGGGTGTAGTACCAGCGTTCGATGATCCGTGCTCGCCACTCTTCGAGCGGTTCAATATCCGCGCCACCTTCGATGCCATCCGCCAAGGCTGCCGAGGGCAAGCCTTTAATTGGTTGCGCTAGTATCATGCTGATAGCATCATCAGTATTACCAAGGCTGCCAGGCGCTGAACACACCACGGGCGCACGCAGTACCCCCGCAATCGATGTCGCTGGTGCTGTAGTCACATATTCCAGTAAATCATCACGCTGGAAAATTGCACCTTCAGGCACAGTGATCCCATCACTCACCCCCTCCCAACGGACAAAACCGGATGCTGTAGCATCGCCTTTCCTGTGGCAGCGCTTCATGTTGCCATGCCGCACTAGCCACTCTTCATCACACAAATCTGGCAGCAGATTACGCGCCAAATAGTCAATATAGCCGTATAGCGTATGCACTGCCCCTGACAGCACGCGGCTGTACACCTCGGCATCAGTACGGCGTAACACATCATCCGCTTGCAACCGTGCATGTAAATCGGTGCGGATCTGGGTGATTAACTGCGGCAGCGTGGGGCGATTAAAACCGCTATTCATTGAGTACACTCCACATGTCATCAAATTTAATTACGTGATTGGTTCCGTCGTGGCGGTATAACCTGATCTCTGCTGTGAGGGTTTCATTATTGAGCCGCGTGATATCTACGGTGACTCGTGATATCACGCCATCCTCTTTCATCCATGCTAGGGCTTGCAGGATATAACCCCGCGCCAGTTCCCCTGTTTTGCTGGTGAGCTTTTCACGCCGTAGCAGGTAGAGCCGTGAGCCAATGCGGTCATTCTGTACCGTGGGGTAAGTGTCACCCCACCAGCCCATCGAGTGATCGGCATTATCATCAGGTTCAGCCCTGCGCCAGGTGAAGAGTGATATCACAACGGAGCGTGTTAGCAGATCGCTCGGTGCATGTACCGAGCGGCGCTGCCCATTAACTACGAGGATCATGGTTACCTCATCGGGTTGTTGGGGGTTCCGGTTGTCGGTTCGCCGTGTGGGTGAGTGTGGCCGTTGTAGGTGGTGCGGATGGCGCTCATGGTGCTGGCCTGGTCTTGTACTTGCGCGGCACCTTCAATATTGCCTGCCACGGTTAAGCGCCCTGACATCGCCACCAGCGGCGAGTTGATTTGCACTTGTGTTGCGGCATTGATAGTAAGTGTCTGGGTCTTCACTTCGATCTGATTGCCGCGCTTTAAGATGATGCTGTCACCCTCATCGCTATAAATCGCCACTTCGCCACTATCCAAACCCGTGAGCCGGTAACGGCGATCCGCCACCACCAGCACCACACCGTGCGAGCGATCACCGTCTGGGTATGCGGCAAAAGCTTCAGCACCAAGGTGGGGGGCGCTGGTAAAACCGTAGGGTTCTAAGTGTTCAATGTTGCTCTTTAACTCACCCGCTACCATGCTGATTTGCAACACTTGGTTTTTACGCGAGCCATCCCGGTGCTGCACCACTGCACGTACCAACATATTGGATAAGCTGCGTTGAATTGTGTTTAACAAGCGCATTAATACTCCTCCTCTTCATCTTTTTTACGCTGTTTCGGTGGCTTGGGCAGGTAAGCATCAGCGGGGCCACAGCGCAGTTGTGTGGTGGTGCCTTGTTCGTTCTGGAGATAGGTCACTTCGGCAATTAGTAACGTGCGGTAGTTAAAGCCCAACACTGGATCGAACACGCTCACTAACTGATTGGGTTGCCATAACGCGCCGTTGCCTTGCCGCCAGCCCTGTACCGTGTATGTCACTTCGTCAGTGCGAGCCTTGCGGCGTACCATCTCGAAGTGGCTGCGGTCAATCACCGTTTCGCCCGTGGCGTTGCCGACTTGTTTAATTACCAGTGGTCGATGGCGTTTAATGGCGCTATCTGCGTTTTTTGCCAATATTGACGTGGTCGTTACCTCGCCATAATCCTCATCATCTCCCGCCCGCTGGCCTGCCACTTGGTATACGCTGAAGCGCTCTTTAACGCTCAGTTCAGCATCACAAGAAAGAATGTTCTCGCCGAGCACCAGTGCAGTCACACAACGCTCTGCACCCACTTGGCTGAGCACCAGATCGCCCTGTTCGTTGTCATAAGCCAGCACTTGTTGCAATCCCATCATTTTGTCGAGCACATCAATCACCAGCTCACCGTGATCAGCTTGCAGGCCGATAATTGGTGTGCTGGGTATGCCACGATTAATCACCTTTAAACCAAACGGTTTAACCAGCTCGCTGGCGATTTGTGCAAAAGTACGATCCGTAAATTGCCCCACAACAGCAGAGCAATCGACTAAATCAGCAGTTTTGCTGCGCCCCACAATTGATACCGATACGCGCTGTGCGTCATAGCGCACGGGTGTTGCATCAACATACCCAGTCATCACTGGATCGGCCCCAATCAACACTGTTACAGCATCCCCCGCTTTGACTTTCGGCTGTAGCTGTCCAACTTCTTCAGCACCTGGCCATTGCCTGGTGATTTCCACAGTGAAGTCCCGCGCTAATCGTTCAATACCGGCGGCGATGGATATGGATGTCCAGCCGCGCCACTCGCGATCATTTACCCTTAGCGTGACATCATTGTTCATCTTATCGGTATCCTGAGTGGGCTGGCTGGTACAAAGCCAGGATGCTTAATGGGGTTACGGTCGGTAATGTCGGATTCACGGGCGGCAGAGTCATACCAGTCTGCTGCTAATACCAGTGCTGGCAACACCTCGGTGGGTGTGCGGCGTGTGGTTTTTTCCGTCTGTTCCAAACGTTGGTTAATGTCGCGGTTAACATCAGTTCGTAATGTATTGAGTGCCAAAAACAGAGCATCGTCGGTGACGCGCAGCAGCTCCTGATCAATGGCTGTAGACAGTACATCGCGTAAATGAGTTAACGCCTCGTAGCTCACCAACATTTCCCGCTGAGGCTCTGCCAGTGAAGTTACCGCAGGGTGAGCAAGCAGGGGTTGCCTTATCACTGGCGATACAGTTACAGGCAACGGCCTTTGTGGCAGGGTGTAAATACTGCGTGCAGCCTCCGCTATTGCTGTGGTGCGCATCACTTGTGCAATGGCGTTGCTCTGTTCTGTGCGTTGCTGCATAGTTTTACTGTTGGTTTTCCACACCCCACGCGGTGCTAGGCCGCGATCAACAGTAATACCCGTTAGGCTGGTGATCTTGCTCACCAAGTCACTACCATTTCTTAACAGTGCGCTGCCACTGCGCCATAAACGTTGCAGGCGGTTGGTGAAATCCATCCCAGGGCTAGGAGCCATCAATAGCACCGACAAGTCACCCTCAAGCAAGCGGCTTGCATCACCCAGCCCTGAATTCACCCGGTCAAGTGCTTTGGTGGCAATGCCCATCATGTTGCCCGCATCATCAAGAACGCCGGTTTGTACAAAATCGGGCAAGCCATCTAAAGTGAATGATTTGCTGAACGCATCGTTGGCGCAATCGCTCACCGCGTCACAGGATGAAACCAGCTTTTGCCCGGTGGCTACGCCAGCCGTTGGATAACTGAGTTCACCCGCTTCAACAAAGTTAAAACTGAGGGTACACATGCGCCCATCTGAGGCGCTGTGGCTCACGGTGACATCACCATCAATGCAGACGGTAAGTTCACCATATTGCGGATGCACTAATTTGCCGGGGCCGCCTTGATTAATGGCGGCGATAAGCTGATCACGTTGTGCCTGGTAATCATCACCAATGACGTAAGCAGAGAGCCTATCGCGTCGTGTAGCGCGGCCAAGGTCTTCAGTGTAGGGTTTATCGCGGTTGGGGTATTCATGGGTTTGCGTTCTGCGGCCTACTGTGGCCTCATCATCTGTGATTTTAAACGGCACCCCGCGAAAGGATGCCGGCAATAATTTTTCCTTCCAGCTCATGCATTCTCCTTCTCTGGGCGTAAAAAAACCGCCATTAGGCGGTTGCATTGGTTACTCTTTGCTTAGTTTTGGCAGCGTTGCTCACATTGAAACGCTCGAAGTATTCGGCAAAACCTAATAGGCAAATTTACCTAACCCATTGATTATCTCAGAATCCACCATTGGTGGAAGCTGGATTATTCCACTGAAACCACGAGCGTGGGGTTTACCATGCCTTGTCAAAGGAGAGAAGGCAAAAGGAGTTGCCAGAACAAGAACCAGAGACAATATACCGCCCCTCTTGAATTCGCTTCACTACTCCTCCACTGGTTATCGCCCTAACAAAACGCGAACTGCCGATGAGATTTTCAACCACCTCTTCAGCTAATTGGCGGTTTTTGGCGTTTACTTTGTCGTACTGTGGATCGTCGTGGTATTCATTCCAAGAGACGGTAAAGTATCGCGCTTTTGTCTGTACAGTAAAATCAGGGTCTTTGGCAAATTTGTATGACTGGAAATACACGCCTGGATTGTCTTCTATTTTTTCCACTTCAACGATTTTTGTTTTTGCAAGTGACTGTACTTCCTTTTTCGTCAAAAAAGCAGCCGTATCTTGAGCGAAAGAAACCAATATGATAGCGGAAATAACGCTACGAAACGTCATAAAAACCTCCTGTTATCTATAAGCATATCGACTATATCCGACATCATAGCCCATGCCAAGCTTGGGTGAGCTGGTCGCAGTGCTGACTACGCTCATGCCCTGCGGCGCATTTTCAAACTTAACGACCATTTCACCGGCCATTTTTTGGTTTTGGCTTGATATCAAGTAATTGCTTGTCTGCGTTGACAATAAATTCTGCTCTGGCTCATCACCAAAAACATAATCCCAGCCACCGCTGATCCAACCCTTCACTTTCTTCATTGCGTTAAAAATGGGTTCAATATAGCTACTCACTCGTTCCCACATAGATTTAAACCAGTCCACAATGGGTTCCCAGTTTTTAATAATAATTCCAAGAGGATGGTAATCAAAAAATAATCCCTTGATGAATTCCCAGCCCGCATTACACACCTGTTTAATGCTTTCCCATGCTTCTGAGAACCAACTGGTAATTGATTCCCACAGGCTTTTAAACCATGGGCCAATGCTACTCCAGTTTGCTAAAATAAGTCCTGCCCCCATAGCTACAACGCGCAAAATTATACCAATGGGCGACATTCCGATTGTTTTTCCTATTAAACCAAGAACGAAATTTACACCTAACATCGCTAATTTCAACGTAACCAAACCAGCTGCCAAACCAATCACACCTCTGATTATCTGTGGGTTGGCTGCTGCGAATGTGCTGAATTTTTCCGCCATATCTCCAAGGGTGATTATCAAGGATTTTATATCGTCAGCATAAGCGCCGCCTATAGCCGCTAACCCATTTACAGCCGTGCCAGACATAGCCCCCCAGAGGTTGGTTAGTGTGCCAAGCTGTGCTTCAACTCTGGTTTGTAAGGATGCTTGCCGCTCCATGCGTTGAGTAACTTCATCATAACCAGCCTTTCCTTTAGTTATCAATGCTTCAAGAACTTGTAAGGTTTCAGAATCATTGCCAAATATTTTCTGAATGATGGTTGTCCTCTGCGTTGTATTAAGGGAGTCAAGCTTTTTAAGTTGAGCAAAAAGGTTATCGATGCCCCCAAATTCACCTTTACCATCAGTAAAATCGAGTTTTATTCCTTTTTTGGCAAGTAATTTATTTGCTTCTTTCATCTTCTTGACGTCAAAACCAGCCTGAAAAACCTTTCGCAAGGCATTGCCTGAAGACTCCCCATTCATACCCATTTGATCCATCATCACGGTAATTGGAGCTAATGCTTTTGCCGCAGTTAACCCATCTTTGTTAATGAGTTTTAGGATTGAACTGGTTTTGCCAAAAAATGCCAACATGTTAGTGTCATCGACACCCATATAGAAGGCTTTCTGGATCGTATCGAATAACCCCATCATGTCACTGGCAGCAGTGCCTGTTGCATCCTGCATCTTAGCCGCAAACTCAGCCGCTTGCTCTGGGGTTTTCTTCAGTTGCACAGCAAGATAAGCCGTAGCCTTACCAACACCTTTTAGAATGTTTTCAGCCGGAATGCCTTGGCGTGTTAACATTTGCATCATGTTCTGAAAATCCGCCGTGGTGCCCGGCAACTTATTACCCAAACCAATAGCGAGTTGGTTTATTTTTTCAAACTGTTTGCTAACCGCTCCTCCCGCTTCCATCATCGCTACTTTCAACCCCATAGCAGCATCTTCCTGTTGAGCAAAAGCCACGGCACCAGCTGTAAGCCCAGCAGCGATTCCCGCTGCCATTGGTAATGCACCTTCGCCATTTTTTTCCATATTACGGCGAAATTTTTTCATGTTTTTCTGCATCTGGCTAAGAGCCGGAGACAGTTTATCAATGCCCGTAATGAGCGCCTTCAGTTGAAAACTATCAGCCATCGTTTATCTCCGACTCAATGCGATTAGCCTGCTGCTCTAACAAAATTAGAGTTGAAAAAGGATGTGTTAACAGTTCGAGTGGGTTTATCGCCCAATACTTCGCGGCTGTGAAATATCGAGCAATAATCTCGTTAACGGTTAGCTGTTGAGGAAAAAACCCGCGATCAACCACCCCCCTGTATTAAGATCGCTTGGCGACATTGCATCCACTGCACTGGGTGGTATTCCGCCTAGTGTTGAAAGATATTTACAGACCACACCAGAAATCAATCTCACGGATTCATCAGCGTTCAACTGATAGGGATAGCCTAAATCGCGCACATCTTTACCGGTCGGCTCGCGTAATTCAATCTCGGTGATCTCTTCGCCATGCGCCATAATTGCTTTTGATAGTGTTAGTTTCATTGGTAAAAACCCTCTTCTGAATGGAACTCAAGTTCTGCGGTGCCTTCTTCGGCGTTGTGGTTGGCTTCCCCTTTCAGCCAGGCTTCTGAGAGCACATAAACCTCGCCATTGGCCAGTTCTGCGGTGATGGTCATGGTGTCGGATGAGGTGATCTTTTTGATGGGGAAACCGCGTGGCACCTTAAAAGTGCCTTTGATGTAGGGGGCGCGGTGCGTCTCTTTATAATCGACGCTGCCATCCGTGCCAATGACATCCTCCTTGATTACGGTGTTCATCGGTACTTCAATGCCGCCGGTTAGCGAGAGTTGCTGACCGTCGATTTTGAAGTAGCAGGTGCCACCAATACGTTTGCTCCTCGCCATTTATGCGCTCTCCTCTTGGTATTGCAGGCGGAATTGGTTAAGTACCGCAAATACCCGCAACTGATTAACGTAATCAGGCGGTAGCAGTACATCCAGCCGGTTCGGGTCGTTGGCGTTGCGCTCAACAATCAGGTGTTGGCTGAACAGTTCAAAGTTTTCGACGATTGCCGCGCGCTCGAGCTGGCGATACACCGCCAGAATTTCTCCCCTGATCACCGCCGGGGTGACGACTGCTTGCCCAGCACCAAAGCGCGTGCCGTCACTGGCTAGCTTGTGGCGCGGGTATTTGCTGGTGATCACCGCTTTCAACCGGCGCAGTACGTAGGCGCTGGTATGAAGGGTTTCGCTGTCCAGGTAGCTGTTGTCGGCGTTGCCGTAGGCGTTTTTTTGGTAGGTGGTGATATCACGCTGGATACGTACCACACCGCCTTCGCTGTAGGCCGTTGCAATGCCGTGGGTGAGCAGTGATTGCTGTTCTGTTAATACAAAGCGTTTACCTGCTGGCGCGGGTAAGGCTCCGTTTAATACGCCGGTTTGCGTTGGCCGCGCTGGGTCGTTGCGGATAAATACCGCGTTGCGTGCAGTGCGTGCGGCGATCAGTTCATCGGTAGCCATTTGCACACTTGGCTCGTATCCGGCAATGGTGAGATGCGGATCGTTAAACGTAGAGCCGAATGCCACCAGTTCTGCCAGTTCGCCCACTTTGGCAGTGTAAACGTGGCCGTAAATTTGCCGCGTCCAACTCCAGCGCCCGGTGTCGTCATTCATCGCTTGGCCGATAGCTGCAAGGCTGCCCGCGTCATTATAGGGGAAGGCGATATAATCAAACGGTTCATCACCCATGGCCGCGATAGTGGCTGATAACTCCGGCGCACCGCTGCCGCCTGCCAGTGGGGTAATGGCAATATTCAACCCGGCAGGGGTTTGTTCACCACCAATCGCCCCACGGTAGTTCAGTGTGATGGGTACTGCGTTGCCACTGCTGCCAGCGGTTTTTGCAGTGAGCGTGACGGTTTCGGCTGTCGCTGCCGCGACAACGGGTAAATCAACGTGTTTGTTGATGGCAATGGCGATGGCTTCAGCAATGGCGCTGTTGGCTTCCCGTGCCGCCACCACAGCTTGTACCCGCGTAGCGCCGATGTAGATGCACAGCGTTCCCGCCTCTTGTGCTTCCCCCATCACGGTTAGGCTGCCGGTGGCCGGGGCGCTGGTTTGTTGTGGTGGGGCGAGTACCCAGAGTTCACCAAACGGATCCACTGCACGGTAAGCCGCCACCATCCGTGCTAATTGGCTGCCTCGGCCTGCCAGTTTCCCTGCCTGGTCTGCACTCGACATAATCGTGAGGGTGTTTTCTGCCAAATCACTACCGGGTGATGCATGGGCAATGATTAATGCCGGTGCGCTGTCTTGTGCTGTGTTGGCTGCGCTGTTGTCCATCTCTGCATAGAACAACGGCACCCGCACATCAGGCGCGATTTTATCAAAGCTGATCATGTGGTTTGTACCTTCTTTAGGTATAAAAAAACCCGCCGGGGCGGGTTGTTACTCTTGAAGTGGTAGATACATTTGAACCTCTTCTACCATTCGGATTCTTGCACTATGTAGTAGTTGCTTGCGTCCACCAGCACCCCATTTGGCCATTTTACTGGCACACTGGCTTACCTCCTTTGTTTCGGTGTTGATGATGTGATCCAGTCGGTTTAAACGAGACATAGCATCAATACCAATGCGCATAACTGCCCTGAAAATCTCATAAACTTCTATTTCAAACTCTGGTTTAATCCATGCTGCATAACGGATGGCAAGAATTTCCACTCCCCATACGCCTGATTCATCGCCACCTTTAATCACTTTAAGTGGTTGAATTTCTTCCGAAGTGCTTTTTTGCACTTTGGCTTTTAGTGCTTTTATGAAGCGCTTAACCTGTGCGCTTCGCAAAAACTGACTCGGGCGTTGTTGCTCCGTTGCCTCTCCATTTGTTACTGCTGCTGCATGCAGATCGTTAAGGCTATAACGTCCACCATCATCTACACGGACAGATACACCATTTACTACTACGGTTGGATAGTTCATTGTGCTTACCTTTTTAGAAATGAAGCCTGCCACATAGGAAACCAGCCCAAAGAGGCAGCACAAACCATACTGGTTGCCTCAGGCTTCATTCCTAAACAGGTTCTTTGGCTGTTGCGCATGTGGTGCGCGGTGAAATTTGGGTGTAAAAAAACCCGCCGGGGCGGGTTGTTAACGGGTCGCGTAAAACTTTTACGCGAACCCATTACGGTTGAGTGGATGACTGGTTAAGTGGTATCGCTACTTTGTGCTCGATATCGCCGTCAGGCTGCATGAAATCAACATCAACCACCACCCGCGCCAGTTCTTCCAGTTGCTGTAGATCTTGCCAGTGTTGGGTATCTTCAGCGGTGATGTCTGTTTTGGCGGAGAAGTCGAACTGGTAATAGAGGTGGGCGCGGTTCATATCGAGCAGGTTGCCGCCGTCGTACTCGATCGGGTCATAGCCTTCTGGCTCAAAACCGAGTAGCGCTTTCCAAAGCTCTGCCCGGATATCATGCACCACATCAAACGCGGCAGCTTGTCCGCGCTGATCTGCTGAGTTATCCATAATCACTATTACCGCAAAGCCTTCGGTTAATTCCTGCCAGTAGTCAGTTTGTGATTTCTGCTCGCCTACGTTGTCATCAAGTGGGATCACCCACGCGGAAGGCAACTTCATTTTTGCCGTGTCCGGTATGGGTTTGTATTCTGCTGCACCCGATACGCGCCCCTCAAAGGATGGGCAGCGCAGCCGCAGCGCAGCAATTACCGATGAGAGTTTCATTTGGGTACCTTTACAGAATCTTGCAGGGCGTTAAACAATACCTGTTCAATCCATGCCCTTTTGTTGTGTAGTGCCTGTTCCATGAAGTTTTTGCGTGGAGCAATCCGCCACGGTGAACCACCGGATGAGCCCTTTTTGTGTTTCTTCCCCCGTTTGGCTCCGCGTCTTACGCCATACCACAGGAATGCTGGGTAAAAGTCGCCTGTGATGGGTCTTGAGCCTTTACCCCCTTTCTGATTTGGCGCAACTTTTACCATAAAGCCAGGGCGCGATGCTGTTGCTGTTGGCACCTTGTAACCAATCGATTTTGACAATCTCCCAGTCCTGAAGCCCGGTGCTTCACCCGCTTTAGATATTGCGCGGCGAGCAACCAAGCGGCGTGACTCTGCCATGACACGTTGACCAACATTGACAAAAGCACGACGAACCTTAGCTTTGTTGAATGTGATTTCCGGTGTTTTATCAAAATCGATGTGCAGATACAGGCCACTGTTTGAACTCTCAATGCCCATTGTCACCCCCTATTGCTTCTACAGTGCCCAGTTCTTCAGCGCTAATCACCAAAAAGCGGCGTTCGTCGTTGAGGTCTTTGGCTCCTTTTATGCGGTAAACCATGCCGCTGATCACCACTTCACCATCCGTTGTTATGCCTTGGCGATAGCGGATAATGATCCGGTGTGTGATGGCGGCATCAACTTGCATTGAGTCAATGCGTACCGAGTCGCCAACCGCTGACAACTTCGCCCAAGTTTTAAATGTGTTGTGGTAAACGCTATCAACACCCATATGGCCTGAGCCGGGTACATCTTCACGCGTTCTGAATTGGGCGCGGCGGTTGAGTTCTCCTTCGGCTGGGGGTCTGTATGTGCTACTGATTTCTGCGTATCGTCGCTTACTCATTAGGGGCGCTTCCTATAATCTGATAACAGACTAGTGAAGAACATTGGTGTTTCTGATTGCTCAAAATCACTGACCGTTGCCCGATTTCTCTGGTAATGGCATGCAAGGCCAAGTATCGCGGTCTTGATGCTGCTGTTTATCAGAATTCCATCGGGATCAGTTTCTGGAACGGAGTCTGTGTAAACGCCTCGGTTTAAGTAGATGAGCGCCTTTTCCTGGGCTGCCTCTGCATAAAGCTGAAGTAGTTCATCTTCCTCGGTTAAGTCAGGGTCAATCTTGCATTGCGCTTTTATCAGGTCTATCTCTACAAACAACATGATTACGCCCCATTAGGTTATTTTTTCCCTTTTTTAGCTGGCTCTGCTTGTTGTGCTAGCTGTGGCTCTGATTCTGGCTCTTGTTCTTGCTCTGACTGCTGCTCTTGTCCAGCATTTTGCCCATCGTCGCCACTGTCAACAGAACAGATAATATTCAATTGACTGGCAATAGCGATTGCACGTTCTGGCAGTTCACTGGGTTGATATTCACCCGCACGGATAATTTCAATCACGCAGCCGTTCGGTGACCACTTTAGATCTTCAAGTAACTTGATCATCTTCATCGCTCTCATATGAAAGGGGGGGCAATGCCCCCAGTAATTACGCCGTGGTACCGATTTTCAGTAGCTTGATAGCCTGAGAGTCAACCAGCATACCGCCAGTGCGTTTGGTGGTGTAGAAACCAACAAACGGTTTGTTGGTGTACGGATCACGCAGAATACGTGTACCCATGCGATCAACGATGGCGTAGCCTCGTTTGAAGTTACCAAACGCTATCGCTTTGGCATCGGCGGCAATGTCTGGCATTTGCTCATTTTCAGCAATGCCATAGCCGATGAGTGTTGAGGGTTGCCCAAGCTCTAGCCCTGGTCGCCATAAGTAGTTGCCTTCTGTGTCTTTCAACATGCGAATTTGAAATAGGGCGTTGTTGTTCATCATAAACTTAGCGCCAGCACGGTGTACTTTGCGCAAGGTGTATACCAGTTTGATGATGGCATCTGTTGTCAATCCACCCACGCTGCCGGATGCAACGTGTTGTAATACACCAAAAGCACGGCTCTTATCATCCTCAGCATTTGAATCGTAAGCCAAGAACCCTTTGGGTTTTTTAGCGCCATCACCAAGGGTGAAAGCAATTTCTTCTTTTTCAGAAAACTCGTTAGCCAACTCACTGTTCAACCAACTTTCAACATTGAAGAATGCATCATCTAACATCATTTGAGTGGCTTGAGGGTTGCCGTAAATTTCTCCCATGAAGGGGGTGATCTGGCCAAGTTTTGAGGTTTCAGTAGCAGGCCGTGCATCCGTTTCACCCACCCAACCAGAGGCTGTCCCGCCCAGGTTAACCAGTTTTTTATACTCAGAACCGCCTACTGTGATCACGGTAGCTTCTTGGCGCATGATGACTTCGTCATTAAGCAGTTCAAGGATGGTGCGATCAAGTTCTTCAGGTACGGCATAACCCCCATCAGAATCAACGTTAATCTGTAACGCTTTTTGCTCTAACTCACGCAACCCTTCCTCTTTCCCCTTGCGCACGAAATTAATGAAAGCCGTCTTGTGTTCACTGGCGGTTTTGCTTGTTGGTCCACCACTGGGGCGCTTAACTTGCTTTAGCTCCTCTTCCAATGAGGTTTTCAGTGCATCCAGCTCGGATAACTTGCCGTTGAGCGTATCAACCGTTTCCGCCAGTTTGCCTTTTTCCTGCTCGATCGCTTCCAGCCGCTTGTCATTTTTTTTGGTGAAGTCATCAAAGTTACCCTTCAGTTCCTGTGCGACCAGTTCTACATCTTTAATATCAATTGGCATGATGTGATTCTCCAGATTCAGAATTTAATAGATTTCAGTATGTTCAGTGCAGTTTCCATATCATCAGCATCACGCAGTGATAAGGCACTATAGCCGTTAGCCATGAATGCTTTGGCTTGTGAACGGGATAGCCCAGCATCGCGCAGGACTCGTTCTATATTTTTAGGGGATGGTGTTTCACCACGGGCAAACGCTGACTTGACATCACTCACCCGCGCTTCATCATTTGCCGGGAAGGTGACTGGGCTGACTTCCCACAGGTCGATCTCCTTTAGGATAAAGGCATCTTTTGCTCGGTCGTACTCCCAGTCATTCAGCACGTAACCAATAGAAAGGCCGGTTAACGAACCGGCCTTCATATGGGCATATGCACGCTTTGCCAGGGGATCATCGTCAATCAGTAATCGCCCTTTAACATAAAGGCCAACATCATCTTCCCGCATGTCGGTATAAACCCCGATCGGTTCATCTGTTTTGTGTTGCCAGAGCATGGCGGGCTGTGCGCCCTTCGATTTCCAGTTATCCAAGGACTTTACGAACGCGCCAGGCACGACAATATCGCCATAGCTGTCTTTCACGCCAAACACTGAACCATAACCCTCAAACTCACCGCTATCACTGACCGATTTCAGCTTTAGCGGAACGTCCAGGCGCTGTTTAGTCATTGCCATCACTGTGTTCCTCAATGGGGTTGTTCTTGCCACTCTCGTTTGGCTTAGTTGTCATGTTCATTGGTGTGAGATAGATATCACCACCATTGCGAGGGTTAAGTTCCTCCAGTTCACGGCATTCATTCGGTGAGTAGATCCCCCAGTTGATCCCCGTAGCATAAGCATCAAACCGCGACTTCATATCACCCCGCAGCAGTGCTCCTGCATTGAACTTGGCGTAAAAACGCCCCTGAGCAGAGGGTTTAACCAATCCAATATTGATCCGTTGTTCAATGCGGGTAAGGTACGGCACCAGGGAATAGTTAATGAAGCCTATCCCCAGATTCTCAATATTGTTGAATGTGGCGCGATCCGTGTTCTGCACCATGTGCAGCGGAACACGGAAAATACGGCAGATTTCCTCAAGCTGAAACTTTCTGGTTTCCAGAAACTGGGCATCTTCGGCGCTCAGGCTGATTTGTTGCCACTTTAGCCCCATTTCCAAAATCATCGGTTTGTGAGCATTTGATAACCCTTGATGGCGGGTTTCAAAATCACTTTTCAGACGATTGAACGCCTCGTCTGTCAATGTCTGGTCGGTTTGCAAGAGACCACTGGTTACCGCGCCATTGCCAAACAGCCTGGCCCCGTGTTCTTCTGTGGCAATGCCCAACCCGATAGCTTGACGGGCATAGGCAATTGGACTTAGGCCAACCAGCCCATCCAGCGTAAAAATACGCACATGCCAGATTTCATCTTGCGTCAATGTGGCGCAACTGCCGTCGGGTAGTGTTACTTGGTATATTGGCTTCCAATCACTGCCGAGCCGAGGGACAACACTGCTTGGATCCAATGGGAGTAATTCAACCACTTCACCAAGTGCCATTACTTTGTAAGCGTAAAAATTTCCCCTCAAACACAAGCAGGCGATCAACAACTCCCAGAACTCTTGTGGTGTCATGTAGTCGTTGGGCTTAACCGAAAGTAGCTTATTCAGTCGTTCCTTTATTGCCCGTTTATTACCTCGCTCTAACTGTTCATACAGCGTGCAGGGCAGCATGCCCACCGATTCTGCCAGTACACGTACACAGCTAAACACTGACGTGAGTTGCATGGATAATTGTGGGCTGATTTTCCTGCCGACATAGGTGTCGTAGGAAAGGCCAATAAGCTCAGCAAGCGCTTGTGATGTTAGCGGCTTATCTGCCGACTTTTGAAACAGACCAGGAAAGAACATCAATCCCCCTTATCCTGCCGCAGATTACCACTGAGCATTTTAGATACCAGCCATGACCATGTGAGGCAAAGTATTCCCGCAACGATAAAGCCTGCCGCTGGATAGATGAGCCATACACCGTAAGTCAGCAAAAAGGCACCAGCAACACCCACCAGCAAAGCCAGTGCGCCAATTAAATGAATGATCCGCATGTTCTGTTTCCGTTAGAGTGAACGCAACCCGTGGGTTTCGATGTGTTTAGCCAAACTTTCCGTGGTGTCATGGAGCATTGCCCGTCCGATGGTCATCACCAGCGCTACCGCGCCATCAATTTTGCTGCCAGCTTGTTCCTTGATCGGCTTTACAACATCATCATTACCCGGTAAAAACTTGCCGATTACGTTACTCAGGCACCAAAGCATGATCGGGTTGCCATCATGATGGAATCGGCCTGATTCAATCGCCGCTTCCAGCTCTTTCATGGCATCCGACATGTTGGTGTAGTTCTGAATGATAGTAATGGGCGACATGTTCTCGTCAGCCAGTTCGTGAGAAATGCCGGTAGCGCCAAAAGGATCAATAGGCGACTCTTCTACAGGGTTCAGGCGATTGGCTGCCTTGGCTTCCTCCATGATGTAACGATAATCAACCTCGGCACCTTCGGTTACCGATAACAGCCCCATTTCTACCCACTTTTGGAAACGTTCAGCGGTTCGCCTATCTTCGTTTTTTTCTACGCTGTACACCGTGTCATAGGGCACCCAGAAGCGAGGAGCAACACTGTAGTAGTGCCGTTTGCCATCAATATCACGGGTAAACAGACGTGCCATACTGTTCATGTCCAACTTGCGTGCAAGGTCAAAACCAAGCAGGCAAGGTTGTCCCTCAAACTGCTCAAGCGTTAGCGTGGTATCCTCGCAACGCTTCAGGCTAACAAGGTTAAAGAAAGCGTTACGGGCTGATACCCAGATATTGAGATGTTTTGTTTTGAATGGCCCCGCCAGCCTTGCGTTGTTAATCGCCCGTTGCTGCTGGCTGAGCAAGAAGTCACGGTAGACAGAAACCCCCATGTTTGGGTTGGCCTTCTCCAGTGCAGCCGGTTTTGTCCAGTCGTCCCCCTCATCAATGGTGTAGATAATGCCAAACAGCTCATCGTTCGGCACCGTGCCATTTAGCGCTTCTATCACTTCTCGCCGCTTGTCATAGCACGGGCCTTCAATGTTATAACCTGCCGTTGTGATCGCCCACATTAACCCCTGACGGCGGGCCCCCATACCCGTGAGCATAGTGGTATACAGTGCATCAGTAGGATGCTCATGGTATTCATCAACTACTGCAAGACTGGGTGATGAACCGTCACCAGGATTACCAATCAATGGCTCAAAACGGGCGCCATCTTCAGGGCGGTTCAAGTTTGAGGCATTAACCTCTATCCCAAATGCCTCCATCAGTAGTGGGGTGCGCTTGCACATTAACCGGGCTGGTCTAAACACTTCCCAGGCTTGTTTCTCTGTTGTGGCCCCTGAATAGACTTCGGCACCAAACTCGCCATCGCAAGTGAAGCCGTAAAGCGCCACACCAGCAGAGATTGCTGATTTACCATTTTTACGCGGTATCTCGGTGTAGACTTCACGAAACCGGCGAAGCCTGCTCCCCTTATGTACCCAACCAAAAACAGAGCAAACAATGAAAAGCTGCCACGGCTCCAGAGTTATCGGCATGCGCTTATAGGCCCACTCGCCCTTGGTGTGTGGCAACAACTGGATAAATTTGGCTGCCTGCTCTGCCAAGTCGCGGTCAAAGCGATAGCGAAACTTACGCCCCTTCTCTTCAGCAAGATCGTCCATGTGTCGCTGACAAGCAGAGATAACAAACTGGCAGGCGACAATCTTCCCGCGCACCACATCTCGTGCATACTGATTGGCTGCGTTAACGTTTGGGTAGGATTTTCGTGTCATGACGTTATCAACTTGATGAAAGGATTTGAGGTTTTCTTTTGCCCCGCCAAGCCAATCAACCGTTGGCGACTGCTGGGATCGAGTCCGAGCAAGGCACCGGTGCTATCCATTTCTGATTGCTGCTCTTTTTTGGCTGTTAACTCAGGATTCTTGACCACACCGCCAGTGACGCCTGGCACAGTGTTGCCTTGGCTGGCGATCTTCTTTACTGCCCGACGCCAGAATTCATAGGCTACGCACCACCGCTCCAACACTGCCAGATCGGTTACGCACAAGATCCCCTGTCCGCATAATTCCTTGGTAGTCATTTGCCACATCACTGTAGCCAAGGGCAAATCTTCTTCTTCAAACCATGCCGGAGGCTCTACCCCCTTGATCGGAGTGAACACTGGCTCATCTTTATTTAATGACCGCTTGCCGGGGTTGCCAGCCAACTCCTTTCGTGCGGTCGGTTTGGGGCGTCGCCCGGATCGGCCTGCCGTTCCGGCCATAGTCGCTCCAGATTAAATTTCATTTTTCGCGGGTACGTAAATGTGTAGGGGCGGGCAGTACGGAAGGGAAAACGCTGTAGAGATTTTACCCCCCCTTACCGCCCTGTGCGCCGCTCTCGTGCGGTCTTTGCTCGATGGCAAGGGGCGCATAGGCTTTGTAAGTTGTCCGCACTATCGCCGCCACCGTGCGCTATAGGGGTAATGTGATCAACACAAGTTGCTGCAGTAATTGCCCCGCGCTGCAAGCATAACTGACACAACCCATTGTCACGCTTAAGAATGCGTTTCTTAATAGCATCCCAATGGCTGCCGTAACCGCGCTGGTGGCGGTTCTGCCCTGGCTTGTAGTTCTTCCAGTTCTCACCTTTGTGAGCATCGCAAAACCCACTGCTATCTGTGGTGGTGTTACGACACCCACGACAACGGCAGGCTTTTGGGGTACGTGGTGGCATTGAAATATCCAAAATAGAAAAGCCCCAGACTATGCTGAGGCTTCGTTTATTGGTGAAACAGTAACTGATCTATTTTTGCAAGATAAAATATGAGGGATTGCTAATCGAGCACTCTTCCGCTGATATAATTGACGATGCTATAAAAACCGCAGGTTTTTTTTCATCGTTTATATACGGAATGGACACCATGATTGTTTGAAGATACAAGTCACCAAGATTGGGCACTTGTATCTTCTTATCATTGATATCTTTCATCTTAGTTCTGCTTATTAAAACAGAGGTTACCTTGTCTCGGTCTAACCTTGGGTTCTGAATCTTTTCTTCATTGGCTATTGTCTGAGCGGCCCAAGAACCCGCTGTGGCGCAATAATCCAGCTTTTGCTTTTCTGTGTAAGCAAAGGTTGATGTAGTTAATGATGCCAATGTTATCGCTAAAAAAATCTGTTTCAGTAGAGTATTCATCATTCAACCACCAGCTCTCTATCCATTGATTCTATTATAGCACTCCTCGTTCTGCTGCCTATGACAATACACCCTTCCGAAGCCTCGCCAGGGTGAGTTCTGCTGTCTCCATGTATGCGGAAAGCCGTTCTGCCAAACATCTGATTCGACTGTGAAGGTATCAGCACTATTGTCATATCCCCTTTAGAATTGGTAACATTGCCTATAGTGTAACGTCCTCTCGGGATTGGCCCCCAGTTACGTATAGCTTCAGACGCTGGGTTATTTTTATGCGCTCCTTTCCCACTGTAACCAACATCACGCGCCATCACACCATTGTGATACATCCGCCCAGAATACTGGTCATAAGTCCACACCATAATCCATAATCCTTTTGTAAAAAAACATTTGGATTTTCATGGTAATGCTTGCGTGATAAATGATCGCCACTTTGTTTATTTTTTTGAGAGCCGCCTCACTAATTTAATAAATCTCAGTAAGAACATGAATAACCATGCTGGTGGCGGTCCCGCCCTGTTTTGTGAATGGTCATTATCGATGGCGCTCATTGAGTGCCATCTGTAATGCCGACTTACCATGAACTACTTTTTTTCACCGGATTTGATAGCGTTGTAGGCTGCTTCACAAGCTAATCCTCGTGCTCGTGCTTCATCAGCTGTTCTTGCCAGCTCTCCCGCTCGTTCATCAGCGCGGCTAAACAGCTCGGCAAGCAGTATGCTGCCGCTTGGTTTTGCCGTGCCTCCGCTGGCAATGTGGGTATTGCAGGTGCGTTCACTTTCTGCCAGTCTTTCGGCAAGCTGAGCTGCCCGTTGGTGCAACCCACGAGCAGTAGCACGGGCACTATCAGCATCAGTTTGCACCGCTGCAATCTGTTGATTAACTTGTTGTCTGATGGCATCGATTTCACCTTGTCGCCGTTGTTCTTCTAGCCTGGTCTCCGCCAGTCGTTGCCCCAATGCAATAGCATCAGCCTCATCACGTTGCGACCATTTCAGTTGCCAAGCGGTTTCACGTTGTTTGGCTCCCATCAGGTAACCCGTGCCAAACAGTGCGCCAATCAACAGTGCTACTGCCAGGCTGCGCCAATGGCTTTTCAGTAATAGCAATATCATGCGGGATACTCAGCGTGCGGCAATTGGAAATGCGGCCCATCTTTCAGTGTTTGCCACTGGCCGCCCCACTCAATGGGGATCGCCAGTTCAGCACCAGCCTGTTTAAATGCTTTGGCAATCTGTTGGTAATATTTCCACTCCCAACTCACTTCTTTCCCTATATAGGCCACCACATCCAATGCATGGCCTGTGATATGGCGGCTATTCATGGTTTGGCTTTTGCCGCTGGCAACCAATTGCCGCTGTCGGGCGACGCTACGCCGCCCTTCTGTGATGGCAAAGTCAATCGGGGAGTATTGCAGTGCTAACCTGGCTACTTTCACCAGATCGGGATGAAGGTCTCGCAGGTTGTTTTCACTGCGTTGGCTAAATTTGTTGGACATCTCATTTCACCTTAAAAAGCTGCACCACATTGCCGCGTGAGCGCAGCACCAAGAAGCACAACACGATATTGATAAAAAGTTCTGCCGGATCTGTTGGCCCCTCGTATGTGCCCATAACAATACGAATCGCCACCGAGCCAGTTGCTAGTGTGAGGCCGTATGCCAGGTAAGCCCCCCAGCGCACATAGCCAGCGCCGCAGCGTCGAAAAGTGAGTAACCGCACCGCTGTCACTGTACAAACAATCGCGTTAAGTAAAGTCTCGATATCAGAGATCATCGCTACCCTCCTTTTTTTTGCTGTTGAGAATCGAGAGATTCCCAGAATTGAACATCATCAGCAGACGTATGATGACGCCAGCAGCAATCAGCGCCCCGGCTGCATCTGCTCCCCGGTTGTATCCCTCAGGAAGAAAGCTGATGATCCAAGCAGCAGCAGGTTTGTACATCGTGATGCCTGCGACAAAACTACCGAGCGCAAGTGCTAGCCTTGCCCTTAGCCGATAATCAGACGCAGACACTACGAAAAGAATTGCCCCAGCGAACGCGCCGAGAACAACATCGGCAGGCAACCCGATAAAAAAGGTCACAACTGCAACCCCTGTTACCGTGCCACCCGCTGCCGCCGTGGCGGTGGTAACAGGTTCTGTCATGGATTTTCCTTAAGTCATAAAAAAACCGGCATTAGCCGGTATGTGATGTTAGTGCTTCGCACTCTTCTACTGTCTGCAAAAACCTCTCTTCTTCAAGCTCAACCCCAATCGCTTCGCGGCCAAGCTTGATTGCTGCTTTGATCGTCGCTCCCGACCCCATGAAAAAGTCAGCAACTACGTCACCTGGTCGGCTGCTAGCACTGATAATATGCTCCATCATTGCGGCTGGTTTTTCGCACGGGTGTTTACCGGGGTAGAACTGCACTGCAGGATAAGTCCACACATCGGTATGGGGCACCTCTTTTGTAACACTAAACGGCCTACGGAGGTTTTCGTATTCAGCCCTTAAGTCGTCATATTGTTTAACCAAGCTGGTATATTCATCCACCAGCCCCATATGCTCACGAACTAATGAGGCATGATCCGCAGTTAAACCAGCAGCACCCCTCTCTTCAGATTTACGCTTAAACAGTACCTGTAGCTCGGCGTACTGTTTTGCGTTTGGCAACTGCCACTGACTGCTACTAAACCAGTGGCTACACATCTGTGTACCTGTTGCAGTGTTGATTTCCCGAGCGGAAACATCCAGGCGTTGACGCGCTGACCGGAAATACTCAATCAATGGGGCAAAGACTTGTTGTTTTAACTCTTGGCACTTTGACGCATAACCGTTATTACCTTTTGCAAATCCTTCAGCACCGTAATGCTCTGCAAAAAGTATGCGTTCAGTAGCTGGGAAGTATTGCCGAAATGACTCTTTACAAGCTGCATTCCAGCGTCCAGATGGTTTAGCCCAGACGACATGATTTAAAACGTTGAACCGGTCACGCATTAACACTTCAGTATCCGTTGCCAGTTTTGGGCTACAGAACACATAAAGCGATCCGTTTGGTTTCAGTACCCGCCAGAACTCGGCAAAGAACTCATCCAGCCACGCCAAGTATTCTGCCTGGGTTTTCCACTGGTTATCCCAACCACACGTTTTTACCTTGTAGTACGGGGGATCCGTAGCTATCAGGTCAATGCAGTTATCAGGCAGGGTTTTGATGTATTGCAGAGAATCAGCGTTGATTAACTCAACACTGTTTAGATTTATCGTATCTTTCATGAGTGATCAAAAGCGCCATTTTTGCTAGGCTCTAACTGCTGTACAGCTGGGCCTTGGTTTGCTTGTGATCTAGAAGCATGAGCAGATGGCGGTGTCAGTGTTCCACCACTTTCACCGCAGCCCATTTCACAACGAGAATTTGAGATTGAGCCCTGGCTGATGCTGGGGCTTTTTATTGGGTTCAGAAAACGCAAAACCCCGCCGTAGCGAGGTTTTTTCAACTGGATAAGCTACCAACTTCGTAGCCACTCTTATCACACTACTATACTTTTTGCGTACGCGTTAATGATTTCCTCTTTCATAAATGGTAATTTTTTCTGATGGAAATGCACTCGACGCTATTCAGTTTATTGATTCAACCGTAACCCACATAAAGAACTGCAGCCTGCACTATACAAGGAGCTGATCAATGCCCAAAAAAACAGATGAAGCTATTGAACCTGTAAATGCACCCCTTCAGGTTGCCACCCATAAAGCAACTAAAAACAATAAATTAGACGGCAGTCTATCGCGGTTGGTTGCCACCTCAAAGCAGATGCCGCTTGACCTTGGAATTGAAGTCGAGCGAGATGTAAATGGCGTAGAGATGGGTGTCCTTGAGAATGGAATCTCTTACCTCACTCAGCGCGGCCTCTCCGAAATTACCGGAATATCTAGACCTGCAATTCAAGGGATTACAAAGGAGTGGGAAGAGCTCTTTGACGAAGATTTTCTAGGAAAAGATAGAATCTCCTTCTTCAAGGACTATTTGTTTAAAAATGGCTACAGAGAACCAAAGCTGTACATTGAAACCACTCAAAACGGTTCGGTGCATTTCGCGTACCCTGATGTCGTTTGCATGGCGTTTCTGGAGTACTATGCGTTCGAGTCAAAGGCAGATAGTACCAAGGCGTTAGCGAACTATCGCCGGTTTGCTGCGTTAGGTCTGCGACGTTTCATCTACGAGGCACTTGAATACACCCCTGGCGATAAATGGAAGTACCACAATGACCGCGTGTCACTCCTAAGGAACAGTGCTCCAACTGGGCACTTCACAATTTTTCACGAAATAACAGGGCTGATAGTTGACCTTATCGAGGCCGATCTAACTATTAACCATAAAACCATTCCAGATATAAGCGTAGGCATAGCATGGGGAAAGTACTGGTCAGAGCAAAACCTTGAAGCACAGTTTGGGTCTCGCATCCCGTATGAACACAACTATCCGAATTACTACCCACAGTCGCTCAGTAACCCTCAAAAGACAAACGCCTATCCAGATGCAGCGCTACCACTCTTTCGCCAATGGTTTAAACAGGAATACCTGCCAACCAAGTTCCCTGCATACATCTTGAAGAAGGCCAGCCTGCTTCCTGGGGGCAGGGATGAGGCGCTACAAATTGGAGGGATGTATCAGAACAAAGCGCTACCATCGACAGAATAGTAACTATGCAACGCCCGATTCATGTATAGCTCTATTTTCCTCCTTCAAACTGCCGGGTGCTGTAATCGAAGTACAACGCGCCCGGCTAGATAAAAATTGTTGAACAACGTAGAAAGGATGGCATAAAAGATGCCTGAATAAGGTTACTTCTTATTAAATATCTAGCCCCGTATCCAACATAGCCAAACACCCCCCAACAAACCCCTCAGCGGTCTGCATTTCCTTTCTGATTGTCCCTTCTGAGCACTTGCGTTTCTTGGCTATGTAACGCAGTGATAACCCGTAAAAATGGTGTAACACAACTAGGTCGTACTCTTCCGGTTTGTACTTTTTCAGCCTGGCGATACAGCCATCAATCAGCAGGCCGTCATCATCAGAGCAGGATAGTTTGCCGCTCGCCCTTGGTGGTAGTAGCCCCTTAAAACCGGCTGCAATTGGTGAATAGTCGATACCGCTATCTTCTCTTGCCCAAACACCCCAGCGGGACAAAACATCGTACATATCTCTCATAGCATTACCCCGCATTAAGCAATTGCGCCAAGCGCAACAGACAAATCAAAAAACGCATACCACAGTTCAACCTGGCTACCGTATTCCTGCTCCCAAGTCACCATATCGAGGTGTAGCTCGTCATGGTGTTGCCGGCACAATGGGATAGTTAACAGGTCGTGGGCTTTGGTACCCATTCCGCCTTGGCCGTGTCCAATAATGTGATGAGGGTCATCCGCCCTGGCGCCACAGCAAACGCATGGGCGAGACTTCACCCATTGCAGGTACTTAGCGTTTTCCCACCTGTGCCGCTTGGGGATCTTCATAAACGCTTGCGGTGGCTCTGGGTCTATCTCCAGCACCTTCACCACGTTGGTGACTTTCTGCAGGACAATTTCCCGCGCTGCTGGCGTGTGTGTAATGTCTGCCTCTTTCTTGGTACCCGCTGGTACCGTGTGCGGTTTAACACGCAGTGAGGCAGCGGCCACCGTTTCTGGCAGCAGATCAAACAGGTCATGGAGTACAGCCCACCAGCACAATTCAGGAAGTGTTAGCTGGTGGCCTTCCGGCAATAGAAAATGACTGCGCACATGATCAAGTATGAACGCGGCTCGATTGGCGTTTGCTATTGCGTCCAACTTTGGCGTGCTATGCTCACGCAGCACATGATCATGATGCCAGCACAACCGGATTGCGCTGGTGCCATAATTTAGTGTCGTCATATTGCTGTCATGATAATCGCCAGCCCACTGGCATGAGGCCATTCGATCAACCCAACAAGTAAGCGCTGCAGTACCACCAGCAGCACACAATACCTTTTCATGCTGATAGAACGGCTGGAAGCGTGGATCGTTGGCTATCAGTTGATCGGTGGCAGGTAATAGTCCCGATGGTAGTTCGTTAAACTCTCTTGGCTCAGTCGATACCAAAACACGGCTACCGAACATCGGCAACAACGCAGCACCAGGCCGTAAAATCACTTGCCCTAGCTCACGCACAATGATCGGCGTTAGTAGTCCTCTCACGGCAGCATCTCCAGGTTGTATTTCATAAGGTGCCACCTTTTTGCTTTGCTCTGATCACCGCCAGCAACTCAGCACCTTTGCGCCGGTAATCTCCGTTCTTATCCAATAGTTCCACAGGTGACGGTTCGCGTCGTTGATCCGTTATTTGCACAACTGGCATTGGCACCACGCCACCAGCAGCCAGTTTTTTACCCCACTTGGTTAGTTGCGTTTGTAGCGCTTTAAGCGTTTCTGCTTCTGTTTGCTTGTAGCGGTACATTGCTTCGCGAACATCCAGCACGATCCAGTACAGTACCGGATGTGACCAAGGGAAAACCTCAGCAGATGGATAACGATCGCGATTGGCGTTATAGCGGTTAAATTCGGCCAACGTTTCATCAAGACTGGGTAAACCTGCTGTACTCGCAATGCCGTCTTTACACCAGGCCACAAACTGCCCGACACTCGGGATAAACGGTATCGCTTGCGAACGTGCAACACGCAAACCAGCACGGATCACGGCCATACTGGTAATGTCGTTTTCAATTAGCCCTTTTGCCCATACCTGCTTGGCACTATTCAGGCTTTCAGCATCAGGGTAGGCCGTGCGCCATGCAGGAAAGGTGATCGCCAGTTCACGAAAAATATCGTTGACGTTCTTGATGGCGTTGGTGTTGATTTGCGCTTGTGAGTAATCAACTACCCCCTGTGGTGCGAGGAACCCAGAACGGTTTATCTGCAAATCAGCAAAGGTTTTCATCGTGTTCATGATCACAACCCCAGCCCGTTATCAGCCCATGATGTGTCATTCAGCGCTTCAGACAGATTGAATGCTGACGTTGAGTTGCGATCCCACGCTTTGCCACTACGAGATGGTCGGCCTGCGTTGTGCCAGTTGTGCGCCTTCACCACTCGATCGTCGAAGTTAGTCGGGCGGAAAATGGTTGTAGGGCACAAGTGCTCCCGCATTTTATCGTCAGCACCCCACGTTTCAGACAGGTAATCCAGAACCAAGCGGCAATCTTGCACGCTGAACCCATCACGTAATCGTGATGCGATCATCTTCGCACCGCCTGTACCTGTACGAAATCCCATGGGGGCTGGTTTGCCAAGCTTTGCGGCCAACGTGCTTAAGTTTTTGTTCAGATGCCCAATCAGATCGGAGACCTGCCCAGCCATTTCCCCCTGGGGGGTTAGGGGGGTGTTTTTTAGATCTTTATGGTTATTGGTAGATTCCGTATCCCGTTTTTGGGTGTCTTTCCCTCCAAAATTGGGTGTCTTTGCCTCGTGAACCTTCCCGTTTTTGGTGGTGTTATTTGAGGTAACACCACCGTTTTTGGTAACGTTACCGTTTTTGGGGGTGTTTACCTTGTTAACCCTCCCGTTTTTGGGTGTCTTATAACATTCCCGTTTTTGGGTGTGTTCAGAATCAGCAAAACTTTCACTAACCCCCACAAGTCGATAAACAATAACTTGTCGAGTGGCTCCACGCCGTTCACCGGAATCCTCAATTAGCCCCTGTTTAGCAAGGCGTTTAAGACAAGCTTGCACTGTTTTTATATTTAGCTCGGTGACATCTGCAAGTGCAGCGATAGAGGGATAGGCGCACAAATCAGCACCACACATATCGGCTAGCCAAGTAAGCACAGCTTTTGATGATGCGTTTCCAGTTTTGATGGTTTTCGCCCATCTCATTGCATCAAGACTCATAGCTTCCTCCCCAAATCATCAGCCACCAGCGTGGCGCCAAAGACGGCGTCATTAACCCTGTCGTACAAACTCACAGCCAAAGGAGAATTTGCCGCCTTGAGCATCGGATAGAGGTTCTCTCTCCACGCCTGGGCAATTACCTGCAAATTACTGAGCACCCCCGCAGCGTTATGGGCTGTATTTGATAACGCAAGCAGCCGACCACCCACCAGCGTCTGTTCCATCTGGTTAAAGGCGGTGATGTAGGCTTCCTTAAATGCTGCCGCTTTCTTGCCTGTGAAGCCCATAGCAAGGAACGCGAAACCATCTCGGGTGATTTGATAACAGGGAAGTTTGCGGCCAGTGGGATCGGTGTATTCACTCACCGCAAAATTGCGGGTAGTAAATTCAGGTGAACATTCTAGAGATCGAATTTTCTTCAATACGTCATCATGACGTTTGCCAAAGTAGTCAGCGATAGCAAGTGATGAGGTGACAGCTTGACCATTGATAAGGACAATTTCAGGTTGAGCAAGGGCAAGGATAGTAGCCATAGTGGCAGCCTCTGACGATAAGTTAGTTAACTCACCACCAGAGGTGCAAATCTCATGGGTGGTGAGACGTACAGGGTTTGCACTACCGGTCGTCAGAGAACCCGGCCAGCCCGAAGGCTGCCCTGCACGCCCCACCATTGAACGATGTGACTGTGCTGCGCACAAAAAAACCGCTTTAGCGCGGTTGTGCGCTCTAACGAATTCCGGGGTGCAAATCCCGGCAACGGATTTTGCCGCTGCTCTGGAACTATAGCTCCCGAAATTCAAGTAATCAACTGTTTGTATGCTCATATATCCACCTTGGTAAAGCGAGAACGGAAGATAATCAGCGGCGCAGCACACTCCCATTCGTAACCTGTGCGTTTGTAAATCACTCTCTGCCCTGCCTGGTCATAACCAATCACATGAACAATTACCCCGTTTCTGTCACGGTAGTAGCGGTCTAGCTTTTTAATGTTCTCTGTCATTATCTTCGCCCCCGTTCTTCGTAAATGCGTTGCAGTAGGCGGGGAAAGCGGCTTTCATAAAAATGTGGCTGAGTTTCACGTGGACTATGTGGATCAGTAAGGTTTTTGCCATAAACCAACCCAGCACTAGTCACACTCCAAAACTGTTTGAGCCCGTAACGACGACTATGACGCTGTTTTCTTTCTAAGATACCTAAGCGCTCAAGTATCACATTCGCAATTGGCGTGCTGAGCTCAGCACCATGGCGTTTAAGAAGTGTGGTCAGTGCTGCAGTAGTTCGGCTTGAACCATCCGTCGCGTCAGAAGGTGCATCAATAGCATAAGCCGGCATTAAAGCAGGCACACCAGCAAACTCTTGCAGGCGTTGTAATGCGACAAGGCGCGATGAATTAGATAAATTCAACAATTTAGCTGCAGATTCAAGAATAAGCAGCCCACATTTGACCTGATCTTCTTTTGTTGGTGGCAGTACCGTGCGTTGTTGCTCTTCCAACGCAGTCATCCGATCAAACACCTTTGCCTGTAATTCATAGCTGTAACTCATTGCCATCAGACAGGCTTCACGCTTTGGGAAACGGTAAATTTTACGAACAGTTTTTGCTCCATTGCCCACAGTGAAAACATCATCTCCTAAAAATTTGGGAGATGCTTCACCCAAGACTTTCGGAACCTTAACCATGAACTGGTCATGCCTTAGCAAAGCATGCCCCTTACTTGGAAAATCGGCTCCTGCTGTTTTCGCTTTTTCTGCCCGTTCAGTATTGATGTAGTCCACCAGTTCTAGGCTGGTCATTGTGATCCCAGTTACTGTTAGCTGATTCACTTTGCACCCCCTCGACGGTTCATTACTTCCACGATCGCCGCAACGCGACTGTAGTGGCAGGGCACCCAGTGCCCGGCTATCTTTCGCTCATAACGCAATGGCGCTTTGCCGCTTACCAAGCAGCGCAGTTGCGGTACTCGTTGATTTGTTGCTAAACTGCCCATGCGATTATTTCTCCACACAGTGATTTAATTGCACCGACGCCCGAAGCTGCATACTTTGGGCGTCAACATTTCTAAAGCCACCAGCATCATTCCCACCCTAACGGCCCTGGTCGGCTTCTCTCGGCACGTAGGCCGATATCTGCCAACGTTTCAACGGATTTCAGATAATCCCGCGATACCAACACCGCCTCTGGCGGCGCGGCCTGAATACCTAGGCAAGCCAGTTCTTTCGCCAAGGCAGCGAAATGCCCCTCAGCTTTACGGCGGCTAGCTGTTGATTCGCTGATGCCCAAAAATTCCGCGTAAGCTTTTTGTCCCAACAACGCAAGCCGGTTGAGTAGTACGCTCTCAATCTCAACGGCATTCACAATAGGTTGTTCTAACTTGCGTGCTATTGCGTCACTTTCCATTGATACTCTCCTTGTTGACTAGTTGGTGTGGCCCTGTTTAATTTCGGAAAACGTCTGGGCGAAGCATCTCTTTGGCAACACCTGTTAATTTTTCGATTGCAGCGGTGTGCTTTGCTGGTGCCTTTTTTTCACGATGTAACCAATTCCACACCTGCTGCTGTTTAATTAGGCCATGAGTACTATGAGAGAGCTTTCTAGCTAACTCGGACTGTCCACCGGCAATCCTTATCGCCTCATGTAGTGCTAGTTGTTCGGGTGTCATCTGTGTCTCCTGCCCTAATAGTAATTAAAGTTGTTTTATCCCTAGAATATACAACTAAAACAACTTTTGCAACAACCTTTAGGTGTTGGAAAGTTAAAACATAAAGTTGTAGTCTCACAACAAAAAGGAGGAAGGGTTGTGTATAATCTCGCTGAACGTTTCAAAATGGCTCGTGAAAAAGCCGGTATTAGCCAGGTGCAGTTAGCTGAAAAGGTTGGTTTAACTCAGCAGGCTATTGCCAAAATAGAAAACGGGGTTACCACACAACCAAGAAAGGTGAACCAATTGGCTTTCGCCTTGGGCGTGACCGCTAATTGGTTATTGTTCGGCGGTGATGAAAATGAGCGTCAGCAACATTTTGTTATGCCCGAGTGGGAACAAACAGAACCTAATCCGGTTATCATTGCAGAAATCCCTATACTTAATATCGAGTTAGATAATGATAAAAAACCACAGCTTGTTGAGCTAGAAAGGGCTGTATTTCCAATCAGAAAGGAAGAGCTGAGAAAAGCGCGTGTTAGCGAGACAAGCGTTAGAGTGGTGAAAGTTTCCGGTAACAGCCTCTATCCGGTTTTAACCAATGGCGATATGGTGGCTATTGACGTAACCGAGAATCAATCCATCAGTGATGGCGACCTATATGCATTGCGTGATGGCGTTCTGTTAAGAGTGAAGATTCTGATTGCCAAACCTGATGGCGGTATCATATTGCGAAGTTTCAACAAAGATGAGTACCCTGACGAAATACTCACCTTTGAAGAGTGTAAAGCAAGAATTCATCTTATCGGTCGTGTTTTTTGGTCATGCCGTTCATGGTAAAGCACCAAACAGCATTTCTTCAGAAATAATTCTAAGCTTACCGCCATTATCACGATAGGTTACTGCTTTTTCGATCTTTCTTCCGTGGCTGGAGAAGCGCCAATCACGAGAAGATAAGGTGCCGACAACAAGATAATCAAGGCGTTTTGTTATGTCTGAGCTCAGTTTTCCACCAGCCTCCTCAACTATTTTTTCAACCTGTGCTCGCTTGCCTGCCATAAACCCCCCTGTCAGACAAAAGATTTTATCTTCAAAGTGAACAACAGCATCAGTATTGAGTGGCAATCTTGTTGCCAGTCCATCCACCACACCGAGCTCTAAATCACAGCCGGTGAAATCCACTAACGTTCTGTAAAGTAATTCACTTTCCTCTGTAGTAATAACTCCATCGCTAAGAATATCCTTCACCAAGGAGTATAATTCTTTCCCTGGATAGTTATTTTTCAATGCGCCGTTTTGTGTCAGCCACCAATCTAGATAGCGAATTTCATCAGCGTTAAGGCTTTTATCTGAGATTAACCCTTTACACAGTCCTGTTAGCAGATGCAGATCCGATTCAGTTGAGTAAAAATCAACGCTAGGAATGTCTAATATATCTCTTTGAATCTTAATGAGATAAGACTTAAGATCCTCTCGTTCCTGCTGAGTAACAACCCCATCAGCAAGAATATCGGATACTCTAGTTCTCAGGATTTTTATTACCCCATTGTTAATCAGTTGGTTTGCTTCAAGAAGCCATGTGTCGAGATAAAGGATTTCTTCATCTCGAACGATACCATCCGTCGTGATTCCATCGATAATGCCAACTAAATTGGTGAAAAGCTTGTCACGGTTTTGTGTGTAGTTAAAAACATACTGTTTATCTTCCATACATCCCTCCTGTTTTTAATCATCCTTACACTCTGTTTTCTGACAATCAAACTACATAAAGTTGTTGACACGAGCAATAATAACAACTAAATTACACCTTAAAGTTGTTTTAGCGAACAGGCAGGACGCCCACGAAGTAGCCGCCCGAGGCGTATGAAGATCGGGATGATTCGCCAGCAAATACACAACATAAGGGTTAAATCATGATCAATCAAACAGTAACAAAAGGCGATCAAGTCGCTTACCACACACAACGCAGCAACGGCCACACTGTCACGCAAGTTCGCCGGATCGGTGTTGTGCAGGGTTGGAGAAACGGTCTGGTCATCGTGGCACACAAAGCCGGATACACAGAGCTGGTTAGTGAGTCCGAACTTTATTTAATCGCTTAACTATCACTTAGGCATCTTCGGGAGGGGTTGTACGGCTTGGAGTGACTACCAAGCCAACTCGCTCACTGGTGAATACGGTTACCGACACAATCCTCGGTCACCAGTAATAAAACACCGTAGGGATTGCTGATTAGTCATCAGCACCCCGCCCGAAGATACCTAGCTTCGAAGTGCCACTTTGGCGGCCATGCTGAGCAATGACCAACACCAGGTAAACACCCGGCTGGCCGTCCTTTTTTTACACATCCGGTGGCGCACTGTGCCATCCCATTTACAGGTATGTTCATAGTCTAAAACTGGTGCGGTGCGCCACCCGATGTGTGGAGAAACTATCAGCTTATAGAGGGCTATTTATGAGTGATGATCGCAAGACAAATGTGCCCGACTTCCTAGGTGAACTGGATGCCGGTGTATTTATGAATAAAATCTCAGCAGCTTTAAACGCTACAGCTCTGGGGGTTATCAACAGTGGTGGTAAAGGCAAAGTAGTGCTTACATTCGACCTTGACCGCCTCAGTAATTCGATCGAAGAAAAACGCGTCAACATTAAGCATCAACTGAAATTCGTCACCCCTACCCCTCGCGGGAAAGTCTCAGAAGAAGACACTACAGAAACGCCTATGTGGGTTGGTAAAGGCGGGAAGTTAAGCATTTTGCAGGAAGAGCAAGGCCAGCTATTTACCATTGGTGGCAAGCCAGACGGAAAATTAACAGTGGCACAGTAATAAGTGTGCTAACTCAATCAACACTAAAAGAGGATGGATTATGTCTCAGTTAGATGGTTCAGCAATTTCACAAATTCAGGCGCTCACACTAGGTGCCTCATTTCTTGAGGCGGTAAAGAAAACCGATTGTCCGGTTTCTGTTTTGCCCAATGATGTTGAGGTTCATAGCCTTGAGCGATTTTATACAAATCGCTTTCGCTTCCGTGGCGCACTGAAAACCACCAGCATTGCTGATTTTGTACGCTACTCAAACGGCTATGCTACTCAAGAAGAGCCAGCACGCTGCTTCATTGATGCAGATAACATGAGCGCCAAATCAGTGTTTAACATTGGTACGCTTACCGCGCCCGGTCACGCCGACAACGTGGCAACTATCAAACTCAAAAAAACCGCCTCATTCAGTGCGCTGTTGGAAATTAACGGTAAACGCCAGCAGCAAAAAAACATGGCTGAATGGCTGGAAGACTGGAGTGATTTCTTAACTGCGTTCGATGTCGATGGAAACAAGATGTCTATTGCACAGGCCGCTAGTGCTGTCCGGCGTATTAGCATCCGGCAGATGCAAGAATCTGATCACGAGGATGGTGATTTTAGCGGTAAAAAATCGCTGATGCAGAGTATTGAAGCCAGTAGCAAAGAGATCATGCCTGCCGCCTTTGAGTTTAAGTGCGTCCCTTATGAAGGATTAGGTGAACGGCGCTTTAGCTTGCGCAATAGCCTATTGAAAAGTGATGAGCCCTGCTTTGTGCTGCGCATCGTCCAGCTTGAAGCCCAAGCCGAAGCCATCGCCACTGAATTTCGTGATCTGCTGATTAGTCATTTCGACGGTCAACCAGTTGAAACCTTTATCGGCGACTTCAACGCCTAATTTTTAATTAAGCAGCCTTAAATACCTCAGCAATGGGGTATTTGGTGAAGTATTGCCTAAAAACTGTGAGGGGAATAACTATGTCATGGATCAACACATTTACTGGCAAGCAGTTCTGCTACGCCAAACCAGCCGTTGAAAACATCTGTATTGAGGATATCGCTCAAGCGCTGTCACATGAATGCCGATTTGCTGGTCACTTACCAGAATTCTATAGCGTTGCTCAGCACTCAGTATTAGTTAGTAAGATTGTACGGCCTGAGCTTGCATTAGAAGCGCTGTTGCATGATGCACACGAGGCTTACTGCAAAGATATCCCATCACCATTGAAGCACATGCTTCCTGATTACCAGTACATCGAAAGCAGCATTGATTCCATCATTCGTTACCGGTTCAACCTACCCGCTAGCTGTAGCCCGGCGATCAAATATGCAGACCTGGTCATACTGGCAACAGAACGCAGGGATCTGGGTATTGATGACGGAACCCCATGGCCAATTCTGGAAGACATTTCGCCATCAGAAGAAGAAATTGTTATCCCCTTAAATCCAGCGCAAGCACGAGGACTGTTTGCTCAGCGCTACTTTGAAATTACTGGGGAGAGAATTGGGTGATGAACAACCTAATGCTTGATCTCGAAACCATGGGCACAGGCCCAACCGCGCCGATTGTCGCCATAGGTGCCGTGTTTTTTGAACCCTCAACAGGTGAACTGGGTAGCCAGTTTTACAATACCGTTGACCTGTCTAGTGACATGGCAAAAGGGGCCATACCAGACGGCGAAACCATCAAGTGGTGGCTAAAACAGAGTGATGAGGCAAGAGCGGCGATAGTGAGTGAGCATGCTATCCCCATCGTCTACGCACTCTTAAACTTGAGTGATTTCATTGAGAACTTTGCAGACAAGAACACGTTAGAGGTTTGGGGCAATGGTGCATCATTTGACAACGTGATCCTACGTTCAGCATACGAGCGTGCTGGCTTAACACCAAAGCTATTCTGGAATTGGTGGAATGACCGCGATGTGCGCACGGTTGTTGCGCTGGGCAAACAGATTGGCTTTGACCCAAAACGGGATCTGCCGTTTGAAGGGGAGCGTCACCACGCACTGGCTGATGCTATTCACCAGGCTAGGTATGTGTCGGCAATTTATCAGCGGCTTATAGGCCAAGAAGAATAAGAAATGTGAGTTAACACGCCGGAGTGGGGTGTATGGAGTAAATTATGGCTAAATTGATGCGTGCTAGCTTGTGGTTAAAGCGTGAATTCGAAGAGGGTTCTATCCCTGATAAACGTACAGTAAAACGTTGGATTGAGAATGGACGCCTGCGCGGAAAAGTCATTGATGGTATGTCATGGGTTTATTCTTCAGAACGTTGGGGGGTTGAATCGGATATATCCCACGTAGTGAATCAGCTAATCAGGGAATCATGATGGCTTCTAGACCTCGCCGAAGAGAAAATAGGCATTTGCCCGATTGTCTTTATTTTGACAGGACACTGCGAATCTACCGCTTCACTTTGGTAACGGGAAAACGTAAGTCACTCGGCAGTGATCGTGCTATGGCAATCGCTATTGCTCGTGAGTATAACAATCGCATGCGACCGGAAAGCACCGTGTCTATCGACTCACTGATCCGTGAGTCGGGTGGAATACAGGGTGAGGCGCTGCCGTTTGGTGAACATGTTGATCATATAATGGAGCGAGCAATAAAGGATGAGCAACCATCAGAAAACACCTTGGCAGATTGGCTCAATGATGCAATTAGGGTTAAGGAGTTTTTTGCTGATATACCCACCTGTGATATCGAGCTGGAGCACGTCAACGCCTACATAAAGGAGTACCACGTCAATTCCTCAGCCAATGTTCAAAATCGCAAGATAAGTTTTCTGAAAAAGCTATTCAGCTATGCCGTTGATGAATCACTGATGCTAGATAATCCCGCAGCACGTAAGAAAATGCGCCGTATTGATGAGAAGCGCAGACAACGTTTATCGTTCGATAACTTCATGTCCATTCGTAACGCTGCTGCACCATGGTTAAAAACAGCTATGGATTTAGCACTACAAACGACACATGCCAGGTTAGAAGTTTCGCGGATTCGGTACTCAATCAAGGAACCAAAGAACGGCGTATGCGGCTGTGTGTGGCTGGAGCAACCAGAAAACGGTATCTATGGCACGTTGTATATTCACCGGCAGAAGGTGCAGAAGAAGGAGGCATCGCACGTGGCGATCCCGATTGGTGAGGAACTAAAGCGGATTATTGATGATAGCCAGGATAACGTGGCCAGCCCGTATGTTGTGCATCGGATCCCGGAGCGAAACGTGAAACGCAGCAAAGAAGTGTCCCATCCGACACAAGTGGCGCCTGATTACCTCAGTCGTGCTTTTTCTGCCTTACGTGATGAGTTGGGGATCACTAATCATTTGCCGCTTGAAGAACGGCCAACATTTCATGAAATCCGCGCACTGGCTGCACATCTATTCAATAACCAGGGCATTGACCCTCAAGCACGAATGGCACACAGCGATGCCAAATCCACCAAGATCTACACCAGCAACCACATTGACTGGGTGATAGTTCCACACGGAGAAATCAAGACAGGATAGTCAAAAATATTATGGTAAAACCCCTACCTAACTTATTGATGTATATATCTCAGTTTATGCGTAAAATGCACTGTTTGTATAACCAGTCAAATAACTCACACCCCAGTATTGGCGCGGCCTGTAGCCGATTTTAAACGGTGTCATGGGGTGTCGGGGGTCGGAGGTTCAAATCCTCTCATGCCGACCAACTTTTTATAGAAAAACCAACCTGTTACGGTTGGTTTTTTTGTTTACATGGTTTTAACATGGTAAAAAAATGGTAAAGCTATGGTAAAACTCCCGACGAAATAGAGTGAGCTAGCGACTTATCGAGGTTAGCATTGGTTAATTGTGTAACGCTAACTTGGTGTTAGCGTACTATTTGCCTTTTGGATGATTGATGGTTCGGATATTACTGGCTTCAGCCAGCCACGTTATCAGCAAAAAGTACACCCAGCAGATAGAACGACATAATCTTAACTTGCGAACCTATCTTAAACGACTTGCCCGCAGAACCATCTGATTCTCAAAGTCAGAAGAAATTCACGATAAGATCATCGGCTGGTATCGACAATCAACCATTACCACTAACTCTGCGTCATGACCCGAACTTCCATGTAATTACAATGATTACTATTATTCCAATAGTGGTAATCCTACCCCATATGTCAGGGAAGTAACCAGCTGAAAATACAGCAACTGCAAGCATTCCTAGTGCAGGGGCGAAAGTCCAGAATAAATCGCAAAAGAAGTAAGAAAGAGTTTTTTTAATTTCTTTTAATAGGTTATTCATCATAAACACTCATAAAAAATTGATTGCAAAAAGATCACCATAACAATCAACCACAGTAGTCCGATAGGCTATTATCACACAATGTGTTGTCTATATAATTTCCAGGGCAACCGCATGAATGATTAAAATTCACTCTATCGCCCAAATCCTGCATTGAGTATGCGTTCTAAAAAATCTGTTTTCATCCACGCTCGTTTGCGTTTCAGTTTTATACTGAGCTTGGTCGGTTCCGCTCTGAGTAAATTAAGTGATATATGCCGCAGAATAGCAATATTTTGCACTGCGTTATCACGGTAAATCTGGCAATTATCTTCCTGCATGGTCGCGTCCAGTATCCAATGCAGACTGTTTTCTATCGACCAGTGTCTGCGGACTGCTTCAGCTAAACTCGCTTCCGTCAGCACCGCAGAACTGATGTAGTAACGGTATTCCAGTGTGGCAGGCTTACCCTTTTCCTGACGATAACCCATTGCAACTCCTACCGTTCTAAGATTTTCCCAGCCAGGAAACTGTTGACTGAGTTCATCGGCATTCATGATAAAGTGTTGTCGGGCCTCTACTCGTCCATGCCCTTGTTCTATCTGTGTTTCTTCCCGCAAAACAGGGGCGCTAATTTTCTCTGCAAGTGCCTTTTTAACCGCTTTATATAAATTGCCTTGATTTCCTTTAACGCTGAGAAGATAGTCGCCACAGGGCAAACGAGCGAACGTTTATTGAACAACAAATGCATACAAAACAGCCTAACCCAGATTGTGAGACACATAGCTTTGATTCTAAACAGGCTACATGTGACTGCATGCCGATCAATATTTTATAAATAAAACAACTTATTAGCGTTTATTTTTATGAAAATGAGCTGTGTGCAGTTATCGTAAAAACCGCCAATAACTACCTATCATCGAGTGTTATATCCCCAGTTTGCTGACGTATTGAAAAATTTATCATTTGATAAGTAAAGAAACTGTTCTATTATGTCTTGAACAGCTTAAGGAAAGTTTATGAATCACCTTCGTTACACACCAAGATTTGTAGTAGCTGGTGTGTAGTAGGTAGTTTAACCGTCGATATTGAATTATCAGCAATGGTGGAAAGGTTAATGGATGCATTTAAACAGAAGTTAAAAATTCATAGTGAGCATGTTAAAAATGTTGGTGTGTACTGCACAACAGAGGAAACAACGAAGCAAGCACTCATACTCCCTTTTTTAGATATTCTCGGTTTTAGCCCATACGATCCCCAAAAGGTCAAAGCAGAATTCCGAGCTGATTTTCCAGGAATCAAAGCTAATGAGCGTGTTGATTATGCTCTTTTCTGCCAAGGTATTCCGGTAATGTTTATCGAAGCTAAAAGCTATAACGAAAAAATAGAGAACCATTGCCCACAGCTTTCTCGATATTTCAATTCAACGCCTGAAGTAACAATATCAGCGATAACAAATGGATTAGAGTGGCGTTTTTTTACCGATTTAAAAAATAAAAACATCATGGATACTACTCCCTTTCTGAAAATAAATGTCGATGGAGTGACGGAGTCCGATGCTGAACAATTATTTAGATTTAGACATGACAAATTTAAACCAGAAGCACTACGGACTCTTGCTGAAGAGAGCGTATTTCTTTCAGCTTTTATTAAGACGATCAGTTCAAGTTTAAGAGATGTTGATCCTGAATTTGTCAGGTATGTTGCTAGTAGATCCAATGTAGAAAGGCAACTTAACCAACGCTTTCTGGAAAGTATAACTCCATTGGTAAAACAAGCTGTTGAACAGTCTGTAAGTGCAATGGTTGTATCTGGATTATCTGGTTCAAGAGATCAAATTACCGATGCCAATCAAGAACAGGATACTGATAAATATGAAAGCAGCCTAGAAATACAAAGCAATATTGTAGACTCAAATAACCCCAACGTCATCACAACAGCCAATGAGCGTGTGCTATTTGATAAAATTGCATCGATTGTTGGTGATGAAGTTGAGATCCACTATAAAGACACTGAGACATATTTTAATGTTCTCTATCAAGGCAAAGCTAATCGGTGGATTGTTAGGTATTTTGATAAAAAAACAAAACCATCAATACAACTACCAATCGAATTAAATGAAATAGCAGTGAATGAAATAGTGAGAGCACGCCTTGAATACGATTCAGCAAGAATATACATCGATAAACCAGAGGATATATTACGTATATCAGGTTTGATTCTCGACTCTCTAGAATATGTCAGGAATGATGAAAACTTCAGGAAAAAGAAGTAATCACATAACAAACTTATATAGTTTTTAGGTATTCATAATGCGGTGTCATCACTTTATTTAGTTTTAACAAAATGACACCACGTTGTGAACACTGGCTCTCGAGCACGTAGATCTGCTTTCAGTGGCTATATGCACAACAGCTCGCTGCAGCGCAGTAGGTACCAATATTTTGATGGCGGATTGTCCAGTGTGTAGCGATACGCAAAACCCCGCTAGAAGTTGCCTGTCAACGCAAACCGAATGCACGTAACATTGTGCTCAGTTTGACGTTGGTTTCATGCCATTCCGCTTGTGGTGAAGAGTCTTGCACAATACCCGCACCAGCAAATAGATCCACTTGCTTGTCCTGTACCGTTGCGCAACGAATGGTTACCGCCCACTCTCCATTACCCTTGGCATCGCACCATCCCACAATGCCGCCAAAAAGGTGTCGATCAAATGATTCCAGTTGTGCAATCAGATCGCGTGCCGCATGTGTTGGTGTACCACATAGCGCTGGGGTGGGATGTAATAAACAAGCCAGTGATAATGCATTTTCAGACGGATCACTAACTTCACCCTCAATCAAGGTCGAGAGGTGCCATAGTGTCGCGGTGCTCAATAGTTGTGGGCTAGTAGGAATATGCAGATAACGACAACGCTCTTTCAATCGTTGGTGCATATCTGCGGTAACAATGCGGTGTTCATAGCGGTCTTTGCCGGAAATAAGCAGTTGCTCGCTGGCCTCTCTATCGCGCACAGGATCACTCTCTCGCCGTGCAGAACCCGCTAATGGATTAGAATGAAACTGATTGCTGCACTTGCGCAGTAACAGCTCCGGGCTGACACCTACCAATCCGCCATGCTCCAGTGGGACATGAAAATGGAAGCCATGTGGGTTCTGGGCAATGATGTGTGCCATCAATGTCCGACAGTCAATCGACTGGCGCGCTTCCATCTTTAGTAAGCGCCCTAATACGACTTTTTCCAACTGGCGATTATTCACCGCCTGTACGGCATTGATTACCATCTGCTCAAAATGTCGCTGTTGTGGAAACTCTTGCTGGGCAACAATGTCAGGTAATGCACCTAATAGCGGTTTGATTGCTGCAGGCAGTGCCGTTCGTTGAAACCACTGCGTCTGTTGCGGGATAAACAGTGCTGAAGGCTGGTGAGTATCAAACGGAATAGCACCACAAACAACCGGATCAGTGATGCCCGCCAACTTAGCCTGAGTGAACGCATTACGCAACACACGCTGAAAGTCACCGTTTAAATCATCACCATCAATAGCGGGTTGGGTCAATCGGGTGAAGCATCCCTCTGTGCTTAAACTGCGGAAAGGCGAGGTAAAGAAAAAACCTGAAGCAGTAGGCAGGGTTACGTGTTGCATTGGGTCGATGGTATAGTGGCGTTCCCTTTGCAAGCTCCCATTAACAACAGCCAGGTTCATAAATACTTCCTCACATTGCATCAATACAGCCTCGGCACCCGAATAAATACCCAATATCTTCAGCCAATATGCCGAGCCAACGGGTGAGATGTTACCTAAGATCGGCGCTAAAGTGGGAGAAAAATCTACTGTATCTAGCAACTATCCGATGCCACAGCGCTAAGTTTACTCTTGATTTGATGTGAAATGGCACTGATTTAATTGAAACTATTAATCCAGTATCCGTTGCTGGCTCAATTGCCGATCTTTGTTCCCAAACAGCAAAACTTGCGTTAAATCAAAATAGCTTAAAGTTGCATTAAAAAAGTCTGTTTTGAGCAGAGCTGTCGATTTATGCTTAAAGTTATATTTAAGATGCAACTTTAAGGAGTGACCATGTTTTGTATACAATGTGAGCAGACAATTCGTACTGAAACCGGCGATGGCTGCCGTTACAGCCGTGGGGTATGTGGTAAAACCGCAGAAACCTCTGATCTGCAAGATTTGCTGGTAGCCGCACTGCAAAGCCTCTCGGCCTGGGCACTACAGGCTCGCGCAATGGGCATCGTTGATACTGCGATTGATAGCTTCTCTCCCCGTGCGCTGTTCTCAACACTCACCAATGTTAATTTTGATCCTGACCGGATTGTCAGCTATCTGCACGATGCCCTGTTGCTACGTGACTCCATCGCTGTACGCTGCCGTGATCTGGATAGTCAAGTGACTGTTGCACATCCATTAGCCGAGTTGCAATTGGCGGGTGATGATAAGGCAAGTTTACTGCAGCAAGCAGTTCAATTCGCACTTGATCGCGATAAAGCAGCTATTGGTGAGGATACTCATGGTCTGCGTATGTTGTGCCTGTATGGGTTAAAAGGTGCCGCAGCCTACATGGAGCACGCTTATGTACTGGGACAATCTGATACTCAGCTTTCTCACGACTATCACACTTATCTCGCTTGGTTGGGTACGCAACCAAGCGACATGGATGCGCTGCTTCATACCGCGTTGGCGATTGGCACGCTCAATTTTAGCGTGATGTCACTGCTGGATGCCGGTGAAACACAACGCTATGGTGATCCACAGCCAAGCACGGTTAATGTACGTCCAGTGGCCGGTAAAGCGATTTTGGTCTCAGGGCATGATCTTAATGATCTGCATCGACTACTGGAACAGAGTGTCGGGCTGGGTATCAATGTTTATACGCATGGTGAAATGCTGCCTGCACACAGTTATCCCGAATTAAAGAAATTCCCTCATCTGGTCGGTAACTATGGCAGTGGCTGGCAGAATCAGCAGCACGAGTTTGCCAATTTTCCTGGTCCGATTGTGATGACGTCGAACTGTATTATCGATCCCGCTGTTGGCAACTACAGCCAGCGAATATGGACACGTAGCATGGTTGGCTGGCCAGGTGTTAATCACTTATCTGAAGAGGATTTCAGCGCAGTGATTGCCCAAGCTCAGCAACTGCCTGGTTTTACACATACCGAGATTGAACAACCGATCACCATTGGATTTGGCCGTAAGGTACTGCTGAATGCTGCGGATGATCTGATTACGCTAATTAAAGAGCAAAAATTACGCCATCTGTTTTTAGTCGGTGGCTGTGATGGTAGCCGTGATGAACGTAGCTATTTCACCGAGTTCGCGCGTGCTGTACCACAGGATTGTTTAATCATTACCCTCGGCTGTGGTAAATACCGTTTTAATAAACTGGAGTTCGGTAGCTTAGCGGGTTTGCCTCGCTTGCTGGATATTGGGCAGTGTAATGATGCTTACTCGGCAATTGTGTTGGCTATCCACTTGGCAGAAAAACTGGGTTGTGGTGTGAATGATTTACCATTGAGTCTGGTGCTCTCTTGGTTTGAGCAGAAAGCAATTGTTATCCTGCTGACGCTGCTCTCTCTTGGGGTAAAAAATATCTTTACTGGCCCGACAGCACCGGCATTTTTAACCAATAACTTACTGGCAATACTGAATGAAAAATTTGGTTTGCGCCTAATTAGCCATGCCGAACAAGATTTACAGCATATTCTTGGCTGATCGCTGATTCAGCAGTAACGGGGTTACATAATTCGCATCAGCACGTGGTGATAACTCAGCAGGAGCCGCTAAACCAACTTCTGCTGTTTATTTTTTGTTTTTTATCGCATTGTGAGTTAGCGTAATGTTCCCCCCTACCAAACGAGAAATAACATGCTGATTGATCTACGTAGCGATACCGTCACACAACCTTGCGCCGCAATGCGGGCTGCGATGGCAAGCGCTGAAGTGGGAGATGATGTCTATGGTGATGATCCCACAGTTAATGCACTACAGGATGTTGCGGTTAAACTGTCTGGCAAAGAAGCGGCGCTGTTTCTGCCAACCGGCACTCAGGCCAATCTGGTGGCGCTGCTCAGTCATTGCCAGCGCGGTGATGAGTACATTGTTGGCCAGCAAGCACATAACTACAAATATGAAGCCGGTGGTGCTGCAGTGTTAGGCAGTATTCAACCACAGCCAATCGAAGTTGCCGCCGATGGCAGTTTGCCGTTAGCACAGGTAGCCGCCGCCATCAAACCCGATGATATCCACTTTGCCAAAACCCGCCTACTTAGCCTCGAGAATACCATCGGTGGCAAAGTGTTACCGTTAAGCTACCTGCAACAAGCGTGGCAGTTCACGCGTGAGCATCAGCTTGCGCTACATATCGATGGCGCTCGCCTGCTTAATGCCTGTGTCGCATTGGGGTTACCACTGCAAAGCTTGGTGCAGTATTGCGATACTTTTACGCTCTGTCTTTCCAAGGGATTAGGTGCTCCGGTTGGCTCGTTACTCTGTGGCAGTCAGGCGTTTATTCAGCGCGCGATACGCTGGCGCAAGATGGTCGGTGGCGGTATGCGTCAAGCAGGTATTTTAGCTGCCGCCGGTCTGTATGCGCTTGAGCATAATGTTGCCAGACTGCAAGAGGATCACGACAATGCACAGTGGCTGGAGCAGCAGTTACGTCAGCTCGGGCTGGAGATAGTCGGTTCAGGCGCACAAACCAATATCCTTTATCTACAGCAATCTGCTGAGACAGCAGCAAAACTGGCCAATTGGATGCAGCAGAATGGCGTGTTAATCAGTGCTGCGCCACTGACTCGGATTATCACCCACCTCAATGTCAGCCGTCAGGATTTACAACATGTGGTCGAACTGTGGCGAACTTTTCTGCAGCATCAGCAACAATCCAATTAACTTGCCGGAGCAGCAGGAAAATACTTGCTAAGCAATGCATCAATGATCGCTTCACTCTCTGCATCTGGCTCACCGCGATAATTAGTTGGGCGGAAATGCATCTGAAATGCCACCAGCAATTTCTTCTGCTGGCTGGCATCCCACTCAGGCTCAATGCGATAACCATAGCGTGCCAGCTTCCCCAGTAAGCGCGCTATCGGCACTTCAGCAGTGCGATCACGTCCAGCCAGATAGTGCTCAACAGTTGCTGCATCTGGCCAGGCACCAATCCCAGCTTCTGCCAACTGTTGCCATGGGAACAATGGCCCGGGATCTTGCTTGCGTTGTGGGGAAATATCGCTATGGGCAACCACATCAACGGCTTTAATATCATAACGTTGTACAATATCACGACTGAGCGCAATCAATAGTGCAATTTGCTGCTGCGAATAGGGATGCCAGCGGGTGTTAAACCAGCTTTGTTTCGGGCCTTGATTAACAATTTCAATGCCAATCGAGGTGTCATTAAGATGGCTACGACCACGCCAATAACTCTCTCCTGCGTGCCAAGCTCGCTGCTGTTCTGGAACAAGTTGGTAGACAGATAACTGACTGGCATCATTTTTCGAGAATGCGGGTAGCAGATAGTGTGAACTGACTTGCTCTTCGGTCAGTTTACGCAATGAAGTAGCGACATCTTCTGCGGTATAGTGCATCACCAAGAAACGAATACGTTGATCAGCCCCTTGTGAAGCATATTTATCGATGATCTGATAGTCATTTCCCCTGTTCGTTACTGGGAAATGGCAACCAGCCAATGCACTCAGCATCAATATCAACCCGGTAAATTTCACCGTTGTCTCCTCTCTGTTTTACTGTTAACCCCGTTCACCACTAGGCAACTCGCATCGGCTTTATCGCATCGGCTTTATCACATAGGCCGCAGCATAGTCAGCGCACTACCCAATTGCAGAGCTAAAAAATGAAACACACCAAAAAAACAAAAATCAACAATTGATTAATATCAACCGCACAGATAATGAACAAAATCAACTTACACTGGCTGATTTTTAATGATTTTATCTAGTTTGCTCACACTATTGTGTGCCAGAAGCAAATTTTACCTAGCGAAAGATTGCATAAATATGCTGCGAAAGATAACATTCGCGCCATCAATGTCTATTCAATTTCAGCGCATGAGTATTCAACTAAAAGATATCAACTGCTTCTACGGCGCACACCAGGCGCTGTTTGACATCAGCCTAGAGTGCCCAGCCGGGGAGACTTTGGTTCTGCTCGGGCCAAGCGGTGCAGGTAAAAGCTCTCTGCTGCGAGTACTCAATCTGCTGGAGATGCCGCGTTCAGGCAAACTGCATATTGCAGGTAATCAGTTTGATTTTCAACAGCCTCCAGGCGAGAAGGCGATTCGTGATCTGCGTCAGAATGTGGGTATGGTGTTTCAGCAATATCACCTCTGGCCACATCTGACCGTGCTGCAAAACTTGATCGAAGCACCTTGCCGTGTGCTAGGTTTAAACAGAGCACAAGCGGTGGAACGCGCTGATAATCTGTTAACTCGATTGAGGTTAAATGACTTTGCCGATCGTTTTCCGCTGCACCTTTCCGGTGGACAGCAACAGCGTGTTGCGATTGCCCGTGCGCTGATGATGGAGCCGCAGGTGTTGCTGTTTGATGAACCCACTGCAGCGCTAGATCCGGAAATTACCGCTCAAATCGTTAATATCATCAATGAGCTGGCAAGCACCGGCATTACTCAGGTGATTGTTACTCATGAAGTGGAGGTTGCTCGTAAGACTGCCAGTCGTGTGGTTTATATGGAAAATGGCCGTATCATTGAACAGGGATCAGCATTGCATTTTACGCAACCGGAAACGGCTGAATTTGCCAATTATTTATCACACTAATCATCCAAATTTGCTGCTGTTAGGGGAATTTTAATGAAAAAACTGTTTATCTCCGCTCTATTGGTTAGCCTGTCTCTCTCTGCAACTGCAGAGACAATTCGTTTTGCTACCGAAGCTTCTTACCCTCCATTTGAATTTGTCGGTCAGGATAATAAAATTCAGGGGTTTGATATTGATCTGGCTAACGCACTCTGTAAACAACTTGATGCCACCTGCACGTTTACTAACCAAGCGTTTGACAGCCTGATCCCAAGCCTCAGATTTAAGCGCTTTGATGCCGTAATTTCTGGTATGGACATTACCCCTGAGCGCCAAAAACAGGTGTTGTTTACCCAGCCCTACTACGACAATTCCGCCACTTTTGTCGCTCAAAAACCCAGTATTAACGATATCGCAGCATTAGCAGGAAAGCGTGTCGGTAGCCAGAATGGCACCACGCACCAGAAGTTCTTGGCGGACAAATACCCGCAAATCAACAGTGTTCCTTACGATAGCTACCAGAATGCACTGCTCGATCTAAAAAATGGGCGTATCGACGCCATCTTTGGTGACAGTGCTGTGGTGAATGAATGGCTGGAGCAAAACAACGAGTTATTTACCGTCGGCAACAAAATCACTGACAAGGAGTATTTTGGTACCGGTCTCGGTATTGCTGTGCGCTTGCAGGATAAAAAGTTGGCAGAACGCTTTAACCTCGCGTTAGACAAAATCAAGCAGGATGGCACTTATGAAACCATCCATAACAAATGGTTTAAGAAATAATCACCACCCATGAATGAAATTCAATCGCTTGCCAGCGCGGCTGGGATGACCATCGCGTTGGCTCTTTCTGCGCTGATGCTCGGTTTGCTGCTGGCCATGCTGTTTGCTGTCTGGGAGTCTTCGCGTTGGCGTAGCATCAGTTGGCTGGCCACTGTTTGGGTAACCCTACTACGCGGTTTGCCGGAAATTCTGGTGGTACTGTTTATCTATTTTGGTTCTTCTCAGTTGCTGTTACTGCTTTCAGAGGGTTTTACCCTCAATCTCGGACTGTTTCAGTTCAATGTGCAGTTACCGATTGACAGTTTTGAGGTCAGCCCGTTCCTCTGTGGTGTGATTGCGCTCGCTCTGCTCTATGCAGCTTATGCTTCGCAAACACTGCGCGGCGCGTTGAAAGCCGTGCCACAGGGGCAGCGCGAATCGGGACAAGCTTTAGGGCTAACTAAAACGGTGATCTTTTTTCGTCTGATCATGCCGCAGATGTGGCGACACGCACTCCCGGGGCTTGGCAACCAGTGGTTGGTGTTGCTCAAAGATACTGCGTTGGTGTCATTAATCAGCGTTAACGATCTGATGCTACAGACTAAAAGTATTGCAACACGCACCCAAGAACCGTTTACTTGGTACATGATTGCTGCGCTGATTTATCTGCTGGTTACCCTACTCAGCCAGTACATCTTGAAGCGGATCGAACTGCATACCACCCGTTTTGAACGGAGAGCTTGTTAATGCTTGCGTTCTTGCCTGAGATCCTGAAAGGGTTACATACCAGCCTGTCGCTGACCATTGCAGCATTGATTGTTGCTTTACTGCTCTCGTTGCTGCTCACCGTGGTTCTGACGTTGAAAACAGCGATAATCAGCCCGTTGGTCAAGGGCTACATTACGCTGTTTACTGGCACTCCGCTGCTGGTGCAGATCTTCCTGATTTACTATGGTCCTGGGCAGTTCCCAGCAATTCGTGCCTATCCGTGGTTATGGGAGTTACTGTCACAGCCTTGGCTCTGTGCGATGATTGCATTGGCGTTGAACAGCGCTGCCTATACCACCTTGTTATTTCACGGTGCAGTACGTGCTATTCCTACTGGGCAGTGGCAAGCCTGTGAAGCATTAGGTTTGTCACGCCAGCAGACGCTGCGTATTCTGCTGCCTTTTGCTTTCAAACGCGCGCTCTCCTCTTACTCTAACGAAGTGGTGTTGGTGTTTAAAAGTACCTCGCTGGCTTATACCATCACGCTGATGGAAGTGATGGGTTATAGCCAGTTGATGTATGGTCGAACCTACGATGTGATGGTGTTTGGTGCCGCTGGCATCGTCTACCTGACCGTTAATGGTCTGCTTACTCTGTTGATGCGCTGGGTTGAGCAGCGTGCGCTAGTGTTTGAACAGCGTAATTAGCCACTATTAGGTGACCGCCTTCAGCAGCAATGTTCTGGTGTGGGCGGTTGGCTGCCGCCCAGTTGCCCCATTTGCTCACTGTTGTTCACCAAATAACGTTATGCTCCCCCTATCTATGACACATGCAATAATAACTTAAAATAACAGTATGTTATTTTAGTATTGGTTACATGCCCTCGCTTTATCACTGCTTAATGTGAATTTTAAGTCATTAATGTTGCATATCCATTCAACCAATGGCATAGTGCTCTACCAATAGCCCGCGCTCTGTTCGCGTGGGTTCATAGACTTAACACCGTTGCCAGGAAAAAATCCGTTATGAAAAAAGTACTAATTGCTACCCTTCTCGCCGGGATTACCATGAATACGCTTGCTGCAGAGCAGATCCGTTTTGCCTCTTCTGCAACCTATCCGCCCTTCGAGTTTCTCGATGCAAATAACCAGTTAGCTGGTTTTGATATCGATTTAGCTAAAGCGCTCTGCAAACAGATGAAGGCCAACTGTACCTTTACTAATCAGGCATTTGACAGTCTGATTGCAGCACTAAAATTTAAAAGATATGACGCTGTCATCTCTGGAATGGATATCACTCCAGAGCGTAGTAAGCAGGTAGCTTTCACCCAGCCCTATTACGCCAACTCGGCGGTGGTGGTGGCATATAAGGGTAAATTTAACTCATTAGCTGATCTGCAAGGTAAAAAGGTCGGTATGGAGAATGGCACTACTCATCAGAAATACCTGCAAGATAAATATCCTGACATTAAAGCTGTCTCTTATGACAGCTACCAAAATGCGCTCCTGGAGCTGAGTAATGGGCGTATCGAGGGCGTTTTTGGAGATACTGCAGCGGTAAACGAATGGCTCAAAGTCCATCCACAGTTGACGATGGTGGGTGAACCAGTAGCCGATGCACAATATTTTGGCAGTGGTTTGGGTATTGCCGTCCGGTTGGATAATAAAGCATTACTGAAAAAGCTCAACACCGCACTGGCAGCGATCAAGGCCGATGGCACTTATGACGCCATCAATAACAAGTGGTTTCCCAAACAGTAATAACCACGCGACCAAAGCTTCAGTGCACGCCACTTACTGCCAGCAGGCGATCGCTCCTTTGAGTCTTTCGCCTTGCTAGGCTCACCAACACGACGCCACTGTGCGGCATTTTGCATTCACCACTGAACTTGGCCACGATCTCAATGCAGCATGGTTTGGCGGATATTGGTTGTGCCGCTCTCTTCTTCCTCACCGAGAAACAGCAGATCATTAGCTCGAGCCTCAAGGATCACCATTGAGATCTGCTCTTCTCCTTGCTGCATGAAGTGGGCAAATTGGCGATAGGTAATACCAACGATACCGCTCAGTGACTGGCAGACGATTAATTTTGGTAAATTATCATCTTGGATATCAATAAATGCCTTTATCGTCAAAGAACTGGCATTGATCTGACTCAAATCAGTGAACAGTGGCAACAGTGCGGTGGGTTTAACCTCCGCCAGTGCAGAAAAGATCACTACACCATCAACGATATCAAGCTTTGCATCAAATACCCCATCAAAATTTTGCATGTGTGGTAGGTGCAAAGCTTGGCAAGAGTCGCACTCAAAGAAGGAGATACCGAGCTGATCCAACCAAGAGCGCAATAACGCCAAATCAGGGACGATAAGCGGATCCATAAATAAACTGCCTCGCGAGGTCAAATAGATCGAAAGGCGCATAGCTTACGGAATATTCGCCTAAGATGCCACGATCAAAAATGCTAAATTCACTGCGTAGCTACCGCCATTGCCGGTTTTCAACAACACACAGTACAGGTTGCATGCTATAAAATAGCAAAAACTCAGCGAGAACTTAGCATAACCTGCTGTTCTATGTGCATTATCATCAAACCAGCAACATCAACACCTGTTGTCGTTTCGATCCCTTCTAACCCCGGAGAAGCGTTGACTTCCATCACTAGCGGTCCCTGAGCGGCACGTAACAGATCAACACCCGCCACCGACAACCCGAGTGCCGCCGTCGCATTAATCGCCACACTACGTTCTTGTTCACTGAGTTCAGCTTGGCGAGCACGACCACCCCGGTGCAGGTTAGAGCGGAATTCACCTGGTTTGGCTTGGCGTTCAATCGCAGCAACCACTTGATCACCAATCACTAAGCAACGGATGTCACACCCGTTTGCCTCTCGAATGTACTGTTGCACCAAGATATCGGCGTTAACACTATGAAAAGCATCAATGGTACTTGCCGCTGCTGATGGCGTATCCGCCAGCGCAACACCTATGCCTTGCGTTCCTTCCAGCACTTTCACCACGACCGGTGCTCCACCCACCAGTTTGATCAGGTTGGTGGTATCCTCCAGTGCGTAACCAAAGCTCGTGATGGGTACGCTGATGCCAGCACTGGCGAGTAGCTGTAAGGCGTGTAGTTTGTCACGTGCTCGACTAATCGCCTCAGCACGGTTTAAGGCATAACTGCCAAGTAGCTCAAATTGCCGTAACACTGCAATACCATAAAGCGCAATCATAGCGCCAATACGAGGGATCACGGCATCGTAATGAGGTAGCAGATCCGCCCGATGATATAACTGCAAGCCACGGGTATTGATATTCAGGCTGCAACGTGAGGGATCAAGCACTTCAATGTGATGCCCTCGCAGCTCTGCAGCATGGATCAGGCTTTTGCAGGAATATAACCCACTGTCGCGTGAAATAAGTGCTAATTTCACCCTTGACTCCTTAACAGAAGAGTTCTGGTTTAACCTGGCTAATGACGTCTCTATACCAGCACGCTTTAACCTTCATCATTATGATTAATAAAAATATTACTTTTTACGCGGCACCTGTTGCTGTTGCTGATGAGCACGGTGCTTATCGTGCGATGGCGGGCGGTGTGCTTGTAACCATTCGCCACTGCCTTGTACTGTTCGCCAGACTAGCACCGTCGCCGCAGGTAGCATTAATGCAATGGCAAAAAAGATCATCACAATTGCCGCCAACGGCGTAGCCAATATTCCAGGCAGTACTATCAGTTCTCGGCTGTTTAAGTAGGCTAGCATTAACAACAACAATCCCAGCGCTTCCAGCCATAACAATAAGCGCGGTAACTGACTCAATGAACGCATTTTCTTCTCCCCCACTTGCTGCCGTCAGTGTAATCAATAAATTTGATTGGTAACAGTCTAGGCGGCAATCAACGATTGGCTAAAGATATCAAAGCAACAGGTAACACCTGCTTTTATTCATCACACACACTAGGCATAGTAGCGGGTAACAGAGTGGTGACTTGGAGCAGTCACCTGTTAGTCGCTACAGTACAAAGCGCTTAGCCCGATAATTTATGATTAATGCAGCTTTTTATTACGCAACGGATCTCGTTACAATGGCAGCTAGTCATCTAATAACCCTTTAGGAGTATCGTATGTTTGCTGTTATCTTCGGCCGTCCTGGCTGTCCATTCTGTGTACGTGCCAAAGAGTTGGCCGAGAAACTGACACAAGATCGTGATGATTTTTCTTTCCGCTATGTTGATATTCACGCAGAAGGCATCAGTAAGGCTGATCTGGAAAAAACTGTCGGTAAACCTGTTGAAACTGTGCCACAGGTGTTTGTCGATCAAAAGCATATCGGTGGTTTTAACGATTTTGAGAACTATGCCAAAGAACATCTTGGTCTATTTAGTTAATCAGCACGGCTTAGCACAACATGATCTGGAAGGTGCCAGTGCGCCTTCTTGTTTATCTCGCTGATGATTGACCGTTCTGTTAGCGTTGTGTGCTTTTTTATCGTCAGTCTGCTGTTTGCTCCGATCATCGTGCAGCAACCAAGCCGTGCTCCAGTGATGCCAATCATTAGTGATGCTGCTTGTAGTAACATTCCTGCGCCAGTCTATGACAGAATTGATGTCATTTCTAACGTATTGTTAACATTGCCAGGTTGGTTAATTGCAGTGTTCGAAGCTGCCAATGAGACACTTTCTAGATGATTGCATCGTCGCTGCGGCGGAAAATATTTATTATTTTTTGCTGTGCGACAGAACTTTTCACCAGCTCCAGAGTCTGAGTAAGTGCCACTGCTTTTCTTTGAAATCCCCATTTTTTTGTGGAGCCCGCTAGCCACGCCTGTTTAGGTTCAAGGTTAGCGGGTTTTTTGTTTTTCATTGACTACCACTCAGGCAGCACTCCGTTGCTTTCCCCCATTGTGCCGTGACAGGCTCAGCAAATCACTTGAGTCAAGCATCTGCCAACGCTCTGGCAATGCGAGAGATTGCGCATCCATACATAACGTCGACATTTAGCGCACAGCCCGGAGACAACATAGCAAATAACATAGCCATAATCGGGTAAGCGTTGAGTCATGCTACCAATAACTGCCTTCTCTGATGTTGGAAAAACATTCAACTAACATGACAATATCCTATCAAGCCCGCTCAAACTGAGCGTGATAATGATAGGCTATCGATAAATTTTCTTACCAAATACCTTTGCTTTTTGTAGTATTAAACCGGCAACACTTGACTATAATTCAGCAGTATAGATTGTGTTAACGTATATACCTGAGTGACTTCAACATGCAAAGCTATCACCTCACCGGTCGGTAACGCTCCGCGACAGCCGTTGTAACCTGCATAGCTTGTTCTGTCCGCATGTTGAAAGGCAATAGGTATACTGCCTACATTGTAACTTGCAAGGATCACCGATGAAAATTACCTCCTTGGCATCAATCAGCCTATTAGTATTTGCCTCGATCAACTCAGTAGCAACGGCAGCGGTTAGCGCAGACGATTTGAGCCTGAAACCTCTGGAAAAAATTGCGCCTTTCCCCAAAGCTGAGAAAGGGATGAGTCGACAGGTGATCTATCTACCCAAGCAGGAAAATGAAGAGAATTTTAAAGTTGAGCTGTTGATTGGCAAGACATTAGAGGTCGATTGCAACCGCCATATGATGGGTGGACAGCTTGAAAGCAATATGTTGACAGGTTGGGGGTATGAGTATCTGGTACTGACCAGTATTTCCGTGCCTGCCAGCACCATGATGGCTTGTATTGATGATACCAGACGGCCTAAATTTGTCGTCGCTCACTTAGGACATGAGGCGATCCGTCGCTACAACAGCCGATTGCCGATTGTGGTTTATGTCCCTAATGGCGTTGAAGTGCGTTACCGTATTTGGGAAGCCAGTAGCACCATAAATAAAGCGATTGCAAAATAATCGCCGTAGTTAAAAATCACCTCAAGATACTTCGAAAAGTCGCTTTGCTGTTCGAAGTATCTCCAGTTGTGGCAACTAACCATAACCGCGAGACGGCAGCACTCGCCACACAGTGGCAAGTGTAAGCCGCTGTCGATCACGCTCCTGAAGTCGGTTCCTGCTGCTGTTCTGGCTGGCTGGCTGGTTGTTCAGTGGCAAAACCACGCAGCCCAACCACGTGCACATGCTCATGATCTTGGAATACTTTACGCACTAGCTTATAAGTGGTGCCTTTCTCAGGACTAATATTCTCTGGCGCCGCGATGATCAACTGCATTTCCAGACGATCGCACAATTCAAACAGCGTAGCGATCGACTTAGCATCCAGACGCGCTGCTTCATCCAAAAACAGCAGTCGGCACGGTGAGATATCTTTACCACGTAAGCGACGCGACTCTTCTTCCCAACTCTGTACCACCATTACCAGGATCGACATACCAGTACCAATCGCTTCACCCGTGGAAAGTGCGCCACTCTCAGCACGTAACCAACCATCGGCACCACGGAAAACTTCCACTTCCAGTTCCAGGTAGTTGCGATAATCGAGCAACTCTTCACCCATCGTCTGAGCAGTACGCTGCCCAACATCAACGTGTGGATTCAGTCGCTGATAAAGTTTAGCCAACGCTTCAGAGAAGGTGAGATGTTTGCTGTTAAACAGATCCTGATGCTGTTCCTGCTGTTCGGACAACACGGTCAGCAGAGTCGCATGAGCTTCACGCACATTGACATTCAGTCGCACACTCTTCACTTGACCAAATGAGACTGCCTGCAACCCCTGGTTGAGCATTCGGATGCGATTCTGCTCACGCTGGATCGTTTTGCGGATAATGTTGGCGACACTCTTGGCACTGATCGCCAACTTCTGCTCTCGCGCTGTCAGCTCTTCGGTCAAACGGCCAAGCTCAATCTCCATCTGTTCAATTGCTTCCAGTGGATCATCAGTGCGAATAATATCCTGACGAATACGTTCACGCAGATGCTGGTAAACCGCAACATAGAACTGTACTTTGCGTTCTGGTCGTTTCGGATCTTCTGATAAGCGCAGTGCGTCACGCAGGTGTTCATTATCTGCGACAGCTAACCGTAGCGCACCCAATGCTTTATCTGACATCGAACGCAGTTCATCGGCACTGGTGTAGGCCAATTCGCGCCGATGTAAACGGCGCTCCATGCCATGATCTTTCACCAGGCGCATTACCATGCACCAACCCGCTTTCGCCGTGACCACTTGTTCGCGCAGTTGGTAATACTCCCGCTCCAGTTTGCCCAGTTTCTTCCGTAAGCTCTCCATCTCTGCTTCACAGAAAGTGATCTGCTTCTCCAACTGGTTATGACGCGCACGATTGGCGCTCAATGCCTGGTGCAGTTCATCACGGCGCGTGCGTGCACGCTGTTCTGCTTGCGCATCTGCGGCAACGCCGATATCCGCTAACTCTTGGCTAAGCTCTTTTAGCATGTCACGCTTAGCATCGTAGGAACTTTTTAGTGAAGCCAAAGTTTGATTATATTGACCAAACTGACTTTGTGCCTGGCGCAACTGCTCGCGAGCTCGGCTGCGCTGTGCCTCTGCTTGTACCAGTTGCTGACGCAATTTGTCGTTCAGATCATTGTCGGCATTCTGTATCCCTGCCGCTTCTTCATAATTAAAGTGTGCTCGGCGCTGAACCACTTCGCTCAGAGCAAACACCTGCTGTTTACTCTGCCGCTGAATTTCTTCTGCTTGTTGATATTGTTGTTGTAATTGCTGGTGTTGCTGTGGATCACTCTGTAACACCGCCAACAGCGGTTCCAGTTCACTTAATGAACGGCCATGCTGCTGGATGTAGTGTGCGGCCTCCTGTGCCTCCTCCATTTCAGCCTGGATCTCTTCATAGCGATCTGGCAGTGTGTCATCACATAACAACGGCACTAGTGGGATCAATCGGTTAAGTGCAGCAATCCCTTCTTTGGCTCGTTCATATTGCTGTTGCTGCTGCTGGTTCTGCAATTCGTGGTTATTCAGCGCTCGCTCGATTTCACTGCGCTGCTGGTTGAGCTGGCGGATCTGCTGTTCCGGGTCATCCTCAAACGCAACCGCTAAATGGCTACCAATAAAGCGGCTGAATGCCTGATGTGCTCGCTGAATTTTTTGTACATCAAACGATAAAGTGGCATAACGTTCAGCCAAGGCATCACGTTCCGCATTGAGGACTTCCAGTCGGCTTTCACGTGCCGCACGGCCAAACAGTGGCACTTCGGGATAGCGTGAATAGCGCCACTGGCGATCGGCTATTTTCACTACCACTGCGTTGGTTTGTTCTTCGACACTGAATACGCTGTCATCAAATGATTGCGGATCACCTTCAATCAGATAGAGGTCTTCAGGGCACTCTTCCAATCCGTTGAGCATTTCACGGATCAGTGACAAATCCGGCACGACAATGGCGTGACGTGAGGGGCCATACAACGCAGAGAAGTAAGGCGCATCGTCGAGGGTGACGTCATCATAAATCTCCGATAACAGCACACCTCCAAAACGTTCAGCCAGGTTAACTAGACGTGGATCTTCTGCACCGCCCGGTTGTGCCAACCGCTCAATTTCCGCTTCAATCGCACGCTTACGGTTACCTACCTCGTCACGCTCGACACTGGCTTCGCGTTCGCGTTCAAGCAGTTGCTGCATATATTCAGTGACTTGCTGGCTATCTTCGAAGCTTTCGCCACTCTGTTCACTCAGTTGTTGCAATGGCTCTTGCGCTGCCAACCATATTGGCGCTCGCGCAGTAAGCTCTTTGATCCGCTGCTGAAGTTGCGCAAGCTGTTGGCGCATTTCCATCTTGCGCTCGCCTGCTTCGCTAACGCTGTCAGAGAGTAGCGCTAAATGCTGCTCCAACTGTTGTTGCACCGCTTCCAGTTCTTCTGCCTGGTGACTCTCACCATGACGCTTACAAAACTCTTGCAGTAGTCGTTCTGCCTCTTGTTGGGCACGCAAACGCTGCTCTAATTCCGATAGGCGTAACGCTAGCGGTTGTACCCGAGCAGCCTGATGTTGCTGCGATGGCCATTCACGCAGTCGTTCACGTGCAGTTTGCCAAGCCTCGCTGCGGCTCACTTCACCGGCTATTTTGCTGACCAGTTGGTAAGCTTGTTCAAATTGGTTATAGGCTGCATCCGCCACACTGAGGCGCTGTTCCAGTTGCAATAGCGTCTGTGTCGCCTGCTGTTCACGTTGTGAAAACTGTTCTAGCCAGTGTGCTGAATTTTCAGCATTTAACTCAGGCAACTGGCACAGGGCGCGCGCACGCTCCAGTGCCTGTAATGCTTGTTGATACTGGATCGCGCGTGTTTGCTGCACATCCAGTGCTTGCTGATAATCAGCAAGCTGGCTTTTCAATTCGTCGACTTCCAGTTCTGCGGCTTCAGCCAAGGCTTCATGCTCGGCCTGCTGTTCAGCCGCTTCCGCTACCACCTCATTCTGCTCTTCTAAGCGGTAGGTCAACTCTTCCAGATCGTTTTGATAACGTTCGATCTTCTCCTGTTGACGCATCGCAGTTTGCACTAAATTGAGGTGATCACTGGCTGCCTGATAATCGGTTTCCAGATCAGACTCTGCATGGTTCTGTTCGTCCAGCTCACGCGCCATTTCGACATGGCGCAACTGTTCATTAGCCAGTTGGCGTCGGCTGCCAAGCAGATCGTTGCGCAGTAGCAATGCACTTTCCAAATGAACGCGCCGTTCGTTAGCATGGCGCATGTAATCGGCAGCAACATAGCTTGTGGCTTCAGAGATCAGGTGTTTGAACAGATCACGATCCGACTGGGTAACGCGTATCGCTTCCAGGGTCATGCGATTTTCACGCAGCGCGGCTTCCATATCCTGAAACGCTTTTCGCACGCCACTGTTTTCTGGTAGCAGGTAGTCACGCAGTGAACGCGTGATCGCACTGGAGATGCCGCCATACAATGAGGCTTCAATCAAACGGTAAAATTTGCTGCGATCGGCAGAAGAGCGCAGGCGTTTCGGGATCACGCCGAGATCAAACATCAAGGAGTGGTAATCGGTGATCGAGTTGAACTGTTTAAACTGGCAGCCTTCGATCGCTTCCACCCGCTCTTTCAACTCAAGCAGCGACAGCACTCGTGCCTGGCGTTCCGCCACTTGCTGGGTTAATAGTTCCGTCGGTTTTACTGCCACCGGTAATCCGTGAATAGTAAACGGTTTAATATCGACTTTACGATCACGCCCAGCAACTTGCTGTAGCCGTACGCCAACCAGAACACGCTGATGACGTGAGTTGACTACATCCAGTAACGAATAACAGACGCCAGCACGCAATTTACCGTGTAGCCCTTTGTCGCGTGAGCCACTGGTGGCACCGGCTTCGGTGGTGTTACGAAAATGCAGCAGCGTGAGATCGGGGATCAGCGCGGTGACAAACGCTGCCATTGTGGTTGATTTACCGGCCCCGTTGCCGCCAGAGAGTGTGGTGACCAACTCATCAAGATCAAAGGTGCGGGCAAAAAAACCGTTCCAGTTAACCAGTGTCAATGAGCGAAATTTACCGCGTTCAATCATTCCTGTTCATCCTCTGCGCTCTCTGTGGAGGCTTCTCGTTGCCCTTCGTTAACATCACTGAGTGATAGGCTGCTGTCAATCGGCATCGCTTCACCATCACGGATCATGCGTAATTGTGCTTCGCGTGGATCATCGCCGCTGCGTACATCTGCACCAAAACGGAACACCGATTCGGTGATACGGAATTTGTTGTTGTCGTTGGCCATAAAATAGACCATGCCCAAACGGCGTAAGCGGTTCAATGAAGCGCGCACTTTTTCCTGCAATTTCTGCCGATCCAGATCCGAACCGGTAGAACGTTGATTGACTAGTTTCAGTAACCGACTTTCATCCGCCAGTGCCAGCAGCTCTTCATAGAGATCCTGTTGACTGAAAATGCCTTCATGTGCCAAACGCTCTGGGCTAAGGTAGAGGTAGCAGAGAATTTTGCCGACCATCATATCCAGCTCCGACAGCACCGAGCGCGAGATCAATGTCGTTGAACGTGGTCGCAGATAGAAAAACCCCTCCGGCGCTCGGATTAGTTCAACATTGTAGCGGGCATAAAACAGCTCCAGTTCATCCTGAAAGTCCATCAAAAAAGCATGGTTGTCCAGTTCATCAATCCCGATGTGACGTCCAGCCCGCAATTGACTATCTAGCGCTGGAAATAGTGCGTTAGCTAACGCTTTGGCCAATTTGATTGGCATTATTTGTTCAATATTTGTCGATGACATGGGCCTGCACCTTGGCTCCGTAATCATTGATTGCCTGCCATTCGGCCGACAATCCGGAAAAATCAGCTTCAGCCACACCAAGGCGCACCGCCTGGTCGACCACGATGCGAGCAATATCAAAATGACGTGCTCGCGGATATTGTGCCAAATATTCACGCATCACTGCGGCTAAATTTAGCGGGATCTGCTGTTGTTGATAACGCTGTAATGCCAGTTCGATCATCTGAGCCAACTGTTCATGGATTTCACTGAACTCTTCATACTCCAAGTCAGCGGGTAATTCACCCGTGACTTCTTCGCTACGCAACATCAGTTCTTCATCACGCATATCGAGTAGGCGATCTGCATTGGCGTAAGTCAGCGCCCACGGGTTTTCAAAATAATTTTGTACCGATTGGCGTAGCCGTTGTGCAAAGACGCGATTTTTATCCATATCAATTGCAGTACGGATAAATTTGTGTACATGACGATCATAGCCGATCCACAAATCAATCGCCTGTTGTCCCCAACTAATAATCCGATCCAGCTTATTTTGCAGATCGAGTACCAATTTATCGACCTGCGCTAATTCGAGTGTGCCCTGCGTTGCATCCTGAATACGTAATAGATGTGCCTGTAATTTATCGCCTGCCGCCTCAAGGGTATCTTGCAGTTCACGTAGCGTCACCGAGGTCTCTGATAGCAGCTGTTCACAACTGGCAATCGCTGCGCGCCAATCCTGATTAAGCAGGGCAGCAATATCTTCTTTTACACTCTGCTGCTGTTGATCCATCAGCCGTTGGGTCAGATCAATACTGTCAAAAATTTCTGCTACTGAATATTTTAGTGGAGCAAATACATTTCGGTGCCAATGAAACTCATCGCCGCCTTCATCAGCTGCATCGGCGGCCTGTTTTAATTCCTGTGCCACCATCGATAGCTGCATCGACAAGCGCAAGGTAGAAAATTCACGCTGCCGAATGTAGTAATCGGTGATGCCAATCGCCAATGGTGTTAAACGATAAATAGCATGGCCTTCTGCCATTTCGCTGGTAAAACGGTTTAATAAGCGCTGCCGTACCAGATCATTAATCGCATTATTGGCACGGATGGCTATCGTTTCATCGGTCTGTGCAAACTCTTTGCTGACATGACGAAATGCATCAATCAGCTCACCTTCGCTCATCTCCCCCTCTAGCCGTTCGCTATTTAGCGTGGCAATCGCCAGTAGGAAAGCAAGACGTTCGGCAGGAAGCGAGATCGAAAAGTCATTTTTCCGAGCCCAGGCAACCAGATCAGGGAGTGTCTGGGAAAATTCACTCATAACTTTTCCTTCCGGTTGGGTTTATGCGCCATCACATGAATATAGCGCCCCAAACTTATATAAGGTTCTTGGCGGCAATACTGCTGTTCTAATGCCAGTAAATCGGCAAACTTTTCCGTCTGCAATTCTCTGTTCTGCAGATAGTCGTGAAACACGCGCACACCGGTTTTGCCTGAGATCTCCATTCCTAGCTGTGTCAGCCACTGGTAAACTTGCTCGGGCTGCCGTGGATAGAGTGGCGACAATGAGCGTTCGCGTCGTCTTCTCTGTTCACCCGCCACCAAATGAAAATTTCCCAGTACCACGTTGCGCATTAGCAACCCGTTGGCATTGAAAAACATCAGCGATAGCGCGCCGCCCGGTAACAGGCAGTTAAATAGCGTCTGTAATGCAGACTCAGGCTCCGCTATCCACTCTAGCACGGCATGGAACAATATCAGATCTACCGGTTGCGCTAAATGTTGCGGGATCTGTTGCACCGAGCTATGAACAAACTGCATGTTGTTGCTGACACCTTGGCGCTGTGCCAATAACACCGCACGCTGCAACATTTCTGCAGAGAGATCACAGAGCAACACCTGGTGCCCCAATGCAGCCAGTTGACAAGCAATCTGTCCCTCGCCTCCACCTGCATCCAAAATACGCAGTGGTCTGGCTGGCAGTTGTGTCAATAACGTGCTCAGATCCTGCCATAATACCGCTTGACGGATCTGCCCTTTACTGGTGCCGTAGATATTACGGGCAAATTTTTCTGCCATGTCATCAAAATTGCGATCCTGCATCAGTGCTTGCTCCGCTGCGTGGTTGGCTATCATTGGTGCTCAGTTTGACGATAGGCTGTTGCGTACACGCTGTAAATCTTCTGCGGTATCGACGCCGGCAGTCGGCGTCTCTGCAGCAACTGCAACATGAATTTTCTCGCCGTACCACAGCACACGCAGTTGCTCCAGTAACTCAATTTGCTCCAGTTGACTGGGCTGCCAACTGACGTAACGGCGCACAAACCCAGCACGATAAGCATAGATGCCAATGTGACGCAGTAGGCTGTTGCCGATTTGTACTTCTGCCTGTGCAAAACGTTCACGATCCCAAGGGATCGTGGCACGTGAGAAGTAGAGCGCATAGCCTTGCGCATCAGTAACCACTTTCACCACATTAGGGTTAAATGCCTCTTCGTATGTTTCGATCGGTACTGCCAGCGTCGCCATGCCGGCACAACTGTTGGCTAAATTTTCCGCTACCTGGCGCACAATCACCGGTGGGATCAGCGGTTCATCACCCTGCACATTGACGATGATTTGATCATCACTAAAACCACACCGCGTGATCACTTCAGCCAGCCGTTCAGTGCCAGATTGATGATCAGCACGCGTCATGCAGACCTCGCCCCCTGCAGCAGTCACGGCAGTAGCGACTTCAGCATGATCAGTCGCCACAATCACACGCTCTGCACCCGATTGCTTAGCTCGCTCCATGACATGCACTACCATCGGTTTACCGCCAATATCCGCCAGCGGTTTACCCGGTAGACGGCTAGAGGCGTAACGTGCCGGAATAATCGCAATAAAACTCATAACGCCAACTCGCTTGCTGATAATTGACGCGCTTCATTTTCCAGCAGCACCGGAATGCCATCACGCACCGGATAAGCCAATGCATCAATTTTGCAAATCAGTTCCTGCTGCTGTTTATTAAACGTGAGTGGAGCATGACAAACTGGGCAGACAACAATTTCCAGCAGACGGTGATCCATATTTTCTCCTCATAACTGGGCAACGCTGCATCTATTCTGCAGGGTGTCACAGTAAATTTATTATATTATTGACCAACCGTTGGCATATCGCGACCAACGCACTCAATTTACTTGATTAATGCAATAATTCGCTGCACCAGTCGCTCCCCTTGTGCGACTGGGAGCTGCGCATCGACCGGCAAATACCACCAGTTAGCTTGGGCAAAGGTGCGGCATTTAACGGCATCCTTTTCTGTCATTAATAACACTTGCTCATCACCAGCCAATGTCGATAACTGTGCCAGTGTGTAAGCCTGGTGATCGGCGAACGGAACTTGCTGCTCGACGTTGACCGCCAACTGTGCCAGTGTGGTAAAAAAACGTGCTGGGTGTCCAATTCCCGCCATCGCCACAACCCGCTGCAACTCCACCACTGGCCGCCGCTCACCCGTTAACAGATTGACCGCTGACTGTGGCAACAACTGCATCGCAATCTCACCCGGTTGGGCCGTCCCACCGTTGGTGACGCAGGCATCGACCTGTTGCAGTCGTGAAGCCCGTTCACGCATTGGGCCAGCAGGTAACCACCAGCCGTTGCCGAAACGGCGCACGCCGTCGATTACCACCAGTTCAAAATCACGTTGTAATGCATAGTGCTGCAATCCATCATCAGTGATAACGATATCAACTTGGTGCCTCTCTAGCAGTGCCTGAACAGCAGCAACACGTTGTGGCGCGATCGACATCGCTGCCGCAGTACGCTGATAGATCAACACTGGCTCATCACCGGCCTGTTCGCTAGTGGTTTCTGGGCCTACCAGCAGCGGATAGTGTTCGGCTTTGCCGCCATAACCACGTGATACCACGCCGACGCGGTAACCCTGCTGCTGTAACTGTTGCACCAGCCATATCACCAGCGGTGTTTTGCCATTTCCACCAGCAGTCAGATTGCCGACCACCACCACCGGTACCGGTGCGCGCCAGCTTGCACGCCAGCCGTAGCGGTAACTCAGGCGGATCAGTGTGCTTACCAAGCCATAAAGCCAACTGAGTGGCAATAACAGTAGATAGAGCGGCGAACGTCCCGACCAGATACGCTCAATCATGGTTGACCAAACTGTATACGGTGCAGTTGTGCATAAGCGCCGTTTTGCTCAATCAGCGCCAGATGTTGGCCGCGTTCAATAATTTGTCCATCTTCTATTACCAAAATTTCATCGGCCTTTTCGATGGTTGACAATCGGTGGGCGATCACCAGTGAGGTACGGTTTTTTTGCAGCTCATCCAGTGCTGCCTGGATCGCACGTTCAGATTCGGTATCCAGCGCCGATGTTGCTTCATCCAGGATCAGGATCGGGCAATCACGCAGTAACGCACGTGCAATCGCGATGCGTTGCCGCTGCCCACCAGAAAGCAGTACACCATTTTCGCCAATCACCGTGTCCAAGCCGTGTTCCATCTTTTCGATAAAATCCATCGCGTGTGCCATTCGAGCAGCTTGTTCAATTTGCTCTCGGCTGTAGCACTGCTCACGCGCGTAAGCAATATTGTTGGCAATGGTGTCATTAAACAGATGGACATTTTGTGACACTAACGCCACCTGATTACGTAATGAGGAGAGGGTGTATTCACGCAACTCATGGCCATCAAGCAGAATTTCTCCCTGCTGGATATCATAAAAACGTGTCAGTAAATTAGCGATGGTCGATTTACCAGAGCCTGATCGCCCAACTAACGCTACCGTCTTGCCCGCAGCAATTTTCAGGCTGATGTCACGCAGTGCCGGGGTATCCCGTCCAGGATAAGTGAAGCTGACATTGCGCAGTTCGATATCCCCGGTGGCGCGTGTTAGTTGGCGTGTTCCAATGTCTTTTTCCTGCTCCATATCAAGAATGGCAAACAGGGTCTGGCAAGCCGCCATACCGCGTTGAAACTGAGCGTTAACATTGGTTAATGATTTCAAAGGCCGCATTAATGCCAGCATTGAAGAGAAAACCACCATGATGGTGCCCGGTGTTAAGGTGTCCATCACGATAGGGAAACTGGCGGCAAACAGGATAAATGCTAGTGCTAATGAAGCGATAAGTTGAATGATGGGGTCTGCGATTGATGAAGCTGAGATCAGTTTCATCCCTTGTTGACGCATACGGTTACTGACCTGATTGAAGCGTTCAGTTTCCACCGCTTGGCCGCCAAAAATTAGCACCTCTTTATGCCCTTTCAGCATCTGTTCCGCACTGGTGGTCACCTGCCCCATCGCATTCTGCATATTTTTGCTGATGTTACGGAAGCGCTTCGAAACCAGACGGATAGTAAAGGAGACTATCGGTGCCAGTAGGATCAGGATCAGCGACAGTTGCCAACTGTTATAAAACATCATCACAAACAGCCCGATGATCGAGGCCCCCTCGCGCACCACAGTCACCAGTGTGCTAGAAGAAGAAGCGGCTACCTGTTCCGAATCATAGGTGATACGTGACAGTAAGGTACCACTCGACTGCTGGTCAAAAAAAGCAACCGGCATTCCCATCATGTGGCCAAATAGGCGGCGGCGCATTTTCATCACCACCATGCCAGAGACCCAAGAGAGACAGTAACTGGAGATAAAGCTGCTTACTCCACGCATAATCATTAATGCGATGATCACCAGTGGCATCCACATCAGCACTCGGCTGTCGGCTTTGCCAAATCCATCGTCCAACAGTGGTTTGATCAGGTAGATCATAAAAGTGTCGCCAGCGGCATTCAAAATCAATGCAATACTCGCTACCAGCAAGCCAATTTTAAATGGTGCAATCATTGGCCAAAGGCGACGGAACGTCTGCCAAGTGGAGAGATCTTTATCATTCATCATGCAGATACCAGCATCGGAAAAAACAGCGGCCTATTCTACCCATTATCGCCCGTTACGCCAAACTTGCGCAGTGGATGGTGGGAAAAAGCTGGCTGCATCGATCTGCACTCTGGGCTGTTCTTCGCTGTGCCGAGTCTATTGCAACATGTTTTCCCTCTGGTTAACCAGAGAGAATCTTTAGATTAACTTATTGTTTATTTGTGATTTATTTCATGATTTTACTGAGCAAACTGGCGTATGGTATTCCCCTCGCTTCTGTGAGTAACTATCATGAATAACAGATACCAGTCTGACCATGCGGTTAATGCTACTGCCGTGCGAATCCCGCACTACTGTGCCGTTGCACTGGATGCGCCTCTGCTTTCACCAACAACCGACATCATGATTTCAGCGACACGCTGGTTGATCGCCTGTGATCAAGGCCCACCAGGTTGTTCTCGTCACTAAGCATCGTTAATACCGTCATTTTCACCACCTGAGTTAACCATTGAGGTGCGGTTTGCTGCTGCCGGAAAACCTATCCGGCAACAGTTGCCATGAGAGCAATACGCTAGATAACCGATACAGTTTGATCTAGAAAGTTGCAGGAAAAACCACACGCATCTTGGTTGTTATCTCAGCGCATCACTTCACCGTTCTAGTAAAGGAGTCTCTGTGATGAATAGCGTTAATCTCCTGATTGCATTTGGTGGTGGTATTTTTGGTTCCGCCATCGGATCACTCGCGGCATTTGAGTTTGTCGGGCTACTGGTGATTGTTATGACAGTGACACAAATTGTCAGTGGCAATGCTTCCGACTTTATCAACTTTCCATTCGGTATGTTTGGCCCGCATAGCGGTGGTTTTGCCGCCGGCGTAGCAGCAACAGCCTGGGCTGCAAAGCGGGGTAAACTGGTTTCTGGGCGGGAAATTGGGGTTGGGCTGAGTGGCCTCGGCGCATACGATGTGTTATTGATCGGTGGAGTATTTGGTGCGCTCGGCTATGGTATTGTTTCGTTGCTGAATCAACTGCCTGCCCTACCTTCCGGTGGAGCATGGACTGATACTGTTGCCCTTACTGTGGTGATTTCTGGCGTCATTGCCCGCTTGGCGTTTGGCAAAACCGGGCTATTTGGTCGGCCGCAAACCGGGGTGAATCGCTACCATCCGCCGCAGGAGAAGTGTTGGGTACCCTATCATAGCCGCTTGCCGCAATTGGCCGTGCTTGGGCTGGGTATCGGGTTGATAGCAGGCTATCTCGGCCTACAATTTGGCGCTGATGGCGCGCTACTGGCATTCGGTATTTCTGCCTTTTCACTCATTTTGCTCCATTTGAAAACTCAGATCCCGGTTTCACACCATATTGCTTTGCCTGCCGCATTAGCTGCGATTGCTTCGCAGAGTCTGATGTGGGCTGCGCTTGTCGGTATCGTTTGTGCCTTTGTCGGTGAACTCGCTTCGCGTCTGTTTTTGATCCACGGTGATACCCATATTGATCCACCAGCGGTAACCATTGCTCTGATGACCAGTATCATTAATCTACTCGCGATGTTCGGCTTGTTTAGCGTGCTGCCGTTGCTGTAATTGCTGGCGGTGAGGAATTGTCGTGTCACCAGCACTACGCTAATACTGCGCGGTGCTGACTTGGTGCAGCACAATATCTATTCAGTTAGATCTATTCAGTTAGGATGGTTGTCGGCAGTTGCGGTGCAGCTTAGACCCGCCATCGTCGGCCAACTGTGGTGCCGATCAACAGTAACAGCAAGAAGATGGCTGAAAACCGTTACCGCGCGGCAGGTAGGCATCGTTCCAGTAAAGGCGGTGCCTCACTCAACGTGTCGCCCGAGGTTTGATAAGGTCGTTGTACGACGATTATCGGTCTGTTTGGACGGTAGGCACCTTTTCTTTGGCGTCATTCGGTCGCTTATGAGGCTCAACTGTTGAGAAACAGGAGCCGTTCATGGCCAATTGAATGAGCAACTGGGCAGTTAATAGCAAACACCATGCCAATATTTTAATTTAATTTTAATTCAATGTTTTTTATATAAAAAATATAGAGCATGAATTTAACAGCAAAAATCAGCTCACGATTATCAAGAAGTCATTAAGCCTATCTGTCGCCAAAAGAAGACGTTTTAAATTAGTTTGGTTTAATTTGTTTAATATCATGCTAATAAATGTCTCCTTTTGGAGACACTGCTAACTAGAAATGTCTCCAAAAACCGACAGGTTAATCTCTTGCCTGATGTATTGAGCGCGGTGGTGCCGCGCTGAAAATGCTGAAGGGCGCAAACCAGCGCCCTTCAGGATGGCATGAAAACAGTGAAACTAGCCTAGCTGTTTACGTGCATTACGGAACAGGCGCATCCACGGGCCATCCTCGCCCCACTCTTCTGGATGCCAGGAGTTACTGACTGTACGGAAAACCCGCTCTGGGTGCGGCATCATCACCGTAGCACGACCATCAACGCTGGTCACGGCGGTGATGCCATTCGGTGAACCATTCGGGTTGGCGGGATAGTGCTGTGCCACGCGTCCATAGTTATCAACAAAGCGTAGTGCCACCAGTTTTTGTTGTTCCAGCGTAGCCAGATGCTGCGCATCTCGCACTTCAACATGCCCTTCTCCATGTGAAACAACAATCGGCATTGTTGATCCCACCATGCCCTGCAACAACAGTGAGGGGCTTGCTGCCACTTCTACCAAGCTAAAACGTGCTTCAAAACGCTCAGAGAGGTTGCGTACGAAGCGTGGCCAGTGCTCAGCACCCGGAATTAATTCACGTAGATTAGACATCATCTGGCAGCCGTTACAGACACCAAGCGTCAACGTTTCTGGGCGGTGGAAGAAGGCAGTGAATTGATCTCGCACACGCGGATTAAACAAAATCGATTTTGCCCATCCTTCGCCCGCACCAAGCACATCACCGTAAGAGAAGCCGCCACAAGCAACCAGTGTGTGAAACTCCTGCAACTCTCGACGCCCAGCCAGTAGATCGCTCATATGCACATCAAATGCATCAAAACCAGCACGGTGGAAAGCGGCTGCCATTTCAACATGTGAATTGACACCCTGTTCACGCAATACCGCGACTTTCGGGCGAATCCCCCTCACAATGTAGGGTGCTGCAATATCTTCATCAGTGGCAAAGGTTAATTTGGCATGTAAACCGGGATCGCTTTCATCCTGTTTTGCCTGATGCTCCTGATCAGCGCAGAGTGGATTGTCGCGCAAGCGCTGCATCTGCCATGTCGTTTCAGCCCACCATGTTCTTAATGTGCTGCGTTTCTGCTGGTAAATGATCGCGCCTGATTGGCTGATAACAAAAGTATCACCCGGCAATACACTGCCCAGTTGATGCAGGTTGTCGCTTAATCCATGCGCAGCAAAACACTGTTTCACTGCGGCAACATCAGCAGCAGCGACCTGCACCACCGCACCCAACTCTTCACTGAACAGCGCTGCCAATGGTTCACTGCCTAGTGTGCCAATGTCTGCACTGATGCCACAGTGTCCGGCAAATGCCATCTCTGCCAGCGTGACCAGCAATCCGCCATCTGAGCGATCATGGTAGGCCAGTAATTTGCCTTCAGCGATCAATTGCTGCATGGCGTTAAAGAAGCCCGCCAGTTGGTTTACATTACGTACATCAGCGGGTTTATCACCCAGTTGACGATAGACCTGTGCCAGTGCAGAACCACCGAGCGCATTTTCACCATTGCCAAGATCAATCAGCAGTAAAGCCGTTTCACCTTTGTCAGTGCGTAATTGCGGTGTGACAGTACGGCGTACATCTTCAACGCGTGCAAACGCACTGATCACCAGTGATAACGGGGATGCCATCTCTTGCATTTGCCCCTGCTGCTGCCAGCGGGTTTTCATCGACATCGAGTCTTTGCCGACCGGAATGGTGATCCCCAGTGCAGGGCAGAGTTCTTCTCCCACTGCTTTTACCGCTTCATACAATCCGGCATCTTCGCCTGGGTGCCCTGCAGCAGCCATCCAGTTTGCCGACAGTTTCACACGTTTCAGTGAACCAATCTGTGTTGCAGCAATATTGGTTAATGCTTCAGCCACAGCCAAGCGTGCCGAGGCGGCAAAATTCAACAGCGCGACAGGTGTCCGTTCGCCGATAGCCATCGCTTCACCATAGTAGCTATCCAGACTGGCGGTAGTGACAGCACAGTCAGCAACCGGGACTTGCCACGGGCCAACCATCTGATCACGGGCAACCATGCCGGTCACGCTACGATCACCAATGGTGATCAGGAAGGTTTTCTCTGCAATCGCCGGCAAATGCAACACGCGCTCGACCGCCTCTGCCAAGTTGATCTGCGCTGTGTCGAGAGCAACAGGTTTAGCCGTTAATCGCTGCACGTCGCAGGTCATTTTGGGCGTTTTGCCAAGCAATACCTCAAGCGGCATGTCGATAGGTTTGTTGCCAAAATGACGGTCATTGAGGGTTAGGTTGCGCTGTTCAGTAGCTTCACCAATCACCGCATAAGGTGCGCGTTCGCGACGACAGATATCATCAAAACGGGCCAATTGCTCCGGGGCAACCGCCAGTACATAGCGTTCTTGTGATTCGTTACACCAGACTTCCAGTGGACTCATGCCCGGTTCATCGTTGAGGATATCACGCAGTTCGAAACATCCCCCGCGACCACCGTCACTCACCAGTTCTGGCATCGCATTCGATAGCCCGCCAGCGCCGACGTCATGGATAAACAGGATCGGGTTCTCTGCTCCCAGTTGCCAGCAACGATCAATCACTTCTTGGCAACGCCGCTCCATTTCTGCATTGTCGCGTTGTACCGAAGCAAAATCGAGATCAACATTCGATTGCCCTGCCACCATTGACGAAGCTGCTCCTCCCCCCAAGCCGATGTTCATCGCTGGGCCACCTAATACGATCAATTTGGCGCCAACGCTGATTTCACCTTTTTGTACATGTGCGGCACGAATGTTGCCAATTCCTCCGGCAAGCATGATCGGTTTATGGTAGCCGCGCAGTTCAACCCCGTTGTAGCTGTTGACGCGCTCTTCATACGTACGGAAATAACCAAGCAGTGCTGGACGCCCAAACTCATTGTTAAATGCGGCACCCCCTAGCGGCCCTTCAGTCATGATCTCCAGTGCCGTTACCATGTGTGCCGGTTTGCCAAAATCCTCTTCCCAAGGCTGCTCAAAGCCTGGGATGCGCAAATTGGAAACCGAGAATCCCACCAGCCCAGCCTTTGGCTTTGCGCCGCGTCCGGTAGCACCTTCATCGCGGATTTCACCACCAGAACCGGTTGCTGCACCTGGCCACGGTGAAATAGCCGTTGGGTGATTATGGGTCTCTACTTTCATTAGGATGTGTGTCGCTTCCTGATGGTAGCCATACTGTGCGTTGTCTGCACTGGCAAAAAAGCGCCCGACCTCCGAACCTTCCATCACCGCTGCGTTGTCTTTATACGCTGAAAGCACATAGTCTGGTGTCTGTTCAAAGGTGTTTTTAATCATTTTAAACAGCGACTTTGGCTGCTTTTCACCATCGATAACCCAGTCCGCATTGAAAATTTTATGGCGGCAATGTTCCGAGTTGGCTTGAGCGAACATGTATAATTCGATGTCGGTCGGATTGCGGGCCAGTTGATTAAAAGCATCTAGCAGGTAGTCGATCTCATCCGGTGCAAGCGCCAAGCCAAGTTTACTATTGGCCTGTTCCAACGCCTTACGACCATGAGTTATAATATCAACCACTTGGTAAGGTGCAGGCTGTTGCTGAGCAAACAGCTGCTCTGCCTGTTGCAGATCATCAAACACCGTTTCCATCATGCGGTCATGCAGTAAATTGGCCAGTGTATGCCAATCTGTCGCTGCCAACGCTGGTGCAGTGATATAAAATGCCACCCCGCGCTCTAGGCGCTTAATCTGTGAAAGGCCGCAGTTATGAGCAATATCTGTCGCTTTAGAAGACCACGGTGAGATGGTGCCTGGACGAGGTGTCACCAGTAAGAGACGTCCTTCCGGAGTGTGCTTGGCTAAAGAGGGACCATACTTGAGCAATAGCTGTAGCTTGATCTGCTGTTCCGCCGTGAGCGGTGCTCTAAGATCAACAAAATGAACATATTCAGCATACAGGTTACTGACTGGTAACTGGGCATCCTGGAAACGGGATAGCAGTTTGGTAATGCGAAAAGCCGATAAAGCAGGCGAACCACGAAGTATTTCCATCATTAACGCTCTCTCGAGTTTGAAGTCACTCACTGCAGTACTTCAATTGGGGACAACAGGGGGGATGTGCGCGCCATTATAGAGAATCGACACTAGGGACGAAACCGTTTGCGTAGTAATTATTGGTAAAATCTGCTACCGGTACCGTTATCGGCATCAATCAATAAGGTTGCACACTGCGCTTTTGTTGCGCAAAATGCCCTTGGCGATGCGTTAAAGGTAGCAATACGCATGATTCAATGAACGAAGAATGTGCTTTTAATTGAGATAATCACTTGAAACAAATAAAAATAAATTACATCTTAATCAGTGTTATTGCCTTCCTGCTGGCAGTAGCGCTATGGCCAAATATTTCTTGGCACACAAGGGAAGTCGTTGCTACACAGCTTGACATGATTAGATCGCGCGGTGAACTGCGTGTTAGCACTCTGGATTCCCCCCTGACATACTCAATGTCACCCAAAGGTGCTACCGGTATCGACTACGAGCTGGCAAAGAATTTCGCCAACTACCTCGGTGTCAAATTGGTGATGATCCCCCATCAAAATATTAATGAACTGTTTGATGATCTTGAACGTGGAGATGCCGATCTGCTCGCAGCCGGTCTGATCTATAACCCTGAGCGCCTCACTAATGCCAGCAGTGGCCCTGCTTATTATTCGGTTTCACAACAATTGGTTTACCGTATGGGCAAGGTGCGCCCAAAGAGTTTGAATCATCTAAAGGGAACGTTGATGGTCGCGTCAGGTTCCGCACACGCCAGTACACTAAAGCAGCTCAAGCAAGAGCGGTATCCCAACTTAAACTGGCAAGCATCTCATCATCTCACCACGAAACAATTGCTCGAACAGGTGGCGGATGGTCAATTGGATTACACCATCGGTGACTCAATGACGATTGCACTGCTACAGCGCATTTATCCTCAGTTGTCAGTCGCTTTCGATATCACCGATGAAGCACCCGTGATGTGGTATCTAAAACGCAGCCAAGACAGTAGTTTATATGCTGCGCTGCTCGATTTTTACAATCGTCGTCTAGAGGATGGCACTATCGCGCGTGTCGAGGAGAAATATCTCGGTCACATGGGAAGCTTTGACTATCTCGATACCCGAACTTTTTTGTCAGCGATCGACACGGTACTACCCAATTTCCGTCCGTTGTTTGAAAAACATGCCAATGGCATCGATTGGAAGCTGTTAGCCGCAATTGCGTATCAGGAGTCGCACTGGAATCCACAGGCTACTTCACCAACCGGAGTGCGCGGTATGATGATGTTAACACGCGCAACTGCTGGCAGTTTGGGGGTCACCGATAGATTAAATGCTGAACAGAGCATTCGTGGTGGCGCGGTCTACCTGCAAAAGCTGATGGCAAAAGTACCAGAAACAGTCTCTGAACATGAGCGGATCTGGTTTGCTCTCGCGGCCTATAACATGGGCTGGGGCCACATGTTGGATGCCCGTAAACTGACTAAAATGCAGCGCGGTAATCCGGATAGTTGGGTCGATGTGAAGCAGCGTTTGCCCTTACTGAGTGAAAAACGCTACTACTCATCACTCACCTATGGCTATGCGCGTGGCCATGAAGCTTATACCTATGTCGAAAATGTACGCCGCTACCACATGAGCCTGGTAGGCTATCTACGCGAGAAGGAGAAGAAGGCGGAACGACAACAATCGGTACAGAAAGCTGAACAGAAAAAACATAACCGCAATTAAAAACTGATCGTTAGCTGTTTATCTATTGTATTCAAGTTTGCCCACCAGCAGCCTGCTTCAGTGCTTTTTTCTGTTCACGTCGCAAACGGAAAAAATCACTGAGCCTAGCAGAACACTCAGTGGCTAGCACTCCGGCGCAGATTTCCACTTGATGGTTCATTGCTGGATGTCGAAAAACATCCAGCAATGAGCCTGCGGCTCCCGTTTTTTTATCTGTCGCACCAAAAACCAAACGCCGGATACGGCTGTGAACTATCGCTCCGGCACACATCACACAAGGCTCTAAGGTGACGTATAGCACCGCATTCAACAAACGATAGTTCTGCTGGGTCAATCCAGCCTGGCGTAGTGCGATAACCTCGGCATGAGCAGTGGGATCATGTAAGCCAATTGATTGATTCCATCCCTCACCGATCACCTGATTATCCAGCACCAGCAATGCACCAACCGGCACTTCCCCCTCATCCTGTGCTCGCTGTGCCAAAACCAGCGCTCGCCGCATCCAGTACTCGTCGTTATAGTCATTCATGCTCTAAATTCTCATCAACAATCGCTCGCCATTATATACCTAACCAATTTGACATTGCAGTTCTGCAGAAAACTGCAACCGCAGGCGAGTAATCAGGCAACTTTTACTGTGCTCGTTTTCCATTAAAGTGTTAACGTGAGCGGCTGTGCCACAGTAAGTGAGTGCTAGTAGGAATTGGAGCAGAAAAAGATGAAGCTGAGCATAAGTAAAAAAAATGCCAATGTTGTTCGTAATGCCCTTCAGCATTGGGTCAGTGAAGGGAGTATCAGTGAGCAACAGCGGCAACTGTTATTGCAACAGATACAAGTTCAAACCTTTGATTGGCGACGTTTAGCTCGCTACGCTTTTCTGACAGCTTTAGCATCATTGCTGATCGCTATCACTAGCCTGTTTGCTGATCATGACCTGATGCGAAAGTTAGATAAATTATTCCACCTTGGTGCGCCCGGTCGTACTATCACGCTTTCCATATCTGCTATCGCTATCTACCTGTGGGCGCTACGTAGGCGCACGCGTAAACCAGCGAAACGTTATAGTAATGAGGCTCTGCTATTTATTGCAGTACTGCTCACCGCTTGTGCATTTTTGCAATTGGCCATTTGGTGGCAGGAAAATAGCGCAGAGCTAATCCCGATACATCTGCTATTGATATTGTCAGCATTAGTCTATGGCGTGATTGGTTGGTTCACTGCTTCCTCTCTGGTGTGGTGGTTCTCATTACTGGTTTTGGGCGTTGCTTTCGGCGTCTCCACCGGTTACATCTCTGGTTATGGTTCCTACTGGTTAGGCATGAACTATCCGGTACGTTTTATTGCTTTTGCCAGCCTACTGATTGCTAGCTGGCAACTATTACGAACCGCACTGGTTCAACGTCAGTTAGAACGTGTCACACTAGCAATGGGGCTGCTCTATTTGTTTATCGCATTATGGTTGCTGTCAATCTTTGGTAACTATGGCGAGTTGTCTCACTGGTATCAGATACGTCAATTCGAATTGCTTCAGTGGAGTCTGCTATTCGGTGTCGCGGCAGTAATGGCTATTTGGCTTGGGTTAAAACATGACGATAAGATGTTACGTGGCTTTGGACTGACCTTTCTGGCAATCAATCTCTATACTCGTTTTTTTGAGTTTTTCTGGCTTCCGCTCTCTAAGAGTCTGTTCTTTCTGCTGTTGGGTTTAAGTTTGTGGCTATTAGGCCACTATGCTGAAAAGATTTGGCAGTTAACAGCTAAAAAACCGTATCTGGATGAAGAATAATACGTTTTTCATTTTATTGATAAATACGCAAGCGAGTGCCGAGTAATTATCTTTTTTATCAACATATTGTATGTGGATCACACTTCTTATTTGACTAACAGGGTAATGTTTATGAGCGGCAAAAACCCTAATCAAGGAGTTAACTAATGACATCCGCAACATTTTTCATCCCTGCGGTAAACATGCTTGGCTACGGTTCATTATCTGAAGCAGTAACCAGCCTCAAGACACAAAATTTTCGTCGAGCCTTGATCGTCACCGATAACGTGTTAAATAGCTTGGGGGTTGTAGCACAGCTACAGCAGTTACTGAGCAAAGAGGGCATTAATAGTTGTGTCTATGATGCTACCCTTCCTAATCCAACCACAGAAAATGTAAAACAGGGATTGCAGCTATTAAGAGAGCATCAGTGTGACCTGATTATCTCTCTTGGTGGCGGTTCACCACATGATTGTGCGAAGGGGATTGCACTGGTCGCAACAAATGGCGGTGAAATCAACGATTATGAAGGTGTTGATCGCTCAGAAAAACCACAATTACCGATGGTGGCTATCAATACCACCGCAGGAACCGCTTCCGAAATGACGCGCTTCTGTATTATTACTGACGAAGCGCGTCATATTAAAATGGCAATTGTCGACAAGCATGTGACACCAATACTCTCGGTCAATGATCCTGCGCTAATGATCGCTATGCCAAAAGGGCTAACAGCTGCTACCGGTATGGATGCTTTGACACATGCGGTAGAGGCTTATGTATCAAGTGCCGCAAACCCAATTACTGATGCCTGCGCATTAAAAGCCATCACTATGATTGCCCAGTCACTACGTGATGCTGTGAATGATGGTAATGATAAGCAGGCGCGTGAAAATATGGCTTATGCCCAATTTCTCGCCGGTATGGCATTCAATAATGCCTCGCTGGGCTATGTACATGCTATGGCACACCAACTCGGTGGTTTTTACAATTTGCCTCATGGTGTCTGTAATGCCGTACTGCTGCCTCATGTGCAGGAGTTTAATGCTCAGGTGGCAGCGCATCGGTTAAAGGATATCGCCGCAGCAATGGGGGCTAATGTTAATGGACTAAGTGATCAGCAAGGTGCAGAACTTTGCATTACCACCATTCGTCAGTTATCAAACGACGTCGGTATTCCATCTGGCTTAAATGAGTTAAAAGTGAAACTCGCCGATTTAGATATACTTGCTGCCAATGCACTGAAAGATGCATGTGGCTTTACTAATCCGATCCAAGCGACTCATCAGCAAATTGTCGCTATTTTTAACGCTGCAATGTAATGCAACGCATTTATCGAGATAAAAATCCAATTCGATATCTTTAGTGAAAAAGATATCGTGGAGATTCATGCTAAGAATGTAAGATCACTAGTGATCTTCTCAATATCCTTAAGACAAATAAAAAACCCTTTGCTTGCGCAAAGGGTTTTTTATTTCTTGGCAGGGGCGGAGAGACTCGAACTCCCAACACCCGGTTTTGGAGACCGGTGCTCTACCAATTGAACTACGCCCCTAAATAAGGTGGCGGAACGGACGGGGCTCGAACCCGCGACCCCCTGCGTGACAGGCAGGTATTCTAACCAACTGAACTACCGCTCCACCGATTTTGTTACGTCACATCTCGCGATGTTAGCAGAACTTCTCTCTACGTTCCACTCATTATTAGGCGTCACCCCAACAACGTTTATAGGTGCCTGGCAGTGTCCTACTCTCGCATGGGGAGACCCCACACTACCATCGGCGCTACGGCGTTTCACTTCTGAGTTCGGCATGGGGTCAGGTGGGACCACCGCGCTATCGCCGCCAGGCATGTTCG